>JACRCX010000006.1 GCA_016218815.1 Deltaproteobacteria bacterium
ACCACCGTTCGGGAACTCCGCTGCCCTTCTTGCTGCCCATCGCCACCCTCCCCGCGCCCCGACAACCCGGCGCGGGGAACATCTCCTACAGAACGGAAAGTCATGCCAAATTCTCGGAAACGGGGCACCTTGACATGGCTGCGTAGTACCCTACGCCGGAAGCTCGACCCCCACACGTACCGCTCGTCAAGCTCGGAACGCCGCCGGCGATCCTGGCGATCCTCGCGCCGGCCTTGCGCCGGACCGTCTCGCGTCGTGGAAGAAACCTTTCCTTGGAGGTTCCCGCCGCGCAACCGTCCCGGATCCTGCCGGCTTCGCCCGTCGGGTACAGGTGTCACCCCAGAACGCGCTTGCACCAACTACCCTCCCGCACCGTTGTCCCTGGCCCCCGGACGCTGGTACCTTCCGTGCCGTGCTGCACGACGATCTGAGCGGGACGAGGGCGCGGCGGCGTCCGACGATCCATCCGGAGGCGCAGAGCAGATGAGCGACTTCCCCGGTTTCATGAAGCGCGCCAGGAATCGGATCGGCGCGACCGAGCAGAACACCGACGACATCGAGGGCTACTTCTACGAGGCTGCCGACGGGAGCCAGATGGCGTTCTGGACGTGCCGCGCGGACCGCGTCTCCAAACCGCACCGGCACGACTTCGACGAGTACATGGTTGTCGTCAGCGGACGGTACGTTGCCATCCTCGACGGCAAGGAGCACGTGCTCGGGCCTGGAGATGAACTGTTCATCCCTCGCGGAACCGAGCAGTCCGGGGGCTGCGCCGCCGGTACGAGGACGATCCACGCGTTTGGTGGCAGGAGAGTACGTGGTGGCGCTGCGCCCGAACCCGTTGAGGAACGCGGGCCTGGAGGTCGATGATGCACTGGCAACACAACCGTGGCGACGCCTTCGCGTACCTGTGCCTCAAGCGCGAGATCCAGGCCGGTGAGGTGAAGACGACGGTCGCGCTGCTGCCGACGCAGGTTCGAGGTCACCAGATCAACCTGGACTTCGACGCCGAGGATCGCCTGGTCGGCATCGAGTTCATGGACGCGATGGACGCGCTGCCGCCCGAGGTGCTGGATCCAGACACGCTGTACCCGGAGAAGTGAACCGGCCAACGTCCGCCGCCGCCCCGCGAGGTTTACCTCCTCCACGGCCACAGCCGCGCCTGCTGCACGGCACGCTGCTTCTCGGTTTCGATGTCACGGAGGAAGCGCTGGACCTCGCGGAGGGAGTCGTCGTCGAGCAGGTCGAAACTGATCGAGTACCGGCGGCCGGTGGCCTGCTGGATCAGGCTGATCAGCGTGTTGACCATCTGCCGCCGGTGGAACTCGTCCATCACGCGCCGGGGGTGAGCATCGACGCGACCTCGGTCTCGCCGAGGCCCGTCAGGTAGACGTTGAGGCTCTCGCGGAAGAGGTTCATCCGCGAGCGCAGCCCCCGCTTGCGCCAGACCTCGTCCAGCTTCGCCACGAGGACGGCCTCCATGCGGAGCGGCAAGGTCTGATAGACCACCCCCCCCTCCCTCCGGGTGGACTTCCTTGGCCCAACCGGGATGCGGCCCTTCTGCGCCTCGCGGATCTTCCAAATCAAGTACGCCTTGTTGGAGGAGCCAGTCCCGCGGCCGACGACATCCAAGTACATGCTCTGCAACGTCGGCACGTCGAGGTCGCCCAGCCTCTCGCGCTTGCTCGGATCCGCGGGGGCGTCCGCGGGCTTGCTCGGCCCGCCGGCGTCCGCGGCCGACGCCGCACCTTCCGGCTGGGCGTCGGGCGCGGTCGCCAACGTAGTACCCTACGCCGGAAGCTCGACCCCCACACGTACCGCTCGTCAAGCTCGGAACGCCGCCGGCGATCCTGGCGATCCTCGCGCCGGCCTTGCGCCGGACCGTCTCGCGTCGTGGAAGAAACCTTTCCTTGGCCGGTTCCCGCCGCGCAACCGTCCCGGATCCTGCCGGCTTCGCCCGTCGGGTACAGGTGTCACCCCAGAACGCGCTTGCACCAACTACCCTCCCCCACCGCAGCCCGCGCCGGCTTCGCCCGCGCCGTGGGGGTTCCTCGGGACCATGCGATTGGACCAGCTTCCTCGAATCCGGCGGCCGGCGTCGCGGCGCCCGGCATGCCACTAGCTTCCCCCGTCCCCGGCGGCAGTTGCCGCGGCTGCGGCCGCCGCGAGCACCGCGCCCAAGGCGGTGTGGAGGTCGGCCATCGTCCGCGCCACGGTTTCCGCCGCCCAGTCGCCCTCGACCGCCAACCACTGGGCCCTCGCCCGGACGGCCCGCGGGTCTGCCTCGGGCAGCATCCGGTGCGCGCTGTGGATCGCTGAGAGGATCGCGATCAGCACCCGCGTCCGCGGCGCCGGTCGCTCGCCGTCCACCAGCGCGGCACGAAGCCGATCGAGGATGGCCGCCTTGGCGCCGCGAGGACGGCCCCGGGCGCGGCGCCAGGCCATGATCGAACTACGGTGCGGGCGCTCCGCAGCTCTTCGTCGGCGAGGTCCGGCGCGTCCTTCGCGACCAGGCGACCCCGGTTCCCGCTCCCGTCGCACACGACCACGGCGCCTTGCAGAGCCAGCTCGGCCAGCACCGCGCCCGCCAGCCCGAAGGACAGCGTCGTCCGATCGAGCGTCGGTCTGCCCGTCTCGTCGTCTAGCAGGAGGAGCAGCAGCTCCTCCGCGACGAGCAGCGGGCGTTCCGATCCGGTTCCCGCAGCCACCATGCTGGATCCTCCTTGCGCCGCCCGCTCGTACCTCGGCCGCGGGCGGTCCCGGCTTCCGTTGGTGCGAGTCTAGCACGCCGTCGTGCGGTCTCAGGTCGGGCCGGCAGTGGTCGTGGGCAGAGCGTGCCACGAGTGAGCGTCGATGTTTCGTCCGCTCGTTGCCCCTGAGCGCCCACCGCAGCCCGCGTCGGCTTCACCTGCGCCGTGGGAGTTCCACGGGACGACGCGCTTGGCATCTAGCCTCCACAAGATCGTGCGGCGCGTCGTCCGTTGCACAGGGCCGGTACGAATGCTAGCGTTTCGATTGCGGACACCGCACGGAGTGGTCGTCCGGACGAGCGCGGCGTCGGGGCGGAAGATCTGCGTTCGAGTGGAATCTTGGCGCCGCCAGTCGGAGGAGGGACATGGACCCACGCACTTGCGGCATGGATGCAGACTCCGGGACGGCGCGCCCCCCATCGACCTCAGCCCGCCGACCGTGGACCGCTGCGGGCGCGTGCTTGGCCGTCGCCACTGGCGTGCTGCTCGCATGCGATTCCCCGGACGGAGGAATGGACCAAGACGACGCATCCGGACCGGCAGACGATGGGGCTGCTGACGCGGATGGGGACGGCGACGATGCCGCGGGCGCCGACGCGGAAGTGGCGGAGGATGTTCAGCTCTCGGATGACTCCGGCGGCGACTCGTGCGTTCCGGTGCTGGTCTACACGGACGCCGACGGCGATGGCTTCGGAGACGCGACGACTGCGCCGACGACGGGTTGTCCGGGCCCGGGGCTGGTGACGAACGAGGACGATTGTGACGATGACGACGGTCACGTCCACCCCGGAGCCGTGGAACGCTGCGACGGCGTCGACGAGAACTGCTCAGGAGCCGCCGACGAAGGCTGTGACGACGACGGCGACAACTGGTGCGACGTCGCACTCGAGACCGTCGGTGCGCCCGGCGTGTGCCCCAACGGCGGCGGGGATTGCGCGGATGACGACCCGGCTCGCCATCCGGGGATCACCGAGTCTTGCAACGAACTGGACGACGACTGTGACGGCGCGACGGACGAAGACCGGCCCGACCACTGCCTTGACTATCGGCACGACGGCGATGGCGACACGTACGGCGATCCGTTCGACTTGCGGTGTCTCTGCGACCCCGGCGATGTCCTCGGCTACACCATCCCGTCGATGTTGACCAGCCCCGGAGACTGCGACGACGACGACGCGACGGTTCACCCCGGAGCGTTCGAGATCTGCGACGGGTTGGACAACGACTGCGACGGCTACCTCGATCCGTCCGAGGACGCGGACCGCGACGGCTACGGCGGTCCTGGTTGCGGCGGCCTCGATTGTGACGACGCCGATCCGCGGCGCAATCCTGGCATGGCCGAGGGCGCAGCCGTCGCCTCCGTGATCGAGAACCCGGCCGCTTCGGACCATCCGTCCAATGTGATCGAACGGCCGGACGGCCGAATCCAGTTCGAGTGCGGGTCCCTCGGCTCGTTTGGCCGCCTTTTCACGCGTTCGGCCGCCGGCGCGTGGAGCATCACGACGGTCAACAGCCCGACAGGGACGGTGGCTGGCGCCACCCTGATGCCGGACGGCGCGTTGGGGATGCTCTACCCGGATTCGAGTGGACGGGTGCGATGGGGCGATGACTCCACCTGGTACCAACTTCCAGAATGCCCCGTGGATGTCGGCCTCTACTTCGACCTGCTGCGCCCGATGGACCGCGGTAACGTCGTTGTGCCCTGCTCCGGACTGGGCGGATCCATCGGGGTGCTGCGTCTGCAGTTGCCCGATGGCTGGATCACGGACGAGGCGGACGGCGCGGGCGGGGGCCGCCCGTTCGGTGTCGCACGCGGACTCGATGGCCGGTTGTTCCTGCTGGCGGTCGCGGGAGGCGAGGTGCGGCTCTATCAGGAGACCACTGCCGGCTGGAGGCGGGAAGTCGTCGCGACTCTCGATGGGGGCGTCTCCAGCGGGTCGCTCTCGGTGGATCCGCATGGCCGTCCCGTCGTGGCCGTGGACCCGTGGTACGATCCCCTACGAGTCTACCGACGCGAGGACACCGGGTGGACGCTGTTGTACGCCGAGCCGGCGTCCATCATGGAACCGGACGACGGTTCCGGGGACGCGCCTTCCGCGACGCCCGGCCCTCACGGGCGATTCGTCTTCGCGCGCTGGAGCACGCTGTGGGAATCCATCCACGTGCGGGTCGTCGAGGCGACGGACGTGGGTGTGCTGGCGACGTGGTGGAGCGTGGACGCCCTGCGTTCGGATCCCTCTCTGGATCCCAAGGCGTACTTCCTGGCGGGCGGCCGACTGGCCGTGCATTACATCGCCGCAGTTTCCCCGACCCATAGGTTCGCCTTGCTCTCCCGGGCCGTCGGGGACGGAGTCGACTCCGACTGCGATGGCGAAGACCTCCTCGATGGGGACGGCGACGGCGAGCCGCCGTTCGTCGCGGGAGGACTGGACTGCGACGACGGCGACGCCGGAATCCGTCCCGGGCTGACGGATGCGACCGCGAACGGTGTGGACGAGGACTGCGACGGGCTGGACGGCCCGGACACGGATGGTGACTGGCACGCTCCCGACAGTGCGGGTGGCGACGATTGCGACGACGACGACGCTCGACGTTTCCCGACCGCCGCCGACACCGCGCCGCTCGTTCTCGACCACCAGGACCTCGACGCGCCGACCACTGCGAACTGGGCGAAGGTCCGGCGTGTCGGCGAGGAGGTCCACGCCGTCGGCCGCGCGACCGGCGGCGACGACATCGTCGTTGCGGTGCGCGCCGCCGACGGTACGTGGACCAGCGAATCCCTCACCCCGCCGTCGAGTCCCGCGAACTTCTCGTATGATGCGACCGTTCCGGGTGGGGGAGGACGCTATCTCACGTTCTGCACCCCCGCGATGTCCTGCGGAGACCTGAACGCCGGCGTGTTCGATGGCGGCACATGGACCATCGAGACCGTGGACACCGTGGGCGAGGTGGGCTTGCTGTCCCAGATCGCAGATGTGGCCGGAGGACTGCAAGTCTTCTACGCCGACACCACGAACCACGACCTGCGTCGGGCTCGGCGGTCCTCGTCCGGAACTTGGACGACGGAACGGATGGGTACCGACGAGCCGCACCGGATCGTCCTGCGGCGTGCCCCGGACGGAACTCCCTGGCTCTTCGTGAGCGCGGGATCAGGAACGTCGCAAACGCACACGCTGTACCGCTTCGCATCCGGATCGTGGGAGGGGTTCGTTCTCACGCCGTCCCGGCGATGGCCCGACTTGGCCGGGTCCGTAGACATCGCGTTCCACATGGGCCAAGTGTGGGTCGGATACTACGTGTCGTCAGGGTACCTCGGCAATCTGGACCGGCAACTCTTCACCGGGTCGGGATTCACGTCCAGCTATGTTTCGGCCGACGATTTCCCGGATTTCAGCGCCATGTACTACTTCACCATCGATGCCCAGGACCGCTTCTGGTACGTCTGTTCGCCCGGCCTGATCGAGTTCCTGGGGACCGGATATGCAGTGGCCCTGAACCAGGCGATGGGCGGCAACGAGCCGCTCGCGGCGCTGCCCGACGGCTCCCTGGTCACCGACCGGATCGGGACTTCGCAACACGTGTTTCATTCGCGGTACGCCCGGGTGGGGGACGGGATCGACGAGGACTGCGACGGGATCGACGGAGTCGACGCCGATGGCGACGGGCATGCCTCGTGGGCGTCCGGCGGCGACGACTGCGATGACGATGCGACGGCCACCCATGCCAACGCCGCCGACTCCCCTGGGGACGACGTGGATTCCGACTGCGACACGACGGACGATTGAGACGGTAGTGCCCGAGGGGGGTAGCCCTTTCGAGCCATCGTAACCCCACGTCGTCAGCGTGGACCCCGAACGGCCTGGCCGTCAAGCCGTGGGTGCCGCTCGTCATCCGCGAGTCGGCCTTGCGCCGATCTGTTCGGTGTCGTAGATCCAACGTTCATTCCGTCCCCGACATTTTGCGTGATCGTGGACCATCATCAGGCGGCCTGTCGTAGCACCCTCGGGAAGTCGTGGCGGAAGCGGAGCGCCGTGGTCATCACAGTAAGGCCGAGCGGGGTGACCGGGTACAGCCGGCTGCCGGGGACCTTGGCCGAGGTGGTGGCCGCGCAGCTTGCGGATCAACCGCGAGACGCGGGCGCAACGGGAGCGGGCGTCGGCACGCGAGGCGGAACGGCAGGCGCAGAGCCGGCGGACGACGTCGCGGTTGCGGAAGCCGTTGAGGAAGTGCGGTCCGGCCAGCACGGCGGCGAAGAGGGCGCAGTCGGTGGCGGAGACGGGATTGAGCCGAGGGAAGTGCGTACCGCGGTCGTTGCGGCTCCGGCACAGGTCGTCCAGGCGACGGACGGCCTCGCCATCAGGTTGCGCTTGGCCCAGCGCGTCGAGGTAGCGTTCGTTGCACTGCGTGGCCACCTGGTGGTAGCGCCAGAGAGTGGAAACAACCGCCTGGAAGCGCGACTTCGCACCCGCCGCCAGCGCGGGCCGTCCGTCTCCGGTTCCCGCGCCATCCTGCGTTTCTCCGCCCCCACGAACCGGAACGGAATCCCGCGTCGCGCGATCGAAACCGGCGGTTTCGGGCCAGCGTCGCCAGGCCGGGAGCCGGACGCTCGTGCGGGCGCGGGTCGCGCGGCGGCGCGCCCGGCGCCGGTTGCTATTCTTATGCGCCAGTCACATTATGTTGCTGCGGCATGGTCCCGGGGGCGCCGCGGAGGAAGAGAGGATGAAGCTGGCGTTTCTCGATCGCGGGGCGGAGCTGGCGCGACTGCGCCGGCTCTTCGCGCGCCGCGCCCCGTCCTTCGCCGTGCTCTACGGACGCCGGCGCCTCGGCAAGTCGCGCCTCCTGCGCGAGGCGCTCCCGTCGCGCCGCGCCGTCTACGCGGTCGGAGACGAGCGCGAGGCGGCGACGCAGCGCGCGTCCCTGGCCCGCGAGATCGGCCGGCTGCTGCCCGGCTTCGAGCGGGTGACCTATCCCGAGTGGGACGCGCTCCTCGAACGCTGGTGGGCGGAGGCGCCCGACGGCGCCGTGCTGGCGCTGGACGAGTTTCCGGCGCTGGTCGCCGCGGCGCACGAGCTGCCGAGCCTGCTGCAGAAGCGCATCGATCGCGCCGCGCGGCCGCTGCACCTGGTGCTCGCCGGATCGTCGCAGCAGATGATGCAGGGCCTCGTGCTCGACCGCACGGCGCCGCTGTACGGACGCGCCGACGAGATCCTCCGACTGGGGCCGCTGCCCGCGGGCCACATCCGACGGGCATTGCGCACCGACGATCCTGTACGCGCCGTCGAGGACTACGCCGTGTGGGGCGGAGTACCGCGGTACTGGGAGCTGGCCGCCGACTGGCGGTCGCGGCTCGCGGCGGTGCGGGAGCTGGTCTTGAGCCCGCTCGGCGCACTGCATGAGGAACCCGCGCGGCTGCTGCGCGACGACCTGCGGGACACCGCCCAGGCCGCGACGCTCCTCGGACTCCTGGGACAAGGCTGCCACCGGCCTTCGGAGCTCGCCGGGCGCCTCGGCAAGCCCGCAACGTCGCTCTCCCGCCCGCTCCAACGCCTCCTCGAGCTGGAGCTGGCGCGGCGCGAGGTGCCCTGCGGCGCGTCGCCGCGCGACAGCAAGCGCAGCTCGTATTGCGTCGCCGATCCCTTCCTGCGTTTCTGGTTCCGGTTCGTCGAGCCGCACCTGTCGCTGCTCGGTGGCGGCGGCATGGACGCGGTCGTCCAGGCGGTCGAGCGCGACTTCCCGGCCCACGCCGGCGGCATCTGGGAGGAGTTGGCCCGCGGCAGCGTGCCCGGGCTGCGGCCCGGCGGCTTGGCGTGGGGGGCTGCGGCGCGCTGGTGGGGCCCGGGCCTGGACCGCACGCCGCTGGAGGTCGACGTCGTGGCCGAGTCGGCCGACGGCAAGACGCTGCTGGTCGGCGAGGCCCGCTGGACCCGCGCGGCGGACGTGGAACGCTTGACCGCCGAGCTGCGCCGCAAGGCCGGGCGCCTCGCGCTGGCCGCCGGGCGGCGGGTCGTGCTCGGGCTATGGCTGCGGCAGCCGCAGCGCGCCGATGCGGACGTGACGGTCTACGGTCCGGACGACGTCTTGCGCGCGCTGTCGTGACCTCCATGTCGCCGCCGGCGATGTCCAGGGTCGCGGCCGCGACCGGGATGGCCAACGTCGTCCGACCGGGCCGCGCCCGAGCCCTGCGCGACCGTCCGGTGGACGAGCACGTGTCGACGGACAGCCACGCACTACCTTGGCTTCGTCCAACCGTCGGAGGTGCTTTCCGATGCAGGCCCGGCGAGCAGCCCGGCGAGACGGATGTCGGCGCCGCCCAGCGCGTCGCGCAACGCGACGTACTCGCCGAACGCCTCCGGATCGGGGACGCCCACGCGGATCGCACGCAACAGCGTGTTCTTCGGCGTGTGGCCGGAGGCGACGAACTCCATCGCCGTCACGTCGTAGCCGCAGCCGCGCAGCAGCAGCGTGCGCAGCGCGTCCGTCATCGTCGCCCCCGCCTCGCGCCGCAGGTGGCCCGAGCGCCACACGGGTGCAAAGGGGCCGCGGGCACCGGCGTCCGAGAGCGCGCCCCACTCCCGCGCCAGCTCGGCCTGGCAGCACGGCGCCGCCGCGATCAGCTCGGCCCCCCACGAAACCCCCAGCGCCAGGGCGTCGTCGGATGCCGTGTCGCACGCGTGGAGCGCCACCAGCACGTGCACCAGCGGCCTCCCGCCGGACGCGCGGCCGAAGGCGCGGGCCCAAGCTTCGGGCACGTCCAGCGACCCCAACTCCGCGACGTCGAAGCGCACGAGATCCTCGAGCCCGGCGGCACTCGCGCTGCGCCGACAACGCCGGATCACCACAGGGTCGCGGTCGACGCCGAGAATCTCGACGGGCCGCTCCCAGCGGTTGCGCGCGCACCAGCCGAGCAGCAGGGAGAGGTACGAGCTGCCGCAGCCGGCGTCGAGCACCCGCAGCGGGGAAAACCTCCCCGCCAGGCCCCGCAGGGCGGGCTCCAGCAGCCCGGCCATGTGGCTCACCTGCATGTACTTGCGCACGGCGTCCGGAGCCATCGACGCGTCGCCGCGCAGCAGGCGCAGCGCCCGCAAGAGCGGCGCCGCCTCCCACGGCGGACAGAGCAGCCGCATCCCGCCCAGCAGCCCCTTGCGCCGCTGCGGCGTCCAGTACGCCCGCGCGCGCGCCGTGATCGACTCGGCCCAGCGCTCGCGCGTCTCGGCCCCGCGCATCTTCGGTCCCCGATCGACCACCGCCGCCTCCGCCCGCCCTACGGGCCACCCCACACCCGGTCCACGAACGCCACGAGCCGCGCGTCCAGCGTCTGTTGCTGCTCGATCAGTCCGAAGTGCGTCGCGCCCGCCAGCTCCAGGTACTCCGCCCCGGGGATCGTCTCCGCCATCCGTCGCGCCACCCGCGGCGGCGTCAAATGGTCCCGCGCGCCGCAGACGATCAGCGACGGGCAACGGACACCCGGCAGCACGTCGGAAGCGTCGTGCCGCGCCAGCTCCAGCATCGTCCGCAGGTACACGCGCCGATCGGTCTGCTGCACCCAGCGCACGTTGCCGTCGAACACCCGCCGATCCGCATCCGCCCCGACGAACACCGCCCCCGACAACACGCGGAAGGCGAGCCCAGGCAGAGCCACGGCCAGGTCCAGTGGTCGCTGCGCCAGCGCCGGGAAGCGCAGCGCCAAGGCGAACGTCGCCTCGGTCACCGCCGCCACCGGCGCCGGGAACGCTCCGCGGAACGGCCGGCCGTAGGTCCCCAGCAGCGCGACGAAGCCCGCGACCCGTTCGGGCCGTCGTCGGAGGACTTCGAGCGATACCTGAACACCCATGCTCCAACCACCTAGAATGGCTCGCTCGATTCCCATGTGGTTCATCAGGGCCAGGACGTCGTCGGCCTGACGTCCCATCGAGACGTCGGCGTCGGGTCGGCCCAACCGGCTCGGGCCCATCCCGCGGTAGTCCCAACAGACCACGCGACGTCGATCCCGCAGGACGCTGATCTGGTGGGCCAGGCCCGGCCAGCGAACCCCGATGCCGTTGGCCAGCACCACCGCCGGGCCCGCGCCGAACTCCTGCCACGGCAGCGTCGTCCCGTCATCGACGCAGAGCAACCCCTCGCGGTTCGGCTTCAAGGACCGCGGATCGAACGCGCCGTCGTTTCTGCTGCCCACGACTCCCTCCGTCCCCCCTCCCCCTCGACCGCTCGTCCGTTCGCTTTCCCCGCGTCCGCTCGCTTTCCCCGCGGCCGCTCGCCCGTTCGCCTTCCCCTCGACCGCTCGCCTTCCCCGCGGCCGCTCGACCGCTCGCCCCGCCTCGACCGCTCGCCCCGCCTAGAATGCCTGCGCGAACGCGACGTAGATCCCGAGCGGCAGATCGGGGTTGGCGTCGGTCGCGTCCGGCGACCAGGCCAGCTCGAAACGGAACAGCGCCGAGGGTCCCCAGCGCCAGTAGATGCCGCCACCGAAGCCGTACTTCAGGCCCGGGCCGCTGCCGTCGAGAGACGAGTAGCCGTCCTGGGCGGTCCAGACGCGGCCCCAGTCGAAGAAGATGTCGGCGCCGAGGTTCATCGCCTTGCCGAAGAGGTTGAAGTCCAGGAAGATCGAGCGCAGCTCGACGCTGCCGATCAGCTTGACGCGTCCCGCCCAGCGGCCGGCCGGCACGCCCCGGATGCCGTCGACCCCCCCTGGAAGCTCGACCGGGAAGAACGCGCCGCCCCGGCCCAGCTCGTAGAACGGCGGGTCGCCGAACAGGGCATCGGCGAGCAGGCGCGTGCCGAGCACCAGGTATTCCCCGGCGAGGGGGAGGTACGAGCGCAGGTGGGCGGTGACACCACCGTAGGCGAAGATGTACTCCTCGTCGAAGCCGATGCCGCCGCGCACCGAGATCTCGTCGAACATCCCGACGGTCGGGGCGGTCTCCTCGTCGCGCGTGTCCCACAGCAGGCCGGCCGAGGCGAGGATCAGGCCGTGGTCCCGGGCGCCCACGAGCGGAGGATCGCGATCGTCGGCCGTGCCGTTCATCTGGCGTTCGAGGAGGCTTCCCGTCCAGGGCTCGATGAACACGTAGCGACCGTGGACTCCGACCATCATCGACAGGCCGTCGACCAGGGGCAGGCGGGCGTTGAGTCGCAGCTCGGGCGCGGTGTAGGTGAACTGGTGGTAGCGCTGCCGCTCCTCCAGGCCGACCACCTCGTCCGGCAGGGCGGCGACGCTGGCGTTGCCGATGCCGAACCAGCCCTGGTTGACGGTGCGCTGGAACCGCAGCTGCGGCTGCAGGCGCAGCCTGCCGTCCAGGAGGGTGGGGAAGTCCCAGCCGAGCTGGTGGTTCTGCTGGGCGACCTCGTAGACCCCGTCGTGCTCCATCACGCTGGCGGAGAGAGCCAGATCGCCGCGCCAAAGGTAGGGGCGGACGCCGCCCTCGTGGCTGCCCAGGCCGCCGGCGGCGCCGAACAGCACGCCGTAGTCGGAGCTGTACGCGGCGTACGGCAGCGCCGCCCACTCGTAGACCTCGTCGTCGACCGATCCATCGGACGCGTCGTCCTCCTCGGCCCCCGGCCCGGCCGACTCCGCGGCCGTGCGCTCCGCCGCCGCTTCCTCCTCGGCGATGTCCGCCGCCACGGTCGCCGCCTCCTCGGGGTCAACGACCTCCGCGGCGGCGCGGACCGGCACGACGAACAGGCAGCCGATCGCGATCATGCGCCACGAAACGTTCACGGTGCGAGCGACCTCTTCCTCCCCTCCCCCGGCCGTCGCCCGCGAACGCGCGCGCGACGAGGCTTCATGGTAGCGCACTCCCGCGGCCGCCTCCGCATTCCCGTCCGACCGCTCACCGCTCGATCCCGACCAGTCTCCGCGCGGTCGCCAGGTCCGCGTGCGCCAGCGCGTGCTCGCGCCGCGCCGTGCGGATCGACCCGAGATCCAGACCGGAAACGATCGCTCCCAGGCGCTCGCGCAGCGCTGCCCGCACGGCGCGCAGCGTCGCCGCCGGCGCGAACGGCGCATCCCCGAGCGGCGTCCGGGGCTTCGGCACCAGCGGCCCGGCCGACACGTGCACCCGCACCCGCCGCCGGACCTCGTCGATCAGCGCCGCGAACTCCTCCACGGCGCCCGGCGCCTCGCCGGGCAGGCCGTACATGACGTACAGCTTGAGCGACTCGAGCCCCACCCCGCGCGCCGTCTCCGCCAGCTCCACGATCCGCTCGCCGGTCAGCGGCTTGCCCAGCGTTCGGCGCAGCTCGGACGAGAGCCCGTCCACGCCGACCGTGAGCTGGCGCGCGCCGGCCGCCGCGAGCAGCCGCACCCGCCGCTCCGTCAGCGCCCCGACGCGAAGGCTGGAGGTCGTCACCCCGACGCCGCGCGCGACCAACGACTCGAGCAACCGCTCCAGCTCCGGGTGGTCGGAGACTCCGCCGCCCACCAGTCCCACGCGACCGACGCCCTCCGGCACCGCCGCCAGCACGGTCGCCGCGTCGTGCGCCACGTACGGCCCGCATCGCCCGCGGCGCAGGACGCAGTACGTGCACCCGCAGGGACACCCGCGACACGCCTCGACGAGGTAGGCGTCGCCGAACGCCGAATCCTCCGTCACCACCGGCGACGACAACGGTCCCGGACCGGTCGAATAGGACGGCAGCGCCGCCGCCTGCCGCTGGGCCGTCGAGCCGTCGTCGGCCTCCGCCGCCAGAAGGACGTTGGGCAGCGCACCCAGCGCCTCCAGCACGTGCCGGCGGCCGCCGCCGTCCAGCGCCGCGCGAGCCAGCAGGCGGGCGGCGTCCATGCCGTCGCCGACGACCACGGCGTCGGCAAACGCCAGCAGGGGGCGTGGGTTGACCAGCGTGAGCGCACCGCCGGCCACGAGGAGCGGGTCGTCGGGACCGCGGCGGGCGGGATCGGGCTCCAGGCCCGCACGTCGCAGCGCCGCCACGGCGTCGACCGCTTCCAGCTCCCACGCGACGGACACGGTGACCAGGCGGTACGACCTCAGCGGCCGGCCTTCCTCGATCGACTCCGGAGGGTCGCCGTCCAGGAGCGGCATGCGGTGCACCGGCAGCCCCTGGGCGAGCATCTCGCGCAGGACGGCGAGGAATCCGAGCGACGCCATGGCGGCCGGGTAGGTGCCGGGAAAGGCGGCGACGGCGGGGGCGTCCGGGAGCGCGGGCGAGACCCCGAACCAGCGCTCCCCCGCGGGGGTCCACGGCATCCCGCGGCGGCGGTTCGGGGGAGCTTCGTTCCGCAACGCGCGCGGCAGGGTCAATCGTCGCTCCCGCGGCGCGGCGGGGCGACTCCGGCGCGCACCGGCGACGGGGGAGGGGCATCCGTGGTGTCGTCCAGGTCGGAGCGCACGGCCCACACCAGGGCGTCCTCGACCGCCGCGAAATCGACCGGACGCCCCAGCTCGGCCTCCAGCGACGTGACGCCGAGGCCGAGCAGCCCGCAGGGGACGATGGAACGGTACAAGTCGAGGTCGTTGGCGACGTTGAAGGCGATGCCGTGGGTCGTGACGCCGCCGGAGACGCGCAGGCCGATGGCGCCGATCTTGCGCGCCGGCTTCCCCGGACTCTCGGCAATCCACGCGCCCGGGTGCGGCGGAAGCCGTCCCGCCGCGACGCCGAAGGCCCGGCAGGTCTCGATCATCGCGTCCTCGAGCAGCTCGACCAGGCGTGCCGGGCCGAGGTGCCGGCGGCCGAGATGCAGGATCGGATAGAGCACGATCTGCCCCGGCGAGTGCAGCGTGGCGTTGCCGCCGCGATCGATGAGCACCAGCTCGATGTCGCGCTGCCGCAGCTCGTCGTCGCCCAGCAGCACGTCGTCCCGGCTCGCGCTGCGCCCCAGCGTGATCACCGTGGGATGCTGCAGGACGAAGAGCACCTCGTGCGAGCCCGGCCGCTCGCGCAACGCCTTCGCCGCCTGCGTCTGCAGCTCGAGACCCCGCAGGTACGGCACCAACCCGAGCTTCCTGACCCCCAGGCCGTTCATGCGCCACCGGGCGGCGACTCGACCTCGCCCCCCGCCTCCCTCGCGGCGCCCCGCGCGTGATAGCTGCTGCGCGCCAACGGAGCGGCCACCACCGCCCGGAACCCCAGCTCGAGACCCTCGTGCCGCAGGGCGTCGAACTCCCCGGGCGCGATCCACCGCACGACCGGGGCGCTCTCCCTGGTCGGACGCAGGTACTGGCCGAGCACCAGGACGTCCACGCCGGCGCTCCGCAGCTCGCGCATCGCCCCGCGCACCTCGTCCGGCGTCTCGCCCAGCCCCAGCAGCAGCGAAGACTTCGTCCGCAGCCCCGGCGCGACCCGCCGCGCCTCCGCCAGCGTGGCCAGCGAACGCTCGTAGCCGCAGCGCGGGTGCCGCACCAAGGGCGTGAGCCGGCGGACCGTCTCGACGTTGTGCGCCAGCACGTCCGGCCCGGCGCCGATCACCGCCGCCAGCGGATCCCCGGCGTAGTCCGGCACCAGCACCTCGACGGACGGTCGCCGCGGCAGGGACCGGATGGCGGCGAGCGCGCGCACGAAGACCGAGGCCCCGCCGTCGGGCAGGTCGTCGCGCGAGACGCTGGTGAGCACGACGTAGTCCAGACCGAGGCGCTCGACGCAGCGGGCCGCACGCCCGGCCTCGTCCGGATCGGGGGGCGCGGGCGTTCCGTGGGCGACCGAGCAGAACGCGCAGCCGCGGGTGCAGACGTCGCCCAGGAGCAGCAGCGTCGCGGTGCCGGCGCCCCAGCACTCGGCGCGGTTCGGGCACCGGGCCTCCTCGCACACCGTGTGCAGGCCGCCGTCGCCGAGCGCGCGGCGCACGGCGCCCCAGCTTCCGTCGCCGGGCCGCCGCACTTTCAACCAGTCGGGCTTCCGCACCTGCATCGTCGAGAGGGTAGCGCAAGGCCCGTTTGTCAACAACAGGCGCTGCGCCTAGGATGCGCACATGAGCTCGCCGCTGCTCGCGCTCTGTCCACGGCTCGACCGCGTCCTGCGGCCGCTGCCGATCCTGGCTCGGCCGACCGCCGTGGAACAGCTCGAGAGGCTGGGGCGGGCCGTGGGACGGCGGGAGCTGTACGTCAAGCGCGACGACCTGACGAACCCGGAGTACGGCGGGAACAAGCCGCGCAAGCTGGCCTGGCTGCTCGCCGACGCGATCGCGAGCGACCGCAGGACGCTGGTCACCGCCGGAGCGATCGGCTCGCACCACGTCCTGGCCACCTCCCTCTTCGGCCGCAAGCTCGGCCTCCAGGTCTGCGCCCTGCTCACGCCCCAACCGGTGTCCGAGGACGTGCGCACGAACCTCGCGTCCCACGCCGCGCTCGAGACCGAGCTGCACCTCGTGCGCAACGCGGCGGAGCTGCCCTTTGCGCTGGCGCGCACGATGGCCGCCAAGACCGCGTTCCTCGACCGCCCCGCGCTGATCCTCCCCGGCGGCTCCTCGCCCGTCGGCGTGCTCGGGTTCGTGGATGCCGGCCTCGAGTTCGCCGCGCAGGTGCGCGAGGGAGCATGTCCCGAGCCCGCCGCGGTGGTCGTGCCGTGCGGCACCGGCGGCACCGCCGCCGGCCTGGCGCTGGGCTTCGCCCTGGCCGGTCTGTCCTCCGCGGTCGTGGGGGTCCGCGTCGTGCCGTCGCGCTGGATGCCGTCGAGCCTGCCGTGGTGGATCGCGCAGGCCACGGCCGCCCTCCTCGCCCGCCACGGCCTGCCGTCGGCCCTGCGGGCCGCGACGCGCCTTCGGTTGCGCGTCGATGACCGCTGGCTGGGCGAGGGCTACGGCGTCCCGACGGCGGCCGGACAGGCGGCGCTCGCGCGCTTCGGCGAGCTCGAGCGCCTGCGCCTCGATTCCACCTACACCGCCAAGGCGGCCGCGGCGTTTCTCGCTCTGGGCGCCGAGGCGCCGACGCCGCACGAGGCCTTCGTCTTCTGGCTCACGCTGTCCGGACCGTCGCCGCCCGGCGCCGGCGCCGACCACAGCGCGTACCTCGGCCTGCCCCCCGAATTCCACCGTTTCTTCCGTGACCGGCCCGGAACACGCAACGCCTGACGTCCGTTCCGCGATGGTCGACAGCGCGCGCGATTGACGGACGGGGCGCGCCGTGATGTCATCCGGTCCCGGTCGCCGGGCGATGGTCCGCCCGGGCGGTGGCCCGGAAGGAAGGGAGCGCAAGCATGGCCGAGGGCGTGAACAAGGTAATCCTGGTCGGCACTCTGGGGTTCGACCCCGACCACCGCATGACCAACTCGGGACAGGCGGTGGCCACCCTGCGCATGGTCACCAACGAGTCCTACTTCGACAAGGCGACGGGCTCGCGCAAGGAGACCTCCGAATGGCACCGCGTGGTCGTGTGGGGCAAGACCGCCGACCTCGTCAAACAGTACCTGCGCAAGGGCCGGCAGGTCTTCGTCGAGGGCAGGCTCAAGACCCGCGACTGGGAGAAGGACGGGCAGAAGCGCACGACGACGGAGATCCAGGCGCAGCGCGTCGTGTTCCTCGGCGGACGCGGCGATGGCGGCGGGGCGCGCGACGAGCGGCCCGCACCGCGCAGCGCCGAAGCTCCCGCGCGCGGCCCGGAGGCGAGCGCCGATTCGGAGCCGCCGCCCGCGGACGGGTTCAAGGAATTCTCGGACGGCATCGACGACGACAACGTGCCGTTCTAGCCGCGCGCAGGCGCACGCGTCATCCCGAGTGGACTTCGAACGCCTCGCCGACGAGCTCGCCGCGCACCTGGCCGCGCGCCCGGCGCTCGAGCTCGCCCCCGACGGCAGGGCGACGGCGGCCGTGCTCGCACCGATCTTCCCCGACCCCACCCTCGGCCTGTGCACCCTGCTCACCCTGCGGACGCAGACCGTGCGCGACCACAAGGGCCAGGTCTCGTTCCCGGGCGGCGTGCGGGAGGCGGACGACGCCGACCTCGCGGCCACGGCGCTGCGCGAGACCGAGGAGGAGATCGCCTTGCCCCGCGCCGCCGTGCGCATCGTCGGCCGCCTGAACGACACGCCCGTGCTGACCGGCTACCTCATCCGGCCGTTCGTCGGTCTGCTGCGCGAACGGCCGGCGATCCGGCCGAGCCCGGAGGAGATCGAGCGCGTCCTGTGGCCTTCGCTGTGCGCGCTCGCCGCCCCCGGCGCGTGCCGTTGGGGCCCCTACCGCTTCGGCGACTTCACCGTGGACTCCTGGATGTTCGACGTCGAGGGCCACGTGGTGTGGGGCGCGACGGCGCGGATGCTGGTCGAGCTGCTCGAGCGGCTGAGGCCGGTGCTGTAGGTCACGTCAAGAGGAAGGCGGCCCCGGCACACGGCGGCACCCATTACCGTTGCTCCCTTCCGGGCCTGGCGGGTTATCGGGCCGCTGTTGCCGGGGCCACAGCGGAGAGAGTGGGATTCGAACCCACGGTGGCTTGCGCCACACACGCTCTCCAGGCGTGCCCCTTCGACCACTCGGGCATCTC
>JACRCX010000082.1 GCA_016218815.1 Deltaproteobacteria bacterium
ACTCATGGCTGCGGCCCTGCGTTTCCGTCACGACTTTCCCAGTGTGGTTCCGGAGGCCGCATGATTGCTACACGTCACACTGTCGCATGACA
The DNA here is from genome assembly GCA_016218815.1 of Deltaproteobacteria bacterium. Classification (GTDB taxonomy): domain Bacteria; phylum Myxococcota_A; class Polyangia; order DRWM01; family JAAZOP01; genus JAAZOP01. Next base: position 93 of record JACRCX010000082.1, read on the forward strand.
CTGCATGATTCTCGCGGATCGCGCAAATGTCGCGGAGGAATACTATACACGAGTCCTGATCCGCGGTCACCGGGCTGGCGTCGATTGCACTCTTGGCGCGGCATCGCCGGGTCCCTCGGAGCGGAGCCATGATCTACCGTGGGAAGACGAGCGGCCACGGCATGTCGTAGAATGCAGGGTCAGTTAGCCGAAGCAACTGGAGCGCATATGCGTCGAAGACCTCGCGGCTCATCACGTCCCCATATTGCCGCAACACCTGCTCCAGGAGGATGAACGCCTCCATCCGTAGGTTGTGACCGGCGCCGATTGCGGAGACGGCGGCGCGGAGCGTTGCTCTCGTGTCCAAGCCGCGGGCAACGATATCGACGCAAGCGGGAAGAACCTCAGCAGCCGCGAGCGCCAATGGCGAGTAGCCGGAAGGTCGGGTAGGAGACGGCAGCCTCGGCGACGGCATCGCCAGGTCTCCGTCAGCACCAGAGGCGTCGCTGGTACGCTTGGCGCACGGCCGGGGTCATCATCGGCCCGAATGCTACGTACACGCCGCGCACACGGGCGTCTGCCTCGGCGTGCATCTGGTGCACCTGCCGCCGGCTCTGCATGACGCACGCGGCCGTCGCCTCTCCGTCGAGGAATGCGACCGCGCCCAGTAGCAGAAGCGCGACGCTGCCACCGCCAAGAAGTTCGACGAGCAAGAACATCACCTACCTCCTTCCCGGAAGCGCATGACACCGTGTCGACCAAGCTGACTCGACGAAGCGGTGTCGCACCAGTCAACTACTGGTTCGAATCGCTTGACCTTCCCTTCATGCCCGGCCGCGGCGCGGACGGAGACGGTTCCTCCTCGCCGAGCGGGAACGACTTCGCCGACCAGTCCGCAGGTCGGAGGGCCCGTCGTCCGCGAGGTTCGACCGGGTCTGAAATCAGGCCGCGGCCGCCTGCACGACGACCGCGACGTCGGCCGCAGAGTCCGCCGCGGTTGCAGCCTTCGGCGCGCTCTGTCTGGCCACGGGGCATCAGGGGCGGGAGTGCGTCCTTCGCGCCGCTCTCGTGGGCTCCCCTGAATGTCGCCCCGGGGCGGGCGCGTCCCGCAAAGGTCGATCGCACCGCGACGCAGATCGCGTCGCTCACTGCCGGCGAGAGTTAGACCGGCAGCATGTTCATCGCGCAAGCATGGACACCTCCCCCCCTGGCTTACCTTACCCGCAGCATCGGTCGCTTCCTTGGTGGCGGCGAAGGTGCCGTCCGACGCTGCCGCGCAAGCTGATGCCGGCCCGTTCCGCAAGTTCGACACCGAGTCGTCGGCAGCGCCGGAACACGCCCACGGTGGAGCGGCCGGTGGCCTTCCCGACCTCCTCCAGTCCGAAACCCTCGTAGCGCAGCTCGAGCATGTCGCCGTCGGTGGCCGAGAGCGTGGCGAACCAGGCGCCGAGGTCCATCGCGCTCAGCACGTTCGCTTCCGGGCTGGCGATGCCCGGTCGCGCCAGCCCCAGCGACCGGTCCTCGTGGCGCTCATCGTCGTCGTCGTGGTCGGGGACGCCGTCGAGGCGCCGAAGATCGACCCCTCGTTCCTGCTGGATGTAGACGTCCTCGCCCCACCGGGTGCCGTCGCCGGAAACGAACCGACGTCCGCGGTCCTTGGTACGCAACTTGGCGACGTGGACGACGAGGGCCACGTCGGGGGTGTGGCCGAGCATTGCCTGCTGCCGGAACCACGCCCAGCACTGGGCCAGTCCCTCCTGGACGCGGTCGTCGCAGTCGTTGGAGTAGTAGACGGCGCGCTCGCAGACGCGGAGGGCGCCGCTGCGTACGATGCTCTCGAACTGATCTCGGGCGGCCGAGGTGGCGATGTTCTCGGCGTTCTCGTACGTCATCCGCTCCTCCTTGGGCGCACGAGGGGCGGGTGCCCCTGCGGCGCAATGCGCGCCGCGAGGGCGCTAGGGTTGGTGTTGGCCGACATCGGTGACCGGGATGGCCAGCGAGGCGGCGTCTCGACGAGATACGAGCTACTGTCCCTCCATATACCTTATGCCGAATGCGGACAGAGTCTTTTCAGGCGTGTTGACAGCCTGTCCGTACCTGGTTATGCTCTGGTTCAGGAACAGGGAGCGCGCTTGGCGAAGGTGACCGCGTTCACGATTCCCGGGTTGGACCTCTGGTTCAATTCGAGTGACCACATCCCCCCGCACTTCCACGCCCGGAAGCCGGGGTGCTGGGAGGTGCGGGTGTTCTTCATGGACTGCGCGCCCGGCTGGTTGGCGTCGAAGAAGGTGTGGCCGCGAGGTCGAGGTGGTCCTCGGCGCCAAGAGCGAGAGGCCATCCTCGACGCGACGTTGGCGCACCGAGTCGAGCTGCTCGCGGAGTGGGAGACCAAGGTGCGGACGCGGAAGGAGCAGAGCTAATGGAAAACGCGGTACCGATGACCGTGCTCATGAGGGACCCGGGCTGTGCAGGGACCATCCGCTCGGCGGGTTCGATGCGGGTGGTGCGCTCGGCCGACGCCGCCGGCGTCAACGGCACCCACAACGTGTTCGTCCTGGCGCTGGCCTCGGAGTTGGGGGGCGTGACGGAGTACGTCCGCCGGGCGAACCAGCGTCATGTCCTGCGTGCCCTCCTCGTCCGCGCTGACGTCGAGCCACGATGGGTAGCGCAGATGCTGGACAGGGCGGACCTGCGCACCCTGCGCAACCTCCTGGTCCACCGGGGGCCCGAGCTACCCCGACGTGTTCTGGGCGCCTGGCGCCTGGCAGCCCAGGACGACCTCATCGCCGATGCGACGGTGGTCAAGGACATGCTGTTCGTCCTGTCCTGTGCCTTGGAGAGGTTCGAGCTTCCGTTCGCCCGACTCCCCGCCCTGGCCGCCATCCCGCCGAAGGACCGCGCCCAACTCGAGGTCGCCGACGACGGGAGCTACATCTCCTGGCCCAGCGCCGACGTCCACCTGGACATCGAGGCTGTGCGCGTGGCGCTCGACCCCGCCGCTCGGGACCGGGCCCTGCACCAGAAGCTGGTGCACGACCGCCGGTTCGGGTTGGCCGTGGCGAAGCTGCGGGAGGTGAAAGGGCTCCGGCAGTCGGGCGTGGGAGGCGTCTCCGCCCGGCAACTGCGCCGCATCGAGGCTGGCGAGTTCTTCCCCCGACTGGACACCCTGAAGAGGATGGCGGCCGCCCACGGGATGAAGCTCGCCGAGTACCTGGACGCGCTGGCCCAGACCCGTTGATGTCCAGAACGTAGGCGCCTCTCCTCCCCATCGCTTCGACCCCGGACGCCCCCCGGCACGCATCCGAAGTCGGGATTTTCTGCGACCGTGCGACTGCAGCTGCGGGTGCAAGCTCTCTCCACGCTCGTCGGGATTCCAGGACGTTCTTGGACTCCCCGGCAAGCAGGGAGCGGCCCAACGGCGGGCCGGCGAGGCAGGAGGAAGAACGTCATGAAGAGGAAGGACAGGAACCACAAGACGGGCAAGTCGGCGTCGGTGACTCGCCGCAAGCGCCCCTCGCGGGCAACTCCGGCTGGACGTCGCTCACCCTCGCGCCTGCAGGCAGCGCTTGCTGACCCCCGCTGCCCGCCGGTCGGCTCGACGATGACGCGCACGGTCACGACCCGGGCGGGGAAGACCGTGACCTGCGTCTGCAAGGTCACGGACGCGGGCTTCGAGTACGAGGGCGAGTTGCACGACAGCCCCACGCCGGTCGCGACCACGTTCGCGCGCGAGGTGATGGGCCAGGCGCCGGGCAGCCGTCGTGCCGGGTTCCAGTTCTTCTTCCCGCGCTCCCACGTGCCCGAGGAGAAGAAGACCGGTGCTCGGGTTGCGCGCATTACCTCGAGCAAGAAGGCCAAGAAGACCCGCACCCACTCGAACACGGCGCCGGCGACGACTACGACCACGGGTGCGGCGGCCGGTTGAGGGTGGCCGCGTGCGTCTGTCCTCCCCCTCCTCCTGGACAGCCGGAATGCTTCACCTCGGTGCTCGAGCTGACGCCGTCTTGGGGCATGCCAGCCCGCCATGCGTCATCGCCCCGGACGACGAGACGCCGCAGGGAACGAGGCAGTGACCGCCATGAGGACCAGCACCGCACCGATGGCCGGAGCGCTGGTCGGCACCGCGAAGAACGATTCCGGAGGAGCGCGCCGAATGCATCTGCGGGACGCCAACCATGTGCCACCTCCTGACCTCCGACAGCTCGCCCTGCCTCTCGTGGTGGCGCTCGGTCGAATACGCCGGAGAGGATGGCGGCGGACCACGGGATCAGCCTGTCCGAATGTCCCGACGCCCTCGCAGGAGCCGAGTAGCTCCGGAAAACCGACGATGCTGCCGCGTAGCGCTCGCCGTCGCAGCACAGCAGCCGAGCATCCTGTTCGCTTCCGTCCCTTCCACCGAATTGATCTCACGAGTTTCTGCGACCGAGTTGCCCCCGCTTTGGCCGCACCATCACGCGAGCGTCGTCGGTCTGGCTCGTCGGGATGTCCTCGGCGAGTTCGATCGACGCGAAGCCGGACCCCGTAGGGTCAAAGAGGAGACACGCATGCGAGATAGTAGCAAGGACAAGAAGGAGTCAACTGGGAAAGCTCGGCTGCGGGCGGCGCTTCTCGATCCCCGCTGCCCGAGGTTTGGAACCACCATGCGGCGGACGATGAAAGGCCGCGACGGGCGCGAACACACCTGCGAGTGCCGCGTGACGGCGAACGGCTTCCTCTACTGCAACGATCTTTACGACACGCCGACCCCGGTCGCCACGCGGTTTGTAATTGAGGTCCTCGGGCACGCCGCGGGCACGCGACGCGCGGGCTTCCGTTTCTTCTTCCCGCACTCCGCGGCGTCCCGCTAGCACGGGCGGAGGAAATGATTGATCGGAACCTTCATCCACGGCGCCGGAGCAGCAGGGTGATCGAATGAACTCCACCTCGGACGAGAACCGGGCAGACGGCCCGTCGCCTGCCGGCAGCGCCACCGCAACGAGTGGGACGGGCGGCGACGACACGAGCCAGCGGCCGCCATCAAATACCGCGACGGCTGTTCGGTCGGTTCCCTCCCGACACTGGGCGCCAGCACCGTTCGCGTTGCTGCGGCATCTCAAGGCACTGGGTCTCCACCTCGCGGACCTCCCGGTCCTCCTGGTAGCGCTGGGCCGCGCGGGTCGGGACAGGACCTTCTTCACGTCTACCGCCCGGTGGGCCAACGACGCCGGCGTGTCCGAGCGGGGACTCTCGAAGTCGCTCGCCCGTCTCAAGGGCCGGTTTCTGCGGGTGGTCGATACGGGACGCCACGGGCACGCGGCTACCTACTCGGTAGAGCCGTTGGACCACATCGTCGCCACGTTGGAGACGCGGGGGCCCACGCGTGCAGAGCGTTCGGTGACGGACGTTCAGGGAAGCGCGTTCGGTGAACGGCGGGCCGGCGAGGGGTGTACGTCGTTCACCGATGGGCTGCCCGGAAAGGCAACGAATGGTGAACAGGGTTCACCCCAACAGACCCCAAAAGAAGGAAAGACCCCTGAACAGACCCCCGGAGGGGGGCCACGGCTGGGTGACGTCGGATCGATGGAGGAAGCGTCCACCGAGGGCGTCCTCAGAACTCCAGACGCCTCATCGGGCAGCGACGGTTCGACGACGTCTGCCCGATGCCCCGACGATCGGGTCGAACGATTCATGGAGGTCTACGCCGGCCTCCTCCACCAGCTCCGGGGCGTCTCGCGGCCGGTCATCGGCGACAAGGACCGCGCGGTGCTCCTTTCCTTCATCGTCGGTCGTCCCGACGCGGAGATCATGATGGTACTTGAGCGTTTCGTACGCGACGACGATCAATTTCTCGTCAAGGTCGGTTGGCAGCTGCGCCTTCTGGAGCTGCGGGCCAACCGGTACCTGGCGACGACCCGCGACACGTCCACCGCCCGGCGTGGGAGCTACAGCGATACGGCGTGGGCCGATGCTTCGCCGGGCGACGCATCGCTGGAATAGGGAAGGCAGACATGAGCAAGGGCAACGAAGAGTGTCCGGAGCGTGATGACGACGAACCCGAGTTGCTTCCGCCACCGGAGGTACCGGGATGGGACCCACCACCGCCGAAGCCGTCGGCGCCCCCAGCCGAGCCACGATGTCCGAACCGGGACAGCTGTCCACACGGGTTCGGTAGGGAGTGTCGATGGGCGACAGTCAGCGCGAAGACCGCGCTCCCGGATGGGTGGGGATGCGACCTGTTCTTGAAGTACCGTGCGGAATTGGAGGAGCTCGACGCGAAGCATGCTCACGTACCGCGACGATTCTGGAAAACGTTGGGGATCGGTCGCAACGGACGGTTCGACGGATTGGTGCCGACGCAGGAGTTGGTCGAGGTCGAGAAGCACGACGAGGGAATCCTGGTCTTGGCCGGTCCGAGCGGTGTCGGCAAGAGTCTCGAGGCCGCGTGGTGGGCATACCTGCATGATGGCCTCTTCGTTCGCGGATCTGAGCTCGCTCGCGCGAACTGGTACGAGGACACGGTGGTGAGAAGGCTCCTGCGCGTCTGGGCGCTGGTCATCGACGACGTCGGCGTCGAGTACGACGACGTGAAGGGAAACTGGCGCAGCCGCCTGGATGAGGTCCTCTGTACCAGGCACGACGATTGTTGCCCGACTATCGTGACGACCAATCTCCCACCCGAGCAGTTCCGATCTCTTGTCGGAGATCGGGTGTGGGACCGCATCAAGGACGGCGGGCGGTTCCACAAGTGCGTCCGCGCGAGCCTCCGTTCCCCCCACCGTGGGTCGGAAGACGGAGAACCCGCGGCAACGAGTGGTCCAGAGGCTGGCAGGGCCGACGAGCCGGAGGACACGCTCGATCGGAAAGGGTAGGGGGGTCCGCCGCGCATCCGTTCCTCTTGGAACCCCTGTCGGCTCGTAGAGCGCGGCCCGTTCGTGCGTGCCGATCTCGCGAAGGGACGTCGCGCCGCTGAACCTCCGGCAGTCCGTCGTCGGCGGCGGTGCTGAACCCGGGCCTCCTCCGGGACGTCGGTGTTGCTCCATGTCGGGCTTGCAGAAACCGTCCTCCGACTTGGCGTCACGACCTCTCGTTTGACCTCGAGCGGCCCCCCCTTCCCACCGCCTGATGGTCGGGTCCATAATTGTCGTGCGAGGTGGAAAATGTCACGCGCATCCATCAAGGACCAGGAACGCGAGATCCGAGAGAAGCTCCGCAGGCAGGTATTCGGTCCACGGGACCGTGAGGACGGCGACCGGGCCGAATCGCAAGCAGACACCGGACCCCAGGTTGTTGAACCGCTGGCGGTGGAGCCCGGGAAACTCGCGTCGCCACCCGACGCCGGGGAGGCGGCCGACCGAGCCGAGTACTTCGACGAACTTGGGATCGCCCTCGGGCTGGACGACGTGACGCGGTTTCGGACAGAAAGCGGAGGCGAACTGCTCATCGACCGACGGGGTGCCGAACACTTCGATCCGAACAAGCTGAAGGACCTACCGGCCGTCGTGCAACAGGTCGTGCGCGGCAGAATCGGCATGCTGTTCCACGCGTGCGCGGGAGTGGCCGAAGCCGGGCACGCCACAGAGACTGCGATGCTAAGTCCCATCGCGGTCGCGCTGCTCGAGCCCGGCGATGGGGCGGCGGAAGCTCTGTTGGCCAGCACCGCCGTCGCATCCTACGTCCTCGCCGGTAGGGTCGCGGCTCGCCTGAGCAGGCATCTCTCCCAACCCAGCCTCGCCGACACCGTCTCCGCGTACGGGCGCCTCCATACGCGGATGACCGGCGGGCTTGCCGTCACCCTCGCCGCCTTGGCCAAGATCCGGGCGCTACGCAAGGACTGGGACCGCGAGTTGCAGATCACGTGCAGGAGGTCGAACGATGGGGACCACGTCGAGGTCCAGCCCGGCACCAGCCATTAGAAAACGTCCGCTTCCGAGCCTCGAGGAGGTGCCGGGGCTCCGGGTGTCGCGTTTGCGTGAAGTCGCCAGGAACTTGATCCCCGACGAGAGGGGAGCGTTTCGGATCACCATCGACTCGCCAGGGGGGCCGCAGGAGATGTCGCTGGTTCCGGACCCGCGACCCTACGGTTCCCGTCTCCTGGCGGAGTGCGAGTGCGGCCGACGTGCGGCGGTACTTCGGCTCGACGTCGCCACGGGGCGCTGGCGATGCGCCGGATGCCTGCACCTGCGGAGCGCGAGGTCGCGTTTCGGCCGAAACCCGACGTTCCGGGAACTGGTGCTGCCGGCGCTGCTTCTTGAGCGCGTTCGCCGGAAACTCGCATACCCCAGGGCCCCGCGGGCCAAACGCGAGTTGTTCATCCGGATCGAGAATGCGACCGTCGAGCAGATCGCGGAGGCGCTCAGATCCATGATGGGCACGTCGACCATCAACAGCGTCTCGGGTACCGACGGCACGGGTGGTCCCGCTCTGCACCCGTTCTGAGCCTCTCATCGTTCACCGGCTACTTCACGTCGTTCTGGGAGCTGACCGTGTCCGACGGACCCCCGATGCGAGTCGCTTGACCTTCGCTTGCCGCGATAGGATCATCCTGCCGAGGCAGACGACCTCCCCTCGCTCGCTCGGCAAACCGGGCTTGGCGGCTTCATCAACCGCGACGGCGAGAGGACTTCGGATGCCTCGGACAGCTGCCGTAGCGACCACCGCCGGAACGGCGAGGGGTGATTCCCTTCGCTTGGGCCGGAAGGGGCAAGCGGATCGTAGCTACGGCAGGGTTCGTTCTGCCCCTTTCTTTCATGGAGGGGCCGAACCGGGGAGGCAACCGATGACCCCACCATCCTGCCGCTCGCAGCCCATCGTCAACTTCGTGGCACGCACCATCACCGAGTCCTTGGTTATCCCCCCGTCGATGTGCAGTCGTGCTGGCGGAGCGCTTCGATGACGATCCGTGTCCGGCATCATGGTGAGGAACGTCAGTTCGAGAGCATTGCCGACATCCGCGCCGCGCTGGGCGACGGTCGCCTCGAGGCGGCCGACGAGGTCTGGCATCCGCTGTCGGAGGAGTGGCGGGCGTTGTCGGACGTGATCGTCGCGGCTCCCGAACTCGAAACCTCGACAGCCACTTCCACATCGTCGTCGTTGGGCGTTGAACCGGATACGACGCGACCGGCCCCGTCGGGTCGTAGTGTTGGCGTGACCCCGACTACCCCCTATCAACCGCCCCCCAAACCGCGCCGCCCCTTGCCGCCCGGGACGAAGCTGCTGCTGGGATTAGGAATCGTCGTCAGCATCGGGCTCGTCGGGCTCGTCGCTGTGCTCGTCGGCGGGAAGGGCCACCACGGCGGCGACCACCTGCCTGCTGCGACAGCAGATGCGCCGTCGAGGCCGATCGGACCCGGCCATGGCGGCGTCGAGGGCTCCGTCGGTCGCGACGATGCGTGCGCGAGGATACCCTGCTCAGGCCACGGCACCTGCGTCGTCGTACGCGACACCCCCACGTGTGCGTGCGATCCGGAATACCGACCAGATGGCTTGAATTGCGTTGGTACTCCTCCCCCCTACCCGCCTACCACGCCACTTCCGCCGATGGAGCAGCGACCACCGGCTTCCAGTAGCCCCATGATCGCCTCTTCGGCCTCGATCGCGCCCTCATCTGCCGCGGACGGACCATTCGGATTCTGGTGCAACAACTTCGAGTGGATCACGTTGGAGATCCTGCCCACGGGGTGTCGCGTCATTCAGGGCGGCTCCCTAACCGGTAGCTGCTCCACCGACGCCCAGATGATCAACTTCTTCGATCAGTACGATCGGCCCCAGGGTACGCTTCATTGGTCGATACTCACGGATCAAGGTCACCAAGTGCTGCGGACGATCGGGGACTCCGGTCCCCCCGTGGACTTCGTACCAGGACGTTGTCCCTAGGTGCAGGATTGCCCCACTGTGGCGACAGCGGGTGCGGCACTGGCCGGTAGCGCGTGCGGGAGGAATCTCCCCCAACTCCACCGGGCATGGTCGAGATGAGGGTGCAATATGGCGCTGAGGGTTCGGCAGGGGGCCTTCGAGATGCAACTTCCGGACATGGCTGCTCTCAGAACAGGCGTCTCCGTCGGCAGAATCTCCATGGCTGACGAGGTCTGGGATCCGATCGAGGAACGATGGGTGGCGGTGAGCGATCTTGCTTCTAACGGCGCTTCGCTTCCTTCTCAGACCCTTGGCAACTACGACGAACGTGCCCCGCAAGGGCAGTCGACACCGGCGGCGTCATGGGACCCACGCGACCCCAACTTTCCCGACGCGCCTCCCGACATCCGAGCAACTCGTTCACCGCCGCTACGAAGCTGGCCGCGGTCGCGCCAGTTCTCGTCCGACGTGTCGATGCTCGTCCTCACCCCTGGGTCCCCGTTCCGCTTCCCTCCCCGACATCAATGTCGTTCCGCTCTAACCCTTCAACTCCTTTAGCAGTTTCTGCAACTCCGAGATCACTCTCCCGCGCTCTGCATCCGGCGCATCCTTGAGTTTCTTCAGGTCGAAGCTGAAAATGTCGCCGGTCCGCCGCCACGCCCTGCGCGGTCCCCGCCGGCCACCGAACTCCGTCCGAAGCTCCCGTCGCAGATCCTCGACGCTCATCTTCATCTTGCGGACCCCGACCAGCCACTCCTTGAGGTCGAAGCGTGCGCGGTACTTCCGCGCCGCCGCCATGAGGAGCATCGCGTGCGTCGTCGTGACCCCCGTCGTCTCGACTTCCGCGATGGCCTTGCGCAACTCCGCCGGGTAGTCCACGAGCTCTCGCAGCCGCTGCACCTGGCGCTCGCCGAGGCGGTAGAGCTGCGCAATCTTTGCGGTGTCCTTGCCCGCCGACTGCAGCTTCACGATGGCGTGGGCCCGGTCGAGGTCGTTGAGCGTCCGACGGTTCTCGTTTTCGGTGTACGACAGGATGTGGGCCTCCTCGTCGGTTAGGTCCCGCACGACGACGGGCACCTTGGCCAGCCCGACGGCCTTCGCGGCGCTGGCCCGGCGGAAGCCGCAGACGAGCTGGTAGCGGTCCTTCTTCCGCGGGTGCTTGCGGACAACCAAGGGCATCTGGATGCCGTGCGTGCGCACCGAGTCGAAGAGCGCCTCGGGCTTCAGGACCACCCGGCACTGGAACGTCGTGTCCTCGATGTCGAGGTCATCGGGCGCGACCTCGGTGACCTGCGCCTTCGCCAGGCTGAACGTGCTCCCCGGGTACGGCTGCGGCGGTTTCGGTGGCCGACCCTTCTTCTTGGGTGCGGCCGGTGTCGCGGTCTGAGCGGACTCCTTGCGCACGTTTCCCTGCCCTTCCTCGGTCATGATGTTGGCCTCCTGGGTTTCGATGCTACGCGGATCAAATGGCGAAGCGCAAGGGGGATGGAGGTTCGATGGTGCGTAACCGAACAGACCTGCCCGGCGCCCGTTCGCGCCGGGCAGCGACCTCCTGGTAAGGGAGGCCAGGCAGGAAAGGAACGGGTAGGCAAAGCGCCCTGACCGAACGGTCACGCGGGCGGCAGGTGGGCCAGGACTAGGTCGCCGGCCCGGAGCTTGTCGCTCGCCGACGCCGACCCCCAAGGTCCCGGCACCTCCGTGACCATCGCATGCGCCAGCCCGAAAGGCAACGGCGCCGGTGGCGACGAACACGCGAAGCGGCTTCGCCTGTTGAAGGCCGGCGAGCGGGGCGGCGGGTGGTTGTCGCGCCGCCAACCCGTCCCAGGGCGACGCTGGGTGTTGCGGCTACCCGGGCGGCGGGCTCTGCACCTCGACCCGCAGAACGCGACGCAGGGCCCGCAGGACCCCGCGCGGCAAGAGCACGAGGTCCTCGGCGCGGCTGATGGCGCTGCCCGTGACGTACGCCGACTCGCCGCGCTGCTCGAGGAGGAGAGAGGGCTCTCGGGTCCCGCTGAGGAACGATACCCAGCAGGAGCCCCGACGACCGGCAGCGGGTCGCCCGTCGGCGCGAACTGGACCCAGCAACTGGCGAGCCTGCCGCCCGCAGGGGCAGTCCCCGTGGGGCATGTCCGCCCGACGTGCCGAGGCGACGAAGGCCTGCTCCGACGCGTCGTGTCCCTCCCGGTGCACCGCCTTCTTACTGGTGCAACTCCTCGACCAACGCCCAAACCTCGTGCATCTCCGCCAGCCGGGTCGGGTCCCCCTCCGCCGCAGCGGTCCGCGCGGCCCGCTCCCTGTCGAACGACTCGCAGAGAGCTTGGCCGACCGTCAGCCCCCGCTGGGCGGCGTCGGGTACCAGTTCCTCGATAAGGCGCTTCAGGTCGGCTATGATCGAGTCGCGACGCACGGGCTCATGAACGCCGTGGTGGCGGCGTCGCACTCGAGTTCCTCGGATGGGCATCATCGGTTCGTTCTCCTCCCGCGTCGTCGGTTGAGACGTTCACCCTTCCGGCCGCCTCACGTCAAGGCCGTCACGGGCCCCGGTCGGCTTGCTCGCGAGCGGGTACTCGGCGAGGATGCGACGTCCCGGAGAAAGGCAGGTACATGTCGTCGCTGCTCACCGTCATCGAGTCGTTCAACCGCAAGGAACGGTTCTTCCTCGTGGCTGCCGCTCTCGACAACCCGCGCCTGCGGCTGGGCCGTGCGTTTCGCCAACGCCTCGGCACCGCCCTGCGACTCGACATCCCGAGCTCCGCGCTCGTCGCCATGGACTACCACCTGGACTGGCTGTGGGCGAGCCTCTGCCTCGCGCGCTCGAGCGCAGCGGAAACGGTGGTCCTGCGGAACCGTGGTGGCCTCGTCACCGGCCACCAGGAAGACGTGGACCTCCTCGTCGCGTTCGAGACCGGCCGCACCACCCGGCTCATCCTCATCGAGGCCAAGGTGGAGACGGGGTGGAGCAACCGGCAGATGTCGTCGAAGGCTGGGCGCCTGCGGCGCATGTTTGGCGATGACGGCCGCGGGTGTCGCGGCGTGCGACCCTACTTCGTCCTCATGTCCCCCCGCCAGGCACGGGACCTGCGAAGCAGCGAGTGGCCGTCCTGGATGGCTCAGCGCGGCCAGCCAGTATGGCTCGAGCTGAAGTTGCCGCCTGACCGGAGGCGCGTTGCCCGCTGCGACGGAAGCGGCCGAACATCAGGGACGGGGAGGTTCTTCCGCGTGCTGTCGTAGCCGACCGCCACCCTGACCCACCTGTCCCTGGAGGAGCGACTCGGTCGGCGCGTCGGTGCGCATCATGGTGGGCGCCCTGGTCCCCCCAGTATCAGCTCGCTGCGGCTGCGCGACGCCTGGGAGCCGGCCGTTCGCGCCGGCCTCGCCCGTCACCCTCCCCCCGCAACATGTCCACCGCCATCCTGCAATACCTCGCGCTGATGTCGATTCCGATGGCCCTCCGACCCAGCTGCCGGGCGACGAGCAGCGTCGTCCCCGTGCCCGCGAAGGGGTCGAGGACCACACCGCCGGCGGGGCAGCCGACCAGGACGCAGGGCTTCACCAGGTCCGCCGGCCACGGCGCCGCGTGTCCGGCCCCAAACGTGCAGGCCGGTACGGTCCAGACCGTGCGCTTGTTCCTGCCGAGGGGGTGGGGGACGGCAAGGACGTGGTCCGCGTGGTGGCCGGAGTTGGCCAGACGCCCGCCGCCGACGGTCTTGTACCGGCCCTTCCCGTTCGCGGGATCGAGTCGCGACTTCGCCAACGCGACCCGCTTGACCGACGACGCCGCGGGCGCCGCCAAGGGGACGCCCTCCACCGAACCGATGGTGGTCAGGTCAGGCGATGCGAAGGCGCTTCTTGATGGCCGCGACGGCGGCGGCCACGCCCTTGGCCTTCACGATGGCGCGGTAGCGGTCGCGCTCCTTCTCGGGGACCTTGCGCAGGTTGCCCAGGTACTGGCCCTGGAGGCGCCGCGACTCGACAACCGCGGCGGTCACGGTGAACGAGCGGCCGTCCTTGCGGATCACCTTGGAGCCCACCGGCTTCGCCACGGTCGGGGGCCTGGTCCTGGGCCGTCCCCGCTTTCGAGGTGCCGGCGCAACCGAGTCCATCGAGACCGACCCACCGACCTTGAGCACGGCGAGTTCCGCCTCGAGCGCCGTGATGCGCGCCGAACGCTCGCCCGCCAAGCGGGCCACTTCCAGCGTCGTTGTCTTTCCTGCACTCACCAGGGACCGCACGGCGTACAGCAGGTCCCCGTGCGCGATACCCCCGAGGTCTGTGGTCTCGTTCGTCTTCGCCATCGTCGAGTCCTCCTTCCTGCGACCACGCCACTCCGCGGTCGCGGGAGGGCACCCTACTGCATTTTCGATTCGATAAATAGGCAGCGGAACCTCGGCTCCGGGCGCAAGGCCACGACGTCTGGATGCCGCCGCTGAGGAAGCCTCGGGCCATGGCCGCGGTGCTGGGATCGAATTCAGCCTGGGAAAACAGATTCGGCGCGAACTGCGTGATTCCAGCGTGTTCCGAGAATCGAAATGGCCAATTCCAGGGTCCGCGCCGTCCGGGCTACGTCGAACCGGCAGGCCGGGGATGCGGCAGTGTGGACGTCCTGTACGTCCCCGTTCGCTGGGGGAAGATGCCTGGGCCCGGCGGGCACAGTTGGCGAACAGGCGAGGCGGTTTCGTCTGTTCGGGGCGAGCGCCGACGACATGGCGTCAGTGGAGCCGAGGGCGGCTACCCCCGCAGGAACGCAAACGTCGCAGTGCTTCCGCATTATCGAGATCACAAATCGAACGCTGGCCCGAGAATGTCCTTGACCGGACCGCCCGCTCCCGTACCATGTCTCTTGGCGCTGGATGTTGGTTTCGAATTCGTCGGGGTCGGGAGAAATCCCGTCGTCGGCGGCGGAAGAGGTGACGGTGGCGCGGCTCGAGCTGGGTGGCGAGATGTGGGGCCGGCACGGCGGCCAGCGAGGGCACGGGCGAGGATCGGGAACGAGGGCGTAGCAGGTAGAGCGGCAGGTCCAGGTCGTCCACGGGGGGAGCGGAGAGGGACGGTGGGCGCGAGCGGGCCGCAGAGGGCGCGGGTCGAGGTCGTCGGGACGGCACGACGACCGATGGTCCGCTGCAGTTCCAGCCGGGCGTTGTGGCAGTCCGGCCACCATGTTGCCAGCGACAACGGTTTAGAGGCGGTCGACCGGGCCGGTCGCGCCGGCGCCGGTACGGTCGGCGGTGGTACGTCCGAGGTGCGAGTCGCAACAGGAGGAGGCAGACCATGAAGGGGCACGCGGTCCGCTGGGTGACGTTCTGCGTTGTCGTCCTGGCTTGCGGTCGAGAGGGGCCGCGCAACGAGCCCGAGCCGGGCACGCTGGTCTCCTTCACCATGGATGGGCTCGGTGGCACCATCGAGTTCGGCCGGCTCACGCTGAACATCCCACCCGGTGCGCTGGCCAATCCGACGAGCATCACGGTGCGCGAGGCGCTGGAGACTCCTTGGGGCGCGGTGGGGTCGGTGTTCGACCTCGGTCCCGACGGACTGACGTTCGCCGTCGCCCCGACCGTCTCCATCGCCTACGACGAGTCGGAGCTGCCGGCGGGGGTGGACGCTGCCGCGCTCCGCGTGGCGGTACTCGAGCACGGCTCGTGGCGGCACCTCGACGACGGCGAACATCGTCCCGACGAGAATTCCGCGGCGGCGAAGCTCGAGCATTTCTCGTCCTACGGCCTGGTACCGCTGGCCGACGACACCAGCGGGGTCGGCGACCACCTCGAGCTGAACGGTATCGTCGTGGATACCTCGACGGAGGTTTTCGCTCGGTTGAGCGTCGCCCCGACCATCATCACCCTGTCGCTGGGGCGCGGGAACGACGTCCCCGTGGACATCACGCTCTCGGGGTTACCGACCGACAGCGACCAGCACATCTTCCTCGGGAGCTACGAGGAGTCGGAGGTCATCCACCCCGCCGACGGCGGAACGGTCACCGTCACCACGACGCTCGATGCCCCGAAGGTGCTCTGGGTCGAACCTGGGCCGGGCACGACCATCATCAGCGACGACCCCGGCAAGGACCAGTGCGGGACGGTGGGTGTCCGCGTCGGCGATACCTGCACGCTCACCACGGACGTCGTCGGGTCCATCGAAATCGTAAGCGACAACCAAACGCTGGACTGCGACGGCCACTCCGTTACGCAAACTGTACCCAAGCCGAGCGCGGGCGTCGGCATCGTCGTGGGCAGCGGGTGGGCGAGCATCGGCGGGGCCGCCCCGGTCAACATCACCGTCCGGAACTGCACCGTCGGTGGCCCGACCTGGGCGGACGCGTTCGCCATCGGACTTCAGGGCTGGAGCATCCAGGGGCTCCGCGTCGAGAACTGCACGTTCCAGAGCGACCGTACGGGAATACAGGTCGGGCCGGGGGCCGGTGCGACCCTCGTGGGCAACACCATCACCGGCGCTCTCGATGCCGGCATCGCGGTCGTAGGGCCGGCGAACACGAACGACATCCGCGACAACCACGTCACCATGGCGACCGGCGCGAACATCCAGCCGACCGGCCTGCGCCTTGTAGGCCAGATGTACAAGGCGCCCGATGGCGGCTTCCTGCCCGACCCGGTGACGAACACCCAGGCGACGGGAAACGTTCTCGACGGGGATATGACCTACGGCATGCGCCTCTCCGTGGCTACCGGCAACGACGTCCACCAGAATGACCTCGTCGGCCCGAAGTCGGGACTCCGTCTCGACGACCCGGACGCCTGGCCGAATGCCTTCTACCACAACAACGTGACGGCCCTGTTCTACGGTGCCGACTCGACATTCGGCCCGGTCGAGCTAAGCTGGTCCTCGATGGGTTCTTACTGGGGCCACAGCTGCCCGGGTCCGCTCTTCGAAGCGGGCGTCGACAGCAACCGGGCGGATGTCGCGGATAGCCACGCCTATCGGGCAATCGACGCCTGGGTCGCCGGTGGCCCTCCGGGTTGCACGGGCGACGCCGACGGCGACACGGTGCCCGACGCGGCGGACAACTGCCCTACGGTTCCGAATCCCGGTCAGGAGAATGAGGATGGCATGGGGGAAGGTGATGCCTGCGATGTGACAGCTCCAGAGGCGCCGGCGATCGTTTCCCCGTCCTCCTGGACCGTGCTAACTTCGGGAGTGGTGACGGTCCAGGGGAGAGCCGAGCCGACAAGCGCGGTCCAAGTGCGGGATTTCGAATCCGAAATCGCGGTTCTACGGGCAAACTCGTCGGGAGCCTTCCTTGCCGACGTCGTCTTGCCGCGGCCCGATGGGTCGCACAGAATCACCGCCACGGCGACCGATGCGGCGGGCAACACCTCCGTGCCGTCGCTTCCCGTCTTCCTGACGGTGGACGGCACGGCGCCGGCCCCGCCCGAGATACTGCAGCCGCCCTCGGGAGCGACGATATCCACGGCTTCCCCGACCATCGCCGGCGTTGCTGAACCGGGCTCCAGCGTCGCGGTCACCGTCGATGGCGCACACACTGGCACGGCGACGCCGGATTCCTCGGGGGAGTTCCTGCTTACCATATCAGCACCCTTGCCGAACGGAGTACACGTTCTCGCCGCGACCACCACCGACGCCGCCGGATTAACATCCTCGCCCTCCGCCCCTGTCAGCATCACCGTGCTGGCGCCAAGCGCAGCCGGACCCCTGGAGAGTGAAGGAGGCAAGTTCCACATCCTCGCCCTGTCCGACTATCCCGACCCCTTCGACCCGTACTCAGACCCGGCGTGGATAGCCACGACCAACGCCACCATCGATGGAGTCGCAGGACTCGGGGGCTCCTCCCCCAACCACCGCTTCGAACTGAAGACTGATATTCACATACGCGACCCTGGCACGGGCGGCCAAGTCGCCGCTCTCACCGCTACTGCCATCCTCGACACGGGCCACTCAGTCAATGCCGACGTGTCCACGGCCTGGAACGGAACAAATAGCGACGGAACCGTGGTTGAAACGGGGAAGCTGTACTCCTACAGCCTCGCTGTTCAAGTGATTCGCGTATGGACCGGCGACGGCGAGGGCCCACGATGCGGACGTCACGAACTTCCCACCGACTCGCACGGGAATGCCGCCTGCATCATCGACGCGCTGCTTGTCGTTGATGCGGGCACAGTCCAGACGCAGCACGCCAATCTTGACGCCACCCCTGCTGTCGTCACTCGCGCGGCTCGGCGGCTGCAAGCGGACCACCTGGCCGCACTGCCGAACGTACTGACCGCGCTGCCCTCAGACGCGGCCCGTGAGTTTCGTCACGGCGCGGACGACGACCACCTTGACCCGTACGACGTCGACCTGCACTTCGGTCGCGACGGCACCGCCACCGCCGCAGGAGGACCTCTCGTCCGGATTCCACTCCACGTGCCGCCGAACAGCACCCCCGAGCTTGCAGCCCGAACCGTCGTCGCGTGGTATCGAGAGCTGTTCGGCATCGATTCCCCAAGGACCGAGCTAGTGCTCCATGCGTCCCGGCGTGACGCGTTCGGTGCGTACCACGTCCACTTCGCCCAGGTGGAATCCGGCCTGCCCGTCTTCGGAAGCACCCTAACTGTTGACCTAACGCCCGCCCGGGAATTCGCCGGATTCGCTTCCTCCCTGGTCCCAACGTCGGCGTTGGACACTACCGTACCGGTCGTACCGTCTGCACACGCGCAACTGTTGGCTGCCGCAGCACTGCCCACCGGTGTGCACAGCATTGGAGCGGGCCCACCCGTCCTTGGGTTCTTTGCCAACCGTGCGTTCGGGGGTGTTGGGTACGGCGGCGACCTCGCGTACCGGATTGTAGTGGATTCCGACGACGATGCAGGTGCCTACGACGTCTTCATCTCGGCCCTCGACGGGCGTCTTCTGCACATTTACGGGAAGGGAGCACAGGAATTCGACGGGCGCGTCGTCTACCGTTGCCCCGCGAGTTCCCCTCCGGACGCCTGTCAAGCGGATGGCGGTGCTCCTCTGCTTCACCTCGACCTCAACCCCGCCACTGGTGTCCGCCTGCTCAATCACGAGGTCATCGAGAACCCGGACCGCATGACTCCCGCGGCAATGCGGTTCGCCGCAAGTGTACTTCGCGCTTGGACTTTTTATAGCGAGCATGGTCGTGACTCCTGGGATGGCGGAGGCGCCGAGATACTGGCACTTCTCAATGAGGAACCGCGCTATGGGCGGCCACCGCTGTTTTCGGTGCCATTTCCCGGCGTAACCGCTTGGAGGTTCTACTCTAGCGACGTCTCCCGGCCTTACTTGACGGCCACGGTCGACGAAATGTGTGAGGAGGCTGTGACGCATGAGTTGACACACGGGGTCCTTGATTCCCTTGGCATCGAATGGTCGGGACAGTCTGGCGAACTGCAGGAGGCCCTCGGCGACGTGATGGGGGAGCTCTCCACCTGGGATGCCGGAGCCCCCGTGCGTCCGCAGTTTGACTGGAAGATTGGCGGAGTTCCCGAACTAGACTGCAACAAGGTGGATAGCGAAGGCATGCCGATTCCCGTTCGCAACCTCGCGCGTCCCAGTAGCATTTGTGGCTCATACGGCCCGTACCCCGATTCCTGGTCCGAGTACCTATGGGCGGCGAATACTGCTGACGTGTGGTTCCCGCCTACACCGCACTTCAACTCGTCTATCGTTTCTGGCATGGCGTGCCTGCTTGGGTGGAATGCCGAACAGGTCGACACGGAACTCCTGTGTCCCGTCCCGCGGCATGGAGTGGCGGTGACCTCCATTGGTCCCACGCGTTCCGCGGACGTCTGGGCCGATGCATTCCTTCACGGTATAGGCTTGTCCGGGCTTACCTTCGACGCATTCCGCCAAATGCTCATGAGCAGTGCGGTTGCCGCCGATAGTGCGTCCGGCTGGAGGACGCTCCCGCTCGCGAGCATGTCGGTCCTGCGAGCGTCTCACGCAGTGGGTTTCTGGAGCGGCGACCGGCCGCGGCCATTCGAGCCCCTTCCTGTTTCCGGAGTGGCGGGAGCCAGTTTTCAATGGACATCACCGGCGCCATTGTCCGGCATTGACACCGAGGTCGTGGCGTACGTGACACCGTACGTGGTGAAGACTGACCCCGGTGGTACTCCCACCAGGCGGGATGGTCCCTGGGTTGTTGTTCGCGTCGGCGGCGTTCCCGGGTTTCGTCCTTCGCAAGAGGGTTTCTGGAGCGAGCCGTTTCCCATCGATCTCGGGTGGAGCACGCCGGCAGTGGTTGAGTATGGCGACGAGCTGTGGGTGTTCTACATTGGGCTGGAGAGGCCCGAGGTGCCGGGCCACGGAGAGATGGGCTGTGGGCCGGTCCGTTTCGCCCGGTTCCGGAGGGATTTGACTGAGGTGACGATGGGCAGCATTGCCGGCACCAGAGCACAGTTGATGGGTGTAACGGCTGCCGCTTTTCAAGGAACACTTCCGTGGGAGCCGGTGCACGTGTTTTACCGGCAATGCGGGACTTCCCGTGAGTTGCGGTGGGCGGCTTGCGCGCCTGACGGTTCTTGTTCGGCGGACGTCGCACCGGTGGCGGGCCCCTCGGGCAGCGTGCTGAGCGTGACGGCACCCGCGGCGGCAGTTCACGACGGTTCGCTATACCTGTTCTTCGGGGCGGAGCCCCACGGGATGTTGAAGGTAATGCAGTTGGGTACCCCAACGGATGAGTTCTCGTGGTCCGCTGCCGAAACCGTAGGTCGGCCTGAGTGGTCGGACGGGCGGACCAGCGACGGATCACGTTGTGACGTCCGGTCCAATGTCCGTTTTGATGAAGAAGTGGTTGGCCGTCGCCGCATCTGCGACGACGACATCTGTGGGGGCATCGGAGAGTGTTGTTGGGATGATATGGCGCTGTCACCGCTCGGCCTGCGGAGCCAGCCTTCGGCTGTTTCGTTCGGTGGCAGGGTTCATGTACTGGCGCAGGTCGAGGGCTACGTGGACTCGGTAGATCCTGAGGAAATGGCCGCCGCGTCAATCGGCTCTGTGCTGTACACGTCGTCTGCGGAGCCTTTGTCACGCTCGTCGTGGACGCAGTTGGTACCGCAAGAGCCGTCATCGCACTTTGAGCGCTACCCGACGCTGGTCCCGATGAGGGGCGAGGCGGGGCTGTACATGTACTTCCGCCTCAACGACTTCTCGGATGCGGGAGCACCCGGTTCGCAGCTTGTTCGCTGGAAAGTTCAGAATTACTAGGTGGCGGGTCGAAGATGCAGCGAGCCGGGAACAGCTACGTCAGCGATGAGTCGGCACCGGAGGCTCGGGAGGAGGGTGCGGTGAGGGAGATGATGCAGGGGAGTCGTGGAGGCGCCGTTCTCCTTTACATTCTGCTGGCAGGGTGCGTTCCCAGTACGGTTCAGGGTCCGTCGGAGGACGGGAGTTTGGCGGACGGGCGAGACACCTTGTTCGTGGACGGCGAGGACGAAGGGCAGACGGACGTGCTGTCGCATGGCGACGCGGAGGAGGGTACGGGCGATTCGGACGTCGGGTCGGACACCTGCCCCGTTTGTGGCGAGGTTTGCGAGGGAGCCGTCGCGACGTGCGGGCAAAGCTGTTGTCCCTCGCGGTGGGATCCGTATGGGTCGCTGCCCGAACGGTGCTTGCCCGAAGACGTTGGTCCTTCGGACCTCCTTCAGGGGGACGAGGGATGGCTGACGCGGCTGCAGTTTAGACAGGTTCCCGTGACGGTGACCGCGGATAACGTCGGGACGCTGCCCAGCCTGCCTGGCTGGTCGTATAGGGCGAACGGTACGGAGGTGTTCTTCGTCGCCGTCTGGGTGGATTGCTGGGGATACTGGGGCTCGCCGACTGACACGTCGTCGTGCGGCTGGGGAGTCGGGTGTTGCGCGCATCATTGTTGGGTCGACCTTACCACACACTACTACGTAGTGGACATTCAACGTGATGCGCTCCTTTATGCCCACGCGGTTGGCACGGGTGACCCTGCATGGGAATACGAAGCCGGTTCACGGTCGGACCGTTGTTTGCTTCAGGAGGCAGCATTCTGCGTCGAACTGCCGGGTCGGGATGCCACCTACCTTGCCGGCGGGTACGATTCGTCGGATTCGGGCAGTGTGTGGTGGCCGGCCGGGCAGTACATAGGTGTCTGGCCGCTCGATTCGTTGGTCGCGGGCGGCCCCCGTCGTCTTTCGGAACTGCCCAGGCTCCAGAGCGCGATCAACGTGTTCGAAACGTCGTCGGGCGCTTTCCTATGGGGAATTGACCTGGTTGTTCTGTTGCCGGGCGAAAGCTGGGTCGTTCCGCGTCCCGACGCGGCTGGGCGGCCGGGCCCGCCTGCGGGTGGGTTCCCACCCTGGTCGTCCCGGCGTCGGTGAGCGGAAGTGGCGTATCCGTCCGACGAGCCACGTCGCTGACGCGGCGCCCGCGGCGTGCTACGGCATGGTGCGATGGGTATCCGATGGCCCGAAGCTAGCCCGACGGAAGCCGTCGTCCCGGAGAGCGCCCTGGACGCCGTCGTTCACGGACATCTTGGACCAGTACCCCACCACGACCCTTCGCGGCAGCGCCGCCCTGGGCGGCCGTCCTGGGCGTCGTGCCCACCATCCTGCGAGGCGGGCTGAACGAACGGCGCCGAGGGGGGACGCAGGTGTGTACCGTACACACCTCGGCCACGCCCACGTCGACCCGGCGAACGAACAGCACCACGACGTTGGCATCGAGCCGAACAGGCGAAGCCGCTGCGCGTGTTCGATGACCTCGTTGCTCCCCTCGCCGACCCGACGCCACGACCGCGCCGACCACGGTGACGCAGGGCCATGTTTCCCTCGGGGTCCCGGGCCGTTACGACGAAACGACATTGATGTCGCCGAGAGCGTCGCAAGTTCCGAGGTCTGGCGGTCAGACTACGCGGACCCGTCTGTTGGGCCGCGAGATTCGCCGGGTGAATTCACCAAGCAGTCCGAACCAAGCCAGGATACGAGTTCCTCCATGACGCGCTGTCCCCGCATCGTGAGGAAGCGACCGTAGTCGTCATCCCAGACGCCGAACTTGTCCAGATCGTCGATGAGGTGCGTCTTCATGGTACTGCCGAGTTGGGGGTTGCTATCGCGGAACTCACGCATGTAGTCGCTGGGCGCGCGGCTCTTGGCCTTCCGCTTGTTCAGGTGGTCGTCCACGAGGGTGATGTTCAGGATGGAGTTGGCCAACGAATCGTCGCCCGCCCTGCGGAGATGAGCCTTGGGGAAGAAGTGGTGGTAGTTCTTGCTGGAGGCGACCTTCAGCCACGAGTTGTCCAACTTGACGACGCCGTTGGAAGCGAAAGACTTCGGTTCCTGATAGGCGTAGAGGCACAGAAGAGCGAGACAGACCGCATTTCCCGTGCTGAAGGGCCGTGCCTTCAGGTCGTCAATTGTCAGGTGCAACTCCTCCCCCTTGTAGTCCGGTTGCTTCTGTTGGCGGATGTCGTCCATGCGGGCGAGGTCACGCACGATCTTGCCCTCAACGCCAGAACTGAACCGCTGGCTGAGAGAAGCCCAGAAAAGGTACTGGGCGAGGCGTCGCGTCTGCTCAGGAGTCGGCATCTGCAAGTCGTTGCGGATGAAGAAGTAGGCGAAGGGCACAAGCACGGTGTGGTAGGGCAAGAGACGAGAGACCGGAACGCGCAGGTGGGTGCGGACGAAGTCCACGGCCGCGAAAATGCCCTCCTTGACGGTGGGCCATGACCCTATGACGGCATCCTTGTCGAGTTTGAGGATATCGCGGGCGCGTAGTTGTCCGCTCACGTGCGCGGCGATGCACTGGAGCACGGTCTGCTCTGGAACCGTGTCGAAACCGGCATCCTCAAGGTCCTTCTCGGCTCCGCTGCTGTCTAGGAGCATCGTGTATTCGTGCGCCAAATCGAATCCCTTGTCGGGGTCGTAGGTCTTCGCCACCATGATCTCAAACAACGTGAGCTTCGTTCCTCCGGTGTTGATTCTCGTGAACACCTCGCACGCGACGTCCAGAGGGTAGTCCTCTATCACCACCGTCGCGAAATCAAACCCGGTCAGGCGCTTCCGGTAGATGTCCACCTTCTCGAGGTGCTCCGCGTAGTCCCGAGCCAACTCCGTGACGGAGCCGTTCAGGAGCGTGTAGAGGGTGATGAAAGGCGACCCTTCGGGCGGTTCGGCCACCACGACCGGATCCTCCGAGTCCGCGGAGAATGACAGATCGATGGCGACGCGCTTGTAGTCCTGCTCTTCGCCGTCCTTGGTAATGCGGACGCCCTTGCGTACGGCATACAGTGACGTGATCCGCTGTTGCCCGTCGAGGACGTACTGGACGGAATCACCGTCCGGCGGCCGTGGAAGCTCCACATTTCCGATGTTGCGGAAATGGCGCATTGCCTCCCGCGTCTTCCAGAATATGAAGGTACCAATGGGGTACCCCTTGATGATGCTGTCGAGAAGTGCCGCGGTCTGTGATGTCGTCCAAACGAAGTCCCGTTGGAACATGGGTATCTTCAGTCGCCCGGTGTCGACGGCCGCGAAGAGGTGGTCGTACTTGAGCGGGACGTTCTGCGGTTGGCGCATCGCCTGTCTCCTCTCTCGTGGTCACCGACAAAACCCTCCAAGCGCGCCAACGACGGCGGCATGCCGAGGCTTGGTTGGCGCTGCCGGTTGGTCGGGACCTGCCGGATGATGTTGACCGTCTGGCGTGCCTCACGTCAAGGACGAAGTTCCGGACAAAGGCGACGTGCCAGCAAGAACGACGGTGGCGCGAGGTGCCACGCACCGCGCCGCAGGCTTCCGTGGTAGTACGGCCGCAACGCCAGCCCGCGGGGTTCGGCTTCGAGGCGCTCCAGGCGGCCCAGGAAGTGCTTCTGGTCGCCCTTGGCGTACTGGAACGGCGTCGGGTTCTCGAGGCGGTCCACGGCGTCGCCGGCGAGGTCAGCGGATGGCCTCGCTGAACGCCTCGTAGGCGCGCTGCTGGGCGACCGGTTGACGGCCGCGGGTACGGGTGGAGTCCCGCATCGTGGGGTGGAGGCTACGTAGCGCGGTGCGGGAAGGCAACCGCGGGGCGTCGGCGCCTGCTCACGCTCTGCGGCAGCGGCAGGGCTCGCGGTCGGCGAGAGCGCGGGGGGACGTTGCCGGCGGTGGTTGCGTCGGCGAGGACTTCGTCGCTGGCGCCGGGCGTGGGGTGGCGTGGGTTGCTCCGGGGACGGCGGGGGCGGAAGGGACCCAGACGGCGTTTCCCGTTTCCCATGCCTACGGGGGAAACGGGAAGCGGGCCGGAACCTACGTGCAGGGAACGCAGGTCTGGGCCGGGGCAACACGGACGGCGGGGGAGCGGAGCTGTCCGCCCGTCGGCGATGGGGTCGCGCGTCGTGGCCATGCGCCGACAGGGCACGTGAGGCGTGTTCTGTGCACACCTGCCGGCCGGCACGCGTGCCGCTCCATGAACCCGGCGACCGGGGTTCTGGGTGGTGATGGCTGGGCCGGCGCCATGGCTCCAGGCGAGCATCGCCGGCCTGCGTAA
Source organism: Deltaproteobacteria bacterium (assembly GCA_016218815.1). Taxonomy (GTDB): domain Bacteria; phylum Myxococcota_A; class Polyangia; order DRWM01; family JAAZOP01; genus JAAZOP01. Next base: position 25,362 of record JACRCX010000082.1, read on the forward strand.
AGCCGGTGAGGACGACTTCGAGCCGCGGGTGCGTGCGGGCAGCTCCATCGGTTGGCCCAACTGCTACTCGGGGCGCACTCTTGCCGACCGTGTACCATCGGCGATCCTCGTCACCAGCGACGAGGCGGGCAACGGTCACTTGACGACCCGACGCCCACGGGTTCTGATCCCCGGGTGAGGCATCGGCGCCCGAGGTCCTGACGGCCCGCGAAGGGCGCGGTCGCTGGCTGGTCGGTGGAACCTAGGAGAGGGGAATGCACAGGAGATTCCAGTGGCTTCGCCCAGGTTCGGTGCTGTGGCGCGATTCGGTGCAGGGGCGGGACTGGCGTGCCGTGTTCCTGTCCGATGACGGGAAGGCGTGGAAACTTGAACTTGGAGCCGCGGATGACCAGGAGCCGCGTCGGCCAACTTGCCTTTGGCTGCACGACAGACTTCAGTGGTCTGCGTTCAAGAAGCCGGGGCGCTGGCCGCCCGGTGTCGTCAAGGCGCTGCGCGCCAACCTCCGCCAGCGATACCCGAATCCGCCGCGGCTGCTCGACCAAGGCCAGCGCACGGTACTCGAGGCGATAGCAGGTTACCTGGAGCACAACGGGGACATCTCCGGCGGCCGGCTCCGACAACAGCTTGGCCAGGATGGTTCTGCCCTCGTCGAGCGTGCCGCCGTCGTGTTGGTCCCCCGGTACCTCGTTCTCGAGCCGGACCAGCACGGCCGCGACCACTACGAACTGACGCTCGCCGGCCTGCTGCAAACGTCGGTCGGCGGCCGGGCCACGAAGATGTTGGAGGACCTCCTGGCGTTCTTCCGCGAGCGCTTCCGGGCCGACCCCGACTTCCGGGACTACTCCTGGCAGGAGCTGTCGGCCCGGCCTGCGTTCCAGGGCGTTCCGTTGCCGCTCGTGACCGCGCTCATCACGATGGCCGACTGGCAGAACGGAGCGAACGGGTCAGGTGGAGACTACAGGTGGGGCACTCCGATCGACGTCGAGCCGTTGCAGGTGTGCGCCGACTGGTCAGCGTACCTCGCGTATCTTCGTTCCGGGCGAGGAGGCCGACCGTGGCCCAGCGCACCGGCACTGCTGCTTGGTGAGGAGGATATGCGCCTCGCAGGGACGTCGTCACCGCCCGCCAATGCGGCAGGCGAAGGTGAGGTCGCGATGGAACGCAGCGAGCCACATCCGAACCTCGACTCGGAGGTCGACGCGGCGGTTCAGCGCGCCGGGTGGCTGGCCGGCACCCTTCTCGGCAAGGGCGGCGGTGGAGCCGTCTACCGGTGCTACAGCGCGCAACCCGCCGGCATGGTCCTCACCTGCCTCCAGCACGCTGCGGACGGCCGTGCTGGTCTGGACGCCTTCGCTCAGCGCAACTGGCGCTCGTGGGTCGAGACGTTCGTGCAGCACTTCGCCGGCGTGGAGCCTGCCGCAGGAGCGCTGAAGATTCCCCATGGCTCGGACGACGTGAAGGACATCGAGCGACTACGCCGCGAAATTTCGGCGATGGAGACCTGTCGGCACCCGCACCTCGTGCGCATCCTTGCCCGCGACGCCGAAGACCCGCCGCGCTGGTTCGTGATGGAGTACCACCCGTTCGGCACCATCGAGGCGCACCAGAGCAAGTTCCACGGCAACCCCGTGGACGTGCTAAGGGCACTGCGGCCGCTCACCGAGGGACTCGCGCTGTTGCACGAACAGGGCCTGGTTCATCGCGACATCAAGCCCAAGAACGTCTTCCTCGCCACGGACGGCAGGTGGATACTGGGAGACATGGGGATCGTCTTTGACCACGACGCCGACCGCCTGACGGTCGACACCAGGACCATGCACAGCAAGCACTGGCGTCCCGACTGGATAGACAAGAAGCACGTTTCGGAATCCGACTACGGCTCTACAGTGGACGTGTTCGGTCTGGCGAAGGTCGCGTACTTCATGATATCCGGGTTGTACTTCGCGGCATCCAATATCGATGAGCCGGAGAACGACATCCGTCAGTTGTTCCCGAATCGCCCCCATGTCTCGGCAGCGTACGACTTGCTCCGCTCCTGCATCGTGACCAAGTCCAAGGACTGCGCGGCGCAGACCGCGGCGGACTTCGGTCGGATGATCGACGGACTGCTGGACGTGGTGGACGGCAAGGACCAACCGTCCCTCGTCTACGAGTACGTCTCGACCCACTCCACGTGCCACGTCACGGTAGGTCCCGGGGGTGCCGCGTCCACGGCCTTTCACCTTCGCGACGTTCCTGTCCTGGTCTCCGGCAGACACTCGAGGTTCGTGGCCCGCGCCGGAATCGTGGCTAGACCCAACCACCGTGGCGATGCACAGGTTCATTTCGCTCTCGACGGCCGGTCCAGCTCGGAGGGCAGCGCTCATGCGGAGAGTACGGAGAAGGTCGGCTGGAGTGGGGTGATGGCTCTGCAACTCGAGAAACCACTCGAGCCGGGCTGGCATCGCCTGAGCGTCGTTACCGCTGGCGACCAGACCGCGGTCTGCCTGTGCGCATTCACGCTGTACGCGACGTCGCCGTACGTCGCGCTGCAGGGTCTTCCACCGCCGTCCGCGTAGCCGGAATCCTCGCCAAGCGGCGCCAGGCGGCGGAGAGCGCTGGGCCTACGCCAATGCACCGCTTGGCGTGACGCCCGTTGCCCTCCACCCTCCCCCCGGGTAATGATCCCACCCGACACGTTGCCCGTACGCCATCGCTCGTACCCGAGGTGAGGAGGTCTCCGTTGCCGTCCATCGTTCCCGAACAAGGCCAGATGGTGCGCGTGCGCGGGCGGCACTTCATCGTCCAGGACGTTTGGCCGGGGGCGGTGGACCCGAGACGGCAGACGCAGCACCGGGTGCGCCTCGAGGCCCTCGACGACGACCAGCTCGGCGAGACCCTCGACGTCATCTGGGAGCACGAGGTCGGTCCCACCGTCCACGACGACCTCGGCCTGCCGGCGCCGGAGGACTGGGACCCGGCGGGTCGGTTCGACGCGTTCCTCCTCGCCTCCCGCTGGTCGCTCTCGACGGTGCTGGACGCCCTCCCGCTCCAGGCCCCGTTCCGCGGCGCCATCCAGGTCGAGGACTACCAGCTCGAGCCCGTGGTCCGCGCCCTGCGCATGCCCCGCGTGAACCTCCTCATCGCCGACGACGTCGGGCTCGGGAAGACCATCGAGGCCGGGATGGTCATGCAGGAGCTGCTCGCCCGGCAGCGCATCCGTCGCGTGCTCGTCATCTGCCCCGCCTCGCTCCAGAAGCAGTGGGCGGAGGAGATGGACCAGAAGTTCGCCCTGCGCTTCGAGGTCGTTGACCGCGACTACATGCAACGCCTGCGCCGCGAGTACGGCGCCCACGTCAACCCCTGGGCCTCCTACCCGCGGCTCATCACCTCGATGGACTTCCTCAAGCGTGAGGAGCCGCAGCGCACGTTCCGCGCCGCCCTCCGCCCTGCGCGCTTCGGCGGCCTGCGGGACTGGGACCTGCTCATCGTGGACGAGGCGCACAACATGGCCCCGTCAGGCCGCACGAACTACGTCCGCGACTCCGACCGCACGGAGATGCTGCGGCAGGTCATCCCGCACTTCGAGCACCGGCTGTTCCTCACCGCCACACCCCACAACGGCTACACCCCCAGCTTCACGGCCCTGCTCGAGCTGCTCGACCCCCTGCGTTTCGCTCGCGGACCGACGTTCAACCGCCAGCAGCTCAAGACGGTCATGGTCCGGCGCCTCAAGGACGACATGGTGGACGCCCTCGGCCGGCGGCGCTTTCCCGTGCGTCACGTGGACGCCCTGGCCGTCGAGCTGGCCGGCGCCGAGCGGGAGATGTTCGACACCCTCGGCCGCTACACCCGCATGCGGCTCGACCGCGCTCGCCACGGCGACAAGCTCCCCGTGCAGTTCGCCCTCACCCTCCTCAAGAAGCGCCTGCTCTCCTCACCCGCGGCGTTCGACGAGTCCATCCGCGTCCACCAGTCGCACCTGCGGCCGGAGGAGGCCCCCACCGAGGAGAACGCCAAGGTCGTCGCCGCCCTGCGCGAGCGCCTGGCCGAGGACATCGCCGACGACGAAGAGAAGGACCGGATGGAGGAGACGGCGCAGGCCGAGTCCGCCGCGTTCTTCGACGCCACCCCCGAGGAGGCCCAGCTCGTGGAGCGCCTCGTCGAGCTGGCCCGCGCAGCTCGCCACCAGCCCGACGCGAAGGTCCACGTGCTGCTCGACTGGATAGGCAAGCACCTGCGCCCCGGCGGGAAGTGGAACGACGACCGGCTCCTGGTCTTTTCCGAGTACCGCGACACGATGCAGTACCTCTTCGACGCGCTCGTGGCGCAGGGCTGGGGCGACCAGGTGCTCTCGTTCCACGGTGGCCCGGGCCAGGACCGCGAGGCCATCAAGAAGGCGTTCCGGGCCAAGCCGTCCGAGGACCCGGTCCGCATCCTGGTGGCGACCGACGCGGCGTCCGAGGGTCTCAACCTCCAGGACCACTGCCGCTACCTCATCCACTGGGAAATCCCCTGGAACCCGAACAAGATGGAGCAGCGGAACGGCCGCATCGACCGCCATGGTCAGAAGGCCGAAGAGGTCTTCTGCTGGCACTTCGCGTACGCCGGCTGGGAGGACCAGCAGTTCCTGGACGTGGTCGTGGACAAGGTGCGGACGCAGCGCGCCGACCTCGGGAGCGTCGGGGACGTCATCGCCGCCCAGGTCGAGGAAGCCCTGCGCGGCGAGCGCCGCGAGATTCGCACGCCGGAGGACCGCCGGAAGATACTCCGGGACGAACTCGAGGCGGAGGTCGTGACCCGCGAGCGCATCCGCGAGCTCCAGGCCGCGCTGACCGAGGCGCGCAAGAAGTGGGACATCTACCCCGACACGCTGCGGCTGGTGCTGGAGGAGGCGTTGCGCCTCGCCGACCACAAGGGGCTGGACCCGGTCGAGACCGGCGAGCTGGCGGGCAAGGCGTGGCTGCTGCGCAACCTGCCGGCGGCCTGGAGCGAGTGCCGCCCGTACATCCACGACGCCAAGGGTCGGCTGCTGCACCTGGTCTTCGACGAAGAGCACGCCCGGGACCGGAAGGACGTCTGCCTCCTGCACCTCGACCACCCGCTCCTCAAGCGGGCGCTGGGCGTGTTTCGCAAGAACCTCTGGTCGGTCGGCATCCACGAGTCGCACCGGATGTCGAGGGTCTCCTACCGCGTCGTCCGCCGGCGCGACCTGCCCGAACCCGCGGTGCTGCTCGTCTCGCGGCTCATCGCGGTGGGTCAGCAGGGCAACAAGCTCCATGAGGAGCTGCTGCTCACCGGCGGGACCTTCCGCGAGGATGCCGTGCGTACGGAGAAGCCCGACCGGCTCGCTGCGTTGCTGGAGCTGGCCGGCGAGCACGTACCCCTCCCGGGGGCCGTCGCCCAACTCCTGCGCAAGTTCTTCCCCGCCCATGAGCGCCGGCTGCGCGAGGCGCTCGACGAGCGCGTGAAGGCCGTGGCCGGCGACCTGGAGAAGCGGCTCGGGAAGCGGGCCGCGGACGAGGGGAAGGAGCTGGTGCAGCTCATCGAGGAGCGCCGCAAGGAGGTCGACAAGCGCATCTCGACGATGCAGAAGGACCTCGACGACCCGCAGTTGGCGTTCAAGGGCTGGGACCTGCCCGAGCGCGAGCAGTACAACCGCGACGTCACGTGGCTCAAGTCCCGCAAGGAGCAGCTCGAACAGGAACGGGAGACCGAGCCCGACGCGGCGAAGGCCCGGTACGCGATGCGTGGTGCTCCGCGGGCGTTCCCGCTGGCGGTGCTCTACCTGCTGCCGGATGACCTCGTCTCCGGCGGCCCTTCGGCAAGCTCAGGGCGGGGCCCTTCGACAGGCTCAGGCCAGGGCCCTTCGGCACGCTCAGGGCGGGGGATGCGGTAGCCATGGCGCAGCACTCCGACTGGCTGGCCCTGGTAGAGCGCGACGGCCTCGTCGTCTCCGAGCCGGTGCTGGAGCAGCACTTCCCGGCGGGCCCGACGCCCGTCGCCGCCGGTGCGCACCACTGGTTCCGGCGCAAGGCCGAGCGCTTCCGCCTCACCCTGGCGGACAAGGCCGCGGCGCCCGAGAGGCGCGCGGATGGTGCCCGGCAGTGGCTCGACCACCTGTTCGAGGAGTTGCTGGAGCACTCGTCGTCCGCGTGGAAGAAGGCGGCCGAGGTCCCGGACGCCTGCCAGGTGCGGCTCGCCGAGTTCGACCAGACCCTGCGGGCGGACCGCGTGCTGATGGGCCCGAAGGGTCCGGCGTTGCTCGTGTCCATCGTCCACCCCGACCAGGGACTGGAGAAACAGGACCGGCGGGAGGGGCGGTGGAAGGCGTCGCCGACCACGAAGCTCGAGCGGCTCCTGCGCGACACGAGCCACCCGCTCGGCCTGGTTACCAACGGGGACGTGCTCCGGTTGATGTACGCCCCGCCCGGGTTCACCGCGGGGCACATCACCTGGACCAGCCGGCTCTTGACCGAGGAGAAGGCGACGCTCGACGCGTTCTACACGCTGCTCGGGCGCGACCTGCTCTGCCCGACCGACGACGCGGCGCACTCGCTGGCCGACCTTTGCCGCACGTCCATAGACCGGCAGGGCGAGGTCGCCGACCAGCTCGGCGAGCAGGTGCGCAACGGCCTCGAGCGGCTCATCTGGTCCTGGGACGAGGCGGACCGCGCGGCGCACAGCGAGCTGCTGGCCGGCATGACCGAGGACGGCATCTACGAGATGGGCCTCACCATCATGATGCGGCTGGTCTTCCTCCTCTACGCCGAGGAGCGCGACCTTCTGCCGCACGGGGAGGTCCTGTACGACCAGGGCTACGGGCTCACCTATCTGTGGCACCAGCTCCAGCGGCAGCAGCGCGAAGACCCGGCGCGGCTGGCCGAGACGCACGATGCGTGGGCGCGGTTCCTGGCCACGTGCCGGCTGGTCTACGGCGGCTGCGGGCATCCCGACCTGTCGCTCATCGCCTACGGCGGCCGGCTGTTCGACCCGCGGCGGTTCCCGGTGCTGGAGGACCCGCGCTGCCGGGTCTCGAACGAGACGTTCTTCCACGTCCTGCACCTGCTGCTCTTCGCCCGGCAGCGGAAAGGCGGCGAGCCGCAGCGGGTCGGGTACTGGGCCATCGACGTCGAGCAGATTGGCTACATCTACGAGGGTCTGCTCGACCACCGATGCGCACGGGCCGGCGACGTGCCGTTGGTGAAGCTGCGCGGCGCCGGCGAGGCGGCGCTGCCCGTCACCGAACTCGAGAAGCGGTCCCGAGATGAGCAGGTCGCTTTCGTGGCGGAGGAGACCGGGCGAAAGCCGGAAGCGGTGCGCGAGGCCCTCGCGAACCCGACGCTCGGGCCGCGCGACAACGAGTGCATCGCCAAGCTGCCGCTCGGGGTCGAGGAGAGGGTGTGGCCGTTCGCGGGTATCGTGCAGTGCGAGGAGGTCGTGCCGCCGGGCTGGCGGTACCTGACGACGGGTACGAGCCGGCGGGCGTCGGGGGCGCACTACACGCCGCAGTCGCTGACCGAACGCATCGTGCGCACGACGCTGGAGCCGTTGGTCTACGGGAACGTGGGGGGGAAGCCCGGGCTGCTGGTGGAGCCGCGGAAGGTGAAGTCGCCGCGGGAGCTGCTCGACCTCAAGGTCTGCGACATCGCGATGGGCTCGGGGGCCTTCCTGGTGCAGGTCATCCGGTACCTCGGCGCCCGGCTGGTCGAGGCGTGGGACCGGGCGTTGGCGGCAGCGATTGAGAAGAACCCTGCCACCAAGCTCTCGATGCCGTACGCGGACCTGTTGCGGGACGCCGAGGCGGAGCGGGCCATCGACCCCGAGCACCGGGACGAGATGGTAGTCTGGGCGCGGCGATACGTCGCTGAGCGGTGTGTGTACGGCGTGGACAAGAATCCGTTGGCCGTCGAGATGGCGCAGCTCTCGTTGTGGCTGACGACGCTGGCGAAGGACCGGCCGTTCACGTTCCTGGACCATGCGCTCCGGTGCGGCGACTCGCTGGTCGGCGTGGACCGCGAGCAGCTCCTGTCGTGGTCGCTGGACCGGAAGGGCGTGGGCTCTCAGCTCGGGACGTTGGAGCCGCTGGTCGGCAAGGCCGTGGACGAGGCGCTGGAGCTACGGAAGGAGCTCGCGCAGATTACGGTGTTGGAGGCGGCGGACTCGGAGCGCAAGGCGGTGCTGCTGGACAGGGCGAACCGCGCGCTCGAACGGGTGCGACTCGCGGGGGACTGCGTCGTCGCGCCGTCGTTCGCGACGGAGAAGGCGAAGGAGCAGGCGGCGCAGCGCGACGTATTGCTAGCGCGCTTCGCGGAGGCCCAAGATGCGAAGGTGACGGCAGAACTGCGCTCCGACGCCGACCGGATGCTGGTCGGGCAGCGGACGTTCCACTGGCCGTTCGAGTTCCCGGAGGTGTTCCTCGACGGCGACCGCGGGGGCTTCGATGCCATCGTGGGGAATCCGCCGTACATGGGCGGAACGAAGGTATCTGCCGCGTACGGCCGCGCCTGGTTGAGCTACCTCGTCAGCCGCTGGCCGGAGGGCGGAGATCGTGCAGACCTAATCGCCTACTTCATTCGGCGCGGATTCGAGAATCTCCGTGCCGACGGTACGCTCGGCGTCCTGGCCACCAACTCCCTGGCAGAGCGACAAACCAGCAATGCCTCTCTCCGCGTGCTGGTGGATGCCGGAGCATCCCTCTTCTCGGCCATCTCGTCCGCGCCTTGGCCCGGGCAAGCGAAGGTGAAGGTGTCGGTCGCGCACCTTAGCAAGGGCGCATGGGCTGCACCTCGGTGGCTCGACGGCCGTATCGAGAACGACATCACGCCCCTGCTGACGACCGGCCAGTTGCCCGACGCACTTGAGTTGGTCTGCCCGTTCGTCTGTGGCCTGGGGGTCAAGCCGAACGGACCCGGCTTCCTGCTTCCGATGGAGGAAGCCCGGCAGATTGCCCGCAATGCGCGCTCGCAGGCGGTCGTCCGGCCGTACTTGCGCGGTGATGAACTAAACGCCCTCGTCGAGGAGACCCGCGTCCCGACGTTCGCAATCTACTTCGGCGAAATGGACATCGAAGAAGCACGAACGTACCCGGAGGCCTTTCGCGTTCTTGAGCGCATCGTCCTGCCCGAGCGGACGCAAGCGCAGAACCCAAAGCTCAGGACCTTGTGGTGGCAGTTCGGCCGGCATGCGAAGGACCTGCAGGCGGCCATCCGCGCTGAGGGCTGGTATTGGGTCACACCCGAGACAGGGAAGTACCTAGTGTTTCTGAGAATGCCGTCGTCCATTCTGCCTTCCAATCTCTGCGTCTCCGTCGCATCCAGTTCCTTCTTGATAGGGGGGGTGCTGCACTCGTCGCTCCACGAGGCGTGGGCGCACCGCCCGGGCGTGTCCAAGCTGAGGTCGGACATGCGCTACAACCCCGGCTGGGCGGTTCGAACGATGCCGTGGCCACTCGGCGCATCGCCGGCAGCGGTGCTGGCCGCCAATCGATGCAACACCATGTACGACCATCGGGCGCAACTCATGGTCGCCAACGACGAAGGGCTGACGGCGACGTACAACCGGTTCCACGACCCGGAGGACAAGGACACCGGCATCCAGAAACTGCGCAACCTGCACGTCGAGATGGACCTCGCGGTGCGCGACGCCTACGGGTGGAGCGACCTGGAACTGGGACACGGCTGGGTCGAGACGAAGACGACCGAGGAGAAGAAGGACAAGAAGACGGGGAAGGTCCGGTCCGTCACGAAGTCGGAGTGGCGGTTCACCATCTCCGAGAAGGCGCGTCAGGAGGTGCTCCGCCGACTGCTTGCCCTGAACCACGAGCGGTACGCCGAGGAGGTGGCCGCGGGGCTCCACGACGGGAAGAAGGGGCGGCAGAAGGTGACCGAGGACGACGGCGCGGCCGATGCGCCGGAGCCGGCCGAGACCGAGTTGCCCAAGAAGCGAAGCGTCCGGGCGTTCGCGCTGACGCACCCCGAGGGCGACCCGCAGCTTGGCCTGTTCGGCGCGGCGGTGCCCGGGCCGGCGCCGGCAGTCGGCGGCAAGGCCGAGGATGGAGCGGTCGCCGAGCCGAAGACGACGGGCGTCCAGTCGCCACCCAACTCGACGGCCAAACCGGTCTCGGTTCTGGAAGCGGTGCGGCTGTCGCAGGACGCCGCCGCGGTCCTGACAGCGCTCGATGAGATGGGCGACTGGCGCTCGAAGGCGGAGGTCGCCGCGGCGTTGGGCATAGAGGCGCGGGCGTGGAACGCCGCGATATCGGAGTTGCTGGCCCGCGGTGAGGTGGAGAGGCAGGGGCAGAAGCGGGGGACGAGGTACCGGGCGGTGGGCGCGAACACCGACGACTCGCCGTCGGGGGCGCGTCCGTGATTCTCGCCTGGATGCGAAGCTGGCTGAAGCAGCATCGGAGCAACGCCGACTCTCGTGGCAACCCTTTCGCTCGCGACACCCAGCCTCGGAAGCTGCGTGTGTTACTCCACCTGTCCGACGACGCTCGCTCGTCTCTAGCTGGCGAGATGGTCGCGGGCCTCGATGGCTGTGGCGTGCTTGACGTTTGGTCCACTCGCCCCGACGCGGCTCGCCGGGTCTGCGTTCGGTGGACCGACCAGCAGGCAGGGAAGGGAAGCGTCTTCACCCTGGAGGCTGCTGAATCCGGTGCAGACTGCGGAGACGCCGTCCTGGACGAGTTCTATGGACCAGGGCTTCCGCAGGGGCGACGCGTCCGCAGCGAGACCTTTCTGCACGACTTCGTCGCCCGCGAGCGCACGACGTGGCTGGGCTGGATGCCGGACTTGGCAGAAGGTCCGTTGGATGAGTTGGACGAATGGCTGGCGTTGCACTGGTTCGCATCTACGGAGGGCATCGACCTCGTCGCCACCGATTCCTCGTTCATCCTCTCCCTCCGGCCCCGCGGGTTCGGGCGCGGCGTTGTCTCCCTGCCGGAGGCCGCTGCCTGCGTCGGGTTGTATCGTCGCTCGCGGGGTGATTTCGCGTACCGCTCCGACCGAGGCCGATTCACGGCGACTGCCGGCAGGAGCGGCTTCTACCAGGGCGTTGCTCGCGAACTCATGCCGAACTGCCGCCGCCTGCTCGAACGCGTTCCCCGGCGGAAGGGGCTGGCGGATGACGGCCCGGCTCTCCTGCTGAAGAACCTGCTTGCGCGCGTGGCGCGAGCCTTGCAGGCGCGCGACCAAGTCCACTGGGCACTGCTCGGTGACGACGGGTTCTGGGGCATGTGGTCTGACGACCGCTACGAGGGTCTGGACGAAGCCCTGTCCGGCGTGGACGGCGTTCTGTTCTCGTTGGCCGGAGCGTTCGACGTTGCGGCTCGGCTGGCCAACGAAGCCTACGGCCTCGGCATCACGGGAGCTGCGATCTCGTGGCGCCGGTACCGCGGTGATGGCTTCGGGTTGCGGCTCCTCGCGCGTGCACCCGAGGTGGCCGCGCTGTTGGCCAGCTGGCGCGGGGCAGGCGAGGTTTTGGACGTCATCGCCGAACTGCGCAACACCGTGCACTACACCAGCCTTGAGCCGGTCCATGTGCGAAACCAGGACGACCGCGACGAGCAGTTGATGTTCGCGGTTCCGAAAGCGTCCGGGCGTCGAGTTCGGGATATCCTCGAGCGCCTGGATGGGGTCGTGGAGTTTGGTGGCCTGTTCTTGTTGCCGGACGGCATCTTGGTCCTTGAGCCGCAGACGTTCGTCGAGCGTATCCTGCCGCTGGCAGTCGTGCGATTGGATGAACTGGTCGGTTCGCTCGACGCCACGGCGATTGAGCAGCAGCCCACTCAAGGTGCACTGGAACCTCGAGCCAGAGCGGACAGCTGGCCTGAACCAGATGCGGCGGCTCATCTGCGGCTCCTGGCCGGGCTGGAGGAAACGTCGTCGTAGGGCATCCGCGGCGGCTACTCCCCGCCGGCAGTCTTGTCCTCCACGCGGTCACGCCGGTACGCTGTGCCTGCTTCGTTGAACGCCGCTGGGAGGAGGAAGTCGCCGTGAGCCTGAACCCCGTCCAGTTCGGCACCGAGGTCATCGACCAGTTCGGCCGGTACCTCATGACGACCTTCCCCATCGCCGACCGCGGGATGGAGGAACAGGTCAAGCGGCACCTGCGGCACGACCTCGGCGGTGAGCGCCTCATCGCCAAGGGCCCCTACGTCTTCATCAACTCCGCGTTCGAGGAGGGCCCGTCCGTCGCCACGCTCTGCGCCGACCCGAAGCTGGGCCTCCACCCCGTCCTGAAGTCCGTCTTCCCCTACGAGTCGCTCCACAAGCACCAGGAGCTGACCCTGCGCGCCATCAAGGCCGGCCGGCACACCGTCGTCGCCACCGGCACCGGCTCCGGCAAGACCGAGGCGTTCCTCCTCCCCGTCGTGGACCACGCGCTTCACCTGCGCGACGCTGGCGCCCGCGAGGGCGTCGTCGCCGTCCTGGTCTACCCGATGAACGCCCTGGTGGACGACCAACTGCGACGGCTCCGTCCCCTGCTCGCAGGGACGGGGGTCACCTTCGGCCGCTACACCGGCGTCACCCCGGAGGAGAACGAGCCCGAGCAGGGCCGCCTGCGCGAGTCGCGCGCCTACACCGGCCAAGAGCGGGCGTTCCTCCACGAGGGGAAGGAGGAGAAGGTCCCCGTCCCCTGGGAGGAGTGCTTCACCCGCAAGGACATCCGCGAGCGCAAGCCGCGCATCCTGCTCACCAACTTCCACCAGCTCGAGTACCTGCTCCTGCGCGACCTCGACCTGGACCTGTTCCGCGGCGCCCCCCTCCGCTACTTCGTCGTGGACGAGGTGCACACGTACACCGGCGCGCTCGGCTCCGAGGTCTCGTGCCTCCTGCGGCGCCTGCGCCACGTGGCCGGCAAGAAGGCCGACGAGGTCATCTGCGTCGGGACCTCCGCAACCGTACAGCAACCCGAGAGCGGCCTGGACGCCGCCGGCGCCGTTCGTTCGTTCGCCGCCCGCCTGTTCGGCGTGGACCGCGACCAGGTCGAGCTGGTCACCGAGCACTACGACGCCCGGTGTGGCACCCGGAAGGCACTCTACGAGCCACCGCGACCCCAGGACCCGCGCAAGCTGCTCGACGACGTCCTGGCCGCCTCCCGCGACCTCCAGCTCAGGGACGAGGTCACCGACATCCCCGACGGGCTCCTGCGCCTCGTGGAGCGCCTCTGCGGGCGCGCTGACGGTGCGGGCGCGACCACCATGGCCAAGGCGTACGACCTGCTGGCGCGCAACAAGGTCGTGGGGATGCTCGCGGAGCTGTTCTGCAAGCCGGAGCTGCTGGGACGGGCCCTACCGCGGCTGGAGGCCATGGGCCGCAAGGGCGTGGCGCATGACGACCTCCTGGCCGAACTGCTCGGCTACCTGACGCTGGGCGCCCTGGTCCAGGAGGACGACGAGCCGCTCCTGCGCCCGAAGCTCCACTACTTCGTCCAGGGCTACCAGGGGCTCGGCTGCTCGCTCGACGCGAAGGGCGACGCGAAGGTCCACTTCGACGTCGAGGCCGGCCACGACGACGAAGGGGCGCGGGTGTTCCCGCTCGTCCTCTGCCGGTCGTGCGGCCAGCACTACTTCCCGCTCCACGCCGAGGAGTCGGTCAACCAGGACGGTGTGGGCGTCCGGCTCACGTGGACGGCGACCCAGGGGGAGCGGCGGGACGAGGATGCCGGTGCCTCCCGCGTCTACGTCGCCAACTGCCTCGTGGGCCTCGACGAGTCCGACGAAGAGGCCGGGCCGCCGGCCGACGCCTGGCTCTGCCGCATCTGCGGGGCCCTTCACGATGCGAAGTCCGACACGTGCCGGAACGGGAAGTGCGCACGTCCGGGAACCCTCATCCCGGTCGTCCTGCACACCGGGACCCTCAAGACCTGCCTCGCCTGCGGCACGGCGGCCAAGGGGTACGAGGAAATCGTCACGCCGGCGAAGTCGAGCGAGGTGGCCGACGTCACCATCCTCGCGCAGTCCATGCTGAGCGCGATGCGCGAGGAGCCGCTCCAGAAGCTGCTCATCTTCAGCGACAACCGCCAAGACGCCGCCTTCCAGGCCGGGTGGATGGAGGAGCGGTCGCGCCGGTTCCGCCTGCGCCACCTGCTGTACAGCGTGCTCGCCGGCGACCGCGAGCGGGTCTGGTCGGTCGAGAAGCTGACCGAGCGGATGGTGGACCTGGCCAAGGAGCGCGGCATCCTCAAGGAGAAGGTCTGGGACGACGAGGACAACGTCACCCGGGTCCGCTGGTTCCTGCTCGAGGAGTTCGCGTCCACCGGCCAGCGGCGTGGAAGCCTCGAAACGCTGGCCCTGGCAGAGGTGCGCGTGCGCGGGGTCGAGGTTGCGGAGATGGCCGAGTTCCTCGGCCGCTGGGCGCCCAAGCTGCGCGTCCCGCCCGACGCCTTGCAGCACCTCGTGCGCCTGCTCCTCGACTACTACCGGCGTCGTGGCGTCGTGTCCGACCCGCTCCTGCGCCGGCGGTGGAACGACCGGGACCTCGAGGTGCGCAAGGGCCTCGTCGCCGTCTCCGAGCAATACCGCCCGCAAGCGCTGGTGTTCTCGAAGAAGAACGATGCCGACAAGGGCTTGCTGAAGGGGTGGACGGCGCGCAACGGCCGGTCGGGCGCCCAGGAGATATTCCGCAAGGGCATCCCGGGCGGCAGCGACGTTGGTGCCGCGACTCGCGACGCGTTCCTCGAGGACCTCTGGGAGAAGCTGAAGGGCGACGAGCTGCTCGTGCCGGTGCAGTTCCTCTACAAGCACGGCGGGCGGCTCGTGCCCGCGAAGGTCCAGGGGGCCCTCCACCAGCTCAACGTCGAGCGCCTTGGGGTGGTGCTGACCGACCGGCGGCTGCTCTGCCCCGCTTGCCGGCGGGCGCAGTCGGTGCCGCTGCCGACCGGGGCATGCCCCGAATACGGCTGCAAGGGGGAGCCCACGGAGCAGGGTCGAGACACGGAGCATTTCGACGTCTGGCAGTACACGCGGACGACGTTCGTGCCGCTCAAGCCCCGGGAGCACTCGGCGCAGGTGCCGAAGGACGCGCGGCAGAAGATAGAGCGGGAGTTCAAGCGCGAGACGGGGGGCGCCTTCAACTGCTTGGTGTGCACCCCGACGCTCGAGCTGGGCGTGGACATCGGCAAGCTGGAGATGGTCCTGCTGCGCAACGTGCCGCCCACGCCGGCGAACTACGCGCAGCGGGCGGGGCGCGCCGGGCGGCGCCACCGCATCGCCGTGGTGTTTACGCACTGCCGCAGCGACTCGCACGGCCGGTACTTCTTCCAGAAGCCGCAGGCGATGATTGCCGGCGAAATCCGCGTGCCTGCGTTCTCGATGCGCAACGAGCCGCTCATCCGCAAGCATGTGCACTCCGCCATCCTCACCGCGCTCCGCGGTCTGGCGGCGACCGACGCCGAGAAGAAGGTCTTGGACGACGCGTTCCCGGTCGCCGTCGCGCACTGGTTCGCGGACGTGCGCAAGGAGGGGGAGGACGAACGGGTCTCCTACTTGAAACAGCCCCGCGACCTCTCGGGCCTGGCCAAGCTGGTGGCCGACCACCGGGGGGGTCTGGTGGCGATGCTGGAGGACGTGTTCCTCCGCGGGTGGCCGCCGGATGAGGCGGAAGCGGTCGCGGCGGAGCAGCTGGCGAAGTACGTGGACGAGTTCGAGCCCGACCTGCGGCGGCATGTTCATGCCCTCTATGGCCAGGTGCAGACCTGGCGACGGGAGCTAAAGGAACTGCGGGACATCGAGGACGCCGGCGAGGCGCTCACCGACGAGCAGGGGACGCTGCGTCGGCGGTACGAGTACGCATTGCGGACGCTGCGCGACAAGAACCGCCAGGAGAACTACGCGCTGAGCTTCCTGGGCGTGGACGGGTTCCTGCCCGGCTACGCGATGGCGCGGGAGACCGTCACGGCCACCTGCCTCGAGCCGTACGTGGAAATCTCCCGACCGGCGGCGGTGGCGCTGCGCGAGCTGACGCCGGCGAACCACGTGTACGCCAACCGCAACATCTTCCGCGTGCGCAAGCTGCGGTTCGAGACCCTGCGGTCCGACGACGAGCGCACCCGGACCGCGGTCTTCGAGCGGACGTTGGTCTACGACGGGGAGAACGGGCGCGTGTTCGAGAAGGGCACGGCACCGACCGAGGGCGGTCAGGAGCAGGCGCCCGTCGTCTTCCAGTCCTACCAGCTCGCCGACGTGGAGATGAACCAGCACCGGGACATCGACGACCGCGAGCCGATGCGGCGGCGGGTGTCGTTCGCCATCTTCGGGAGCGCGCTCTCGCGGCATGCCGGCGGGCACGAGGGGAAGATTGGTCCGTACGACTGCCGGTTCCTCCGGCGACACGACCTGCGCCTGGTGAACCTCGGGCGGCCGCGCGGCGACGGGTTCACGTTCTTCCCCATCTGCACGAGCTGCGGGGCGACGCGGTCGCCGATGGCTAGCGAGGGGGAGCTGGAACGGTTCGCCGAGGACCACCAGAAGCTGCACGGCAAGAAGACGGTGGACAGCTACGCGTTGCACGTCGAGTTCACGTCGGACGCCATCCAGCTCGGGCCGTTCAAGGCGCACGGGGAGGCCGCGAACGTGTTCGAGTCGGTACGCATCGGGGCACGGCAGGTGCTCGACATGGGGACCACGGAGGTCGAGGGGTTCATCGTCACCGACGAGAACGGCGGGCACTGGGTCATCTTCTACGACCCGATGCCGGGTGGCTCGGGCTACCTGCCGCAAATTCTCCAGCACTGGGAGACCATCTGTCGGAGGGCGACGGACGTCCTGCAGAACTGCGCGAGCGGCTGCGACACGTCCTGCTATGCGTGCCTGCGGCACTTCTACAACCAGCAGGACCACGACGTGCTGAACCGCCACGAGGCCATCAACCTCCTGGCCGACCTGACGCAGCCGCTGGAACTGGGCCATGGCGTGCCGGCGGTCACGTTCCAGCCGGTGCCGGACGGGAAGAAGGCGGACAGCGACGCCGAGATGGACTTCGGAGAAATCTGCCGGAGGAAGAACTTCCCGGTCCCGCCCGGCCAGCAGTTCCGCGTCTCCTTCGACGACGGCAGCTACACCGACGCCGACTGGGCGTACCCGGAGAAGAAGGTCCTGGTCTACATAGACGGCATGAGCGCCGCGTTGCACGGCGACCCGAAGCGTCGGGCGCGCGACAAGCTGCTGCGGGCGAAGGCGCGGATGAAGGGCTTCCAGGTCGTCGAGGTGACGGCCGAGGCGCTGCGAGATGAGGGGAGCCTGGCGGTGCACCTCGAGGAGTTGGCGATGTACATTGGAGGGGCCCACTGAGCCGCGGGCATCCAGCGGTCGAGCGGGGAGGCTAAAGGCTATGTCGGACACGACGTTTCCCACCCAGTTGACGCTGTCCGGATTCAAACCGTTCGCGCAGTCCCAAGCTGCCCCTCTCGCCCCTATCACGCTCCTCTACGGCCCGAACTCTGGCGGCAAGACATCCATCATCCAGGCACTGCTCCTCTTGAAGCAGCGCTCGCAGGCCTATTCCACGGCGACGTCTGGCTTGGTCCTGAAGGGCCCGCTGGTCGACTGCGGCACCTTCGAGTCTGTCGCCCACCGTCACGACCGGGGCACAGATGTTTCGATGTCCCTACGTGTCAGTGGCGGACAGTCGTTGCGATTCCGTTTCCGGACCGCACCCGCAAGAATCACGTTGCCGCTCGACGCATCGAGCGAGGTGTCGGTGCGCTTTCACGCCGCGCCATCCACGCGCGGACGACGGGGGCACTCCTCGTACTTGGCCTCTGTCCGGCTGCGACTGGATGCGACGTCCTCTCGACCGGGGCTCGACGCGAGCCTTCGTGCCGTATCGGGACGGCGCCGCTCGCAAGATGCCGACCTCTTCGAGTGGGCGGACCGGGACTCGGTGGCCTCCATGGCAGTGCTCGTTGAGTCGCTGATCCGAGAGATGGTGCAGCGGCAGCGGCAGCCCCTCCGCGGCCTCCCCAAGGACCTGCCCAGCTTGGCGGTGTTGCACCGTGTTCTGGGTTCGGCCCGGGCAGAAGCGGAGATGTCCTCCAGCCTCCCGGCGCACTTAGTCGCCGTTCGGGGGTCCGGCAAGCCCGACTCCCCGGTCGGCCCCGACGTCGGCGACGTCGTGCTCCGAGTCGCGGAAGGCCTGCTTCATTCGCTTGGGTCCCTCCACGAGGACGCCATCAATTCTTTGGACTATCTTGGACCCCTTCGAATGTCGCCAGCTCGGTACTACCGGACTTCCGGCGAAGAGGGAGGGACGGTCGGGGTCGCCGGTGAACGCACCCCGGACGTACTGCTCTCCGAGGGGCGCGACCTCCGGAAGAACCTTCACCATTGGTTCGAGCGCTTCCAGCTCCCGTACGAGCTCCGCGTGGCGCGGCTCGGCAACGCCCTCACGGGTGAGCTGCTCACCTTGTCGTTGGTGGACCAGCGGGCCGGCGTCGCGGTATCGACCGCTGACGTGGGCTTCGGCATCGCGCAGGTTCTCCCCATACTGGTCGAGGGCCTCATCGGGGAGGGGAGCCTCATCTGCGTTGAGCAGCCGGAGCTTCACCTGCACCCCCGGCTTCAGGCGGACCTCGCCGACTTCTTCATCAGCACGAGCGGCATAGAACAGCGGAAGCGGGATTCCGTGGATGCGCCAAATCGCTGGTTGGTGGAGACGCACAGCGAGGCGCTGATGCTGCGCTTCCAGAGGCGAGTCCGGCAGGGAAGCATCCGGCCGTCCGACATTTCGGTTCTGTATGTGGAACCGAGGCGCGGGGGTAGCCGCATCCATCAACTCCGCCTTGACGACCGGGGCGACTTCCTCGACGAGTGGCCGCACGGCTTCTTCGAAGAGCGCTTCGACGAGGTGTTCGGTGAGTAGTAGCGCAGGCCGTCAGCCCGGATGCGTGTACTGCTTCACCCTCTCGGGGAGATGCCCGGCCCCTGTGCCCGGCGAAGATGCGGCACGCGGACGAGGAATAGTGGAGTTGCTTTGGCGCTACGCCCGGACCTGTGGAGTTCTCGTGGTCGACCGGAACAAGGCGCTCCTCCAGGCCCTTGAGATGGAGTTGGAGCGTGTGGAGACCGGGCCGGCCGTTCGGAAGTTGTGGAAGGAACTCCTGGTGGGGATTCGCCAGTCGCATCGTTGGTACGCCGATGACTCCTGGGACGGCTCCACGTCCGGCGCAGACGCTCAGCCTCCTCCCGTCCCCGTGGGTGGCACGTTCGTGGTGCACCCGGGCGAGGAACGCTGGCTTCTCCCGGACGCAGAGGAGGGGGCCATCGAGCTGCCGAACGGTGTCGAGGTCTGTCGCGTCGACTGCCTCGCTGCCAGCCGGTGGAGCGATGTGGCGCTTGGAGGCGCCGTCATCCATCCAAAAAAAGAGCCGACTGAAGTTCTTCTCCGGGAGCTGGGTATCTTGGCCCGATGCTGTCCAGCGATGGTGGTCATCGACGAGTACTGCGGCAAGGAGGAGGTCGTGAAGCCCAGGGCCTCCGGTCTCTTCGGTCTGCTGCGGCGGCTGGCCGAACAGGGGCAATGCCCGCGGCGTCTCGTCGTCTTCACCGGGAAGAACGTCCCATGGTCGCAGAAGAACTCCGCCAACGTCGGTGCCGGCGAAATCGTGGCGGCGTGGAGCAACGCGTGTTCCGGGCTCGGTTCGTCGGCCGTCGTTGAGTTGACCCTGAACTTAGTGGACGGAAGGAGGTTCGGCGCCATCGCGCACGACCGCTTCATGCGGTTCCACGATTTTGGATTGCTCCTCGGCGCCGGCTTCTCGGTGTTCGAGGGTATCAAGCTGGCCAAGCAGACATCAGTCGGCCGCACGGACGCGGCCGGGATTCGCAGGATTGAGGACGACCTCGTGGCCGAAGAGTCCTTCGAAGCCGTACGCGCTCCCTACCGAGAGTCGGTTGGCGGAGACCACACGGGCTCGCACGAGGCGGCGGTCGCAGGTTCGCCAGCAACGTAGGGGGCATGGGAACTCCACCGGCCATGTCAGACGGATGAGGCTCTTCTCCTACATCCTCCGGTACGACGACGGTTTCGCCCCGAACCCCTTCCACGGCCGCTGCACCCTCGCCTGCTGCAAGCCGGTCATCCGGCGTGTCGCACAGCCGGGCGACTGGGTCGTCGGTCTCACCTCCGGCGGCGTCGGTGTCGTGTACGCGATGCAGGTCTCCGAGAAGCCACCCTTCGCGCAGTACTGGTCGGACCCGCGGTTCGCGCGCAAGCACCCCGACCGGGAGTGCGCTGACCCGAAGCGCCGCTGCGGCGACAACATCTACCGGCCCCTGCGAGACGGCGAGTTCGAGCAACGCCCCTCGCCGCATTCGAACGATGACGGCACCCCGAACGAGAAGGCCATGGCTCACGACCTGGGCGGCAAGTTCGTGCTGGTCGGCAAGCCGTTCGTGTACTTCGGCGCCCATGCCCCGCCGCTGCCGCCCGACCTCGAGTTCCTCAAGGTCCGTCGCGGCCACCGCTCCAGGTTCTCCGAGGAGCAGGTTGAACGATTCGTCGCCTGGTTCGGCAGGCTGCGGGCCCGGGGCATGCGCGGGAAGCCCGCCCTGTGGTCGGTGACGGACCGGGGGCGGGGGTGCGGACGATGCGGCTCATCCTGAGCCGGAAGGGGTTCGACTCGGCCGCCGGCGGCGTGGCCAGCCCCATCCTGCCTGACGGAACCATGCTGTCGCTGCCTATCCCCGAGGAGGCGTCGCCCATCCGCTACCGCGACATCCGCCTCCACGGACACGACGTAGGGCAGGTGGTCGCCGACCTGACGCGGAGGAAGGTGGCCGCCGACGCCGGCGCGCACCTCGACCCCGACCTGGTCGCCGCCGCCATCCCGCGGCCGGCCGGCTGGCGGCCGCTGTTCGGTCAGGCGGACAACGAGCAGCGCGTGCTCGAGCGGGAGGGCGTCGGCGTCGGCGACGTCTTCCTGTTCTTCGGTTGGTTCCGCCGGGTAGAGGAGCGGGGCGACCGCTATGCCTTCGTCCGCGGGGCGCCGGACCTCCACGTGCTCTGGGGCTGGCTCCAGGTGGGGGAGGTGGTCGCCGCAGACCGCTCGACGGCGCCGCCCTGGGCGACCCACCACCCGCACTTCAGCGACACCCCGCGCAGGCCGAACGTGCTCTACGTCGCCGCCGACCACCTGGTGCTCGACAGGGTGACGACCGACCTGCCGGGGGCCGGGGTCTTCGGGAGGTACCACGACGACCTCTGCCTCACGGCGCCGGGATGCACGCGCTCGGTCTGGCGGCTGCCGGGGTGGTTCCACCCGGACGGTGGACGGATGCTGGGGTACCACGGCGACCGACGACGCTGGAGCCGGGACGGAGAGCACGCCGTGCTCCGGAGCGTCGGCCGCGGGCAGGAGTTCGTGTTCGACGCGGCGGGAGTTCCGGCCGCCGGCGTCTGGGTGAGGCGGCTCATCGAGCGCGCGAGCAGCATCGCGCAAGAAGGGGGTACTGCGCATGGCTAGAACGTCCAACCTGTTCCTCGCCGACCTGCACAAGCTGACGTTCGATGACGTCGCGGCGTTCCTCGGTCTCGACCTTCCGCTCGAGGCGCGGCCGGCCGAGGGACTCCGCGTCGAATACAAGTCGGACGTACCCCAGGAATTGGGCAAGCACGTGGCGGCATTCGCCAACGGCGCCGGCGGGCTGCTTTTCGTCGGGGTGGATGCCCCCGCCCCTGATGCCCGTCCGCAGCGCGCTGCTGGCGTCATCCGCAAGGGCCGCTCCGAACTGTCCACCCGTCTCGACGATATCGTCCGCACGACGGTCCAACCGACCCCCCGCTACTCCATCGGCGTCTGCACCGTCCGCGCCGCGGCGGACGCAATGGACTCATCCGAGAGGCAACTCGCGGTGGTCCGCGTAGAGGCCGGGGACTGGCCCCCGTACATGTTCACGCAAGGCAACATCCGCGTCATTGCTGTGAGGGGTGAGGGCTCCTCTCGGGCCGCCACGCTTCTCGAAGTTGAGGCCATGTTCGCGCGACGGGGTGAAGGGGGAGGTGGCGAGTCGACCGAGCGGGCTCTCGGTATGGCCCGCGAATGGGCGCTGGAGAGGTCCCCGGAGGGGAAATGGTCCGACGGTCCCTCGGTCGAGTTGGCCGTCGTCCCGCGCGTCCCGGTCTACCTCTCGCTGAACGGCGCCACAGACGAGCTTCTGGCCCAGACGGTCGGGGGATTCTGGTGGGGCGCGGTGAACCTGGAAGCCCAAACCGAACGTCGGAAGGACAACACGCGCATCTGCCTGACGGGAGACCGCGATGACGTCCTCGGCTCGCTCTCGTGGCGGCTCACCTGCCAAGCCGGCGTCGGCTGGGCTGTTGGCCCTTTGCAGACGCCTGGAACGATGGGCAGCGTCTACGCACTCCATCAGAGCGCGACGGCACTGCTCTGGGCGGAGGCGCTGCTCGCCATTCTCGGCGTGGAGGGCCCGTTGATGTTGCGGCATCAGGTGCTGCCGTCGATGGCACGGTGGGACCTTCGCTCGTTTGACCACAAGATTCCGGGC
Source organism: Deltaproteobacteria bacterium (assembly GCA_016218815.1). Classification (GTDB taxonomy): domain Bacteria; phylum Myxococcota_A; class Polyangia; order DRWM01; family JAAZOP01; genus JAAZOP01. The sequence goes on from JACRCX010000082.1 coordinate 47,848, forward strand.
GTGAATGCCAGCGACCACGTGCCGGACGAGAAGGACATGCAGTTCCGCTCTTCGACCTACTCGCGACCCGTCGACTCCTCGGAACTGGCGAATCCTGTGCGCCTCCTCACCGACATCTTCACGTTGCACTTCCGCGAGCAGGCAGGCGCCCTGGTGGACTCCAGCGAGTTTTCCGCCTACATCGAGACGAAGGTGATGCCGGACGCCAAGCCGCGGAGCGGGCGGTGACAGTCGACCGGCGCGGCGCTTACCCTCGCGCTGGTAGCCGACGCCGCACGCCCGAGACGCGGATTCCCGGAACTGCCTGCCAGGAGGCACGATGAACGACGTATCCAACTTGTTGAAGATGGCATTCGAATGCAGCGTATACGCAGCGCCGCGGGAACCCGGCCTGACCAAGCTCGAGGTGGAGGAAGTCGCGCAGCGGCTGGAACTGCTCCCTGGAGAAGTGAGCGACGCTCTTCCGACGATGGTCCGGCCGATGTGCCGGGGCGAGACCCGTCTCCTGTGCAAGGACAGGTTGGTCGACTTCAACTTCTTCGCCGAAGAGGAGCCCGACTACCGCAATCCGGATGCGTTCGAGTTCGTGCTTGTGCACCTTCACGAACTCGTCCGCCAGGTGGGTGAGGCGAAGGCATGGACGGCCCGAACCAGCATCGTCGCCAATGGCGTTGCGAGAGGGCTGCCGGAACACGACGTGGACGTCGCCGTGACGTCCTACTGGCTGGACGGACGGCTCGAGGAGAAGAACGGCGAACTGCGCCTCACCCGAAGTGGCCGAGGGTACGCCCTCCCCAGCCAGCAGATAGCGCAGCGGTCTCCCGACGACAAACGTATCCGGAGCAAGCTCGGCGAGGTCCACCGCGTGGTGAAGGACGTCGTCTCCCACCGAAACGACGGCAGGGTCATCCACGCCGAGCCGCTCGATGCGTTGGGCGCGGTTCTGGCGAAACTCGGGCATGGCGAGTTCCAAGTCTGGTGGGCGCAGACCGTCGCCGAGCTCCGGCGGGCCAATGCGATGGCGGCGCCGTTGAGCACCTGCGTCCTGTCAGCAGCCCTCTGCGAAGCCGCGCTGATATTCGTCGTGGCTCGAGCCCGGACGCTTGGGGTCGGTGCGTTCGCCTCGAATACGTTCTCGGGCAACCCGAACCGGTGGAAGCTCGACGACCTCGCAGCCAGCGCTGCAGGGGGAGGTCCGGACGCAATTCTGGACCAACCGACGCGCGGGCGTGCGGAACGCCTGAACGGCATTCGTCAACGCATCCACGTCGGACGACTGATGGCCGGGAAACCCACGGGACCGATACCGGCCACGCGCCCCGAGGAGGCGCGAGAAGCGGCGGAAACGGCGGATACCGTCGTTCGAGCCGTCCTCGACTGGGTCGAGAAGCACCCGGCCGCCTGAATCCTTGGGCGTCCCTGCGTGCTTCGTAAGCCCTTCCGCCTCGACCACCAGGGCGGGCGACCGTCGCCGGTGACCCTACAGACGCTCGAGCTCTTCTGCGCGCGCCCACGTCCCGCTGACGATTTCGCCGACCTCGCGCAGGCGCCTCGGGTTGACCGAGACGTGGTGCGCGCCCTCGTTGTACTTCGTCAGCAGGATGCCCTCGTGCTCGAAGAAGTCCAGGATGCGCCGGGCCAGGTTCTTCTCCTCGTCCGCGAAGTGGTGCCCGTAGGCGTGCTCGACGCCGGTGTGGCGACCACCGACGCGACGGTCGCGCAGGAGCTTGCTCAGCAGGCGCGCCGCCACGTCCCGCGCGCCCTCTTGGGGTGCGGGCGCCGGCGCAGGTCCCGCCGGTTCCGCGTGCTCGCCGGGAAGCTGGAGCTGCTCAAAGCCGCCCAGGAGCAATCGCAGGGACGCCTCGGTCCCGGGTTCCACGGTGTCGTCCTGCAAGGGCAGGCCGTGGTGCTGGAGGGCCACCAACAGGTCGCGCACCGACAGCCCCAGCCGAAGCGCCACATCCGGCAGGGTCCCGCCGTCAGTCGCTTCCCGAACGCGCACCGCCGGCGCCGTCTCCTCCGGGCTGGCCGGCTCCGGCTCGAACTGCGGTACCACTCCGGAGACGACGTCGAACCCGAAGTCCACGCTGGCGCTCTCCAGGGACGGCCGGCAGGCCCACGCCTCGTCCAGGAGGACGCCGAACAGCTCGGGGTCGCACGGGCCCAGCCGCGCGGCCAGCGAGCCGGCAACCGTACCGTACTCGGTGACGGCGTCGCCGACGGCGATTTCGCACGCGGCACGCTCGACCGCCTGCCAGAACACGCAGCCAATGCGCCAGCGAACCTCGTCCGTGGTGCCGTCCATGTCCCCGCCGGATGACGCCCGCCTGCCACGCAAGGGGCTCACGAAGACGACGCCGGGCACCTCGGCCCCGCCCACGAACAGCGTGAAGCGGGCGTTGGGCACGGGCAGCGCGTCGAGCGCGTCCATGCCGGCGGCGAGGTCGGCCAAGGCCGGTCGCCGTTCGCGCTCGAGCGCCTGGTACGCCCGCCGGTCCAGCTCGTCCCGGCATTCCCCGTCGGCGGCAAGGCGACGGCGGATGGTCTCGTACTCCTCGACGAGTTCCTGGCCGACCTGGGCGACTGCCATCTCGCGCAGGGGTCGAAGGGAATCCGCCAGGCGTCGTCGGTCCGCGAGAAGCCGCTCGAATTCATCCGCCGCGCTGGAGACGGCCGACGTGATGAGGTCGGCCTCCTCCTGGAGCACCTGCTCCTCGTGCTCTTCCAACTTCAGGACGACCTGGGCCGCCTTCGCCTCCATCTCGGCGATGCGCTGGCGGAACGCCTCGACCTCGGAGCGCAGGGCGGCCGACGTCCGGTCGGCGACGGTCCGGTGGAGTGCCAGCCGGTCCTCAAGCCGAGGGGGGATGGCGGGCTGTTCGGCGGGCGGTTCCGCAGGTTGCTCGGCACGCGGTTCGGCAGGCTGTGCCACGCTGGCCTCGACTCGAGCGTGGCCGGCACGCACGAGCGCCTCGCCCAAGGTACCCAGAGCGCCGCTGCCGGGTGACGGCCGCAGTCCGGGTCGGTCGGCGGGAGTTCCGCTATCGCACGCTCGCTCCACCGCGGGTCCCGGCGGGAGGGTCTGAGGGGCGGGCCGGACGAACCATGCCTGGTAGCGACCGTCCGGCAATTCCTTGAGCTCGAACTCCACGCGGTCGCCCGCCCTGGGCGCCCAGTCGGCTCCGGCCAGGAAACGGGAGTGCACCCACGCGTCCACGTCGGTGTCGTCGGGCCGGACGAAACCGTAGCCACGTGTCCCCCACCTCGTCACCGTTCCACGCATGGACGGGTAGAGCATCCTGTGCGCGCGGTCGTCCGTCAAGAGGAGGCGCCGACCGTGACCAACAGGCGAAGCGTGTTGCGGACGCTCACGAGGTGCACGACCTGTTCGGCAGAGATGGGAGCTACGAAGAAGAGGGGCTTCGCCGTTTCCCGGTCCGACGCAGGGCTGGTGTGCCCGACATCGGACCGGGATGGGGGAGGGGGGCGAGGACTCGTCGGGGGCAGGGGTCGTCGGAGGCGCTCGGCGTTGGGTCGAGCGTAACCCTAGCGTAACTCCGAGGGCCCGAAATCTGGATATTGGTGGGTAAGGGTGGAAAAACGGGAAGCACGGAAACGCTCGAACGTGTAGCTGATTTCTTCCATTCTCTTCCGTGCGTGGAAGTCCCGGTGGCCTTCGAAGTCCGGTGCTCTATCCAGCTGAGCTACGGCCGCATCATCGGGGGAACCTACACGCGGCGGGGCCGCGCTTCAAGGGGCGGCAGCGGGCATGCAGGGCGCGTCGGATGAGAGCCGCACGCCGCGGTGCGACCGTCTCAACCGTCCTTGCCGCCACGCAGCACCTTCAACTGCGCCGCGAGGTCGGCCGCTGACGCCGCCGGTCTCTCCGAGGCCGCGGCCGAGCGCTCGCGGGCCGCCGCGGCGTTGGCCTCGTACTCGGCGCGCCGTTTGCCGTCCTGCTCCTTGGCCGCGGCGCGATCCCAGAGGTGTGCGGCTTCGAGGTACGCCCGCACCTCGCTGATCACGTCCGTGGCTTCCTGGGCCTTGGCCTGGGCGGCTTGCGCCTTGGCTACGTGCGGGTTGCGACCGAATCCCATGCGGCCCCTCCTTGGCGACACCTTGGTAGCTCATGGGCGAACGCGTGTCGAGCATCGTTCGCTTCCGGGGTCCCCACCCGTTGCCTTCGGCGGCGGGTGCTCGGTGGCGTCGCCCTTGAGTGTCGGCCGAAGTCGGACCACAATCAGCTCGTGCGCCCGCGGTTCCGGAGTCGTCTGGTGGTGGCGCCGCTGCTGTTGGCGGAGGTTGCCGCCTGCAGCGGCGATGTGTCCGAGCCCGTGTCCCGGCGGACCCTGCCCGTCGACTACCGGGGACCGGAGGTGCGGGAATACTTCGTCGAGGGTACCTCGACGGTGACGGTGGAGCCCACCTGCGTGGGGGAGGACGAGCGGGAGGCGCGGGCGCTGGAACTGGTGAGCTACAAGCACATCGTCCTCGAGTGGTACCTGTACCTGCGCCTCGCCGACAGCCTCGCGCCGGACGGGGAGACCCCGGACGGTGGGTTCCACGCGCACGTGCGCAACGGGGCGATGGAGGACCTCGAGCTGACGGCGGTCGGCGAGGCGACCTACGCCTTCCGGTTCCGCGGCGAGATCAGCGCGCCGCTCGAGCTGTTCGACCTGCTCCCCGCGGCGGAGCCGGACACCGACGCCGGTCTCGTCGACGCGGGGCCGGACGGCGACACTCTCCCGGACGCCGAGGGCCGGCTCCTGGCCTTGCAACTGCCCGTGCTGGACAACGAGGAGATGGCACAGCTCGAGCCGGGCGACGAGTGGTACAGGCGGTGGCCGCGTGGGTCGTTCGATCCCGCGGGGTACGAGGGTGAGCTGGAGGTGGTCGACCTGACGGTCACGCCCGAGGACCGGTCGCTGGACGGGTACATCGACCACCGCCGGCTGCTCGAGGACGGACGCCTCACCGTCGGGATCCACATCGGCTGGGACTACAACCCGGAACGCTACGACCTGCGGCACGCGCTGCAAGTCTACGACTGGCTGGTCGACCAGGGATTCCGCTCGCCCGCCGACTCGTTCGACTACTACACCATCGACAGCGGGCCGCTGACCAAGACGGTGCTGGTCAACGGGCTTCCCGTTTCGGTGGAGGTGACGTTGGTCCACGCCCGCCAGGGAGACGCGGGGAGCATCGACTTCTCGCGCCGGATGAAGGAGGCGCTGCTCCGGAGCTTCCGGGAGCGCGAGGTGATCATCTACCTGGGCCATTCGGGCAACCACCAGGGCTTTCTGCTGGGAAACTGGTACGCGGTCCCATGGGACGCGGGCGCGCTCCTGGACCACGAGCTGCCGCTGATCGAGATGGCCGATTTCTATCAGGTCGTCCTGGCCGACGGCTGCCACACGTACTCGCTGGGAGAGCCGTTCTTCGCCAACCCGGCCAAGAGCGGGCGGACCAACCTGGACCTCGTCGCCACCACCAACCTCTCGATCACCCCCGATGCCGGCGACCACGCCATCTGGCTGCTCATGGCGCTGTTCGGACGCGACGGTCGGCCCCCGCGCGGCACGAGCTACGACGAGCTGCTGGGCTGGTACCACCCCGCGATGACGTACATGGGCCTGTACGGCGTGCACGGGATCGACGACAACCCCCGGCTCAACCCTCTGGCCGACGCGGCGCTGCTGTGCGCGCCCTGCGAGCGGGACGAGGACTGCGCCGCCGCTGGGAACGCGTGCCTGGACCTCGACGGTGGCTCCTTCTGCCTGCCCGAGTGCCTGTCCGACGACGGCTGCCCCGGGGCGACGACGTGTCGCGTGCACGAGGCCCGGCGCGAGTGGGGGCGGCCGGGCGGTTTCTGCACGCCGGCCGACGACACCTGCCCGCGACCTTCTCCCGAGGCCGGGACGGAAGATGACGGCGACGCGGCGCCTCCCGCGGACGACGACGCGGCGGCCGACTCGACCGTCGAGGCGTCGATTCCCGCGGCCGACGTGGGTCCCGATGATGCGCCGGACGAGGAGCCGACCGCGGGGCAGTCCGGGTGCGGCTGTCGTGCCGCCGGAGCCGGACGCCTGGGCTCCGGCGTCCCGTTCTGTCTCCTGGCGCTCGCGTCGCTGCTTCGCGTGGCGGCGAGGCGAGCGCGGCGGGTTCGCTGACCGGCGCTCGTCCGGGTCCTCAGATCCACCCGGCGTCGCGGAACCAGGCCACGGTCTCGCGCAGGCCGGCTCGGACGTCGGGGCAGCGGTACTCGAAGCCGGTCCGCTTGCTCTTGCCGTTGGCCAGCCAGTAGCTGGAGCCGATGTACGCGGCGGACTGGACCTCCAGGACGCGCAGGCGGGGAATGTCCAGACGCCGCTCGAGGAAGGTCCAGGCGAGCGCCAGAGGGACGGCGACCCGGCGCACGGCCGAGAGCGGCAGGAGCGGGACATCCACGATGCGGCGCCCGCAGAGCAGTGCGATGTAGTGCAGGAACTCGTGGTACGAGATGATGCTGTCGTCGACCACGTCGTAGTCTTCGCCCACGGTGTCGTCCCGTTCGGCGACGAATGTCGCGAAGCGGGCGAGATCCCGCACGTGCACCGAGGTCGTGATGGCGTTGCGGGCGTCGGCCGGGATGAGCGGGACGTAGCCACGGGCGACGGCGAGGATGATGCCGCCGTGGCCGTAGTCGCCGCCCGGCCCGTAGATCGGCGCGGGGCGGATGACGGTCACGGGGAGCCCGTGCCTGCGGGAGGCCTCCCACACGCGCTGCTCCTGGACCCACTTGCTCCTGGCGTAGTCGTTGACGAGGTGCGTTCCGGCGGGGCCCGTGGCGTCGGGCGGGGCGGTCTTCGGGGAGGAGCAGGACTCGTCGAAGGGCACGTTGCGTCGCGGGCCGTCGGCCGCGGTGTAAGGCTTGCCGAAGACGCCGCAGGTGCTCCAGTGGACGAAGCGGGCGATCCCGGCGGGGGCGGCGCGGGCGAGGAGGTTCGCCGTGCCGTCGACATTGATGCGCATCAGCCGTTCGAGCGGGGCGCTGTAGTCGTAGAGCGACGCGGTGTGGAAGACGTGGGTGATGGGCCTGGTGAAGAGGGCGTCCAGGGATGCGGGCTCGAGGAGATCGGCGGGGACGAGCTCCAGGCGCGGGTCCGCCGGATCGACGCCGGCCCAGCCGAGGCGCTCGCGTCTGTCGCGCAGCGCCTCGGCCCGGTCGGTCGCGACGACCCGGTGTCCGGCGGCGAGCAGCTCGGCGATGACGTGCGACGCGGAAAACCCGGTGGCGCCGGTCACGAGATCCAGGCGGTCCGTCATGGGCCGCACTCCACACCCCGCCCGAACCCGGGTCAAGCCGTACTTCGCCGTCCGGCCGGCAGGACGCTCCGCGTCTCGGGTCGCCCGGCGTGGTCGCCACGGGCCCGGTGACGCTTGGACCCGTGCCGCGGCGCGTCCGGTCGCGGCCTACGGTGGAGGAACCCAATCGCCCTGCGGGCCGCCGAAGGCGCCCATGTCGTTGCGCGAGCCGTCCACGTCGGCGGCGAGGTGCCCGGGGGTTCCGGCATCGATGCAGGGCGAACCGGGCCGCAGATGGTAGTCCCCGGCGTCGGGATCGATGAACCGGGGATCCGTCTCAAGGTTGACGCCGGCGCCGCAGTCGTCCGCCAGGGCCGGGGCCGGGACCTGCCAGAAGTCGTTGTGCTCGGCGGAGTTGTCCGCGTACGCGCCGCAGCCGATGCCGCTCGGACCGGCGCCGCCGACGAAGATGTTCCCTTCCGCTGCCGCTGCCCCGAACGCGACGTACAGGTGAGCGGCCAAGATGCCCTCGTTGTCGACGAGAACGTTGTTCTGCACGAGCCCGCCGTCGACTCCGAGCGCCCCGCCGCCGAGGTTGCGGGCGAAGATGTTGTTGGTGACGGTCACGTCCGAGTCCAACCAGAAGGCGGGCGTCGTGCCGGAGACGTTGTCGGCGACCAAGTTGTGGAAGACGTGCATCGGGCCGGAGTGGAGTCGCACGGCGCCGGCGTCCAGGGCCCGGTTGCCGTCGAAGCGGTTGCCGGACCACACGCCCGACCCCATGCCCGAGACGGCGCCGCCGAGAGTCCCGGCGCGGTTGTCGGCGAAGACCGAGTCGGTGACGACCGCGTGTCCCTCGACCCAGACGGCTCCGCCGACGTTGGCCGAGTCGCGGAGGAAGCGACTGCGCGCGACGACGAGTTGGCAATCGCGCGCGGCAATCGCTCCGCCGTTCCGGCCGGCCGTATCGTCCGAGAACAGCGAGTCGACCACGTGGACGGCCGCTCCGTCGGAGGCCACGGCGCCCCCGTCGAGATGGGCCGCGCAGTCGGTCCATTCGGTATCCTCGAGAAACAGGTCGGCGGGGAAGCCCGGCTCCCGGGCCTCCAGACAGCCGCCGCTGGTCGAGCGTCCGCGGCGGACGGCGACGCGGCGCAGGGTCAGGGTGCCCACGGGACCGTCGACGACGAGGCCGGCGGCTCCTGCGGCGTCGAGCACGGCGGGTTCGGTGCCGCACGGATCGGCTTCGAGGACCAGGTGGCGAAGGGCGCCGTCGTCGGCGAAGAGCAGATCGACGCGGGCGGAGAACGGTGCACCGTCGGGGTCGGGGCGCAGGACGATGCGATCGCAATCGCCGCGGTGGTCGAAGGCGGCCTGGAGGCCGAGGTACGGATTGGAGGCGGTGCCGTCGCCGGGCCCGGGTCCGGTTCCTTCGGGGACCGCCCAGACGGCGCAACCGGTCACGGTGCAGCCCGCGGCGTCGGGGTCAGCGCTTTCCTCGCGGTAGCTCTGCCAGCAAGCGGCGGACGTCGCACCGGCCGCGACGCAAGCAACACCCAGCAGGGCGACGGCTCGCATCCAAGCCCTCCTTCGGTCCGCCTCTCGGCGACGAGTCTATCACCTTGTGGTGGGGTGAGCGACGGGAGTCGAACCCGCAACGTCTGGAGCCACAGTCCAGTGCTCTACCATTGAGCTACGCCCACCGTCGTCGCGGAGCGCCGAGCGTTCCGCGCGCCCGCCGGCCGGACCGGCGAGCCCCGGGAAGCCCGCCTTCTAGCGGCAAAACAGCCGCTTGGCAAGCCTCGCTCGGTGCGCCCGGCAGGACTCGAACCTGCAACCAGCGGATTAGAAATCCGCTGCACTATCCGATTGTGCTACGGGCGCAAGCAATGATATCCACTGGTTACGGCTTCAGTCCCTCCTCCTTCGCGTCGAGCGTAGCGCCAGCGTAACTGTTGTTGCTCTTCTGCGACGCCTCGAGGGTCAGCACGCGCGGTTCCGACAGGTCCACGCACGCGGCGGCGAAGTCCTTCCGGTCGAACCGGCCGGGGACCATGTGCGCGTATCGCTGCGTCGTCCCGAAGCTGGCGTGCCCGAGGATCATCTGCAGCTTCTCCAGCGAGCCTCCGTCCATGACGTAGCGGCTCGCGAACGTGTGGCGCGTCACCTGATACCACGTCATCGACGGCAAGCTACACGCGGCGCGCGCCACCTTCAAGTGGCGGTGCAGCGAGTGCAGGGTGACGTCGCGGCCGAAGGTGTCGACCGCGGCGTGGGGCGACGCCGACGCCGGCGGAACGGGAACTACTTCCCGTCCACGGTTCTTGTGCCCCGTGCGGACATTAGTCTCTCATTGTTGTTGCCATAATGTCCTACGGCGGCTATCGTCAATCTCGGAAGGAGAGCGGCTGCGTGGGGAAGGTGTCCGCGTTCACGCTCGAGGGGTTGGACCTGTGGTTCAACTCGAGCGACCACCTTCCCCCGCACTTCCATGCCCGCAAGCCGGGCCGCTGGGAGGTACGGGTGTTCTTGCTGCTGTGCGCCGACGGCCACCTGGCGTTCGAGAAGAGGTGGCCGCCCGGGCGCCCGGGCCCTCGGGCCCAGGAGCGGGATGCCATCCTGCGGGCGACGCTGAAGCACCGGGCCGAACTGCTGCAGGAGTGGGAGCAGAAGGTGCTGACGAAGGAGAAGAGGTGATGGAATCGGCCGTGCAGATGACGGTGCTGATGAGGGACCCCGACTGCGCATGGGCGGTCCGATCCGCCGGCGCCGTGCGAGTGTTGCGGTCCGGCGGTGCGGCAGCCGCTGCGCGCACGCCCAACGCGTTCGTGCTGACGCTGGCGTCGGGGCTCTCCGAGGTCGCGGATTTCGTCCGCGAGGCCAACCGGCGTCACGTCCTGCGCGCCCTGCTGGTCCACGCAGACGTCGACGAGCCGTGGATCACGCCAGCGCTCGACAAGGCGAACCTGCGGACCCTCCGCAACTTGCTTGTCCACCGGGGGGCGACGGTGCCGCGACGGATTCTCGACGCCTGGCGGATGGGTGCCCAGAACGACCTCATCGCCGACGCGACGGTCGCCCAAGAGCGGTTGCTCGTGCTGTCGTGCGCATTGGAGCGACTCGAGTTGCCCCTCGGTCGCCTGCCCGCCCTGGCCGCCATCCTGCCGAACGACCGCGCCAGGCTCGAGGTCGCCGATGACGGGAGCTACATGTACTGGCCCGCCGCCGACGTGCACCTTGACCTCGAGGCGGTGCGCGTAGCGCTCGACCCCGGCGCACGCGACCGGGCTCTTCGACGGAAGCTGCGGCACGACCGACGCTTCGGCCTGGCCGTCACCAAGTTGCGCGAGACCAAGGGGTTGCGGCAGTCGGATGTGCCGGGCGTATCGGCGCGGCAACTGCGTCGCATCGAGGCCGGCGAGTTCCTCCCGCGGGTGGATACGTTGAAGAAGATGGCGGCCGCGCACCGGATGAAGCTGTCCGAGTACCTCGACGCCGTCGCCCAGACCGGGTGAGAGCCACGACCTCCATTCGCGGCCCAGTTCGTTGGGTCAGGTAGGCCCGCCCGGCGACGTCCAGTTCCACCCCTCCCCGTCCATCGCTGCCAGCAGCGCGCAGATGGTGAGGCGAGGTTGTACAGGAAGTCCGGTCCCGTCGTCGTTGCCGGGCGTCGGCCGGAGCGATGGACTCGCTATCACCGAGTTCGGCAGGGGGCCGAGATGCTCCAGGCGGGCCAGGTTCTCGACGGGAAGTTGCCGCGAGGCCCAGCCGGCGGCCCGCATCGGCCAGGAGAACATCTGCGACGTGACCGACATCCCAGACCGGCGACAGCCCGTACATCGTTCGCAGTGCGCCGCTGCGGTGCCCAAAGCGCAAGCACAAGCGGCTTGCGAAGGCCTCGCCTCACGGCGCAGGATCGCCGCAGGAGGCCGTGATGAGGTGGAACGCAACAGGGACATGTGTTGTCGCCGCGGCGCTCGCGCTCGCCGCACTCGACGGCGGGTGCAAGAAGGACGCACCCGCGTGCGCGACGGGAGAACAGCAGCCGTGCGGGTGCCCGGACGGCTCTGCCGGCACGAGGAGCTGCTGGGACGACGGCTCGCGATGGGGCGACTGCCAGTGCGGCGTCGCAGCGGCAGCGCCGCCCGGCGCCGGGGCCGTCGCGGTCGTCGGCGGCAGCGCAGGCGCGGCCGGCACGGACGCCTCTGCGGCGAGCGCGTCGGACGCGGGTGACACGGGCGGCGGCGACGGGGCGCCCGAGCGCGTCGTGATCGGCGGGCCGTCCATCACGGCGGAGCAGGTGGCGGCCATCCAGGCGCGCGTCGAGACCGAGTTGAGCATGGAGAACATCCTCGGGCCGGCAGCCGGGTCCGGCGCCACCGGCGGCGGGGAGTTCACCGGCGAAGGCTCCGCCGTCAGCGGGCTGCACGACGCCCTGGCCGGCGCGGCCGGCGGGGGACCGGACGCGGGCGGAACGGACTCCACCGCGGCGGCGTCGCCAGTCCGCGGCCGCGTCCGGACCTCGGGCGCCTCTCCGGCCGGCGGCAGCGGGCGGTTGAGCGGCAGCGTGTTCTCCCAGACGCTGGCCAGGAAACGCGGCGCGATCGAGGCCTGCTACAACAACGCCTTGGCGCGCAGCCCGGAGGTCGGCGGCGACCTGATCTTCCTCATCACCATCGGAACCGAGGGCGCCGTGTCCGTCGAGGTGGAGCAGAACTCGGCCGAGCTGCAGGCTGCCGGCGTGACCGATTGCATCGTGGCCAGGCTCCGCACGATGAACTTCACCGCGAGTCCCCCCGAGGGCGGCGAGTTCCGCGTGCGGCTGCCGATGTCGCTCCTGCCGCCCGAGGGGGCGTAGTTCTACGTTCTACGTTCTACGTCTTTCGTTCTTCGTTTCCGGGCCGAGACCAGGGCGTGACGGCGCGGCGAACGACCCTCGTGCAGACGTGGCGCGGCGGCGGTATCATCCGGATATGCGGGGACACGTGGTCCAGACGATGGTGGTCGCGATTGGCGTGATGGCCGCGGGAACGGCGCGGGCGCAGCCGGAGAATCCCGGTGCGTTCGAGGTGGTGACCTGGGATGCGGGGAACGTTTACGCGGCGGGGGCGAGCCTGCCGACGAAGGTCTACTACCCCGCGGGCGGCGGCGGCCCGTTCCCCGTCGTCGGCGTGATCCACGGCGCGTCCCGTGCCGGCGCCTACATGCGCACGCTGTCCGAGACGCTCGCCTCGCGCGGCCTGGTCGCCGTCACCCCCACCATTCCCTGCAACTTCCTCGGCTGCAATCACGACGAGAACGCCGCCCAGCTCTCCGCGCTGCTCGACTGGGCCGTCGACCAGGGCGCGACGCCGGGCTCGCCGCTCGAGGGCCTCGTCGACGGCGAGCGTCGCGGCCTGGTCGGCCACTCGTGGGGCGCCCTCGCCTCACACCTGGCGGCGTCGCGCGACGACCGCATCGATGCCGTCGTGCTGCTCGACCCGAACGACGACGTCGGCGTCGGCGCGGCCGCGACCGGCGAAATACGCGCCGCGACGCTGCAGCTCCTGGCCGAGCGCAGCGGCGCGTGCAACAACCAGTGGATGGAGGGCACGGTCACGCCGGCGCTGCCGGAGCCGCGCCTCCAGCTCACGATCCCGCGCAGCGCGCACTGCGATCCCGAGGACCCGACGGACGGGCTGTGCGCCGTGGCCTGCGGCAGCGGCGATCGGGCGACGACCCCGTTCTTCCGGCGCTACGCCGTCGCGTGGCTGGCCTGCACGCTCGCGGCCGACTCGGAGGTCGCACCGTGGCTCGGCGGCTCGGCGTTCGACGATGACCTGGCCGCCGGGCTGATCGGCGGCGTCGCCAGCGCCGGCCTCGACCTGCTGCCCTGCCGCTCGGCTCCGGGCGCCGACGCCGACGCCGACGCGGATGGGGACGACGACGGCGGCGAAGAGCCGGATGTGGCGGCCGACGCCGGCGCGGACGGAGGGCTGGACGTCGGCGAGGAGACGGACGAGGGCGCAGACGTGGATGGTGCGCCCGACATCGCGCCGGACACCGCCGCCGACGCGACCGGCGATACGGGAACCACGGGCGGCGGCGGCGATGGTTGCGGCTGCCGAAGCGCGGGCAGGACGGGGCGAGGCGGGTGGGTCCTTGCGGCGATCGGGCTCGCGGTCCTCGGCAGCCGCAGGCGTCGTTTCGACTGAGAACCGAAAACCGAGAACCGAGAACTACTCGTTGACTGGTACCGCAAGCGACGCGCTGGCCGGCGCGCTCATGGCGCAGCGGAAGCCCAGGCGGTGGCCGTGGTGGTCGGCGCGCATGGGGCGGCGATGCGAGCTGCGGGCCTTGTCGGGGCCCCAGTACCAGGAGCCGCCCTTCAGGATGCGGCGGTTGCGTTCCGGGCATTCGTCGGCACCGGCGCACGGGCCCTGCGGGTCGGGGCCGTCGCACTCGGCACCGCACTCGCCCGTGCAGCCGCGGTAGCAATTCGAGTACCAGTCCTGCACGAACTCGTACGCGTTGCCGGCCATGTCGTACAGACCCCACGCGCCGGGATCGAACGAGCCGACGAACCGGGTGGTGTCGGGGTCGCAGCCTCGCAGCGCGGCGCGAGCGCAGGTCGCCCGCTCCTCGCCCCACGGGTAGGTGCGCCCGTCGGTGCCACGCGCCGCCTTCTCCCATTCGGCCTCGGTGGGCAGCCGCTTGCCGGCCCAGAGGCAGTAGGCCCTCGCGTTGAACCAGTCGATGGCGACCACGGGCTGCCGCGGGTCCTCGAAGTCGTCGTAGTGGCGCGTCAACGCGCACTCGCCGGCTCGCATGCACTCCTTGAACTGCGCGTTGGTGACCTCGGTGCGGTCGATGTAGTACGTGGAGACCACGACCTCCGAGCGCGGGCGTTCGTTCGGCTCTTCGTCCGAGCCGCGCCAGAACGGTCCGCCGGGGATGCAGACCATGCCTTCGGGCGGGGGATCGGCGCACGGAGCGGGGGGAAGGGGAGCGGTCGTGGGGGAGGGAAGGGGAGCGGTCGTGGGGGAGGGAAGGCGAGCGGTCGTGGGGGAGGGAAGGCGAGCGGTCGAGCGGTCGAGCGGTGGAGCGGTCGCGGGGGAGGGAAAGCGAGCGGTCGAGCGGTCGAGCGGTCGAGCGGTCGCGGGCGAGGCGTCCGGGGGGGCGTTGTTGGAGCGGCAGGCAGCGAGCGTTGCGAGGGTGAGGAGGACGGCGATGCGGGAGACCGGGCGGGGTGGGGAGGGCGGCCTGGAATTCGGTCGTGGCACGGCGACCTCCGGGGAACGGCCGATCAACCGCCGGCGGGCGGCGGGTCGGCCGGCGTGGCTCGGGAGGGTGGCACGGGCTGCCGCGGGTCGGCCGGCGGCTCGACGGTGGTCGGTGCCGGTTCGGACGTCGTCGAGGGCGTGGCAGGTGCGGTCGCCGGGGCGCCGTCGGTGTCCGTCTCGGGTGCTGGCTCGGCCGGCGGGGCGTCCGCCGAGGCGGGGGCGGCTTCGGGCGACCACTCGCCCTCCTGCGAGCGTTCCTGATCGGTTTCTTCGTAGAGGTCGGGGTCGACGTACTGCGCGGCCTCGCCCGGGCCGGAGACGTCGATCCAGTACCAGGAGTCCTCGCGGGCATCGAGGTGGACGAAGGTGCTGTTGGGGTAGTAGCCGACGCCGGCGTGATCGAGGGTGCGGCAGAAGTCGCGCAGATCCTCGTTGGTGACGCCGTCGAGGTGGAAGTCGAGGGCGCGGCCGAGCATGTGGTTGCCTAATGGCTTGCCGGGGCGGCGGACGACGGGGCGGACGGCCGAGTGGACGTAGACGGTGCGGCCGGGCCAGTGGTCGGCCACACGCTGCAGCAGGGCGAGCAGGTCGGTGCTGACGGGGATTTCGCGGTCGGTCGAGACGTGGCGAAAGATGTGGCTCGCCTGCGTGCGGGCCGAGGAGCGGAGGTCGCCGTCGTCATTGAAGAGGCGGACGGTGATTTCCTCGTCGGAGTGCATGCGGTGGAGGGTGATTTCGACGTGCTCGCCGTCGTCCGGCGTGCGGGCCCGATCGTGCGCGGTGCCGATTCCGTCGTCGGCGTCTCCCGTGGAGTCGTCCGCGGCACCCTCGCCGTCGCGAGCCGAGCCGCGGGGCGGCGGGATGTGCAAGCGGTCGCCGGCCCGCAGGACGTCGTCTTCGTCCAGGTCGTTGGCGTGGCGCAGGGCCCGGACGGAGATGCCGCATTCGCGGGCGATGGACCACAGGGAATCGCCCTCGCGCACGGTGCGCGAGTCGCAGTCGTCGCCCGCGCGGGCCGACGCGGGCGCCGCGAGGGCTAGCGCGGCGAGCAGCGCGGCGGCGGTGCGGGACATCCTCATCCCGCGGGTCCGTCCAGGGCGGCTTCCGCCTCCGGACGCGCGGCGGGGGCAGGCGCGGCGCGGCGGCGGGCGAGTCCCACCCAGAGCGCGAGGCCGGTGACGATCGTGGCGGCGGCGGCGATGGCGGCCAAGGGCTTCTGCACGACGGAGTGAACGACCATCCAGAGGGAGAGGGCGAGGAAGAGCAGCGGCGTCACGGGGTAGCCCCAGGTACGGTACGGGCGGGCCAGGGAGGGCTCGCGCCGGCGCAGGACGATGACGCCGGCGACGGTGAGGCCGGCGGAGACGGAGAGGGTCAGGCCGAGGTAGGTGAGCAGGGCGTCGAAGCTGGAGGTGAGGACCATCACCAGGGCGAGAGTGCCCTGGAGGACGACGGCGGCCGCCGGGCCGCCCCACGAGGTGCGGTAGCCGAGGAACGAGAGGGCGGGGTGGTCTTCGCCCATGGCCTGGTAGACGCGCGGGCCGGCGATCATCATCGCGCTGGCGGAGGTGAGCAGGGCGAGCGCGATGGCGCCGGTGAGCAGGCGTCCGCCGACGTCGCCGAACAGGCGGTCCGCGGCCAGATGGCCGACCTCGACGACGCCGGAGATCTGCGCCGCGGGCGCGGCGGAGAGGAAGACGACGTTGAGGCCGAGATAGAGGACGACGACGACGGCCGTGCCGATGAGCAGGGCCCGGGGAACGGAGCGGGCGGGCGTGCGGATTTCGCCGGCGAGGTAGGCGGCGCCGTTCCAGCCGGCGTAGGCGAAGGAGACGAAGATGAGCGAGACGGCGAATCCGGGGGAGACGACGGCCTCGGAGACCGGCTCCGCGCCGCCGGCGAAGGCGGTGCCGACGTCGCCCAGCAGGAGGCCGCCGAAGAGGAAGACGAGGACGAGGCCGACGTTGAAGACGGTGAAGGTGTTCTGAAGACCGCAGCCGACGGAGACGTGCAGGGCGTGCAGGATGGTCAAACCGACGGTCAGGGCGACGGCGGCGGCGACGGGGTCGACGCCGGGCGCGACGGCGCGGAGGTACGAGCCGAAGGCCAGCGCGGCGGCGGCGGTCGGGGCCGAGAAGCCGACGATGAGCGAGATCCAGCCGGCCGTGAACCCGACCGCGGGGTGGAAGACGCGCGAGAGCAGTCGGTACTCGCCGCCGTTGCGGGGCAGCGCGGCCGAAAGCTCGGCGTAGCTCAGCGCCCCGCACAAGGCGAGCAGACCGCCGAGCAGCCAAGCCAGGAGCACGGCGGGCGACGAGCGCAGCTCGGCGACGAGCAGCCCAGAGGTGGTGAAGACGCCGGCGCCGACCATGCTGGCGACGACGAGCAGGGTGGCGGTCGCGGCGCCGATCCGCCGGCCGTTCCCCGGACCGCACCCGCCCTCCGTTTCCGCCTGCGCTCCCATGCTCCCTCGGCCGCAATTCCCCCGCGCGGCAGGCGGACCATACTCGCAATTGACGCCGCCGCAAAACCGAGTGAGGGTACGAGCTTCGGATGGCGGCTTTCGGGGATTTCGCGCAAAGGGCGCAAAGGAACGCAAAGGACGCAAAGGGGATGGGCTTCTTGTACCGGCGTAGTGAATGTCTGATCGCTGCTGCCGCGGGCGTCTGGCTGGCGGGCGGGCACTGCCGCTCGGAGTCACGGACGGGGGCGACGGCGGAGGTGGCACAGGACGCGACGGACACGACAGAAGGGTTTCTCGGGCCTAGCCGCCCACAGCTTGGGGACCGACTCCGCGCGCAGGGCGCACTTCCGGATCCGAACCGCGGGCTTCAGCCCGCGGCTGCCTTCCCGCCGGAGCCGCGCCCCGAAGGGCGTGATGCCGAACCCAACGCGACCGTGGAACCGCCGGACGGCGGGGGCGGCGCCGATCCGAACGCGGTGGTGGAACCGCCCGATGGTGGGGACGGATCCGAGGCGTCATCCGTGGGCGCGCGCCCGGCGGTCGATACGTCGACCTTGCCGGCGCTGCTGGAGGAGCGCGGCTTCGAGGAACCGACGGGGGGGTTCCTGGCGTACGTGATCGCGATGCGCTTCGAGGACGGGCGGGCGCGGATCGTCGCGGAGAGGCGGTACGACGTCGAGGGGACCTCGGAGGAAGCGAGCACCTGGAACCCGGCGTCGACCGTGAAGCTCTACGCGGCGATCGGCGCGTTGCGGCGCATCCACGCGTTGGGATACGACCGGCAAGCCACGCTGACCTTCCGGGGCACCGGCGAGCCGCAGACCTGGACGCTCGAGGCGCTGGTTCAGGCGGCGATCGGGCCGAGCGACAACCTGGCCTACGACTACCTGGTGGTTTTTTCGGGATTCGATTGGCTGCACGAGCGGCTGCTCACGCCGGAGAACGGGTTCGAGCGGACGGCGTTGCGGATCCCGTACGACAAGGGGCGCTGGACGCGGCTGGGGTTTTCCGAGTCGCTGCGGGATTCGCCGGACATCACGGTGGAGCAGGACGGGCGGACGACGGAGCTGCCGGCGGCGGTGGGCGATGCGGAGGTCGCCTGCGACCAGGGCTCGTGCACGACGCCGGCCGAGCTGGGCGAGACGTTGCGGAGGGTGATGCTGCAGGATCTCCTGCCGGACGAGGAGCGGCTGGGGCTGCGGGCGGACGACCTCACGCTGCTGCGGGAGCTGTTGGCGAGTCCCCGGGAGCGGGGCACGGAGGTGGTGCACGAGCTGCGTCCGTCGTTCTCGGCGGACGCGGTCTTCTTCCACAAGGCCGGCTACGCGGACGAGTGGTTCAGCGACAACGTGTACATCGACGACCCGGCGCTGGACCGGACCTGGGTCGTCGTGCTGGCGGGAAGGCCGGGCCGCTCGTGCCTGGACCGGGTTGCGGAGCTGCTGGGCGAGCTGCTCGTCGGGGGGCGGCTGGACCCGTGACGGAGCGACGCGGGCCAACCGATCCGCCGCCGCCGGGGGGGAAATTGAAACCACCGATGGACACCGATGGACACAGATGGGCTCCGCCCCAAATCCGTCGGGTGTTGCGCGGGAACCACGGGCGGCGCATGATGAACGGCGGTGCGGACGAGAAGCGGGCCAGTGGGCGTACGAAGCGCTGCGGGTGCCGGGCGCGCGTGCGTGCTGGCCGTCCTCTTCGGCGGCGGGCTGTGGAATTGCGACACCGGCACGCGGCTGGCGGGAGACGATCGCGACGACACCGGCGGGGAGGACCGAACCGGCGCCGACGACGCGGGTGAAGACGGGAATGCGGACGTGGCGGGGGAGGGGGCCGACGTCTCGGGACCCGACGCGGATGGCGCGTCCGATGGGACGGACGGCCTCGACACGGCGGAAGGGTTCGACGGCGATCCGACCGACGGCCCGAGCGAAGAGCGAACGTGCGGAGCGGGCCGGACGTGGTGCGCGGGCGAGTGCGTCGATCTCGCGAACGACCCGGATCATTGCGGCGACTGCGACGGGCGATGCCGCTTTCGGTTCGCCGACGGGCGGTGCGACGGCGGGGTGTGCGGCCTGGGCGACTGCTGGGGCGGGCACTGGGACGTTGATGGGGAGGCGGCGAACGGCTGCGAGTACGTCTGCGGCGGGTCCCGGCCGGAGCTGCGCGACGAGACCTGCAACGACCTGGACGACGATTGCGACGGGGACACGGATGAGGGGGTCGTCGGCGTGGGGGAGCCGTGCGGCACGACCGAGGGGTCGTGCGAGCCGGGCGTAACCGCCTGCGCGGACGGCGAGCCGGCCTGCGCGGGGGGCGTGGCTCCGGCGCCGGAGACGTGCAACGGGCTCGACGACGACTGCGACGGGGAGACGGACGAGGAGACGGGCCTCGAGCGCTGCGGCAACGGGCTCGACGACGACTGCGACGGGGCGACCGACGAGTTGCCGCCGACCGGGCCCGAGGTGTGCAACGCCTGCGATGACGACGGGGACGGAGCGACGGACGAGGATCTCGGCGCGGGCGGCTGGTGCGGTCCGGAGGCGGGCGAGTGCGACCCGGGGCACTTCGCTTGCGTCGGCGGCGAGGTGGCTTGCGTCGGGGGGCGAGGACCGGCGCGAGAGACGTGCGACTGCCGGGACAACGACTGCGATGGCGAGACGGACGAGGGGGAGCTGTGCGGGGGGGGCGAGTGGTGCGTGGAGTGCATCTGCGCCGTACGCTGCGATCCGGAATTGGAGTTCCCGTGCCCGGTGGGCTGGGAGTGCACGTGGGTCGATTGGCCGGAGGATCCGGGCGTTTGCTTCTGCATGCCGGTGCACGGGTAGGGCCTGATTGGGCGCGCCCGGAGCGACGCGCGGTCGGCGGAGAGGCGGGAGCGGGAGAGACGATGAGAAGGCGACGACGACTCGCGGCCGTTCTCGCATCCGTGATGCTGGTTGCGCCCGGGTGCGACTGCGGGGCGGGCGACGCGTGCGCGAACGTCGATTGCTCGGGGGCGGGGCGGTGCGCGGCGCTGCCGTACGGCCTCGGCGCGTACTGCGTCTGCAACCCGGGTTACCACCCGGTGGAGGGGGGGGTGGAGTGCGCGCCGAACGACGCGAGCGACCCGTGCGTCGGGGTCGACTGCGGCGGCCACGGCGTTTGCGGGCGAACCGGCGACGGCCTGCCGGTCTGCACGTGCTTCGCGGGATGGCACGTGGACGAGAGCGGGCTGTGGTGCCTTCCAGACCGGCCTCCGGCGGACGGCGGTTCCGATGCGATCGGTGACGGTGCGGGGGACGCCGACCCCGACTCGCTTGCGGAGGCGGACGGTGGGGAAGCGGACGTCGGGGAGGAGACGGACGCCGAACCGTGGTGGGCCGATCTCTGGGTCCACGCGCCTGTGCCGTCCAAGGTCGACATCCTGGTGGTCGTGGACAACTCGGGCACGATGAGCCAGGAGCAGGCGGCCTTGGTTCAGCGGTTCCCCGAGATGATCATGGAGCTGACCGATCCGCGTCTCGATCCCGGCACCGGTCGTCCGACCCATCCGCCGGTCGAGGACCTCAACATCGGGGTCATCTCGCCGGACCTGGGGTCGATGGGCTATCCGATCGCGGGCTGCGAGGACGACCCGTTCGACGGCGACGACGGGTGCCTGCTCCACGAGCCGTCGGTCGCCGTGCTGGGCTGCGAGACGAGCTACTCGTCGTTCCTCTTCCGCAACGACACGAACCGCGAATCCTACGACGCCGCGACGATGGCGCACGACGTCGCCTGCATCGGCACGCTGGGGACCAACGGCTGCAACTTCGAGCAGCCGCTCAGGGCGATGGAGAAGGCACTTGGCGACAACACGGCGCCGGGGCGCTGCAATGCGGGTTTCCTGCGCCCCGACTCGCTGCTGGCGCTGATCGTGGTCACCGACGAGGACGACTGCTCGGTCGATCCCGCGTATCCGGAGATGTTCGACGAGCTGGAGGAGGAGCTGGGGCCGTTGAACCTGCGCTGCCACCGCTTCCCGGAGTACGTGCTGTCGGTCGAGCACTTCGTCTCCAGCTTCGCGCGGCTGGCGCCGGGCCGGCCGGGCCGCGTCGTGCTGGGGCTGATCGTCGGCGTGCCGCCGGATGCCCCGGCGTGCATCGGGTCGGCCGAGGACCTGGAGGGGTGTCTGGACATTCCCCAAATGCAGGAACAAGTTGACCCGGGATACCCCGACCAGCTTGTTCCCTCGTGCAACACGAGCATGGGCCAAGCCTATCCTCCGCGGCGATTCCTCCACCTGGCCCGCGAGTGGCAGAAGTTCATCGGGGACGCGTGGGTCGACTCCGTGTGCAAGACGGACTGGACCGACGCCATCCACGGCATCACCGACAAGCTCGTCGACGACATCCGGGACAACATGGTCTGCCTGTCGCACGAGGTTGCCGTCGACGACGCCACGTGCATGTCCCCGTGCTGGCTGTTCGAGACCACGGTCGACAGCGCGCCTTGCGAGGACGACCCGACGTGCCCGCAGGCGTGGTGCCCGCCGGCGACGCCGGAGACGCTCGACCGGATGGAGCCGTGCCGGAGCCCGTCGGCCGGGGAGGTCTGCACGCCGGTCGAGCGTGATCTGGGGATGGAGTACGGGACCTTCGGCCCGCGCCGGTGCCTGATCCGGCAGGCGCGGCGAGACCCGTCCGAGGCGCACTGCGGCGACTTCACCACGCCGTTGGAGGCGGGCTGGTGGGTCACGCCGGCCGAGTGGACCGTGCCCTCGCCCGATTGGCCGGCCGGTTGCGACATGCTGCGCTTCTACCGGCCGGCGGGGTCGGAGCCGCCGTATCTGGTCGATCCGGCGACGTCGACGGCGACGTTGAGGTGTACGAGGTAGCTCCCACGCTTCCGAACCGCGCCCTTCAGGGCGCGGCTCCGGCGGGTGGGCACAGCCGCGGGCTGAAGCCCGCGGTTCGGTTGGGGGCGGGTGCTCCCGTCGAGTCGTGCTACCCGCAGGTTGCGGCGTAGCAGGTGGAGCCCTCGGCGAGGCAGGCGCCCGTCACGCACGGGGTGCAGGCGGGGTCGGAGAAGTCGGCGCATTCGGTCGCGCACTCGCGCTCGACGCAGGACATCAGCGCGCCCAACTCGTCGGCGTTGGCGGGGCAGACGGTGGCCTGGCAGGCATCGACACACGGGGTGTCGGAGCACGCCTGCATGCAGGTCAACACGGCGGAGCAGGGTTCGGTGCCGACGGGGGCGTCGTCGGTCTCGGCCGCGTCCTCGTCGGTCTCGCCGGCTTCGGCATCGCCGGCTTCCGCCACGGCGTCGGCCTCGGCGGCGCCGATGTCGAAGTACTCGTGGGTGGACTCGCAGCCGGGGAGGAGGGCGAGGGAACAAGCGGCGAACAGGGCGGTACGCATGGCTTCCTCCTCCGGTCAGAAGGCGAACGGGAAGGTGATCAGCAGTTTGTGCTCGAGCAGCCCGTAGGGGCCGTTCCAGTCGCCGACCGGCGGCGCGATTTCGTAGGCGACATCCATGGTCAGCACGAAGAAGCGGAAGCCGGCGCCCAAGCGGATGAAGGGGCGGGGATCGAAGCCGTAGCTTCCGGGCGAGAGGTCGTTGAAGACCTGGAGCGCGAGGCCGAACAGCACGTGGTAGTCGAGGATCCGTCCGGCATCGTCCGCCGGGGGAGCCTGGGGGTACCAGGTGAAGAGGACCGGGATCTCCAGGACGCCCATGGGGTCGCCTTCGAGGCCGGTGCTGAACATCCAGTGGTCGCGGAACTCGTAGACGAACAGGCCGCTCAGCCACATGCGTGCGAAGGGGGAGCGGAAGCCGGTCGTCGTGTACCAGCGTTCGGTGACCGCGCCGGAGGTCCGGTCGCGCGCGACGTTCTCGACGTGGGGGAAATCGAGGGCGAGGCCGATGCCGACGGAGAAGCCCCAGCGGCGCGGGACGGGCATCTCGCCTTCGACGGCGGAAACCTCGAACGGCGCCGTGGAGCCCGCGACGACGGAGCCCTCCAGCGCGGCGCCGCCGGGCGTCGCGTCGGCCGCTGCGGCGACGGGGCCTGCGGGGCGCTGGGGATCGGTGGTCTCGAGGCGAAGAGCGAGCGGGGCGGTGATGGCGGAGGCCGGATCGAGCTGCAGGACGTGGGCGCGCGGTCCGTCGAGCCACAGGTTGGGAAGTATGGACGCCTCGGGATAGGTGAGGGCGGCGTCGATTATCCGGTAGGCGGTCTCGCAGCGGGCGGTGAGGACGACGGTGCGGCTGCCGGCGGGGGAGGGGGGGACGCGGACGAGGATCTGGGAATCGAACGGGCCGCCGGCGACGGCGAGGGGGGCGATGGAGTACTCGAGGGGAGCGGGAGCGCCGTCGATGGTGACGGCGAGTCCGCTGACGCGGCGTCCGGCGAAGCCGAGGACGACCTCGGTCGCGGCCTGGACCTGGACGGTCAGCTCGACCGACGCGCGGGTGGCGGTCTGGGCGAAGAGGACGCGGTAGGACGCGGCGGAGAAGGCGACAGGGGTGGCGTCGACGGTGACGGGGCCGACGAGCAGCGGCACGGGCTCGAGCGTGTCGGCGGCGCGAGCGGGGCCGGACGCCAGCAGGAACAGTGCGGGCAGCAGATGGAAGGTGCAGCGTGCGGGAAGGGAGCGCGAGTTCATCTCTGACACCTCCGGGCCCCGGGTGCCGGAAGATACGTCATCCGGGGGCGAGAGTCGATCCGTGGTCGGGGCGACTGGATTTGAACCAGCGACAACGGGCTCCCAAAACCCGTGCTCTACCAGACTGAGCTACGCCCCGAAGCCTTGCCGCTCACGAGGCGGCGGAAGGCGGCGAATCCTTACCTGCGGCGGGCGGGGATGGCAAGTCGGCGGGGTCGCGGGGAAGCCAGAGGCGGAAGCACGCGCCCGGGCCGGGGCCGGGGTCGCACGTCAGGGTGCCGCGGTGGGCGACCGCGATCTGCTGGCTGCCGGCCAGGCCGATGCCGGTGCCCTGCTGCTTGGTGGTGAAGAACGGCTCGAACAGCCGGGCCCTCGCCTCCTCGGGAATTCCCGGCCCCGTGTCCCGCACGGCCAGCTCGACCCCGCCGCGCTCCGCGCGGACCTCGACGGTGACCGCGCGCTCGGGCCGGCCCGCGACGGCTTCGAGCGCGTTGCGCAGGAGGTTGGCGAGCACCTGGCGGAGCTGCGAGGCGTCGGCGCGGATGACGGGCAAGTCGTCCTGGACGGTGCAGTCCAGGCGCGCCTCGGCCGCCTGAGCCTCGGGCCCGTGGAACTCGACGGCCTCCCGCGCGACGCGGCCGACGTCGGTCGGGGCAAGCTCGGGCTGCGGCATGCGGGCCAGGGAAAGGTACGACTCCGTGACGCAGGTCAGCCGCTCGACCTCGCGTCCGATGGCGCGGACCATGCCGAGCGTGGTTTCGCCGGAGCCGGCGCGCGACAGCTCGTCCTCGAGCAGCTCGGTGTTGAGCCCGATGGCGGAGAGGGGGTTGCGCACCTCGTGCGACACGTGGGCGGCCATGCGGCCCAGGGCGGCGAGCTTCTCGCTCTGCCGGAGGGCGCGCAGCCGCTCGTCGCGTTCGCGGATCGCCTCGGTCATGCGATCGAACTGTTCGGCGAGGCGGCCGATCTCGTCGCGGCGGCGCAGGTCGATGCGGCCGGAGAAGTCACCGCGGGCGACGGCCTGCACGGCGCGCTCGAGGGAGCGGAAGGGGGCGACGAGGGAATGGACGTAGACCAGGACGCCGATGGCGAGGCCGGCGGCGACGAGGGCGAGGCCGAGGAGCATCCAGAAGGTGCGGGATTCGTCGTGCTGGAGGGACGAGGAGAGGTCGGCGACCTGCCGGTTGGTCTCGCGGCCGAGGCCGCGCAGGCCGCGGTCGACGGCGCGCTCGTGCTCCAGCAGCAGGTCCAGGTCGGCGTGGGCCTCATCGGTGCGGCCGCCGTCGAGGGCGGCGAAGAGGCGGCCGAGCGACGTCTCGCCGTCGCGCGCGGCGGCGGCCAGCTCCACGAGGGTGCCGTCGAGGCGCTCGACGACGCGGCGTTCCTCGGGCGTCTCGGCCAGGGCGCGGATGCGGTCGAGCAGGCCGGTCAGGCGCGCCAGGCGCTCGGGCCGCAGCCGCCTCATCGCCTCGACCCAGCTTCGTGCCGCGGCCGGGTCGGAGTCTTCCAGGATGCGGTCGAGCAGGGTGAGGAGGATCGACTGGGTGGCGCGAAGCTCGGCGGTCGACAGCGCGAGCCGCAGGTATCCCTCGTCCAGGAGGCGGACCTGGGCCAGGGCGAGGCGGGAGCGGACGAGGCCCCAGCCGACGATGCCTCCGAAGAGGAGGGTGAGGGCGAGGAAGGCGGCGAGGAGGCGGACGGCGAGGGACGCGGCGCGCCGGCGGCGGGCGGGAGGTGGGGCCTGGAGGGGCGGCCGTTGATCTTCGCGGCCCATCTTGTGGTAACCTTCCTCCAGTTCGCCGCCGCGGAGCAAGAGCGAGCGGGAGGAGCCCGGGATGAGCGAGGACAAGAGCGACGCCAGGAAGCACCCCCGCTCGGAGATCCTGCTCAAGGTCGAGTATCCGGGCTACGAGGACTTCCTGCACGACTACACGGAGAACATCTCGAAGGGCGGGACTTTCGTCTACTCCGAGCGCGACTGGAAGGTGGGCGATCGGCTGCGGCTGACGTTGTCGTTCCCGGGGCTGTTGCGTCCGATCCTGATCCGCGGCGAGGTGGCGTGGCTGCGCAAGGAGCCCGACCGCGGGGTCGGGGTGCGGTTCCTGTTCGACGAGAACCCGGAGAGCGAACAGCGGCTGGCGGAGCTGGTGCGTGCGATCGAGCGGGGGGAGTCGAGCACGCTGGCGCGGCGGATCCGGATCCTGGTGGTCGAGGACAACCAATTCATCCAGAAGCTGCTGCGCGACGGGCTGGACTCGATCGCGCGCAAGCGGATGTCGGACACGGTGACGTTGATCTTCCGCGAGGCGGCGAACGGCTTCGAGGGGCTGGAGATGCTGCTCAAGGAGCCGGTGGACCTGCTGGTGTGCGACCTGTACCTGCCGGTGCTGGACGGTTTCGAGCTGATCCGGCGGGCGCGGACGACGCACCCCAAGGGGACGTTGCCGATCCTGGCGTTCTCCGCCGGCGGTCCGGACGCCGGGCGGCGGGCGTTGTCGCTGGGGGCGGACATCTTCCTGGACAAGCCGCTGCGACTGACCAAGGTCTTCGAGACGATCGCCGATCTGCTTCGCCTGGCGGACCTCGCGGGCCAGTCGAGTTGAACGAGGAAGATCGAACGACGAGCCGGCGCGGGTGGACGCGGCGGGCGTTCCTGGCGCGGGGCGCGGCGGCGCTCGGCGCGGCGGCGGTGGGCCCGGCGTTCGGGCTGATCTCGGGATGTCGCGCGGGAAGGGGCACTCCGGACGCGGCGGTGGCTCCGGAGGGGGCGGAGGCGGCGGAGCTTCCGGTCCGAAGCGAATTCCCGATGGTGGACGTGGCGGGCGAGCCGCACGCGATCGGCGAGGCGATCGGCCGGCGGTTCGCGGGAGAGATCCGGGCGGTGTTCCGGGAGCGCCGCGGATGGTTCGACGAGCTGGCGCGATTCGCAACCAACGAGGGTCGGGCGGCGTTCGAGGCGATGGTCGAGGCGTCGCGGCGGCACGTGCCGGAGGTGGTGGAGGAGGTCCGCGGGCTGGCGGACGGCGCGCACGTGCCGTTCCGGGACCTGCTGGTGCTCAACGCGCGGTGCGAGCTGGAGGCGGCGCAGCTCGCGCCGGCCGCCAACCCGGGCTGCTCGACGATCGTGATCGCGGGGCCGGACGGTCTGTTCGTCGCGCACAACGAGGACGGGGACCTGGCCTGGCGCGGGCGGATGTTCCTGGTGCGGGTGCGTCCCCGGAACGGGGTGCGCTTCCTGGCGCTGTGCTACGCGGGGCTGGTCCCGGGCAACGCGCCGGCGATCAACGACCGCGGGCTGGCGATCGTGACCAACTACATCGGCACGGTGGCCTGGCGACCGGGCATCCCCCGGTACTTCCTCGACCGGCGGGCGCTGGAGGCCACGGGTCCGGACGAAGCGGTGGAGCGCGTGCTGCATCCCGAGCGGGGGTACGGGTTCCATCACGTCTTCGCGTCGGCGGGCGACGGGCGCCCGCGGGCCGTGGCCGTGGAGGCGACGCCGACCCGTTCGGCGGTGCGGGAGCTGACGGGGACGTACGTGCACACGAACCACCTGGTGCTGGACGAGCTGCGGGAGGAGCCGCAGGTGGAGTCCTACCTGCGGAAGTCGTCGTTGCCGCGGTACGAGGCATTGACGGGGGCCCTGGCGGCGGTGGCGGACCCCGGGATGCTGGGTCCGGCGGACCTGATCCACCTGCTGTCGTCGCACGAGGGTGCGCCGTACTCTCCGTGCCGGCACCCGGAGGGGGACGTCCGCGGGGAGACGCTGGCCTGCGCGGTGTTCGACGTGCCGCGTCGACGCCTGCGGCTGGTCGCGGGGAATCCGTGCGAGGCGGGGTGGGCGGAGTACCTAGTGGGGGAGGGAGGGCGCTGAGCGGGGGGAGGGCGCGGAGGTCCGACTTACCACTGAGACGCTGAGGGCGCTGAGACAAACGCTGAGAAGACGGGGCGAGCGATTGACCTTGGCGGCGGGGGTGGACTAGATGGGGGCGGGGCTGGGGGAGCCTGGGCGAGAGGTGAAGCGATGAGCGAGGGGACGAAGGGCGTCGTGGTGTCGGCGGCCGGCGGCGTGCGGACGATCACGCTGGATCGGCCACCGCTGAACGTGATGGACATCGCGATGATCGGGGAGCTGACGGGGGTGATCGGCGAGGCGGGACGGGACCCGTCGACGCGGGTGATCGTGTTCCGACAGCGGGGGAAGGCGTTTTCGGCGGGCGTGGAGGTGGCGGATCACACGCCGGAGAAGGCGCCGGCGATGATCGAGGGATTCACGAAGCTGTTCCAGACGATGCTGGAGGCGTCGGTCCCGACGATTGCGGTGGTGGAGGGAGCGGCGCTGGGTGGAGGCGCGGAGTTGGCGCTGTTCTGCGACCTGGTGCTGATGGGGCCCCGAGGGAGTTTCGGCGTGCCGGAGATCACCCTGGGGTTCTTCCCGCCGGTCGCGGCGGCGGCGCTGCCGCGACGGATCCCGCGGGCGATCGCGATGGAGCTGATGCTGACGGGAGATAGGATCGACGCCGCGCGGTGCGCGGCGGTGGGGCTGGCCAACGCGGTGCTGCCGGCGGAGGGGACGGAGGAGGCGATTGCGGCGTTCGTGGCGCGGGTGGCCAAGGGCAGCGGGGCGGTGCTGCGCCTGGCGGTGCGGGCCACGGACCAGACGGACGGGATGCCGCTCTCGCTGGCGCTGAACCACGCGTCGACGGTGTTCTTGTCGGACCTGATGCGAACCGAGGACGTGCGCGAGGGTTTGGCGAGTTTCTCGGAGAAGCGCAAGCCGGTCTGGAAGGACCGCTAGAGGAGGACGAAATGCGCGCAGCCGTGTTCCATGGACCGAACCAGCCGCTCCGCCTGGAGGACGTGCCGAAGCCGGTGCCGGGGCCCGGGCAGATCGTGGTCCAGGTGGCCGCCTGCGGGGTCTGCCACACGGATCTCCACTACATCGACCACGGGGTGCCGACGGCGAAGAAGCCGCCGTTGATCCTGGGCCACGAGGCGTCGGGGACGGTGGAAGCGCTGGGTCCCGACGTGAAGAGCTTCGCCGCGGGCGACCGGGTGCTCCTGCCGGCGGTGCTTTCGTGCGGCACGTGCTTCTTCTGCCGGACCGGCCGCGAGAACATCTGCCAGAGCATGGTGATGTTCGGCAACAACATCGACGGGGCGTACGCGGAGTTCGTGCTGGCGCCGGCGAAGGATGCCTTCCGGATGCCGGAGGAGGTCCCGCTGGTCGAGGGCTCGATCATCGCCGACGCGATCTCCACGCCGTTCTTCGCGGTCACGCGCCGGTCGGGGCTGCGCCCCGGCGACTCGTGCCTGGTCATGGGCTGCGGCGGCGTCGGGATGAACGCGGTGCAGCTCGCGGCGGCCATCGGCTGCAAGGTCATCGCGGTCGATGTGCTGGACCGCAAGCTCGAGTACGCCAAGTCGTTCGGCGCCTTCGCGGCGATCAACCCCAAGAACACGGCGAACCTGGCCAAGGACGTGCGGAAGCTGACCAACGGGCTGGGCGTCGACGTGGCGATCGAGTGCATCGGCAACCCGGCGACGATGGAGGCGGCGTTCTCGACCATCCGCAAGGGCGGGCGGCTGGTGGTGATCGGCTACACCGACAAGACGATGGCGCTGCCGGTGCAGAAGATCATGTACTTCGAGCAGGAGGTGATCGGGAGCCTGGGCTGCCGTCCGGTGGACTATCCGCCGCTGATCGAGATGGCGCGGCTGGGCAAGGTGCGCGTCAAGGAGATGGTCACGCACCGCTTCCCGCTCGAGGACATCAACAAGGCGTTCGACCTGCTCCGTTCGGGCGATCCGACCTGCCTGCGCGCCGTCGTCACGCCGTAGGCGCTTTCAGGTCCGGGACCGGCGCCTGAAGGCGCCGGCAAGACCACGAAGCCCGCTTCGCGGGCTGACAGGAAGGCCGAACCCGGGGTTCAGCGCGGGCTGACAGGAAGGGTGAGCCCGGGGTTCAGCGCCGGGGGGGTGCGTTTCGCCCGCGGAATCGCCTGCGCTTTTCCGCGGGGTCGTTACCTTGCGCTGCGGGAGGAGGCGCATGCGCGAGCGAGGCCGGACGCCGAATCGACTTGCCGGGGAAACCAGCCCGTACCTGCAGCAGCACGCTCACAACCCGGTCGACTGGAACGCGTGGGGGCCGGAGGCGCTGGAGCGTGCGCGGCGCGAGGACAAGGCGATCCTGCTGTCGATCGGCTACGCGGCGTGCCACTGGTGCCACGTCATGGCCCACGAGTGCTTCGAGGACGAGGTGATCGCGGCGCTGATGAACGAGCACTTCGTGTGCATCAAGGTCGACCGCGAGGAGCGGCCGGATCTGGACCACATCTACCAGCTCGCCCATCAACTCCTCACCGGACGCGGCGGCGGCTGGCCGCTGACAGCGTTCCTCGCGCCCGACGGCCGGCCGTTCTTCGCCGGCACCTACTTCCCGCCGACGTCGCGGCAGGGCCTGCCCGGATTCCTCCAGGTGCTGGAGGCGGTGCGTGCGCTGTACGCCGAGCGCCGAGGGGCGGTGGCGGGCGTGGGACGGCGGGTGGTCGAGGCGCTGGACGCCGTCGATGCCTCCGCGCGCCGTCCGGACGACCCGGACCCGCTGGCGCTCGACTCCGCCCGCCGGGCGCTCGGCCGCGTCTTCGATCCCCTCCACGGCGGCACGCGGGGCGCCCCGAAGTTCCCCCAGGCCGGTCACCTCGAGTTGCTGGCGCGCCGGGAAGCGACGCACCCGGACGACGACGAGGCGCGGTCGATGCGAATCCTCACGCTGCGGCGAATGGCCGACGGGGGCATCCACGACCAGCTCGGAGGCGGCTTCTTCCGCTACGCGGTGGACGAGAGCTGGACGATCCCGCACTTCGAGAAGATGCTTTACGACAACGCGCAGCTGCTGCGCGCGTACACAGACGGGTTCCGTGCGACGGGCGACGAGGTGTTCCGCGGCGCAGCCCTGGACACCGCGGAGTGGGCGTTGCGCGAGATGCGCCTGCCGGGAGGAGCGTTCGCTTCGAGCCTGGATGCCGACAGCGGCGGGGAGGAAGGGGGAAGCTACGTCTGGCCCTACGAGGAGGTCCGGGCGCTGTTGTTGCCGGACGAGCTGGCCGTCGCGTCGCTGGTCTACGGGATCTCGCGGGAGGGCAACTTCGGGGGTCGGAGCCACCTGGTGCGGCGGATGTCGGCGGCCGAGGCGGCCGGCTGGCTGGGGCAGGGCGAGGCCGCGACGGAAAGGCTGATGGAGTCCGCGCGGGCGAAATTGCGGGAGGCGCGGGCGCAGCGGCTGCGGCCGGGGATGGACGACAAGGTGCTGGCGTCCTGGAACGCGCTGCTCGCGGGAGCGCTGGCCAGGGCGGGACGGGTGTTCGAGCGCTCGGACCTCGTGGATGCGGCGACGGGCGCGATCGACTTCCTCCGGCGCGAGCTGTGGATGGGCGGCCGGCTGTTCGCGTCCTGGCGCGACGGCCGCGCCACGCATCCGGCGTACCTGGACGACCACGCCTTCCTGCTCGACGCGCTGCTCGAGGTGCTTCGCGCGCGGTGGCGGGGCGGGGATCTACGGTGGGCGACGGAGCTGGCGGATGAGCTTTGCGGGCGCTTCGAAGACCGGGAGGCGGGCGGGTTCTACTTCACGGCTGCCGACCACGAGGAGCTGATCCACCGGCCGAAGACCGCGGCCGACTCGGCGCTGCCGTCGGGCAACGGCGTCGCCGCGCAGGCGTTGCTGCGGATGGGCTGGCTCCTGGGGCGTTCCGACTGGCTGGCGGCGGCGGAGCGGGCCATCCGGGCCTTCGCCGGCCCGCTGCGGGAGGCTCCGCTGGCCCATCCGGCGCTGCTCGGCGCGCTGGAGGACCTGAGCTTGCCGGTGCGCCTCGCGGTGTTGCGGGGGGCGCCGGAGGCGCTGACGCCGTGGCGCCGGGCGGCAGGGGACGGGGGAGAGCGGGACGCGGTGTTCGTGATTCCGGCTGGCGAGGAGCTGCCGGAGGCGCTGGCGGCCAAGCGACCGCTCGGCGATGCCGTGGCGTACGTCTGCCGGGGAATGAACTGTTCTCTGCCGCTGAGCGACCTGGAGGCGTTCCGGCGGGCGTGGGAAGCCGGTCTTGCCGGCGCCTGAAGGCGCCGGTGGCCGCTGTGCGGGTTCCGTGTTAGCCTTTCGGGCGAGCCGGAGGTCGGGAACATGGCGTATCGCGGGCAGTGGCTGCAGGGTTGGCTGGCGGGAGTCGCGCTGTGCGCGGCGGGGTGTGCGGACGACGCGACGGGCACCGACGTCGCGCCCGACGACGGGCGGGCGGACGCCGAGGCGGACGGGGCGAGCGACGTGCCGCCGGCGGACGGGGCGGACGATGCCGAAGCGGCGCCGACGGACGGGGGAGAGGTCGAGGCCTGGGACGGGTCGTGCACGTCGCACGACCAGTGCCAGGACGGCCTGTGGTGCAACGGGGCGGAGCGGTGCGAGGAGGGCACGTGCGTGAGCGGCGGCGACCCGTGCGACGACGGCGTGGAGTGCACGGTCGATTCGTGCGAGGAGGACTCGGACCGCTGCTTCCACACGGGGGACGATTCGATGTGCCAGGACGGGTCGGCGTGCAACGGCGAGGAGCAGTGCCTGGCGGCCGGATGCTCGGACGGCACGAGCCCGGTGTGCGCGGACAGCAGTCCGTGCACGATCGACTCGTGCGACGACGCGCGCGGGGGCTGCGTGCACGACCCGCGGGACTTCGACGAGGACGGGTACATGACCCGCGACTACGGCTGCGACGCCGAGGGCGGGACGGACTGCAACGACCGGGACGCGACGGTGAACCCGGGAGCGGTCGAGGTGTGCGACGACATCCGGGACAACAACTGCGACACCGTGGCCGACTTCGCGGATCCTGCCTGCCGGCCGGTGAACGACAGCTGCCCCGGCACGCTGCTCGAGGAGGGCGTCGCGGTCAACTCCTCGACGCGCGCGACGGTGCACGACTATTCGCCGGCGTGCTGCACCTGGTGCAGCTACCAGGACGTGGCGTTCCAGATCGACCTGCCGGACACGTTGGACATCGTCGTGGACATCACGTCACGCAGCGGGACCATCTACGCGGACCTCCAGCGGACGTGCGGGAACGCGTCGACGTCGTTGCGCTGCCTCTCCGGCGGGACCGTGACGCTGCGGCGCAACTCGCAGCCGGCCGGGTCGTACTGGGTGATCGTCGACGGCACCAATGCGGACTTCACGATCAGCTATCACACGGAGGGGCCGACGCCGATCCCGCCGAACGACGTGTGCACGGGCGCGATCGACATCCCGTCGGCCGGCGGGGTCGTCTCGGGCTCGCTGCTGGACACCTCGAACCACTTCGTGCCGACCTGCGCGGGCGGCGGGGCGTACCCGGACGTGTTCTACCGGCTGGTGCTGACGGAGCCGCACCGGCTGACGATCACGGCGACGCTCTCGCCGGCAGTCTACTCCACATACGTCTCGCTCACCCGGACCTGCGGCGATTCGAGCACGGAGATCGCGTGCGGCAGCGGCAGCGCGGCGACGCTCACGCGCAACTTCCTGGACGCGGGCACCTACTTCATCGCGGTCGACGGCAGCGCGGAGAGCCCGTTCACGCTGGACGTCCGGCTCGAGCCGCCGGTCTACCCGCCGGCCAACGACACGTGCGCGGGGGCGGAGGACGTGCCGGCCGGCGGCGGGCTCGTCTCCGGGACGCTGCTCTCGGCGTCCGACCACTACGTGCCGACCTGCGCGGGGGCCGGAAGGTATCCGGACGCCTTCTACCGGCTCGTGCTGACGGAGCCGCACCGCATCACGATCACGGCGCAGCTCACGCCGGCGACGGCGAGCACCTACGTCACGCTGGGGCCGACGTGCGGCGAGGCGGCGACGGAGACCATGTGCGCGGCGGGCAGCACGGCGACGCTCACCCGCAATTTCCTGGACACGGGGACCTATTTCATCGCCGTCGACGGGTCCACGGAGAGTCCGTTCACGCTGAACGTGCGTCTCGACCCGCCGATCTACCCGCCGGCCAACGATCGCTGCCCCGGGACCGACATCACGGGCGGAGGCGTCTTCGTCGGCACGATGGTCGATACCTACCGCGACTATCCGCCGTCCTGCTCGACGGCGACGCTGTCCGACGTCGTGTACAACTTCACGCTCACCGACACGCAGGACGTGACGGTGAACGTCGCGCCGGTGGGCGCCTCGACGACGTACGTCGCGGCGTTGCGCACGACGTGCGACGACCATCTGACCGAGCTGGCCTGCCGTTCCGGCAGTCCGGCGCAGTTCTCGCGGCACAGCCTGCCGGCGGGCACGTACTACCTGGTCGTGTCGGGCCCGACCGTGGCGCCGGGCAACCAGTTCGTGCTGCAGCTCACGCTCGCGCCGCCGACGCCGGTCCCGGCCAACGACGTGTGTCTCGGGGCGACCGACGTGTCCGCCGGCGGCAGGTTCGTGGGGACGACCTGGGGCTGCGCCGACGACTACGCGCCGACCTGCGGCACGACGCTGACCTACTCCGACCTGGTGTACGCGCTGCACCTGGCCGCGCCGCAGGAGGTGACGATCGATCTCAGCAGCGCCGCGCCGACGGTGTACCTCGACGTGCGCAACGGCACCTGCGGCACGGGCACGACCGCGATCTCGTGCACGTCCGGCGCCACGGCGCACTTCTCCAACCCCAACCTGCCGGCGGGGGACTACTGGATCCTGGTCGACCCGTCGGTGGAGGGTGCGACGACGCTGGACGTCGGCCTTGCGGCCCCCAGCTCGGCCTGCGACGGCTCCGAGACGATCACGGTCGACTACACGTCCAGCAGCACGTTCGTCTACACCGACTCGGCGACGACGGCCGGGCGGCCGGACGACTTCGACCCGAGCTGCATCTACGGTGCGTATCCGGACTATCCGTACCAGCTCGTGGTGCCGGTGCGGTCGGCGGTCACGGTGACCACGGACACGACGACGTACGACGGGGCGCTGCACATGCGCAGCGCGTGCGACGTCCCGTCCTCCGAGATCGGGTGCGACGACGACTGCGGCTCGACGCTCCGCTCGTGCGTCCCCATCAGCGGCTCGATGACGCTCGAGCCCGGGACCTACACGATCATCGTCGACGGCTACAGCGGGAGCGGGGACTTCACGCTGACCGTGACGGCGACGCGATTGTAGGGGCGTCGAGAGTCGAGAGTCGACAGTCATGAGTCGACAGTTTCGTCGCCTGCGGCGACGAATGCGGAAGGCAGCAGAGCAGGTCAGGTCGCCTGGCAGAATCCGGAGCGGCAGAAGGGGTGCCAGTCGCACCACTGCTGCGAGGTGCACGAGGCGCTGGTCGTGTAGGTGTTGCAGTAGGCGTGGGTGCCGAGGCAGGCCGCGGCCGCGTCCCAGATGCAGGAGCCGCCGCCGCAGCAGCTCGAGTTGTCGAAGTTGCCGCATCCCGCCGCGCCGCCCATGCAGGTGGCGCCGGTCCAGTTGCAGATGATGCCGGCGTCGTTGCAGCAGGTGGAGGAAGAGAGGGCGCTGCAGGCGCGCGTGCCGGTGCCTGTGCCGTTGCAATGGCCGTCCGCATCCCACCAGCAGCCGGTCTGGGTGGGGCAGATGGCGGCGGTGAAGACGGAGCAGGCGGATGCGCCGCCGCTGCAGCCGCACTGGGCGTCGGTGCAGCAGTACCAGCCGGCCTGGCAGACGCCGGCGCAGCAGATGCCGCTGCCGCCACCGCTGTCGGTGCAGGTGGTCGCATCGGCGACCCAGACGTCGGCGGGGCAGGCGGCGGTGCCCAGGGTGCAGTACTCCGGGCCGGCGTCGCAGTCCCCGGCGTCGGGGCGGCACACGTCGGCGGGGCCCCTGAGCACATCGACCGGGCAGGATGCGGAGGTCCCGGTGCAGGCCTCGGCGACGTCGCACGGTCCGGCGCTCGACCGGCAGGTGGTGCCGGAGACGAAGCCGTCGGGGGGGCAGTCGGCCGAGGACCCGGTGCAGTTCTCGGGGCGGTCGCAGATTCCGGCGGAGCCGCGACAGACGGTGCCGGAGGCGAAGCGGTCCGAGGGACAGAGCGGGGAGGTGCCGTTGCAGGCCTCTTCCACGTCGCAGAAGCCGGCGGCGGCGCGGCAGGGGGTGCCCGCGCCGAGGACGCTGTCTCCGGGGCAGGTGGGGCCGGTACCCGGGCAGAACTCGACGCGGTCGCAGCCGCCGGCCGAGGAACGGCAGGAGGTCGTGTTGGAGGCGAAGCCGTCGG
Source organism: Deltaproteobacteria bacterium (assembly GCA_016218815.1). Taxonomy (GTDB): domain Bacteria; phylum Myxococcota_A; class Polyangia; order DRWM01; family JAAZOP01; genus JAAZOP01. Next base: position 83,714 of record JACRCX010000082.1, read on the forward strand.
ACGGGCAGAGGATGGAGGTGCCGCTGCACAGTTCCGCGACGTCGCAGCCTCCGGCAGCCGCATCACGACAGACGTCGCCGACCGGACGGTAGACGTCGGGTGGGCAGGCGGTGTCGGTGCCGTCGCACGCCTCGGGGGCGTCGCAGACGCCGGCGGACGCGCGGCACGGGGTGCCCGAGCCGACCGGCGTGCAGCGGTCCGCAGCCTCGTTGCAGCCGGCGATGCAGCCGCCGACGGGGCAAGGGGTGCTGCCCGGAGTCCCGGTGCAGACGCCACCCTGGCAGGTGCTCTCCATCGTACAGAACCGTCCGTCGTCGCAGACCAGGCCGTCGTCCTCGGGGGTCATGACGCAGGCGCCCGTGGCGGGGACGCACAGGTTGTGGATGCAGGCGGTGTCGCCGGACGTGCCGCAGGTGACGACCGTCGCCGGGTCCACCTCGCAGGTGTGGCCGGTCAGGTCGCAGATCAGGGTGCCGTTGCAGCGGTTGCCGTCCTCGAAGGGTGCGCAGTCCGAGTTGAGCACGCAGGCGCAGGTGCTGGTGCCGCCGGTGCAGGCGCCGGTGCTGTCGCAGGTCTCGCCGGCGGTGCAGCCGTTGCCGTCGTCGCAGGCTCGTCCGGCGTCGATGTCGTTGGTGCACAGCCGTCCCGTCCCCGCGGGCTCGCAGCGATCGGTCGTGCACTGGTCGCCGTCGGCGCACATCGCGTCGCCGTCGCAGGTGAACGTGCAGTCGGCCTCGCAGCCGTCCGCGGAGGTGAGGTTGGCGTCGTCGCATTCCTCGCCGGAGTCGGTCACGCCGTCGCCGCACCGGGGCGTCTCGCACGCCGTCCGGCAGGCGTCGGGTTCGGTATCGCTGTTGGCGTCGCCCTCGTCGCATTCCTCGCCCGTGTCGGGGACGCCGTCGCCGCAGTGGGCCAGGCGGCAGTCGGTGCGGCAGGCGTCGGGTTCGGTATCGCTGTTGGCGTCGCCTTCGTCGCACTCCTCGTCGGGATCGACGTGGCCGTCGCCGCAATCGGGCGGGATCGTGGCCTCGTCCTCCTCGCCGTCGCCATCTGCGTCCCCGACGCCCTCGTCGCCGTCCGCGCCGTCGGCGTCGTCGCCGTCGGAATCGCCGTCCGTGCCGTCCGCATCCCCGTGGACGTCGGGCTCCGCGTCGGCGTCCGCGCCCGGGGCGTCGGCCTCCGCTTCGACCGCCGCGTCGGCGTCGGACCCGTCGGAGCCCCCGTCGGCCGGCTCGTCGGTGAACAGCGCCAGGCTGCAGGCGGCGCCGGCCGCGAAGAGCCCGAGGATCCACGCTGCGACATTCCATCTGCGATCGGCCATCGTCTCCTCCGTTCACGCAACGGGAAACCGCTGCCGCCACTGTCCGACGGCGTAGGCTGACGCGTTCGGGTGGTCCCGTCAAGTTGCACCGGCGGAGCGTGTCCGGCGGAGCGTGGCGGATCGGGCGCCCGTGCGCTATCCTGTGACCGCCTCGGGGGGCGGCACGGAGGGACAGGCGACGATGCAGACGCGAAGGTGGGTGGGCGGTTTCTTGCTCGCGGTCGCGGCGGCCGGGTGCGGCGGAGTGGTGGCGGGCTCGGGGGACGCCGCGGCCGGCGAGGTCGCGGAGGCCGGAGACGGGGTGCTCGACGCGGACGGCGACGCGCGCGACGACGGCCGCGACGAGGGTGGGGGAGGGGACGGGGAGGCCGAGGTCTCGCCGGGGTGCCGGAACGGGGTGGTCGAGTCGGGCGAGGAGTGCGACGACGGCAACGACCGGGTGGGGGACGGCTGCGAGCCCGACTGCACCTGGACGTGCGAGTCGGCGGCCGAGTGCGCCGACGGGGAGCGGTGCAACGGCGACGAGTCGTGCGTGGAGCACGTGTGTCTTCCCGGCACGGCGCTGGGCGACGGGCACGCCTGCGAGACGGCCGAGGGGCTGCCGGGCTCGTGCGCGGGTGGGGCGTGCCGGGCGTCGGTGTGCGGCAACACGCTGGTGGAACCGGGCGAGGAGTGCGATGACGGCAACTCCGTGGCGGGCGACGGGTGCGAGGGCGACTGCACCTGGTCGTGCACGGGGAATGCCGACTGCCTGGACGAGGACGTGTGCAACGGGACGGAGAGCTGCCCGCTGGAGACGCACGCCTGCGTGCGGACCGGGCCGCCGGTGGGCGTGGCGTGCCGGACCTCGGACGGCGCGGACGGCGTCTGTCGTGGCGGGTTGTGCGTGATCCCGACGTGCGGGGACGGGAACCCGGACCCCGGCGAGGAGTGCGACGACGGGAACACGAGCAACACCGACGCGTGCCTGAACGACTGCCGATTGGCGGAGTGCGGGGACGGCTTCGTCTGGAGCGGCGAGGAGGAGTGCGACGGCGCCGACGTGCCGTGCACGACGGACTGCGATTCGGCAGGGCTGCGCGTGTGCACGAGCTGCACGTTGGCGGACGCGTGCCGGCCGCCCGTGGAGGTGTGCAACGGCGTCGACGACGACTGCGACGACGCGTGCGACGACGGCTTCGGGTGCTGCCTGGGAACGGTCGCCACCGGCACGGTGGGTCTGTGCGGGTACAGCCAGGCGTGCGGGGCGGGCTGCATCCCGGGCCACCGGGACTTCGGCGCCGTTCCGGCCAACGACACCTGCGCGGGGGCGACGCGGATCACGCTGGCCACGGGCGGCTCGGCCACGCTCACGGGCTCGACCTGCGCGGCGGCGGACGACGTCGCCCCGCCCACGGCGTGCGCCGCGCTGGACGGGCCGGACGTGGTCTTCGCGCTGAGCCTGACGACGACGAAGTTCGTCGTCGTCGACACCGACGGGAGCGCCTTCGACACGGTCCTGGAGCTGCGCGGCGGCGACGCGACGGCGACCTGCGCCGCGGCGCCGTCGCTGGCGTGCAACGACAACCGAGCCGCCGGCGGCGTCTCCAGCTCGATGGTCTCGGCGCTGCTCACCCCGGGGAACTACTGGGTGTTCCTGGACGGCTACAACGGGGCGGCGGGCAACTACACGGTGCACGTGTACACGAGCGATCCGCCGCCGAACGACACGTGTGCGACGGCGACGGTGTTGACCTCGAGTACGACGCCGGCGACGGTGTGGGGGACGACGGCGGGCGCGACGGACGACGGCACGGCGACGTGCGGTTCGTGGCCCGCCGCGGGACCCGACGTGTGGTACAGCCTGACGATCGGCCCGGCCCGCCACCTCGTGTACCTCGACCTGCTCGACCTGGCGACCTTCAGCGGGTCGATCCGCGTCTACGATTCCTGCACGGCCGATGTTCCGGTGGCCTGCGCGGGCGGGCCGGCGTGCGGCGTCGACCGCCCGCAGTGGATCGGGGTGCTGGGGCGCGACGGGGCGGGCTCGACGTACTTCATCGCCGTGGACGGCGCGACGGCCGCCGACAACGGGGCGTTCTCGTTGCGCCACCAGATGGCCGGTCCGACGTGCGTCGACGGCACGGTGCTGGCGGTGCCCGGGACGGCCTTCGGCACGCTGCCCGCGGGGGCCGGGCGGAGCATCGGGAGCTGCGGGGGGAACGGCAACGACATCATGTACGTCCTCGGGCTCTGCCCCGGCCGCTCCATCGCGGCCAGCACGTGCAATGCCGCGACCACGCTCGAGCACGTGCTCTACGCGCGGCGCAACGGATGCGACGCGGTCACGGGCGGGATCGAGATGTCCTGCAGCTCGGCCTCGAGCGGCGCCTGCACCTATCCCCTCGGGCGGACGCTGACGTTCGGCTCGGGCCAGCCGGCGGGGATGTACTTCCTGTTCGTCGACGGGACGAGCGTGACGGGCGGCGGCGCCTACCAGCTCGGGGTCGCGATGCCGTAGCGGTCAGCGGAAGACGGGGGGGCGTTTCTCGAGGAAGGCGCGGCGTCCCTCCTGGTAGTCCTCGCTGTCGTACACCTGGCGACGCAGGCTCTGGATGCGCTCGAACACTTCGGGCGGCAGGGGGCGAGCGTCGGCGAGGAGGCGGAGCTGCTCCTTGATGACGGCGATGGAGCGCGGCGAGAGCTGGGCGATGCCGCGGGCGGTTTCCCGCGCCGCGACCTCCAGCTCGGCCGCCGAAACGAGCCGGTGGACGACGCCCGTCGCCAGCAGGCGGCCGGCGGAAACGGGTCGGGCCGTGAACAGCAGCTCGCGCAGGAGCGGGAGGCCGAGCACGTTCGCGAGGCGCAGGAGACCGGCGACGTTCGGCGGCACGCCGAGCCTGGCGGGGGTCAGGGCGAAGGTGACCTCGGGCGTCGCGAGGATCAGGTCGCAGGCGAAGGCCAGCTCGCAGCCCCCGCCCCAGACGGTGCCTTCGATCATCGCCAGCACGGGCGCCGGCAGCTCGCGGACGGCGCGCACGAGCTGTTCGAGGGGGTCACCCCAGGCGCGGGGGTCTCGGCCCGAAGGCGGCAATTCGGCGACGTCGTGGCCCGCGGACCAGACCTTGGCCCCGGGCGTGGCGCGCAGGATGACCGCGCGAACACCTTCGCGGCGGAACGAGTCCAGCGCCGCGAGCGTCTCCGTGATGAGCGGCGCGCCCAGGATGTTGCGCTTCTCGGGGTGAGCGAGCGTGATGGTCCCGATGCCGTCCTGCGTCGCGGCGACGATCCGTGGCATGCCGTTCCTCTCCGTCGGGCCGGTGGGGGGCGGCCACGCGCCGCCCGGTCCCGTGCCCGCGCGTCCGGAGTGTGGCACGATTCGGGGGGGCCGGGGGGCCGGAGGTGGAGATGAGCGGGGAGCAGGACGTGCGGCCGGACCTGCGGGCGATCCGGGAGGCGGCGGCGAGGATTGCGCCGTGGATCCACCGCACGCCCGTGATGACGTGCGCGGCACTCGACGAGCGGGCGGGGGCGCGGCTGTTCTTCAAGTGCGAGAACCTGCAGCGGGTGGGCGCGTTCAAGATGCGCGGGGCGTCCAACGCGGTCTTCTCGCTGTCCGACGAGGAGGTCCGGAACGGTGTTGCCACGCACTCGTCGGGCAACCACGCGCAGGCGCTGGCGCGCGCCGCGCGGAACCGGGGCGTGGCGGCGCACATCGTGATGCCCGACAACGCGCCGGCGGTGAAGCGCGCGGCGGTCGCGGGGTACGGCGGCCGCATCGTCCCCTGCGCGCCGACGCTGGCGGCGCGCGAGAGCACGCTGTGGGAGGTCGTGGCGCAGACGGGCGCGGCGTTCGTGCACCCGTACGACGACCACCGCATCATCGCCGGGCAGGGCACCGCCGCGCTCGAGCTGCTCGAGGAAATCCCCGACCTCGATGCGGTGGTCGCGCCCGTCGGCGGCGGGGGACTGGCGTCCGGCACGGCGCTGGCGGTCCACGGGCTGGCCCCCCGGGTTCGCGTGGTGGCGGCCGAGCCGCGCAACGCCGACGACGCGTTCCGTTCGCTCCGCGAGGGGCGCATCGTGCCGTCGGAGGACCCGCGGACGGTCGCCGACGGGCTGCGGACGTCGCTGGGGGTGCGCAACTTCGCGATCCTGCGCGAGCACCTGGACCGCGTGATCCTGGCGAGCGAGGAGGCGATCGTCGCGGCGATGCGGTTGTTGTGGGAGCGGGCGAAGCTGGTCGTGGAGCCGTCGGGGGCCGTGCCGCTGGCCGCGCTGCTCGAGGACGCGGGCGAGCTGCGGGCGCGGAGGATCGGGGTGATTCTGTCGGGCGGGAACGTCGACCTCGACCGGTTGCCGTGGGGGCCGGCCCCCGCTACAGGCCGCAGCGGAGGGTGACGCCCGAGTCGGGGCCGAAGATCGTCCCGTCGGTCGGGGCGACCCGCGCGCAGGAGGAGGAGCCCGGCTCGAAGGTCCAGCCGGATTCGAACGGGGCGGAGCACCCGTCCAGGTCCGGGGCGCGCGAGGCTTGCCGCACGAGGCAGAGGCGCTGTCCGGTCCCGTTCAGGCCGAGGTCGCGCTTGAGCGGAACGCACTCGGGGCCGCCGGCGGACTCGCGGCACGGCGCCAGGTCGGGCAGATCGTCGACCGACGCCAGGGGGCACTCCGCGGCGGGGCAGGATGGGTCGTCGTCGCACATGCGGGCGTCGGGCAGGGTCTCGAGGAGCCAGCAGCCCAGCGCGCAGGTGAGCGGATCGAAGTCCAGGCCGGGGGGGAGGCAGGCGGAGGACGACGCGGCCTGGAGGCGGTCGGCGATGCCGCGGAGCGCGTTGGTCCAGTCGGTCTTGCAGATCGAGTCCACGTAGGCCTGCTCGCCGAACGCCTGGGCCAGGGTGACGAAGCGGCGCGGGGGGAAGGCCTGTCCCATCGACGTGTTGCAGGAGGGGATGAGGCTGGTGGGGTCGGTCGGGTCGATCTGCGCCGTCATGGCGGGCACGCCCAGACAGTCACCCAGCGAGTCGCCGGTGCCGATGCAGGCCGGGGCGTCGGGCGGGACGCCGACGATCATGCCGAGCACGAGGAGATCGGGCCGATCGGGACGCAGCCCGCGGAAGGCGTCGGCGTAGGCGGCAACGTCTTCGACGAATTCGGGGTGCCGGAAGCAGCGGATGTTGAGGTGGCCGAGGTCGTCGCGAGTCGGGTCGAACATCTCGTTGTGGTCGGGACGGACCGAGCAGTCCTCTTCGTCGGTGATGAAGAGGAGCGCGAGGAGGGAGTCGAGGCGCAGGAAGCCGCGGTTGCACGTGCCCGTCGCCGGGTTGACGGTGAGGGCCTGGCGCATCGCCTTGAGCTGCTGTTCGAAGCCGCAGCCCTGCGTGCCGAGGGTGGCGAGGCAGGTGAAGTCGTGGGCCATGTCGGCGGCGTTGTAGGTAGCCTCGTTCGTCGGGTTGCGCGACAGGAACGCCGGGTAGGTCGCCTCACAGCCCGAGACCGCCGGACTGGGCGCGCTGCGGAAGCAGCCGTTGTCGCCGACCTCGGAGTTCGAGCAGGTCGAGACCCGGTAGCCCGCGGTGCCCATGTCCGTGCTGAGGATGCCGATGTTGAGGTCGGTGACGGGAGGGTGGTCGGGCCAAGTGTCGCCGTCGTCGTCGGCGGGGTCGAGCAGCGCGGCCAGCAGGTCGGGGAAACGGGCGGTGAGGGCGGCCTGCTCCTGGCTCATCGAGCCGGAGTTGTCGATCAGCACGGCCATGTCGAGCTTGAGGCCGCCCGGCGTGCGGACCGGATAGTCGACGGGTCCGCCGCCGTCGGCGTCGGCGTCCGCGTCGGCATCGGCGCCGGTGGAGCGGGGCAGGCAGTTGAGGGCGGATTCGTCCGGGAGGTAGCCGGAGTCGCACTCGCAGAACGGGAAGCTGCCGGCGGCCTGGCACTCGCCGTGTCCGGAGCAGGCGACGCCGGCGCAGGGATCCGCGGTGGAGTTGGGCTCGCAGCCGTTGCCGTACGGGGAAGGGTGCGAGCCCGGGAAGCAGACGCAGTAGGCGGTGTTGCCGTCGGCCCAGACGCGGCAGATGCCACCGGCGCAATCCAGGCGGTCGCACGAGTCGGATTCGTTCTGGCACGAGACGGTGCCTCCGAGGCCGAGCAGGATTGCGGCCGCGACCAGGGCCGGGCCGAGCAGCAGGGCGCGCCGAACCGTCGTCTTCGTCATGGAACTCCTCCCTTCACCGCGGACGTTTCCGAGCCTCGAAACCCGGAGACAGTCTACGCCGCAAGGGCGGGAGGTGCAACGACGAGCTACACCGATGCGCAGGTGGAGGTCGGGGGGAGGGCGGGGAGGGGGAAGGCGAAGCGGCGCACGCTCCCCCGGCGGTCCATGTGCTCGACGAGCATCCGGCGCGAGGCGTCGAAGGCGTCGGCGATGGCGGCGAGCAGATCCGCGGAGCGCGCGCCCCGGCCGGTCGCGCGCTCGACGGACATGCAAGCCCCGGCGGCGGTGACCAGGACCCGGACGTCGTAGCGGCTGTGTCGTCCGCGCCGGCCGCGGTCGACGACGACGTGGCAGCGGACCAGGTCGGGGCAGACCTCGGAGAGCTGGTCCGCCTGGGATTCGATCAGCTCGAGGGCGTCGGGCCAATCGCCGACGCGACGCAACGTTGTCTGCACGGGCATCTTCATCTTCCTGGATTCCCTTCCCGCGCGGCATGGCGGCGCAGCGGTCGCGGGCCGCGCGACTGGGCGGCCCTCGCGAGCCGGGCCGCCGGACGTCAATCTTCCGCCAGGCCGACGACCGCAACGACGGCACAGGTTCCGCAGGTCGTTCGCCCGGTGGTCGCTCGCCTCACGGGACGCCAACACGCGGCCTTGGGGTCCCATTCCCCGGGTCCGTTCCGTCATTCGGATGGAAGGGGAGATGGCGCCGCAGGATCGGCGGGGAAGGCCGCACCCTGAAGGGTGCGGTTCGGTTTCGGGGTTGTGGTGAGGGACGGGGGACGGGGGGGGCGGCTACTTGCCGGCCATGCGGGCCTTGCGGCGGCGGTTCTTGGCCTTGAGCTGGGCCTTGAGGCGCACGGAGCGCTTGCGGTCGATCTTCTTGGGACGCTTACGGTAGATGAACATCAAACTATCGCCTCTACAGTTCGCAGACGCCCGTCACGGTGTTGCACGTGGTCGGCACGGTGAAGAACTCGTTGCACATCGCGGTCGTGCACGGCGCGAAGCAGACGCCGGCCGGCGCGGTCGCCGTCGAGTCGACGTAGACGTACGGGTCGAACGTGGCCTTGTCGTAGCAGGCCATGTTCTGCTGGCAGCCGTTGGCGCCGAGGTTGCCGTTGGGCGTGTCGCAGGACTCGAAGCACAGGCCCGCGAAGCAGGCGCCGGTCGCGATGCCGGTGGTGCCGTCGGCGCCGCCGCAGAAGCCGGCATTGCCGAGGTTCTCGTTGCACCAGGTGGAGCAGAAGAGGGGCGGGTACTCCCACGGAGCGATGCAGGTGCCGAGGCCCTTGGGCGACAGGCAGTCGGTGTCCTCGGTGCAGGCGCTGCCGAGCTCGCCGGTGCCGGTGCCGCCGAAGTTGCCCTTGAGGTAGCAGAACCCGTCGGCGTCGGTCGTGTCGAGCCAGGAATCGGTGGCAATGGGGTAGCAGGAGTAGTCGCCGTCGTCGGGGACGCCGAGTTCGCCGGCGTCCCGGCAGGCGAAGTCCGGGTCACCCGGCTCGGTGCCGGCCGTGCACGGAGAGAAGCACATGTACGAGGGATCGGCGGTCGAGCCGAGGTTGATGCAGCCGCCGCCGGCGGGGCATTCGCGGCCGGTCAAGTCGCAGCGGTCCATGGTGCACATGCCGCCCGGGAAGTACTGCTCGCGGCCGTACTCGTCGATGCAGCGGGCGTTGGCCGGGCAGTCGGAGTCGTGCAGGCAGGCGTCGCCGATTTCGCACGAGCCGCCGGTGCAGCCGACGTTCTCGCAGGTGTAGGTGCAATCGTTGCAGGTGTTGGTGCACCCGGCCACGAGGTGGACCTCGCCGGCCTGGCGCGCCTGGTCCTCGGTCCCGCCCTCGCCGTCGTGCCAGATCTCGCAGCACTCGCGGTCGTTCGAGCAGCCGGCGGGGTAGCAGTACTCGTCGCTGATCACGCACTGGTAGCCGTCGCGGCAGTCGCAGTTGTTTTCCCAGGGGACGCCGGCCGAGGAGGCGGCGGAGCAGGAGTCGAGGCAGCCGTAGTACTGGTTTCCGGCGGTGTCGGTGCCCTGGTACTCGCACTGCGAGCCGGTGGGGCAGGAGGTCGTGACGTCGGGATCACAGCCGGCGGAGCCGATGCCGATGAGGAGGCAGTAGCCGCCGATCCATGAGCTGTAGGTTTCGCCGTCATACACGTCGGCGCTCTCGGTGACGCAGCGCAGGCCCGGGTCGCACTCGGTGTCGTCCAGGCACGGCTGGCCGATCGAGCCCGGCTCGGTGTCGACGGGATCGTTGGGGCAGGAGGTCGACCCGCAGGGGTCCACCGGAGGAACGTCGGCCTCGGCCTCGGCGTCGGCATCGGCGCCCGAATCCTCCGAGACCGTGTCCGTCTCGGCCTCGGCGTCGGCATCGGCGCCCGCATCGTCGGCGCGATCGCCGCCCGTATCGTCGCGGACGTCGGGCTGCGCCCCGTCGTCGTCCGAACACCCACTCACCGGGAACACGGCGGCGGCGCACACGACCGCCAGGACCAGAATCGAACGCTTCATCGGTACCCTCCTTCTTGTCTCCCCGCTGTATCCGCCGCGGCGCGAGACGCCCTCCGGCAAAAAGACAGGTGGAGGGTACGGGACGGATCCCGTGTTGTCAAGCGGCCCGCCGCGGTGGCTGGTGGCTGGTAGCTGGTAGCTGGTAGTGGCAATCCCGGGCATCGGAGGCATGGCTTGTGCAGCGCACGCTGGAACGGGGCTGGTACGGGGCGACGGTCTTCCGTATAGTCCGTGGGACGGCCGCGAGGCGGGGGCGCGGGTGGACGACGGGGTGGTCGCGAGGATCGCGGAACGGACATGGGTGAGTTTTCCCCCGCCGCCTTCCTGGACACGCTGCCCACGGGGCTGTGCATCCACGTACGGTCCATCATCTGCTACGCGAACCCGGCGCTGCTGCGCATGACGGGCGTGCCGTCGCTCGAGGCCGCGCGCGGCCGGTCGATCCTGGAATTCGTGCATCCCGACTTCCATGCGGTGACCGGGGCGCGGATGCGGGAGATGTACGAGCGGCGAGCCCCCGCGGACTGGCTGGAGCTTCGTTTCCTGCGCGCCGACGGCAGCTCGTTCGAGGCCGAGGTTGCGGCGTCGATGATCGAGTGGGAGGGACAGGCGGCGTCGCAGGTGCTGATCACGGACATCACGCGGCGGAAGGAGGCGGAGCGGGCGCGGATCGAGGCCGAGCAGCGGTACCGGCGGCTGATCGAGCACATGCCGATCGCGCTGGTGGTGCATACCGACGGGAGGATCGTGTATTCGAACCCCGCGACGGCACGGCTGCTGGGACTGCCCGAGGGGTCGGACGGGGTGGGCAAGGACCCGTTCGAGCGGATCCACCCGGACTTCCGGGATGAAGTCCGGGACCGGGTCCGCCGGATCTACGGCAAGGAGGGGCACGAGCCGCCGATGGCGGTGCGCATGCTGCGCCGCGACGGCTCGGAATTCGACGCCGAGATTTCCTCGACGATGATCGATTGGAACGGGCGTCCCGCATCGCAGGTCCTCATCGTCGACGCCGGCGCGCAGCGGGCGCTGGAGCAGCGCCTGTGCCAGGCGCAGAAGGTGGAGAGCCTGCAGTTGCTGGCGGGCGGCGTGGCCCACGATTTCAACAACCTCCTGGTCGGCATCCTGGGGAATGCGGAGTTGGCGGCGGCGGAGTCGTCCCAAGGAGCCGTGCGCGCACACCTCGCCGGCATCTCGCTGGCCGCGCGGAGGGCCGCGGAGCTGGCGCGGCAGCTCCTGTCCTACGCGGGCAAGGGAAACGTGGTGCGGGAGACGCTCGACCTGGGCGCACTGCTGGACGAGACGTCGGCGCTGATGGCCGCGTCGATGTCGCCGAAGGCCCGACTGGTGGCGGAGCCGTGCGCCGGGCTGCCGGCCGTGTTCGGCGACGCGACGCAGCTCCGCCAGGTCCTGATGAACCTGCTGGCCAACGCGTCGGAAGCCCTGGAGTCCTCCGGCGGCGTGGTCCGCGTCACGGCCGGCGCGGGCGAGTTCGGGGTCGAGGAGCTGCGTTCGTCGTGGTTCGCCGACGACGTGGCCGCGGGGCGGTACGCGTACTTCGAGGTTTCGGACGACGGGTGCGGGATGACGGAGGCGGTGCTGGCGCGCATCTTCGACCCGTTCTTCAGCACGAAGCTCGTCGGCCGGGGTCTGGGTCTCGCCGTCGCGCGGGGCATCCTGCTGGCGCACCGGGGCGTGATCCAGGTCCGCTCGGCCCCGGGGAAAGGCACGACCTTCCGTGTCCTGCTGCCCGCGACGGACGGGTCGCCGGGGCCGCGGGACCAGGCGGCCGAAAGCCGTCCGGCGAAGGAGGAGGAGGACGGCGGAGCGATCACCCGCGCGGTCGTGCTGGTCATCGACGACGAGCCGCAGGTCCGCGCGGTGATCGAGCAGGTCCTGCGGCGCGCGGGGCACGAGGTCGTGTCGGCGGCGGACGGGGCGTCGGGCGTGGAGACCTATCGCGAGAGGGGCGCGGGCATTGACGGCGTGGTGCTGGACATCGGCATGCCGGGAATGGACGGGCGCGAGGTCCTGGCGGCGCTGCGCCGGATCCGCCGCGACGTGCGCGTAGTGGTGTGCAGCGGCTACGGGGACGTCGAGACGCAGCACCGGATCGGCGCGGCGAAGCCCGCGGCCGTCGTGTGCAAGCCGTTCGGCGTCGCGGAGCTGCTCGCGGCGGTGGAGGCGGCTGTCGCGCGGCGGGGGGAGTAGCGGGGAGCTGGTGGCTGGTGGCTGGTGGCCGGTGGGGAGTCGGCGGTGCCGGTCGAGCTCGTCGCGGGGAGAGCCTGTGGATTCAGTGCAGCAGCTTGTCCGACCAGAGCAGGTCGACGAACATCCTCACCGGCATGATCTCGATCCCCGACGGCGTCCGGCGGCGGTGCTCGTCGAGGGACACGATGATGCGGCGCCCCGCGTGCGGGTGCTCCTCGGCCAGCGCCTCGAGTCCTCGCAGATGATCGGTCGTGATCCTCGGCGAAGCCTTGGCCTCCAGATTCACCTCCATGTCGCCCAGGACGAAATCCACCTCGGCGCCGGAGGCGAGCCTCCAGAACGACAACGGGGCCCTGGTCCCGGAGCAGTCGTTCCAGGTCGCCAACTCGTGGTGCAGCCAGTTCTCGAGAGCCTTGCCGAACAGGTCGGAGCCCCGTTCGACTCTTCCCCGGCGGGCCAGCAGGTTCACGACCCCCACGTCGGAGAAGTAGAACTTCGGCGCGACCGAGATCTTCCGCTTCGGGCGCTTGCGGTAGGCCGGGAGCCACCTGCCCTGCAACGTGTCGACCAGCACGCCGAACCAGCCGTCCACGGCGTGGTACGACACCCCGCACTCGCGGCCGATCGCCGACAGGTTGATCTGGCAGGTGTCGCTCAGGGCCGCGGCGGCGAGGAACTCGGAGAAGATCGGCAGGCGTCGCGACACTCCTTCGGCCGCGATCTCCTCCTTCAGATAGTCGGAGACGTACGCATCGAGGAGCCGCTCAGGACGTTCGGACAAGTAGATTCGCGGCAGGAAACCCGCGCTCAGCATCCGATCGAGATTCCAGGAACCGCCGAGCTCGGCGGACACCAGGCCGTGAAGCTCGTACCTGACCGCGCGTCCGCCCAGCAGGTTTCCACCTCCCCGTTTGAGCTTCCTCGGGCTCGAGCCGCACAGGGCGAATCTGGCGCCGAGGTTCTCGTGCATCCAGTGGACCTCGTCGAGCAGATCGGGGACCTTCTGGATCTCGTCGATGACGACGAACCGCGGCTTCGGCATTGCCGCGACCTCTTCGCGCAACAACTCGGGCCGGGTCGCGTAGCGCCGGAAGACGTCCGACTTCAGAAGGTCGATGCGCCTGGCGGATGGATAGCGGTCGGCCAGCAGCGTGGTTTTCCCGGTCTGGCGAGGGCCCCACAGGAAGAACGTGTCCTCTCCCGGCTCGGGCAGGCGCAACATGCGTGGAATCATCGGCTCTAATTATCCCGATATTTAGAGCAGGTCAATCTGATTTCCGCCTGCGGTTTCGCCCGCTGAGCGCCGGCGCGGGCGAAGTCCAGGCTCGGCGGCGGCGGGCTCTACTCTCCGGCGGCCGGCGGGTCGGGGGTGGCGGCGGCGAGCTCGGCGGCGGGGCGGCCGGCGGGGGCGAGGTGCAGTCGGACCTTGGCGCTTTCGACCAGCGAGAAGACGACGGGGACGACGATCAGGGTGAGCACGGTGGAGGTGAGCACGCCGCCGATGACGGCGATGGCCATCGGCGCGCGCGTCTCGGCGCCTTTGGATACGGCGAAGGCGATGGGGAGCATGCCGAAGACCATCGCGGCGGTGGTCATCAGGATGGGCCGCAGGCGGATGCGGCCGGCGGCGATCGTGGCGTCGCGAACGGTCAGGCCGCGGCGGCGGCCCTGGACGGCGAAGTCGACGAGCAGGATGGCGTTCTTGGTCACGAGCCCCATGAGCATGATGAAGCCGATCATCGCCAGGATCGACATCGAGCGGCCGGTGAGGAGCAGTGCGCCGACGGCGCCGATCACGGAGAGGGGCAGGGAGAGCATGATGGTGAAGGGGTGGACGAACGACTCGAATTGCGCCGCCAGGAGGAGGTAGATGAGGATCACGGCGAGGAACAGCGCGGCGAACAGCTCGCGGAAGTTCTCCTCCATGAACTGGGCCTGTCCGGAGAAGTCGGTGACGTAGCCGGGCTCGGTGACGACGTCCTTGGCGAAACCCTCGAGCTCGGCCACGGCGGCGCCGAGCACCTTGTCCTTGAGGTTGGCGAAGATCGTGATCTGCCGCTGGCCCGCCTGGCGGTCGATCGACAGCGGGCCCTGGTCGGGGTCGAACTGCGCGACGTTGCGCAGCTCGACCAGCGCGCCGGAGGGCGAGCGGACCTGCAGGCTCTCCAGGACGGTGCGATCGCCGCGCGCGGCGTCGTCGAGCTGCATGCGGACGTCGTAGGTCTCGCCGCCCTCGCGGTACTCCGAGACCTTGTCGCCCGCGACGGCCAGGCGCAGCGTCTGGGCCAGGAAGACCACCGGGACGCCGAGCGCGTACGCCCGTTCGCGGTCGGGCACGAGACCCAGCTCCGGCTTGCCGGTGCGGTAGGTGGTGTCGATGTCGGTGTAACCGCCGGCCTGTCGCATCCGCGCCGTGATCTTCCGCGCCATTTCCTCGGACTTCTCGAGCGAGGGGCCGCGCACGTTGTACTGGATCAGCGCCGAGCGCATGACGCCGGCGCTGATCAGCTGCGCGTCCTCCACCGAGACCTTGGCCGTGGCGTAGTCCTGGAAGTGCGTGCGCAGCGCGTACTGCAGGTCCTTCTGCGCGTAGTCGCGGTCCATGCGGTCGACCAGCTCGACGCGGACCGTCGCCAGCTCGGCCTTCCGCAGGACGCCGCCGCCGACGGAGGCGACGAGGTACTTCACCCCCGGCGTGGCGCGCAGGACGGTCATCACCTCCTCGGCCGCGCGCTGGGTGTGCTCCAGCGAGCTGCCCGGCGGCGTCTCGATGGTGACGTCGAAGCGGCTCTGGTCCATCGACGGCATCATCTCCTGCTCCATGCCGCCGGCGAGCCGGACGGTGGCATAGAGCACGCCGCCGGCGAGCAGCAGCACGACGAGCCGCTGGCGCAGGGCGAGGCCGACCA
Source organism: Deltaproteobacteria bacterium (assembly GCA_016218815.1). Lineage (GTDB taxonomy): Bacteria > Myxococcota_A > Polyangia > DRWM01 > JAAZOP01 > JAAZOP01. The sequence continues at coordinate 98,853 of JACRCX010000082.1, forward strand.
GGAAGGCGTACGCCGACTCGATGGCGAGCAGCACGCGCTCCACGGCGCGCGTGACGAAGTTGCCCTTGGGCACCTTGACGAAGCGCGCCGAGAGCATCGGCGTCAGGGTGAAGGAGACGAAGAGCGAGATCAGCACGGCGGCGGCGACGGTCAGGCCGAACTGCTTCAAGAAGCGGCCGACGATGCCGCCGGTGGTGGCGATGGGGCCGAATACGGCGACCAGCGTGAAGGTGGTGGCCGTGACGGCCAGGCCGATCTCCTCCGTCGCGCTCGAGGCCGCCGTGCGGCGGTCCTCGCCGTGCTCCACGTGGCGGTAGATGTTCTCCAGCACGACGATCGCGTCGTCGACGAGCAGGCCGACGGAGAGCGAGAGCGCGAGCAGGGTCAGGAAGTTGAGCGTGAACCCCATGATGCTGATGAAGGCGAAGGTGCCGATGACCGAGGTCGGGATGGCGATGGCGGCGATCAGGGTCAAGCGCAGGTTGCGCAGGAAGACGGCGATGATCACCACGGCCAGGAGTGCGCCCAAGAGCAGGTCGAACATCGAGTCCTCGACCGCTGCCTTGATGAACGTCGACTCGTCCGCGATGACCTCGACCTTCACCCCGGGCGGCGCGAGGCGGCGGATCCTGGGCAGCGCCTCGACGACCTTCTTCGCCATCTCGACCGTGTTGGTGCCGGACTGCTTGCGAATCACGACGGTGAGCGCCTTGCGGCCGTTGACGGTGGCGCGCGAGGTCTCGCGGGCCATGCCGTCGACGACGGTGGCCACGTCCGAGAGGCGGACGACGGCGCCCATGAAGTTCATGACCATCACGGCGCGCAGCTCGTCGAGCGACGCGGCCGAGCCCTTGGTCTTGAGGCTGATGTCCTGCGTGCCGGAGGGGACGCTCCCGGCGGGGATTTCGAGGTTCTGCGCCCCCAGCGCGTTGACCACGTCCATCATCGTGACGTTGTGCCGGCGCAGGGCCGCCGGGTTCGGCCGCACCCAGATCACGCGCTCGCGGTAGCCGATGACGTCGATCCCGCCCACGCCCTGGATGTTGCGGAGCTGCTCCTTGACGCGCTTCTCCGCGAAGTCGCCGAGCGCCAACTCGTCCACGTCCGCCGGCGCGGTGATCCCCAGGGTGAGCACGGGGGCCGCGCCGAGGTCGACCCTCTCCACCTGCGGCGGCTGCACGTCGGGCGGCAGCGTCCGCAGCGCGGCCGAGACCTTGTCGCGCACCTCCTGCGCGGCGACGTTGATGTCCTTCTCCAGCTCGAAGATCACCACGACGCTGCTGACGTTCTCCAGGCTGGTCGAGCGCAGCGTGTTGATGCCCGACACCTGGGTCACGGCATCCTCGAGCGGCTTGGAGATCTTCTCCTCGATCGTGGTCGGATCGGCGCCGGGGTAGATGGTGGTGACGGTGACGATCGGGAAGTCGATCGACGGATAGAGATCCAGGCCGGCGCTGCGGTAGCCCAGGATGCCGAAGACGATCAGCGCGGTGATCACCACCACGGTGGTGACCGGGCGCCGGATGGCGGTGTCGGAGAGCTTCACGGGCTATCTCGCGGCCACGGGCGACTCGGCGGCCGGAACCACCGGGAGAACCGCGGGGGGCTCCGGGGCCGGGGGCGCCGGAGGCGCGGGGGCGGCGGTCACCGTCACCGCGGCCCCGTCGGTGAGCGCCGCCGGATCGGAGACGACCAGGTCGAACTCCCCCGCGAGGCCCTCGCGCACCTCCCAGCCGCCTGCCGCTGCGGCGACGGCGCGCACGAGCTTCTCCCGGGCCACGCCGCCGTCCACCACGAACACGCGCACCTGGTCCGGGCGGCCTTCGACCGGCAGGACGGCCGAGCCGGGCAGCATCGGGCGCGCGCCGGGCGAGGCGTGGACGATCCTGGCGTCCGCGAACAGTCCGGGCCGCAGGGCCATGCCGTAGGCGGTGTTGTCGATCGCCGAGACGACGTCGAACGTGCGTGACATCGGGTCGATGGAGCCGATGACCGCCGTCACCGCGACGTCCACCGTGAGGCCCAGGCTCTGGAAGCGGGCCTCGACGCGGTCCCCCACCGCGACGTTGGGCAGCGACAGCTCGGGCACGCGGACCTTCAGCCGCAGGTGCGTCACGTCCTGGAGCCGGTAGAACACGGTCGGCGGCATGACCTGCACGACGGCGCCCGGGGAAACCAGGCGGTTCACCACGAGGGCGTCGTACGGCGCGACAATCGTCGTCTGCCCCAGCCGCCGCCTGGCCGCCGCCACCCCGACCTCGGCCAGCGCCACCTGGGCCGCCGCCACGTCGTAGCCGATCTGCGAACCATCGACGGCCGCTTCGGCCACGACGCCGTCCTGGCCGAGCTGCCGCACGCGGCGGTAGTTCGTCCGCTGCCCGCGCAGTCCCGTCTGGGCCATGCGCAGGTTCGTCTCCGCCTGCTGGACGTTGAGCTCGTAGTCGGTGGTGTCCAGGTCGGCCAGCGGGCTGCCGCCCGCCACGAGGTCGCCTTCCTCGGCGTACAGCGCCTTGATCTTGCCGGGGACCTCGGCCATCACCATCGTTTCCTGCGCCGCCCACAACGAGCCGTTGGCCGACGTCACGGTTTCGCCCGCCGCCCGCCACCGGACCACCGTGACGGCGAGCGACGGCCCCGCGGCCGATTCGCCCGCCCCATCCGTCCCTTCCCCCGGGCCGGAGACCAGCAGCGCCCCGGCGTTGGCCTTGTCCTGGCCCAGCGAACAGCCGCCCGCGGCCGCAAGGACCGGCGCGAACAGCCAAAGGACCGTGCTGCGCATCGTTCCACTCCCCGTCGTCCGGCGCCGCCGCGCCGACGACCGCTCGGACCGTCTCCCCTCCAGCGAACGACCGTCAATCAAACACTTGTTTGGGGGATTGTCAAGGCACCGCGGGGTGGGTGACCCGGCAGACGGTGATCATCTCGTCGAAGCCCCGCGACACGTAGCCGCCCGCCGCGTCCAGCACCCGGACCTCACTCACGCCGGTGTGCTCGAAGAACTGGACGTAGGCGCAGAAGGTCCCGTCGAAGTTGCCGAAGGCCATGCCGTCGGTGCAGCAGGCGTCCCAGCTCCAGAGGCAGCGTCCCCCGCCGATGCGCGGGCGGAAGACGCAGTCGCCCTCGTCGTCGCTGACCGTCACGCCGGTCTCGGTGATCGGGTCCGAGTAGAAGTCCATGCGGAGCGTGCCCCCGGTACCGTCGCCGGCCCGATCCGCCACCACGACCAGGTTCCAGCGCCCGGGACACCCCAACGTCGGGGTCTCGTGGACCAGCACCACCACCGCGTCCGACACCGTGACGTCGGGATCGAGATTGGCGCTTGCGGCCAGCGGCGTTCCGAGCTGGTAGAACTCCTCGGCGCACTCGCCGGTCACGAACGGCTGGATCACGGTGCCGTCGGTGACGAAGCAGGTGAGCCCGTCGTCCGGGGCGGTGTCGCAGTCGTCGTCGCGTCCGTTGCAGTCCTCCGGCGCGGGCCGGCAGCATTCGGGCAGCGCCGCGCAGGCCGGTTCCTCGCAGTCGGTCAGTCCGTCACAGTCCTCGTCCACCCCGCCCAGGCACGATTCGGGTGCCCCGGGGTGGACCCATCCGCGCTCGTCATCGCAGTCCTCGCCCCCGCAGGCCGCGGCGCCGAACCCGTCGCCGTCGGCGTCCAGAACGGCGTGGCGGCAGCTTCGCGACGCCTCGTCGCATTCATCCAGCGTGCAGGCCGTCCGATCGTCGCACGGCGAGGTTCCCGGCCGGCAGCCGCCCGCTCCGCAGACCTCGGCCCCGTTGCAGAACAGGCCGTCGTCGCACGCCGGCGGCGCACCCGGCAGGCACTCCCGGCCGCCGCAGGTCTCGACCCCGTTGCACGGGTCGCCGTCGTCGCAGCGCGGGGGTGGTCCGGCGACGCACGCCCCATCGATGCACAGTTCCTCCCCGGTGCACCAGTCGCCGACGTCGCAGGGCATGGGGCCGGAAATGGTACACAGCCCGAAGGTGCAGTCCTCGACCCCGTTGCACGGGTCGCCGTCGTCGCAGTCTTCGTCGGTGGTGCAGGGCCCGACATCGATGCAGCCGCGCTCCGGGTTGCAGAGCTGCCCCACGACCGGGCACAGCGAGTGGTCCGGGTACGAGTAGCAGCGTCCCGCCAGGCAGCCGTCGACGGTGCAGGGCCATGGGTCGGCGCAGTCCATCGGGACGCCGGCGAGGCAGAGGCCGCCGCGGCAGGTTTCCGTCCCGTTGCACGGTTCCCCGTCGTCGCAATCGGCCGAGGTTCCGCAATCGCCCTCGCAGCCGTCGGGCCCGCAGCGCCAGCCGTCGGGGCACCGCTCGTCGTGCGGCTCGAAGCCGCAGTAGGGAGGCGCCTCGAGGCACGTGTCATCGGTGCAGGCGAGTCCGTCCTCGCATTCCGGCGCGGCTCCCGCGGTGCAGCTCCCGCCCACGCACTGTTCGAACCCGTTGCAGCGGAGGCCGTCGTCGCAGTCGGAGGGGACGCGACAGCCCCCTCCCTCCGCGTCGCCTCCGTCATCGATTGCTTCGGCCGCGGCGTCGTCCCCCTCCCCGTCCGCGTCCGCCCCGAGATCCGGGCCCGCGTCCGGGAGAGGTCCGGTGAGCCGCAGGTCGCCGCAGCCGATCATCGCCGGTACCAGCCAAGCGAGGGCCGCCATCGCCCTGGTCGTCATGTCCGTCCCTCCGCCGGGGCGCATGGTAGCCGATGCATCCGACGCGAGCCCCACTACGCCGGCGTTTTTCGGAAGTAGTCCCCCAGGAGCCCCCGGCTGTGTTCGTCCTCGTGGCAGTAGACGCAGAGGTTCTCCCAGTTGGAGCCGTCGGACGGGTTGTTCTGGTGGTTCCCGTCCTTGTGGTGCACCGTCAGCAGGTGGCGGTCCTTCGCCTCGAACTCGCGCCCGCACTTGGCGCAGATCAGTCCGTGGATTCGCAGCGACTGCTCGCGGTAGTCCGAGGAGGGACCGGCGACGCGCTTCAGCTCCCGCACGATCTCCGCCGCCGTCTTCGTCGGGTCCACCTTGGGCGGCGTCCTGCGCCGCGGGTTTCCGAATCGTCCGCCCATCTCGTGCTCCTTCGCTCGTCCGCTCGTCCGCTCGTCCGCTCGTCCGCTCGTCCGCTCGTCCGCTCGTCCGCTCGCCCGCTCGCCCAGCGTACCGCAATCGGGTGCTCCGGGCCACCCTGACGCCGCGGATCGAGCGGCGACTTCCCATTGATCCCGCGGTACCGGTGGTGCATTATTCCGGCGCCCGTCGGTGCGTTGGAGGCGCACTGCATGGACCGCAGCGGGACCATTCTCGAAGGGAAATACCGCCTCACGCGGCGTCTCGGGGAGGGCGGGATGGGTGTGGTCTACGAGGCCGACCACGTCCAGCTCCAGCGCCGCTGCGCCGTCAAGTTCGTCCACGAGGAGATCGCGCGGAACGTCGAGGTCTGCCAGCGGTTCCTCCGCGAGGCGCGGGCCGCGGCGGCGATCGGCCACCCGGGGATCGTCCAGGTCTTCGACGTCGGGGTCCTGCCCGACGGCTCGCACTACCTGATCATGGAGTTCCTGGAGGGCGAGAGTCTCGCCGCGCGGCTGGGCCGCGAGCGGCCGCTGCCGGTCGCGACGGCCGTCGAGGTGGTGTCGCAGTCGCTGGCCGCGCTGGGTGCCGCGCACCGCGAGAAGATCGTGCACCGCGACCTCAAGCCGGACAACCTCTTCCTCGCCGGGCCGACCGCCAACCCGACGGTCAAGATCCTCGACTTCGGCATCTGCAAGCTCGAGACCGGCGAAGCGACCCGGATGACCCGCTCGGGCGCGGTCATCGGCACTCCCTTCTACATGGCGCCCGAGCAGGCGGGGGCCCTGGCCGACGTCGACCATCGGCTCGACATCTACGCGATGGGGGTCATTCTCTACGAGTGCCTCACGGGCCGCCTGCCCTTCGACGGCGACAATTTCACGCAGATCGTGATCAAGATCCTCACCGAACGCTGCCCGTTGCCGCGCGCGCTGAATCCCTCGATCCCGCCGGCGCTCGAGGCCGTGGTCGTCACCGCCATGGAGCGCGACCGACAGCAGCGCTATTCGACCGCCGAGGACATGCTGCGCGCGCTGGTCCCGTGGCTCGGCGCGCGCTCGCGTGCCCGTCTCGACCTGCCGGAGGCGGCGGCGCTGCCGCTTGCCCCGGCTGCGCCTGCCGCGCCGTTTGCCGCGGCCCCGGCGGCGTTCGCGGCGCCCGCCTCGGTGGTGACGTCGGCGGCGCCGTACGGGGTCGCACCCGTGGCGCCCGCGGTGCCGTTGCCCGTGACGCCCGTTCCTGCCGCCGTCTCGCCGTTGCCCGCGATCCCGCCGGCTCCGGCGTTTCCGGCGACGGTGCACGCCTCGGCGTGGCAGAGCGCCCTGACCCCGCCGTTGCCGGCGGTCTTCCCCCAGACGCGGGTCGATCCGGCGGCGCCGCGTCGGACCTGGCTGCCCTGGGCCGTGACCGGGATCGTCATCGCGGCCGCCGCCGTCGCCGCCGTCGTCTTCTTCGCGCGGGGTCACGCGACCCGCGACTCCGCGGAAGCGGGCGAGCCTGCCGGGCCGATCGCGCTGGTCGTGCCGGCGGACGGCGGAGGGACCGCGGGGCCGATCCCTGCCGGGCCCACGACTCCGCCGGCGGCCGTGGCCGACGTCGCGGCGTCTGGTCCCACGCCGGACGCCGCACCCGCGAACCTCCCCCCGCCCGCGACCGGGGATCGCCCGCTGGTGGCGCTCGTCTCCGCCGGGACGATGGGGGAGTCGGAGCCCGACGCCGGGGCGGCCCCCGACGCCGACTCGGTCCCCGACGTTCCGCCGGAAGGGGATGAGGGGGAGGCATCGGGGGAGGCCGTCGTCCGGCGGCGGGATGTCGCCGCGCCCGTGACGCCCGACGTCGTGCCCGCACCGGTCGAGCCGCCGGCGGGACCGCTGGCCGACACGCTGTCCCGCGAGGCCATCCGCCGGGGCGCCGAGCCGGTCAAGTCCGCCGTCGTCGGCTGCGCCTCGGACGAAGGGGGAACGCTCAACGTCGAGTTCGTCGTCGAGGGCTCGACGGGAGCCGTGCGTTCCGCGCGTGCGACGGGACGGTTCCAGGGCACGACCACGGGTGCGTGCGCGGAGCGCGCCGCGCGGCGGGCACACTTCGATCGGTTCCGTCGTCCGACGATGACGTTCGCGTATCCGTACGCGTTGCCGACGCGGTAGGGTTGGAAGCCGAGAAGGAGGAGGAGCAGATGATGCGCAGGATCCCGATGATGGCCGTCGCGTTGGCGACCGTTTTGCCGGTGACGGCGGCGGCGCAGTTCCAGATGTCGCCGGAGGAGGAGGCGACGGTCCGCATCTACACGATCGCATCGGTAAGCCTGCTGAGCGACTACGACGCGACGGGTCAGCCCCTGGTGCTGGCCGTGCCCGAGATCGGCCACGGCTCCGGCATTGCGCTGTCCTCGGACGGCCTGATCCTCACCGCCAAGCACGTCGTCGAGGGTGCTTCGGCCCTCTCGGTGAAGCTCCCGCGCCAGAGCCAGGCGATGCCCGCCGTGATCGTCTGGGAGCACCCCACGATGGACTACGCGTTCATCAAGGTGCGAGGCAACTTCCGCTACTACGTCGAGCTGCCGCCGATGGGTGAGTCCCCGAGCCTGCGTACGCGCGACGACATTTTCGCCATCGGCTATCCGCTCGACGCCTCGCAGTCCACGCCGTCCACGACCGAGGGCATCGTCTCGCGCATGTCGGACGACGGGATGCTCCAGCTCAGCGTGTCGTTGAATCCCGGCAATTCCGGCGGACCGGTCTTCGTCGAGGACTCGGATGGTCAGCCCAAGCTGGTAGGCATCGTCATCGCCAAGCCGGTCGAGGGCGAGGGGATTGCGTGGATCCTGCCGATCGAGCCGATCTCCGAGGGCTACGAGCAGGACGTCATCCCGGGCGACTACGTGGCCAAGGCGGTGGAGGAGCTGCAGGGCAACCCGGAACGCACGCGCCTGCTCGACAAGCTCTCGGTGTTCGTTGCCGAGATGGTCGAGGCGTACTCCAATCCGGACAACCCGCACGTGTTCGGGAACATGGACGATGCGATGATGCTGGCCGGGTTGGCGGACGCCGGCCTGCCGGAGGCGTCGCTCTTGTGCGCGGGGATCCTCTTCAACCAG
>JACRCX010000086.1 GCA_016218815.1 Deltaproteobacteria bacterium
ACCCGCTCCCGGTCGGTCTCCAGCACCTTGTAGAGCAAATGGCGCAGCCGGAACCGGCGTGACCGCTCCTCCATCCAGCCGGCCTGGAATGCGGCGTCCTGCCGGTTGTCGCTGAAGATGAGCAGCTTCTGGAGCGACTCCTCCTGCATCGCGGTGAGCATGGACTGCGCGAGGATGGTGACGTCAGCGACCTCGCTCGACTTCGCGGGGGTGACGATCTCCTCGAACCCCTTGGCGGCCGTTCCGCAGGCGAGGCAGGTCTTCATCCCGCCGGGATGGAGGACGACGGGGACGAGCGTCCCCTTCCGCTCGCACTTGCCGTTGAGGCACTGGTCCGACTTCGCGTCGTGCAGCGTGCCGCAGATCCGGCAGAGCCAGCGGTCGGCGAGCGGCCCGGCTTCCTCTTCGCCGGTCTCGTCGAGTCCGACCAGCCGGTTGGTCACGTAGACCCTGGCCGGCGCGTCCTCCTGGCCGCGGTGTTCCGAGGTCGGCGCGGTCGAGGTGAGCTGCACCCCGATGCCGTCCTTGTTCACGGACTCCTCGGCGACCAGGGGGAAGTAGTGCTGGCCGCACGAGCGGCAGAGCACCAGGGGGAAGACGCGGGCGCCCTCGTCGACGTGGCCCGCTTCGGCGTCGAAGTGCAGCTTCGGCTCACCGGCCTCGTCCAGCGAGCAGCCGAGGCCCTGGTAGCCCTGGACGAAGTAGTGGAGCTTCGGCCGCAGGAGCGGTTCGTCGTCCTCCTGGACCAGGGCGCCGAGCGTCAGGTACGCCAGCAGCTCCGCCAGCAGCTCGTCGTGCGTCACCCCCCGCCGCCCCATCGCCTCGAGCCGCGGGAGCGCCTTCTCGAGCAGCTCCGGCGAGCGGAACAGGTCGGCCAGCATCCCGACGACCTTGTTCCGGGCGAGGAGGTCGTACGCCTTCGCCATCGTCGTGGCACCGGCACCGTCGGCCCGTCCGCACAGCCGTTCGATCAGCCGCAGCATGGTTTCGGGGAGGTCGGCGACCTCGTCCATGAGCTGCAGCTCGCGGGAGGCGGCCAGGACCTCGTCGAGCAGTTTCCGGGGCTCGGCGGGCCGGGCCGGCTCGTACAGCGACTTCCGCTGGCCCCGGTTCGAGTCGTACCGTTCGGTGACCAGGTCGACCCGGTCGCGTTCCACCCCGAACAGGCGTGCGGCGAACCCGCGCACGGCGGCCCCGGCGTCGATGCCGCTTTCGGGCTGCTGGACGGTGGCCGACGTGCCGACGCAGAGGACGTCCTCGGGCTTCTTGCCGGCGACGTGGCGCAGCCGGCGGATGAGGCACGAAACCTCGGAGCCCAGGGCGCCGGTGTACGTGTGCACCTCGTCGACGACGAAGAAGCGCAGGGGCGCGCCGCGGAAAAGGTCGAGGTCGAGGTCGCGCAGGAGCAGGTACTCGAGCTGGTGGAAGTTGGTCAGCAGGATGCGCGGCTTTCGCAGCCGGATGTCCTGGCGGGTGTAGCACTCCTCCCACGGGATCGGGACCTTCTCCTCCTTGCCCTCGCGCAGGAAGCCGTGTTCCTGGGCGGTGTAGGGCCGGGATTCGCGCAGGCGGCCCTGCTCGGGTTCGTTCTCCTCCGGGGTGACGCCGGTGTATCGGCCGAAGGTGACGCCGGTGCCGGCGAGCAGCGGCCGGAGGCGGCGGAGTTGATCGTCCACGAGGGCGTTCATCGGGTAGACGATGACGGCGACGACGCCCGGGGCTGCGCCGGCGTCGCGCAGGTGGAGCGCGTGGTCGACGACCGGGAGGAGGAACGCTTCGGTCTTGCCCGAGCCGGTGCCGGTCGCGACGACGGTGTTCCGGCCGGCCTTGATGGCGCGCAGGGTCAGCTCCTGGTGTTTGTGGAGCGACTCGTAGGGGAAGACGGACTTCAACACCGGGTGCAGGCCGAGCTTGGCCTCGGCGCACAGGTCGGCGACCGAGGGGCCCTCCTCGAACGCGGAGTTGATGAAGACGTAGGGCCCCTTGGCGATCAGGCGTTCGCCGCCGAGCTCGTGCCGGAGCTGCTTCTTGACCTGCTCCTCCATCCCGTGGTCGGCGATGGGGAACGTGGTCATGAGGTACCGGCCGAACTGGTCGATCACCTCGGTGCCGAACTGGACGGGGTTGAGGCTCATGACCACTCAGCCTTTCATCGCGTCATCTGCATTGACCTCTAGTGCTCGCAGTCCAGGTCGAGAAACGCCTCGCACGCCTCCGAGCCGTAGCGTTCCAGCAGGGAGCGTTCCGCAGTCCGTAGCGGGCCACAGTTTCTGCCCACATTACCGCCGGAGCGGCGGCACCCCACCTCGTCGGCGCAGCCCGAACGCCACGCGGTACACGTCGGGAACGTTGATACGACCCTCGTCCAGAACCTGAAACACGCCTAGCGCGGCCAAGTCCTTCGACAGCCCCGCCGGGCCCTCCGTCAGATGTCGCGGCGGAAGTTTGTTTGCACTGGCATCTTTCACGCTGTTCATCACGTCGTCGTTCCAACGCTCTTGCACGTCTGGAAGACCGCACGGAACCAGCAGGTCGCGAAGTGGCTCCATTGCAGCCCGCACCCACGGATGATCCTCTCCGATCTCCGTCACCCTGCGTTGTGATGCCGCCTGAACACCCTCGCGGATTCCCGCCGCCGAGAGAGCCAACGGCGCGTCCGACGCGGTTTGCTCCGCCGCAACGCGGATCGCCTCAAGGAACGAGCGTGGGCTGCTTCGACCGGCAGAGTCGCCCAGGTGGCGGGGCAGCCACGTGTACGCGCGTCCGCGCTTGGGGTCTCTTCCCATCCACTTGTCCGCCAGCAGTTCGAAGAGCCCTCGTTGTACTCCTTCTTCGCCTGCCAGCCGCTCGGGAACGAGC
>JACRCX010000087.1 GCA_016218815.1 Deltaproteobacteria bacterium
CTAGACCTGCGGTGCGCAAGTTCGTGACCAGCCGAACCTCGTGAATGGATATCAGCGGGAACGCCGAGTTGAACGCTGCCGAGCAGCCGATGTTGGAGGGCTCGGCGGTTGTCTGTCTTCGAACCCCATTGCCGTGACGGCAATCTCCCACAGGTACGCGAAAGGACCCGCCAGGTTGTCGGCAAGTTCGTCCGGAGTGCCGCGGATGAAGGTCGGTTGCCAACGGCCGTGATGGCGGACCCAGAGGGACATGACATTGCAGGCGCGCGAGGGATTGGCCACCCTCAGCAGTGGCTCGAACTCGCCGTCCTCGTCGATACCGAGCTCGGCCTGGCCCCTTCCTTGACGCGCTTGCAGAGGCGCCGCCTCCGGACGGCGGGCGCGGAGCCGGCTGACCAGCATCTGTGCGAAACCGTATGGTTGCATGGCCGTCGGGGCGTAGCACGAGGTGGTCCCGCAAACGACCAGCGCCGTGCTTGCTCGCCACGTCCAGGTGAGCTCCAACATCGTGGTGGACGCATCCAACCGGTCCTCGCGCCGGTCCAGGCGAACCACCGCGATCGAACTGGAAGCGGAGGAGAAGGGCACGCTGGAGGGAATCGCTGCCCTTCGGACCGGCGAAGCACGCAAGGTCGAACGTGCTCGGATCCTGATCTCGTTGAACGATGGCGAGTCGGTTTCCGCTACGGCCGCGGCACGATCGATCGATCGGAGGACCGTGCGTGAAACGGTCCGGCGATACGTCCATCTGCGTGAGGAGTTTCCCGAGGCAGGAGTGGACGGGTGGCTTGAGGACCGTTCCCGGACCGGACGACCCGACACGTTCGATGTATTCCTTTGGACCGATATCCTGGCCCTGGTCACGACAGATCCCAGAGACCACGGATACAAGGAGACGCATTGGTCCTCGGCACTGGTGGCACGGCACCTGATCGGGTCCAGGCGTGTCAGTGCCATCCACCGCACGACGATCAGCAGGTTCTTCGCCAAGGCCGACATCAAGCCTCATCGCGTGCGCCAGTGGCTCAATCGGCCCGACGACCCGGAGTTCGAGGTCCGCGCCGCGAAGATCAAGGGGCTCCTGGCGGGCGCGTCGCCGCCGCTGTCCGAGGCGGACAGGAAGAAGGAGCCTGGGCACTTCCAGGCCCCGGCTCCCGACCTTGCCGCCGTGCGTCGGATGCGCCGCACGCGCGAGGAGCGCGCACTGGTCAGCTTCGACGAGAAGACGGGAATGCAGGCCAAGGAGCGGATCGCGCCGGACCAGCCCGTGGCGCCCGGGCGGATCGCCCGGCAGGAGTTCGAGTACGTCCGGCACGGCACCATGGTGTTGCTCGCGCTCATGGTGGTGCAGACCGGGATTGTCCTGGCCCGTGTGCTGGCGCACCGTGCGAACTCTGACACGGCCCGCGTCCTGGATCACATGCTGAACAAGCTCTGGGCGATGGGCTACAAGGGTGCGGACATCATCGTCGACCAGCTCAACACACACTGGAGCGTGGATGTGGTGGAGGTGGTCGCGCGGCACTGTGGCATCCCGATGCCATCCCATGACCAGATCGCCACCGGACCGCAGCGACGCGAATGGCTCGAACGATCCACCCGGCGGCGGGTCGTCTTCCACTTCTGCCCGAAGCATTCCAGTTGGCTCAACCCCATCGAGATCTGGTTCAGCGTGCTGGTGCGCAAGGCCCTTCGCCGTGGATCCTTCGATTCGAAGCAGGACCTGAAGAAGCGCGTCCTGGAGTTCGTGGCCTACTACAACAAGCACCTCGCGCACCCGTACCGATTCAAGAAATATCAGTTGCAGATCGCTGCCTGACCGCCCACCCGAGGCTCGCAGACACCGGTGGCCGGACCCTGCCGTTCATCCGGACAGCGCCGCCAGCAGGCATCTGTTGGCTCCGGGCGAGCCGGAGACAAGGGCTGCAGACGGCCACCTGTCTCCCAGGTGCGGAGCCCGGAGCAGCGCCATTCCCACTGGTCACGAACTTGCGCACCGCAGGTCTAGGTTCGCCGTCGTGCAGACACCGCGCAGGCAGGTCGCGCCCGTGCTGCACACCATGCCACAGCGCCCGCAGTGGGCCAGGTCGGTCTGCAGGTCCACGCAGGTGCTGCCGCACAGGACGGTCGGCGCCAGGCAGGTCGGCGTGGGGATGCAGGTGCCGCCCCGGCACGTCGTGCCCGAGGCGCAGGCGCGGTTGCAGGCGCCGGAGTGGGACGGGTCGGTCTGCGTGTCCACGCAGCGCACGCCGCACGACGTGAGCGGCGCGCAGCCCGGCGGCATGGTGCAACGACCGCCCTGGCAGGCCCAACCGTCGGAGCAGGCCAGGCCGCAGGCGCCGCAGTTGGACGGGTCGGTGGCCAGCACCGCGCAGCGCGTGCCGCAAGGTACGGCGGGCAGGGTGCAGGCGGGCGGCGCCACGCAGCCGCGGACGGGGTCGCAGGACAGGCCGGCCGCGCAGCGGGTGGTGAGGGGCGTGTGCCGGCAGGCGCCGGTGACACAGGCGTCGAGGGTGCAGAAGACATGGTCGTCGCACTGGAGGACGGTCGTGCAGGCGACCGGGCCGGCGTCGGCGTCCACGGCGCCGTCGCCGGCATGGATCGTCGAGGCGCAGGAGACGGGCAGCATCACGGCGAGCCAGGCCAGGCGACGAAGGAAGGGCAGCATGCGGGATCCTCCGCCACGATGGTCGCGCAGCGGGGAGCGGAGCACAAGGGGAGCGGGGCAGGGTGTGGCATGGGGCGGTGAGGGGGTCGTCGAGGCGATCCGCCTGATCCCTTGATCCGCGGTCCTCCCTTCTTCCCGGCCGATATCCCATGACTCTCCCGCTCGACCCTCCGTTTGCAGTTCCGCGCCTCGCCCGCTACCGTGTCCCGATGCGCCGGCCCTGCTACGTCCCTGTGCTCCTCCTGGCCTTCCTCGTCTCGGCCTGCCCGGCCGACCCGCAACCCACCGATGCCGGCCCCGACGCCACCACCGACCGCGGTTCCGACGCCCGCGACGCCGGTCGCGACCTCACCCTCGACCCCGTCGACGTCCCCACGCCGATGGACGGCCCGCCCGCGGGCTTCGGCCGCCGCTGCGACGGCATGCATCCGTGTCCATCCGGGCTCGCCTGCGCCGAGGGGACCTGCCATCTCGATTGCGCGCGCACCGGACCCTTCTGCGGCAGCCCCGAGCGCTGCTGTGCGATGGGCGAGGTGTGCGCTGCCGGCGCCTGCGTCGCGCCCGGTGCCCCGTGCACGCCCGCGCCCGGCTGCGGCGGCGGCGACGTGGGGCGGTGCCCGCCGGACGCGTACTGCGACGCCACGCTGAGGCGCTGCCTGTCGCGTGCGGCGTCGACCAGCACCTGCACCATCCCGGCGGCCAGCGAGTTCCGTCCCGTGGAGTCCTGGAGCTGGCACGGCAGCAGCGCCCACCCCGAGTACCGCGGTGTGCTGGTCACCCCCATCGTGGCCGACCTCAACCGCGATGGTGCCAGCGACGTGATGGTCGTCGCCTATCGGGATCCCCCGTCCAGCTACGGCGGCACCATCACCGGGGTCTCCATCCTGTGTGCCTTGTCGGGACCGGGCGACTGCATGGGTGGTCCGCGCGAGCTGTTCTGCACGGACCCGGCGATCGAGCTGGACGCCTGGGGCAACCTCGCCGTGGCCGACCTCGATGCCACCGACGGCGTCGACGACCTGACCATCGTGGCGGGCCTGCGCCGCGGCTCCGTGGGCGGCAACGGCATCGTGGCCTTCGACGCCCACGGCACGATGCGCTGGACCGGACGCACCGCCCTGGGCACGCCGAGCGAAGCCACCGTGTACGGCGGCGGCATCGCCATCGCGGACCTGGACGGCGACGGGCACGCCGAGATCCTGGTGGGCTCGACGGTGTTCAATGACCAGGGTGTGGAGCTGTGGTCGGCGGGCGTCACCTGCTGGAGCCCCCTGGGTCCGCACACCCTGGCGGTGGACCTGGACAGCCCGGCCGACGGGCGCCTGGAGGTGCTTTGTGGCAACAGCGCCTTCCGCGCCGACGGCACGCGGCTGTGGACCTCGACGGTCACCGGCCCGGGCTGGGACGCCGTGGCGGACTTCGACGGCGACGGCGCGCCCGAGGTGGTGGTGGTGTCCAGTGGCAGCGTCGCGGTGCTGACGCGCACGGGTACGGCCTATGCGCCGGCCACCAGCTTCGCGTCGCTGGGCTTCTCGGGCAACGGCGGCCCGCCCACGGTGGCCGACCTGGACCACGACGGGCATCCCGAGATCGGCATCGCCGGCGCGACGCAGTACGCCGCCTTCCGGGTGGCGGACCGCGCCGCCGGCACGCACGCGCTGGAGCGGATCTGGTCGCAGCCGGCGGACGACACCTCGTCCAGCAGCACCGGCTCGGCGATGTTCGATTTCGACGGCGACGGGGTCTTCGAGGTGATCTATCAGGACACCTGCCGCGCCCGGGTCTTCGCGGGCAACGACGGCCACGCACTGATGGACATCCCCAACATCTCGGGCACCGCGACCAACTACCCCACGGTGGCCGACCTGGACGGCGACGGGCGCGCCGAGTTCATCCTGGTCACCGACTCGTACTACGCCCGCTCGTCGCTGATCCCGTGCCCCAGCAGCACGCCGCGCACCGACGGCGTGCGGGTGTTCCGTGACGCCAACGACCACTGGCAGGCCACGCGCGGCCTGTGGAACCAGCACGGCTACCACGTCACCAACGTGTGCGACGGCGCGGATGGCGCCTGCGACCCGGCCGAGAACCGCCACGGCGCGGTGCCTCGCCACGAGCGTCCGTCGTGGACGGGCTCGCTGAACAGCTATCGGGTGAACGCCCGCTACGGCCTGGTGGACCGCCACGCGCCGGACCTGGTGGTGCTGTCGCTGGCGGCCGACGTCGCGGGCTGCCCGGCGACCTACCGCCTGCAGGCCGACGTGGCCAACCGCGGCGCGCTGGCGGTGGGCGCCGACACGCCGGTGTCCTTCTACGCCGAGGGGGCCGACGGCGGGCGGGCGCTGCTGGGGACCCGCACGCTGGGACGGGTGCTCGCCCCGGGCGGCGTGGCGCGCGTGGAGCTGACGGTCACGCGGGCCCCGGGCGCGCCGGTGTCGGTGACCGTCGTCGCCGTGGTCAACGACGACGGCACGGGCCGCGCGGCGTATCGGGAATGCGATCCGGCCAACAACCGGTCGGTGCCGGTGACGGTCGACTGCTCCGTGCCGGGGTGAGGGCCACCGGCGGCGCCAATCCACATCCCAGGCCGCGGCTTGACGCCGTCGGCCACCTGCGCGATCGTCCGGGGGGAAGGCTTGCCATGCGTCATGTGACCGTCTTGCTGGTGATGGCCACCGTCCTCCTGTCGGTGGTGCCCGTCGCGGCGCAGGATCGCGCGCAGGAGGCCGCCCGGCGCGACCTGGTGCTGCGTGCCCGGCGCGCGCGCGACGCGGGCAACCTTTCCGAGGCCCTCGACCTGGCCACGCGCGCCTTCGGGATGCGCCCCTCGGCCGACGTGCGGCTGATGATCGCCGGCGTGCACGACTCGCTCGGCCACCCGCTCGAGGCCCTCGAGCAGGCCTCGCGCTGCGTGCAGGAGGCGCCCGACGATCCCTCGTTGGGGCGCCAGCGTGACCAGGTCGCGCGCGAGTGCAGCGAGCTGGTCTCCACGCTCGAGTCCATGGTCGGTCGCCTCCAGGTGCGCGTGCCCACGCCCGTGCCCGCCGGCCTGCGGGTGCGCGTGGCGGGACGCGACGTGCCGTCCACGCAGCTCGAGACGCCCTTCCCGGTGCGGCCGGGGCGCGTGGTGGTCGAGGCCACGGCCGACGGCATCGTCCCCTTCCACACCACGGTCACGGTGACGGCGGGGCGCACCACGCCGGTGTCGCTGGCGCTCGAGCGGGTGTCCACCCACGCCGCGCTCTCGATCGAGGGCCCGCCGCCGCCGGACGCGCCCGCCCCACCGCCGCCGCGTCGCGGTCCCGGCGCGGGCCCGTGGGCGCTGATCGCCCTGGGCGCGGTGGGCCTGGCGTCCGCGGTGGTCTTCGCCGTGATGTACGACAACGCGGTCGGGATGCGCGACGCGGCCTGCACCACGCGCGGGTGCCTGCCGATCTCCATCAGCCACGACCAGGACGTGACCACCTGGTCGATCGCCACCAACGTGGGGCTGGGCGTGGGCGTGGCGGGCGTCGCCGCGGGCGTGATCTGGTATCTGGTGGCGCGTCCGCGCCGCGAGGCCCCGGCGTCGCGCTGGGGGGCCCGCCCCTTCGTGTCGCCGCTGGCCGGCGGCGCCGTGCTCGGCCTGCAGGGAGGTCTGTGATGAAGGCGATCCCCGGGCTGGCGGTGGTGCTGGCGCTGGCGTCCGCCGGCTGCATCCGCGACAGTTGGACCTACCGGCCCTACCCCGACGGATCCGACGACCTCGTCGAGGACACCCTGGTCGAGATGGACACCGGCGCGCCCGAGGACCCCGCCACCCCGCTGGTGGACGCTGGCGACGAGGGTGACGCCGCCGTGCCCGACGGGTCGCGCGACGTCGTGCCGTGGGACGGCGGGCCGTCACGAATCGGCGAGGCGTCGCGGGCCTGGGCGTTCATGGCCGGCTGTCGGGGTGACTATGGCGAGAACCTGGGGGGCAGCAGAGGCCTGTCCGCCACCGTCGACTTCCTCATCAAGATCAGGGCCCGCAGCGGCACGATGGTCAACGAGGCCAACGGCCAGGCCGCGATCGGCCCGACGGCCGAGGAGGTGATGGCCTGCGCCCGCCTGGCCCGGACCTGCGCGGACTTCGAGGCCTGCGAGTGGCACGGGCACGCGCCCACGGCCTGCACCACCACTGCGATCACGTGCGACCACGGATGGGCACGCCAATGCGATACCGTGGGCGGCCGTCGCTTCCGGGTCTGGGACTGCTCCAGGCTGGTGCCGGACCAGCCCGATCCGGACCTGCGATGCATGGATGGCTTGGGCTGCGTGATGCCTACGACAGCCTCGTGTACGACCCCGGCAACGACCAACGTCACGCGTTGCGTCGCCAACGTGGTCTACTCGTGCCGGCAGGGCGGGCGCGAGGCGGCGCAGCCCTGTCCCTCGGGATGGGTTTGCGGCACGGTGACGTTCCCGACCTTGGATTCCTTTCCGTCGTGCATCCCGAACGAGCCCATGTGTACGAGCCCCACCGAGCCCCGGGGCGTCTGCGTGGGGTCGCTGCTCAACGAGTGCGGGCTGGGCGATGCGCGGCACATGGACTGTGCGATGTTCGGCCTGCCGTGCACGGTGTTGACCCTGATCGCGCAATGCAGCCTGCCGCCCGCGATGTCTGAGTGTCCGGACAACATGGACCGCTGCGAGGGCAACGTGGTGAATGCCTGCCAGGGTGGCCGACGACTGGCCTTCGACTGCGCTTCGATCGAGGGCGGCACCTGCGCCGTCGGCACCGGCAGCCATGCCTGGTGCCATTTCCCGGGCAGCTTGTAGGACGTCGGCCGCGGTCGGGGTGCGCTCCGGGGGTCGTCCCTCCCGTGCCTATCCCTGCCGGCGCCGCCGCACCAGCGCCGCCAGCGCCAGCGCCAGCACCGACGCCATCGCCCCGCGCGCATGGCCCGCGCTGCACCCGCCCGCGCCGCCGAAGTCATTGGACGGCCCCGCGTCGACGACCGTGCCGGTGGCCACGCAGGCGCCGGTGCCCCGCGGCGTGTTCTCGCAACGGAAGCCCGCGGGACAGCTGTTGCCGCCCGCGGTCCGGCAGCCGCTGACGCAGGTCTGCGTGGCGCCCGAGCACACGCGACCGGACTGTGCCTCGCCGCAGTCCAGGTCGTCGAAGCAGCCGCAGCGACCGTCGAGCCGGCACGCCGACCCCGGGCCCGCGCGGTC
>JACRCX010000088.1 GCA_016218815.1 Deltaproteobacteria bacterium
CGAGCACCGGGATGAGGTCCTTCATGGCGGAGATTTTCTTCTCGTGGATCAGGAGGTAGGCGTCCTCCAGGATGCACTCCATCCGTTCGGGGTCGGTCACGAAGTACGGCGAGACGTAGCCGCGGTCGAACTGCATCCCATCGACCACTTCCAGCTCCGTCTCGATGCTCTTCGCCTCCTCGATCGTGATCACGCCTTCCTTGCCGACCTTCTCCATCGCCTCGGCCAGCAGCTCCCCGATCCCGGCGTCGCCGTTCGCCGAGATCGTGCCGACCTGCGTGATCTCCTTCTTGCCCTTGGTCGCCACCGACATCTTCTTCAGCTCGGCGACCACCACCTCGACGGCCTGGTCGATGCCGCGCTTCAGCTCCACCGCGTTGGCGCCGGCGGCCAGCAGCTTCGCACCTTCGCGGCAGATGGCCTGCGCCAGCACCGTCGCGGTCGTCGTGCCGTCGCCCGCGACGTCGGAAGTCTTGGAGGCGACCTGCTTGACCATCTGCACGCCGATGTTCGCGAAGCGATCCTCGACCTCGATCTCCTTCGCCACCGTGACGCCGTCCTTGGTGACGGTCGGGGCGCCCCAGGACTTCTCGAGGACGACGTTCCGGCCGCGAGGTCCCAGCGTGACCTTGACCGTATCGGCCAGGGTGTTCACGCCGGAAAGGATCCGCTCGCGCGCGTTCTGGTGAAATTTCAGTGCTTTCGCTGGCATGGTTGAACCTCCATCATCTCTTGTGCGAAGAGAATCGTTCGAGCGGCCGGACTCTAATCATGCAACCGCGCCTGTCAACAGAGAAATCATCCGCGGCCCGAGTGCCGTCCTCCGCCGGGGCTCTCTCTCCACCGGTTTCCCACCTGCCGTCGCCGCCGGATCGCCCCGAGTCCGGCATCCGGCCCGGCTGCAGTCCCAAACCGACGACTGGCCCCTTCCCCGCGCGATGTCCACCGCTTGACGGCCGCGGGCCGGGAGAATCGCGGCCTCGGCGGCGCACCAACCGATGTTCAGGTAGTCAGGAAACCCACTACCGCGCTACCGGTTTCCCACAGGTAATCCACAGCGGGCTCGGTCGTTGCACGCCTCGCTCGTCGGAGAGGTCAACTCACCTTCCGTGCGCGAAGCTCTTGACGAACCACCCGCCTCAGGAGGTCTTCCAGCGGCTCATCGCAGCGTGCGATGTGCCCGCGAAGGGCTTCGTTGATGAGCGACTGGTAATTGCCGCCGCCGGCGGCATGCACCTGGTGGCGGAACCACTCGATCACCGCTTCGTCCAGGCGGATGGTGATGCGCGTCTTCCCGCGTGCCGCCTTCACGATCGCGCCCCGGCGACCCCGACCGAAATCGTATTCCCGCTTCATGGCAACTCCTCGTACCGCCGTCGTTCCCTTCGCGTGGCCCTCCGGGCCGGGATGATCCGGATGCGGCCCTCGCGGGAGCAGTGGACCACGACGAGAACCCTGCCGATCGCGTCCAGGCCGAGGGTGACGAGACGTCGCTCCTCGTGGTGCTCTTCGGCGACGGTCAGAGCGGCGCTGTCGAACAGGACCTCGACGGCATCGGCGAAGTCGACGCCGTGCTTGCGACGATTCGCCTCGGCCTTCACCGGATCCCATTCGAAGTCCACGGTTCATTGTATGTACAACTGTGCACAAGGTCAACGGAATGGGAATGCGCGCTCCCGCATCAGGGAGTGGTCCCCAACCTGCGTGCGGCCGCCGGCAGGCCGACCTGCACCGGCCGCATCACCGCCCGATCGTCGTTTCCAGGGGATCCCCGGCCGTCTTGCACTTTCGATTGCCTGTTTCCCTATCTTCGTTGGTAAGCTCTCCTCGTGTCTGCCTGCCGGCCCGTCGTAGGAAGACGCACGCCCGACGCGGCGCACCGGGTCCGGCGCTGGTCGCGGGCGGCACTGTGGCTTGTCCTCCTCGTCCCTTTCGCGACGTGCCGGAAGCGACGCGAGGAGGCGCCCTCGCCGGCTCCCGCCCCCCTGCAGGTCGCGGCGCCGCCAAGAGCCGCTCCGCCCGCGGTCCCGGCCCCGTCTCCGCCGGCGGAGCTGCCGGCCGAGGCCCCGGAAGACACCCCCGACGCTTCCGCCGGCCTGCCCTCCGAGCCGGGTCCTCACCCCGACTACCCGACTCCCGTCGCCGCCGGCACGAAGGACCTCTTCCTCCTCGAAGAGCCCGTCCGCGGCCCGCACGTGACCGAGGTCCGGCTCCCGGCCGCCCCTGGCCTCGCCTGGACCGAAAGTGCCCATGCCCAGCTGGACGCGGCGGGGTTCGCCCTTTCCGCGGCAGAGCCTCCGCGCGGCGGCCTCCGCTGGCGCGTCGGCCGCGAGAACGGTCTCGTACGGCTGGTCGAGCAGCTGCGCCCCGGAGGTGGTGCCGTCTCCCGCTGGGTGCTGGAATGGTCCGCGTCCGACCCGCCGAAGCTGCGGACGCTCGCCACCCTCGACGCCTACGGCACGCTCGTCGAGGCCCGGAGCTACGAGCCCGCCGGCGAGCGCTACACCGCGCGCCTGCTCTCCGGCGCCAACGCGCTCCCAGGTTGCGGTGCGCAGCAGAGCGTCGTCGACACGCGAGGCCTCGCCTCCGAGACACGCTGCCTGGCGTGGCACGGTACGCCGATATACGACACCTCCGGCGTCAGGATGCGCCGCTTCGAGCGCGACGAGGCCGGTTTCGTCGTCGCCGAGACGCGTTTCGGCGCGGACGACCTGCCCATCGCCGACCAGTCCGGCATCCATCGCACGACCTTCGAACGCGACGAGGCCGGACGCGTCCTCCGCACCCGGACGTTTGCCCTCGACGGCACCCCCGTCCGCTCGTCCGCCGATGGCTGCTTCGGCCGTGCGCGCGAGTACGACGCGCGGGGATTCGTCGTTGCCGAGACGTGCCTCGACGCTGACGGCAAGCCGACCGCCGACCCCGACGGTATCGCCACGACGTCCGGTGCGTTCGACCCCCGCGGCTGCCGGGTCGCCGACGGCTACCTAGATCCCGCGGGCCGGCCGACCGTCGATGACGCCGGGGTCGCCCGCCGCGTCTGGACCGTCGATGACGCCTGCACCCCGCTCACTCTCGTCTGTCACGGCCGCCGCGATGCCCTGACTCCCTGTGTCATGGACGGCGCTCCATCGATCGCCTGGACGCTCGACGACCTCGGGCGCGTGGTCTCCGCGCGGAGCTGGCTCCGGCCCGACGTCCCGGGCACGGATGCGGACTACGGCGTCTTCGAGCAGCGCATGCGCTACGACCAGCTCGGCCGCCGCGTGGAGCTGTCGTGCCACGGTCCCGACGGCGGGAACCTCCTTTGCCACGGCACCGGCTTCCACGCGGCGCTCACCGCGTACGACGAGGCGGGGAGAACCGTCGAGCAGCGGTTCCTCTGCGTCGATCGCTCGCCGGCGGACAATCTCGGGACTTCGATCCGGCGCTACGAGTACGACAGCTACGACCACCTGTCCGTCCTGCGCGAGCTCGATCTGGGAGGCCGACCGTTCAGCTCCTACGGCATGGCCTCCCGGCGGCACTTGTACGACCAGGGCCACCGCCAGTTTGCCGTCCTGCTGTACCATCGTGACGAACGCCCGGCGAGCTTCGACGCCTGCTTCGTCGGCCTCGACTGCCCCGAGATGCCGTGGCACGCCCTGCGCATCGTCCGCTCCTCCTCCGGCAAGGTCACCGAGAACCTCTTCTTCGATGCCGCCGGCCAGCGCATCGCGGTCATGGACTGTACCCGTCGACGTTGCTGGGACTGACCCTCCTTCCCGTACTTCTTTCGCGTCGCCGCACCGCCCCTCCGGGGGCCGCCGAACCAGAGGTGTGCCTCGCCCGCGCCTCCGACGGAGTATCGGTGCGGTGCACCGACGAGCAGGTCGGCCCGGCAGCGCGCACCCGGGAAGATGGCAGCGCGGGCCGGAGCGGTGGCCCTGCGGGAACGCGCGAAGTTCCTTCTACGACGCGAGACGGTTCGGCGCAAGGCCGGCGCGAGGGTCGCAGGCGGCGTTCCGAGCTTGACGAGCGGCGCGCGTGGGGGTCAAGCTTCCGGCGTGGGGGACTGCGATGGAGCCGCGGTGCACCGCGGAAGGGAGCGAGCCCATGCATCGTGATACACGGTCGTGGCAGTGGATCGCCCTGGCGCTCGCCGCGAGTGCGGCGACGTCGTGCGACGCCGGCGTGGGAGGCGGCGAGGTCACGCTGGGCGGGGCCCTGCAGAAGGGCCCCTTCGTGCTCGGGTCTTCGGTCGCGATCTCGACCGTGGACGCGAGCGGGGCGCCCACGGGCCAGGTCTTCAACACGCAGACCACGAACGACCTGGGCGAGTTCAGCGTGACCTTCGCGTACACCGGATTCGTCTCGCTGCAAGCGGACGGGTTCTACTACAACGAGGTCGCGGGCCGGCTATCGACCGCGCCGATCACGCTGCGCGCCTTCCACGAGATCCGCGGGGGGGGCGCGCAGGCCGCGTACGTGAACGTCCTCACGCACCTCTCCTACCAGCGCGCGCTCTCTCTCGTGCTGGGCGGCGCGGCCTACGCCGACGCCATCGTCCAGGCCGAGGCCGAGCTGCGGACGGCGCTGCAGGTGGGGCTCCCCACTTTCGACCCGGCCGAGCAGGCGATCCGGATGAACATCCTCGGCGGCGACACGGATCCCAATGCCTACCTGCTCGCCGTGTCCGCCGTGCTGGCCCAGGCCGCCGAGCTGGACGCCGGCCCCGGTGGGCCCGTCGATGCCACGCTGCAGGAGCTGCTCAACGCGACCGCTGCCGACCTGGAGGCCGACGGTGCGCTCGATGCGACCACCGGTCGCCTGCTGCGCGAGGCGCAACTCGCCCTCGACTCCGCGACGGTGATGGCGGACCTCGCAGACCGTCTCGCGGCCCTCGGCTCGCCCGCCCAGGTGCCCGATATCGACCGGATTCTGGACGTCGACGCCGACCTGCTCGTCGACGCCGACGACAACTGCCGGCGCGTGGCCAACGCCGACCAGGCGGACGGGGACCATGACGGGATCGGCGATGCGTGCGATTGCGGCAGCGGAACGTTGGACCCCGGGGAGGAGTGCGACGACGGTAACGGGGACCAGACCGACGGCTGCCTGGATTCCTGCCATGCCGCGCGCTGCGGCGACGGCGTCGTCCGGGCCGGCGTGGAGGAGTGCGACGATGCCAATGCCGACGACACCGACGAGTGCCTCGGCTCGTGCATCGCGGCGCGTTGCGGCGACGGGGTCGTCCGCACCGGCGTCGAGGAGTGCGACGACGGGAATCTCGACGACCTGGACGAGTGCACCTCCGCGTGCCGCTCCGCGCGGTGCGGCGACGGAATCGTCCAGCTCGTCGAGGAGTGCGACGACGCCGACGCCGACGACACCGATGAGTGCACGGCGGGGTGCCGCCTGGCGCGCTGCGGCGACGGCTTCGTCCACAGCGGCGTGGAGGAGTGCGACGACGCCAACAGCGACGACTACGACGACTGCCTCAGGCCGTGCATCGCGGCGCGCTGCGGCGACGGCTGGCTCCACACCGGGGTCGAGGAGTGCGACGACGCCAACAGCGACCAGACCGACGCGTGTCTCGACTCGTGCCTTGCCGCCAGCTGCGGGGACGGAATCGTCCGCGGCGGCGTCGAAGCGTGCGACGACGGCAACGCCGACGACACCGACGGGTGCCTTGCCAGCTGCGTCGTCGCGGGCTGCGGCGACGGCGTGGTGCGGGCGGGGGTCGAGGAATGCGACGACGGCGACAGTGATCCGGCCGACGAGTGCACCACGGCGTGCCGGTGGGCGATCTGCGGGGATCGCTTCGTGCGCACGGGGGTCGAGGAATGCGACGACGGCAACGCCGACGACACCGACGAGTGCCTCGGCACCTGCGTCGCGGCGTCCTGTGGCGACGGCATCGTCCAGGCCGGTATCGAGTCGTGCGACGGCGGGACGGTGGCGTGCCTGACGAGTTGCGGCACGCTCGGCAGCGCACCGTGCAGCCCGAGCTGCCGGATTCCCTCGGGGGCGGAGTGCCCGCCCGGCGGCGAGGTCTGCAACGGGGTAGACGACGACTGCGACCTGGAGACGGACGAGGACTTCCCGTGCGCGCCCTCTTCGACCGGACCGTGTCCCACGGGCTGCGGCTCGACGGGGTCGCGCGCGTGCGACGCGTCCTGCGGATGGGGCGCCTGCGTCGTCCCCCTCGAGACCTGCAACGGCGCGGACGACGACTGCGACGACGTTACGGACGAGGGCTTCGCATGCCGGATCGGCGCCACCGGGGCGTGCCTGACGCTCTGCGGAAGCACGGGCACCCACGTCTGCGGCGGCGACTGCGCCTGGGGCGCCTGCGCCCCGCCGCCGGTCGAGGCGTGCAACGGGATGGACGACGACTGCGACACGCTGCCGGACGAGGACTTCGAGTGCGTGTGGTACGCCAGCGGCGCGTGCCTGACCGGGTGCGGGTCGACGGGCTCCCGCACGTGCGACGCGTCCTGCGGATGGGGCGCCTGCGTCGCCCCCGCCGAGGGCTGCAACGGCGCGGACGACGACTGCGACGGGATCTCGGACAACGGTTTCCTCTGCCGGCAAGGCATGGCGGCACCGTGCCACACCTCGTGCGATCCGGTCGGCTCGGACACCGGCACGCGGACCTGCAATTCCACGTGCTCCGCTTGGACCCCGTGCGTCCCGCCCGCCGAGTCGTGCAACGGGCGCGACGACGACTGCGACACGAGCATCGACGAGGGCTGTTGATTCGCGGCCGGAGGCGCTGTCTCCCGCACCCGCAACCCACGGGGACGGGGCGCGGGGCGGATGGATCACGTTCCGCAGGCGAACCACAGGAATCCACCCGGACCGAAGATTCCTGTTGGGTCCACCCGGCCCGCGGTGGACAATCGAAACCCAAGGCTGCGGAAGCCTTGGGTTTCGGTCGCGGGACGAGCTGGACGGCGGGGGCGCGCGGACCGGCGTGACAGCCCGCGGCAGGGACACGAGCGGCGCGGAGGGGACCATGAGGACCATGAACCGGTTCGTGGCGTTCTCTCAAGAAGCTAGCTTCGGATCCCACCGGTAGGGGAGCTCCGCAGCCCCTCGCGCCGCGAGGCGCGAGTGCGCCCGCCGCGTCAACCACCGCGCCCGCCGTCAAGGGCAAGCGCCCGGCTTACTCGCCCCGCGCGCGCGACTTCGTCCCGTTCACCGTCTATGACCGCTACAGGCTCGGACCGGGCGCGACGTTCGCCGGGCCCGCGATCGTCGAGGAGAAGGAGTCCACCGTCGTCGTCGGCGAGGACGCGAGCCGCTCGATCGACGAGCTGGGCTTCCTGTGGATCGAGATGGGGAAGGTGTGACGCCATGGCCTTCGACCCGATTACCCTGGAAATACTCTGGCGGCGGCTGATCTCGATCGTCGACGAGGCGGACGGCGCGGTGGCGCGCACGGCCTTCTCCAGCCTGCTGCGCGACGCGCACGACTACACCTGCATGTTCACCGACCGCCGCGGCCGCGAGCTGGTCCAGGGCACCTTCGCCACCCCCGGCCAGTCCGGCGCCATGGCGCTCGGCATCAAGGAGCTCGTCCGGAAGGTGCCGGCGGACGCCTGGAAGCCCGGCGACGTCTTCATCACCAACGACCCGTGGGCCCTGGCCGGCCACCTGAACGACGTCTGCGTCTACTCCCCCATCTTCCACCGCGAACAGCTCGTCGCCTTCACCGCCTGCGTCTTCCACCACTCCGACATCGGCGGACGCGTCTCGTCCGACAACCACGACGTCCACGAGGACGGCCTCTTCATCCCCCCGGTCAAGCTCTACGAGGGCGGCACCCTCAACCAGGCCGTCCTGGACCTGATCCGCTGGAACGTCCGCACGCCCGACGAGGTCACCGGCGACATCCGCTCGCAGATCGCCGCCAACCACGTCTGCGCCGAGAAGATCGCCCAGATGCTCGACGAGTACGGCCTGCCCGACCTGGACGACCTGGCCGACGAGATCATCGGCCGCACCGAGCACAGCATGCGCGCGGCCATCGACCGCATCCCGGACGGTACCTACCGCGCCGAGGGCACCGTCGAGCAGCCCGAGGGACGCCCGGACGTGGTGATCAAGGCGGCCGTCGAGATCAAGGGCAGCGACGTCGTCGTCGACCTCGCCGGCTCCTCGGGCCACGTCGGCTGGGGCGGAAACGTCGTCTTCAACTTCACGTACGCCTACGTCTTCATGGCCGTGAAGAGCATGCTCGACCCCGACATGCCGAACAACGACGGCTGCTCCCGGCCGATCGTGCTCAAGGCGCCCGAGGCCACGGTGATCAACTGCAAGTTCCCCGTGGCCGTCGCCGCGCGGATGCAGATCGGCCACTTCCTCACGGAGATCATCTACCGTGCGCTGGCCCCCGCGCTCCCCGACCGCGTCATCGCCGCCTCCGGCGGCACCCCGGCCAGCACGATCCCGCCTCGCTGATCGCCGGGCCTGCCCGCCGTACCCTTGGCGAAGGCGGGTCGTCGTCGTCGGGGAGAATCGCTCGGACTACGCCCGGCGGCGGCGGCGCACGAACCGGAGCACGAGCAGGCCGAGCAGCGCCGGGGCGGCCCAGGCGCCTCGCGCCCCGCCACCGACGACCCCGCACTGGCAGCCTCCCGTGGTCTGCGGAGGAGCCGCCGCCTCCCGGCAGAAGCCGTAGGTGCAGGCGAAGTTCTCGGGACAGACGATCGTGGAGCCGTAGTTGCCCCCGCACGGAACGCCGCTGCAATAGCCGTCCGACAGGCAGACCGAATCGTACGGGCAATCGTTGTCGCTGTAGCACGGGATGGGCAGGCACTGGTTCGCGTCGCAGTAGTCGCCGGGGTTGGTGCACGGCGTGCCGTAGTCGCAGTAGGGGCCGGTCTGCCCCCCCGTCGAGGTGGTGGAGTA
>JACRCX010000085.1 GCA_016218815.1 Deltaproteobacteria bacterium
CGGCGGCGGCGGTCGGGGCCGCGGGCCCCGCGGCGGCGGCCGCGGCGGCGGTCCCGGCGGCGGTCCCGGCGGCGGTCCCGGCGGCGGCGATCGCGATCGGATGCCCGAGGACTAGCCCTGCCTTCCGTACCCCTTGCCCAATCGGTCTGCTCGTTTCAACCCGAAGGTTCGTCGGCAACGCCGGTCCGCTTGATCGAAGGCGATGCGGCGGCCATCGCGGCGGCGCTGGCCCGCGAGGGCGTCGCCGCCGACCTCGTCTACGTCGACCCTCCCTTCGCCTCCGGCGCGCGCTACGTCTTCCCCACGACCGTCGCCGGGCCGGGCGGAGCGGCGATCACGATCGAGCGGCCCGCCTTCGCCGATCCATTGCGCGGCGGCCCGGAGGACTACCTGGCGGAGTTCGCGCCCCGACTCGAGGCCGCGTGCCGCGCCCTGCGCCCCGGCGGCAGCCTCTACGTCCACCTCGACTGGCGCGTCGCCGCCCACGTTCGCGTCCACCTGGACCGCACTCTCGGCTTCGCCGCCCTGCGCAACGAGATCGTCTGGCGCCGCAACCCCCCGCTCGGACGCAAGGCGCGCGCCGGCCAGTTCGGACGCGTCACCGATACCATCCTGTTCTACATCGTCCCCGGCGCCGAGCCGATCTTCCATGCGCAGACGACCGCGCGCGCCCCTGCCCCGGGCTCCTACCGCCTCGATCCGGCCACCGGGAAAGCGTTCCGCACCGCTCCCCGCGGCGATTACACCGACGCCAGCATCGCGCGGCTCGAGCGGGAAGGGCGGGTCCATCGCACCCGGTCCGGCCAGGTCCGCATCCGCTACGACCTCGAGCCCGCGGGCGCCGACACCCCCGGGGACGGCCGCTGGGTCGAGCGGGTGCCGGTCGATTCGCTCTGGCTGGACATCCCGGACGCCATGCACGTGCCGCCGTCCGAACGCACCGGCTACGCGACACAGAAGCCGGAGGCGCTGCTGGAACGCATTCTCTCCGCCTCCTCCGACCCCGGAGCGCTCGTCTTCGATCCCATGTGCGGCAGCGGCACCACCCTCGCTGTCGCCGCGCGGCTCGGCCGCCGTGCGATCGGCGCGGATCGCTCGCCCCTGGCCGTGCACACCGCGTTCGCGCGGCTCGCGCGCGCGGGGTTCCCGGTACGCGTCGACCGGCTCGACGAATCAACCTCCTTGGATGCCGGCGCAAGCTCGCCTCCCGACGGCGATTCCCCCGGCCACGGGGGCGTCCTGGAAGTCGTCGCCGAGCGCGACGGGACGGTGAAGCTGACCGGCTACCGGCCGGGTGCGATCCCGGATTGGCCGGGAGCCGCCGAGGCGACGGAGACCGCGCAGGCTTCGCGTGGGCTGGCGCTCCTCGAGGGCTGGGGCATCGACCCCGAGGGCCTTGCCGCGGCGCCCGTGCTCTCCTGCTGGTTCGCGCGCGGCGCCGGCGGACGCGTGCCGCTCGACGCCGCCCTCCCGCGCGCCGCCCGCTCGGGAGCCCCGCGAGTCTTCGCGCTGGACGTTTTCGGCAACCGGCTGACGGCGAGGATCGAGCTGCCGTAGGGGCGACTACCGCTTGCCGCGGCAGGCGAGGTACCGGGCGGCAGAGCGGTCGTAGGTGCGCTCGACATCCGGCGGGAAGAAACAGGCCGGCAGCTCGTCGTTGTTCCGGTGATACTCCAGGCACAGGCAGCAGCGGCCCTTGCGCGAGCACGGCTCGTACGTGCACGTGCAGCGTTGCATGTTGCGATCGAAGCTCTCGCAGTTCTTCGGCTTCATCGGTGCTCCTTCGAGAAACGGCGGGCGGGTTCTCAGCGGTAGCGGAAGTAGGAGGCCGGTCCGCCGGGAAGCTCCACGACCAGGGTCTCCGAGCGGTCGTCGATCTGGAACGCGGCGCGGAGGACTTCGTCGATGGCCGAGCCCTGGGCCAGGAGGACGAGCGTCCCTTCCTCGGTGAACCACGTGCCGGTCGATTCGTCGGACGGCGTCGCCATCCCGGTGTCCGCGTCGACGCCGCTCTGCCGCCGCGTGAACTGGCCGGTGGCGTCGAGCTGGAGATCATCGACGACGAATCGCCCGGCGGCCTCGTCTCGAGAGGAATGCACCCAGCCGCCGACCAGAGCCGCTTCGCGCCGGCGTTGGACGACCCGCGAAATGTCCGCATCGGAGGCGATTCGCGGCGTGCTCGTCTCCGCCGCCGCCTCGGGCTGCTGCGTAGCAGTGACATCCTCCGCCGCGTCGGGCTCGGGCGGGGCCCCGGCATCGGCGGTCGCCGTTTGCTCGGGCTCCGATGCGCCGCCGGCATCGGCGGTCGCGGGCGCGCCGCCCTCGAGCTCGCCGGCGGCACCGGTTTCGGGCTCGACGGTCGCCGTTCCGGTCCCCGCGTCGCCCGCCGTCGGCTCGGCCGGGTTCGCCTCGTCGGGTGCGACCTGCGCGAGGGCGGTGGCCACGGCGGCGACGACCAGGACTGCGGACACGGTGCCGGCGAACGCTCGGATCCTCATCGAGCGCGGACCATAGCGCAGGGGAGCGTGCGGAGCAACGGCAGGCGCGGCGAACGGGACCCCCGCGGCTCGCCGGGATCCGGAGGGCGCCCCGGGTGCCGCTCGCCATGAGTTGGCTTGCTCGCAGGAAGGGTTATGTTCCGGCGCATCGGGGGTCGTGGAGGGGAGGCCGCATGTTCCGACGTGATGCCGACAGGGAATCCGGATTCGCCGGTGCCGCGACGGGAGGGTTTCGCGGGCGGACGCGTGCCGGCCGGAACGGTGACGCCGCTCCGGCAGGCTTCGGGCGATGGCTGCTCCTCGCAGGATTCGTGGCCGCCGCGGGCTGCGCCGGCCACGCCGACGTTCCACGCCCCGCCGCCGGGACGGACGGTGCGGTCGGCGCGGCGGGCCCGGCGGCCGACGAGACCG
The DNA here is from genome assembly GCA_016218815.1 of Deltaproteobacteria bacterium. Classification (GTDB taxonomy): domain Bacteria; phylum Myxococcota_A; class Polyangia; order DRWM01; family JAAZOP01; genus JAAZOP01. Next base: position 2,910 of record JACRCX010000085.1, read on the forward strand.
GGACGCCGGTCGCCGAAGCGGATCCAGCGTGCCGGACGGCCGACGACTGCGCGCGAGGGCCTCTCGCGTGCGTCGAGGGACGGTGCGTCGATGAGCCGCCGGCGCCGGCCGCGGACGCCGGCTCGACGCCGGACGAGGCTTCCGGGCCGCTCGCCGCGCGGATCCCGTCGTTCGGCACCGTCTTCATCATCGTGCTGGAGAACATGCGCTATCGGGCGGTGATCGGGAACCCGGAGATGCCGACCGTCAACGAGCTGGCGGGGCGGTTCGCGCTGGCGGCCGACTACCGCACGACCCACTCGCCGAGCCTTCCCAACTACCTCGTGATGACCGCGGGCCAGGACTTCGGAGTGCACAACGACGACGGGCCGGACCGCAACGGACAGGATGCCCCGAACCTGGCCGAGCAGCTCGCGACCGCGGGCATCGACTGGCGGGCGTACATGGATGGAATGTCCAATCCGTGCCAGACGCGCGTCGGGGGGACCTACGCCGTGAAGCACAACCCCTTCGTCTACTACCGCAAGTTCCGGGAAGACACCGAACGCTGCGCCGCGCACGACGTGCCGTTCGATCTTTTCGCCGCCGATCTCGCCGCGGGTCCCCGCCGGTTCAACTGGATCACCCCCGACATGAACCACAACGGGCACGACACCGGCCCGGCCGGCGCCGACGCCTGGCTGGCGGTCGTCGTCCCCACGATCCTGGCTTCGCCGGCCTGGAAGGCGGACGGCGTCCTGTTCATCGCCTGGGACGAGGGCTCGCGCGGCGACGACCACATCGCCCTCGTGGTCGCCTCCCCTCTGGTCCGCTCCGGCTTCGTCTCCGATGCCCCCTATGACCACCGCTCGCTGCTCGCCACGATCGAAGACGGACTGGGTCTGCCGCGGCTGGATACGACCGCGGACGTCGCGCCGATGGCCGACATTTTCGCTCCGCCGACCTCCGTCGAGCCGTGATTCCCGCCGCCGGGTGGTCGAGACGCCGTCTTTCACGTATGATGGCGCCCATGAAACCCTTGCGTGGCATGCGAACCTCCTCGTCCGTGTTGGCTTTGGCGCTCGTCCTCGCCGCGTCCTCCGCGCGCGCGGGCGAGCCCTCGCTTGCGGAGTACGTCTTCGACGGCTCGCACGTGTTCTGGTTCTCGTGGATCACGGACACGCACATCGACTTCGTCCTGCCCCTGGGCCCCGAAGGGGAGGAGGATCGGTTGCGCTGGGCGACGGGAGAGGGGTTCGAGGTCGTGCAACCGTGGTTCACGGTGGCCACCGGCGACCTCACGGACAGCACGAACGGCATCAGCTACCTCTCCGGCCAGCAGGACTCCGAGTGGTCCCTCTACCGGCAGATCGTCGTCGATGAGAACGGCATGGGGCCGGAGTTCTACTTCGACGTCGCCGGGAATCACGACTGCTACAGCGACGGCGCCCAGGACCACTACCTGGCGTTCAGCGTGCAGGGCGTGGCCACGGGCGTGACGCAGCACACCTGGCGCCTCGACGCCCCGTGGGGCGCGAGCTACGCGTTCGTCGAGGTGGCGACGCCGTCCAACGGCGGCGAGCCGTGGCTCGATCCGCTCCAGCCCGCGGAGCTGACCTCGGACGAGCTGGCCGAGGTCGACACCTTCCTCACCGCCGGCGACGATGCCGACCTGGCCATCGTCTTCGGTCACCATCCCTTCGACAGCTTCGACGGCGCCGATGGGCTGCGGGAGGTGATGACACGGCACGGCGTCGGCCACTACATGGCCGGCCACTCGCACGACCTGAATTTCGCGTCCTACGAGGGCGGCGCCATCGTCCAGACGCGCAGCAACTCCCTGGGCCAGTCGGGCGAGAACAACTTCGCCGTCGTCGCCGTGGACGCCGACGCCGTGTCCTGGAAATGGATCTCCCTGACCGACCCTCCACCCCCGTACCCCATCGTCCTCATCACCGCCCCGGTCGATGCACGCCTCGGCGCCGACGACGACTTCGAGAACCCCTACGCGCCGCCCGTCCCCGCGACGTGCGCGGACGCCCCCGTCCGGGCGCTGATCTTCGACCACGGCGACGTCGCCTCCGCGCGCTTCCGCTGGGACGGCGGCGAATGGACGGCGATGTCGCAGTGGCCCGACCAGCCGCTGCAGTGGCGCGGACGGTTCGACGCCAGTGTCCTGACTGCCGGCATCCACACGCTGGAGGTCGAAGGAACCGGCACGACCACCCAGACCAGCGTCGCCCAGGTCATGTTCGCCGGCGGCGATTGCACCGTGGGAGAGGAGGATCTTCCCGGTGCGGACGCCGACGCCGATGCGGATGCCGACGCCGACGCCGACGGCGGTGCCGACGCCGATGCCGACGGCGACGCCGCTGCCGAAGCCTCCGTCGAAGCGGATGCGTCGCCGGACATCGCCGGGGAGACCGACGATCTCGAAGGCGGTGACGGCGGCGAGCTCAAGACCTCGGGCGACGGCTGCGGCTGCCGGGCCGCCGGCGGAGACGCGGGTTGGACGGGTTCCGCGCTGCTCCTGGGGCTCGCGGTGTTTGCGGCAGGCCGGCGGCTCCGGCGCGGGACGATCACACCGGCGGACCGCGTCCGGCGGTAGGCGGCGCGTCCGAGTCACCGTGACGGTTGAGCTCGACCAGATCGTCGACGGGAAGTACCGCATCGTTCGACTCCTCGGGCGCGGCGGCATGGGTGCCGTCTACGAGGCCGAACACGTCGCCCTCGGTCGTCGCGTCGCCCTCAAGGTCCTCGCACCCGCCCTGGCAGGCGACGAGGGCGCCATGCGGCGCCTGTTCCGCGAAGCTCGCGCGGCCGCGGGCGTCGGACACGAGAACATCTGCGAGGTGATCGACGTCGGCCGCTCGGCGACAGCCCCTGCGGCCTCCACGACGCGGCCGGCAACGCGGCGGAGTGGGTGGCGGAAGGGGAGGGCGGCGACGCGACGGATGGTGGGGGCGCGCCGGGCCTGAGCGGCGTGCGCGGCGGAAGTTGGGGCGACCCGCGCCGCTGGATCCGCGTCTCGGCCCGCGGCCGGTTCGATCCCTCGCAGTCCAGTCCCTGCATCGGCGTCCGCTGCGCCGCCGACCCGGTCCGCTAGGTCCGACCTTCCGGAGCTCCGGGCCCGGACGAATCCCGACATGACATCGTCCCGTCGCTGGCTAGCCTGTTTTCGTCCCCGATCAGCAGGACAAGAGGACTCCTGGTCGGGAGCGAGAGGAGGTGCAGCTGATGCGGCTCCGGTTGACATTCGCGACGATGGCCGTCGCCTTGGGCCTGGCCGGCTGCATGGTCACGCCCGGGCGTTTCGCCGTCCGCACCGGCGCGGCCGGCGTCTACGTCGAGCCCTACACGGTGTACCGCTCGGGGGAACCCTACGTCTTCTTCGACGGCACCTACTGGGACTACCCGGATTACTACCGCCACTACTACGGTCCGGCCTACGTGGCTCCGCCCGCGCCCGTGGCGGGAGCGCGGCTTGTGCCTCCGCCGCCGGTGATCGTGACCGGTCACGGCGCCGGCCCGGAGCAACACCACGCCCACCGATACGGCCACCATGGGCACGACTAGCACGCGGGAGCGGGGATTCCCGTCCCGCCGCGCCGGTCCCCCGGACCTCGATCGCATCGGAGGTCCGGGGGCCCCGGCGCAACGACCCCGTCCCCGCGGGGTTGCGTGTCGCCTCCGCCCGAGTTGAGCTGCCTGTCGGTCGTGGCCGGAAGTCGGGCTCTGCCGTGCATCCGACGGCGGGCTTCCGCCCCGGCGGGGATCCTCTCCCCGGCGCTCGATCTTTCGGGGCGGACTCTGCCCGGCGTGGTTGCGCCCTGGGCGCGCGCGAACGAAGACCCTTGCTGCTACTCCGCGAGCCGCATCGACGGCACGAGCTGCCGGTATCTCGCACTGAGGTCCGCGAGCGCGACGTCGGGCCGGAGGCTCCGGACGATGAACTCCACCTTGCCCGAGTCGTCGATGTGGTTCCGGACCTGGAACACCGCGGGCGGGACCGTGGCCCCGACGCGGTAGGTCGTCCGAAGGCAGACGGATGCGTCCTGGTCCAGGAACACGCCGCAGACGTTCTCCACGACGAGCCAGGCGAGGAAATACTCCTCCAGCGACAGGATCTCCCATCCCGGCGGCGCCGCCCTCCGATAGTCCTCGAAGCTGCCACCGCTGCGCGGGGCAACCTCGCCGACCTCGGCCAGGAACCAGTGCCCCTCGGCCGCCGGCGAGAAGCCGATGCGGTCCTTCTCCGCCGGCCGCAGGACGAAGTGGTCCTGCCCGAGGCCGAAGGCGGCCAGCATCCCGCGCGTCGGAAGCTCGGCCTCGCCCGGCCGGTAGATCAGCTCGGTCCCGCTGCGCGCCGCGAATTCCCCGGACGAGATCGCCGGTCGGGGCACCTCGATCGTGAACCCCTTGCCCAGGAAGAAATTGGCGATGTCCGTCCGCCAGTCCTCCACCGAGTCGCGGGCCCTTCCGGCGGGGGCGACGGATCGGGACACGCGCGCCGGCTTGCTCGCCGGCCCGACCGGTGCGGGCGCGCTCGACACCCGCTCGACCTCGAGCAGCTCCTGCAGCTCGGCGATGCGGGTCGTGAGCGTCGCGATCGTCGCATCCTTGTCCTGGCCCGCGAGAATCGCTTCCGTGAGCCGCAGCTCCAGCTCGGGCTTCAACGCCCGGAGCCGACCCAGCTCTACGCGCGCGTCCACGCCCAGAATCAGCTCCTCGAGCTTGCGTTGCGCCGCCGCGGGCGGCCCCGACTTCAGGATCGTCTCGACGTAGAGCAGCAGCCCCCGCAGCGCATGCTCGGCGCTCATCTCCCCGCGCTCGACGCAGCCGGAAAGCCGCAGCCAGCCCGCGCTCGCCCGCGCCATCATCGCCGTGTCCGCGATCGATGGGGCCCTTGCCATCCCTTCCTGTACTACCGGTCCGCCGGCCATCTCGATTCGTTCCCTCGCCACCCGCCCCGCCGGCCCCCCGCACCCGGCAGTATGCGATTCGCGCTCGATCGCCGCAAGAGCCTCGGCGAGCGGCTGTGCGGCCGATCACCTTGCGGCGGCCTCGCGGACGGCCCGGTGCCGCTACGGCGCGCCGGCGACCGCCCAGCCGAAGGCGTCGCCGGTGGCCGAGCCGAACAGGCAGTCGAGCGACATCCACAACTCCCCCCGCCGCGCCCTTGACGCGCCCCGTGGCCGATGGCATGGGGCGCCATGCGGATCCGTATCGCGGCAATCCTCGGTTTGCTCCCGCTCGTGGTTTCTCCCGCGCCGCCGGCTTCGGCCGACGAGTCGCTCGCCGCCGGCTGCCGCCGCGCCCAGGAAGGCGACTTGGCCGCCGGCGAATACGCCGGCCGCTGGGAGACGCAGCTCGTCGCGTCGGGCGGCGAGTTGGGGATGCGGGTCAGCGTCTCGTTCGACGGCGAGCTACGCGTCACCGTCGATGACGCTGGGGCCCTCACGGCCTCGTCGGGCTCGATCTCGTTCACCATGACGGGCGACGCCGAAGGGCTGCCGCCCATCGTCCGCGCCGGCCTGAACGCCGACGGGACCGGGACGCTCGAGCCCGGCGCCGCCGGCCGCGAGCGATTCGGCGCGACCGGGACGGTCTCCGGCGGCGCCAACGTCTTCGCGGCCGGCCCGACCGCGCACGGCGGCACCAGCGGGGGCGGGTCCGACAGCGGCACCTTCGAGTTCACCGTCGCCGCGCGGAGCTGCAGCGCCGCCGAAGGGACCTTCACCTCGGACCTCCTCCAGCGCATGACCGCCGGGCTGTCCGCGGGCGGGCTGACGATCACCGTCAACGTCCCGCCGCAGTGGTCCGTCCAGGCCGTCGACCGCAGCCGCGAGCAGGAGGCCGGGCGCTTTCGGGAGAAGGCCGAGCGGATCCCCGTCTCCCCGCACGACGCCGCGGGCCGGGCGTTCGATGCCCTGTTCACCGAGATCGACCGCCTGCCGGCCGGCCAGAAGGCGTGCGTCCAGCGCGTCGTCCGCGAGGTCTACGTCCGGCGCGTCGAGCAGTGGCTCAACGAGGACCTCGCGCTGCTCCAGACCTTCGAGGTCACCGGCGAGCAGGAGGATCTGGTGGCCCTCGTGCGCCTCGCCGGCGAGATCGCCGCCCACGACCTCACCCTGGAGTGCTCCGGCCAGGCCCCGGGAAACCGGGCCGCACGCCTCCGCCCCGTGTTCGATACGCTCGTCCGCGCCATGCGTGCGGCCGTCGCGAAGTACGACATGGTCGCCGCCCGCCAGATCGCCAGCCTCCTGCCGGCGTTCGCCGCCTCGGACGGAATGGGCGCCGCCGACGGCACGGCCGAGAGTTCGGGGACGGACGAAGCCCTCCAGGCCTGGGCCGACGCCGTCGCCGAAGCCGCCGCGAAGGCCCTGGAGATGCTGAAGGAAGTCACCGACCCGGACGTGAACGCCTCGCCGGAGGTCATCCAGTCCTACGAAGACTGGGCGCGGGCCACCGAGCGCGAACGTCGCAACACCGCCTCCGAGGACACCTTCGAGGATCGCGTGACGACCTACTGCTCGACGACGGAGAGATGCTGATGGCTCGCCTGCTGCTCCCGCTCGCTCTGGCCGCTTCGCTGGGCTCGCTTGCCTGCCGCAAGGGCTCCTCCTCGCCCGCATCGGGTGCGGATGACGGCGCGGTCGGCAGCGGCATCCCGTCCGGCCCGGAGGCTCGTCCCGCGCGCGAGCCGCTGCCGGTCGCCGGCGCGCCGATGTCCGGGTTGCGGGTCGAGGGTGCCGAGCCGCGTTTCTCCTGGGATCCCGTGGATGGCGCGGCCGCCTACGGCGTCAGCGTCGCCGGACCCGGGCGCACCTGGTGGACCTGGGCGGGGGAGGGCACCTCCGTCGCCTATGGTACGCCGTCCGTCGCCATCGAGCTGCCCGCCGCGTTCGGGTCGGTGAAGCTTCCGCAACGCAACCGCTGGATGCGGGCCGGAGCCGAGTATCGCTGGTTCGTCGAAGCCTACGACGCCAAAGGCCGGCCGATCGCGGCCGGGGACACGCAGACGTTCACGTGCGCCGCACCCTGCGGTACCCTCGCACCGCCTCCGGCGGCTCCTCCCGCCCCCATCACCGCGATCGCCGAGCCCGCGGCCGGAACCGCGCCTCCGCCGCCCGTCCCGCCCGCGCTCCCCGAAGGCCTCCCGCCTGCCGTCGGCGAGCAGGTGCGGGGCGCGATGGACGGCATCCTCGGGTCCGTTCAGATGGAGGACGAGCGTCCCGGGCTTCCCGCCTGGCAGCGTCTCGCGGCCTTCGCGCCCGACCAGCTCGGGGAATACGCCGCCTCCGCGCCGGCGACGGGGGCGACGGCCACGGCGATGGGCGTGGAGATGACCACGACGTCGCGGGACTACGCCGGGGCCGGCCGGCATGTCGAGGTGCGCATCACGGGCGGGGAGGCCGCGCACGATCTCACCACCCAGTTCGGGGCCCGCATCCCCGACCGCAACGGCCCCGACGAGATCCGGCAGCACGTCGAAGTCGGCGGCCGGCCCGCGCTCGTCAAGTGGTCGCGCGCAACCGGGCTGGCCGAGGCCCGCATGCCCGTCGCCGATCTCTACTATGTCGAAGTCACCGTCCGCCCCGCGGACGGCCCGGACGCCGCGCAGGCGGCGCTCGCCGCGCTGGACCTCGCCGGCCTCGCCGCTCTGCGGTGACCCCGGCCCTGCTCCGCCGCCAAGCCCCATACTCCCTTTGACAGGGGCCAACGGGAGTGCCAAACTTGGCACCATGAAGCTGGCGCGAGACATCCGGCCGATCACCTACATGAAGACCCGCGCCGCCGAGCTGGTGGAGTCGGTGGCCGGCGAGGGCCGCACCGTGGTCATCACGCAGGGCGGGAAGGCCCGTGCGGTGGTGATCGGCGTGGAAGCCTACCAGGCCTGGCAGGACGCGCTGGGGCTCCTCAAGCTCCTGGCGCAGGGCGAGGCCGACGTCGCCTGCGGACGGGTCGTGCCGCAGCGCAAGGCGTTCGAGCGCGCCCGCCGGCGGCTGCGCACTCGTGGCTGAACGGTTCTCGGTCGTCTGGGCCGAGGCCGCCGTCGCGGATCTCGAGTCCGTCGTCGAGCACCTGGCGGCCGACGACCCCGGGGCCGCCGCGCGGCTGCTCGACGGGCTGGAGCGCCGTGCCAGGTCGCTCGAATCCCTCCCGCGCCGGGGCCGCGTCGTGGCCGAGCTTGCCGCGCTGCACGTCCGCGGGTACCGCGAGCTGATCCACGGGCCCTATCGGCTGATGTACTCCGTCGACCGCCGGCGCGTGGACGTGCTGGCGCTGCTCGACGGCCGGCGCGACCTCGAATCCCTCATCGTGGAGCGGCTGCTGCGCAGAGCGTGAGCCGCCGGTGACCCGCCGTACGACCCTGTCCGGTGTCCCGGCAGACGCGGTTCCGGCCCCGAGGGTACCGCGACATCGGGTTCGCTCGTGCCGCGCATGACGCGTCGCGCCCTTCGTCCGCGCTGCGACCCTCACGCCCGGCTCGTCCGGCCGAAGTCAGAGACGGAGCCCCACGGTCGCGCCGACCAGAGGACCGCCGTCCGGGCCGCGTGCGACGAACGGCGACAGGCTCCACGCGACGCGCGTCCCTTCGCCGTCCGCCGCCCCGCCGCTTCCGGCGTCGGCGCGCCCCGTGTCGATCCATTCCCAGATCGCGTAGCCCAGGTTCCCTGCGGCCAGGAAGGCGCCGAGCGTGGTCATCTGGACGGCGAGCGCTCCCATGTTCCCCAACTCGCAGAACCCGGAGAGGTCCGGCGTCCCCGAAGAGCACCGAGAGTACGGCGCGATCGCGACGCCGACCAGGAATCCCGCCAGACTGGCCCCCGCCATGGTCCCCAGGCGCAGGACGACGTGCCCAGCGCCCCGTCGCCCCTCTCCGAGCGTCCAGTACCCGAGTTCCGGGGAGACGACAGCGAGCGCGCCGAAGCCGGCCGCGATTCCCGTCCAGGCGTCCCACTGGTCGGGATCGTCGCTCCACAGCCACAGTCCCGCCGCCGCCAGCGCGGCGCCCGCCGTCCCCACGACGGTCAACGTCGCCGGCAGCGCGACGGCAAGCGTCAGCCGGTCGCCGTCCGCCGGAGCCGCGGACGCGACCGTCGTCGGCTCCCCGGCCTCATTCGCCGCGGCCGGACGTGGCCCCAGCGCCAGCAACAAGAGCATCGCTCCGCTCGCCGCCGGCCCGTACCGCGCCCCGCCGGTGACGTCCTTGACGAGTTCTCGCATCGCCATGTCCTCCGCCCCGCCGAGTGCGATGGCCGTGCCACGAGCCCCGGCTGGCACGAGGGCGCGGCACTCGCCGCGATTCCGGCCGGAATCCGCTTCGCCCCGCCGGCAGGGGTGTGGCTTTCAAACGACGTGTGGTCGGGTCGCGCCATCCGCCGCACGGATCCCCGACTTCAAGAACACGCTTTCCTCCGCAGGCTGGACGATCGGGGTGCCCCGCGGGACCTCGTATCGCTCGACACTCTTGACGGGCGATCGTCCGGCGGCGCGATCGCTCCCACGGTCTCGCCCGCCGAGGTCGGATTCGCCTCGGCGTGGGCGCAGCGGGAACGCGAGGCGACGGCCTTGTACCTCGCCGCCTTCGCTCCCGACGGTGCGTCGGTGATTCCGCCGATGGCTGGGGCGTAATCTGGACGAAAGTCGTTGAGGCAGACGGAGAGATCCTGTACCGGCCGCTCGCCGATGACGGTGAGCCCACCGGACCCGAGCTGTGGATCTCACCCGAGCGCCTCGGAAACGTTGCGCCGCGTTACGAGCCCGCCGGCTCGCAAGAGTAGACCGTCTCGCGAATCGAGAAGGCCGTCCCGTTCGGCTCCGCCCAAATCACCATGGTCGAGCCGGCGGAGTGCGCGATGCCGGGATTCCGGACGTCCGTCGCAGCAGGAGTCGCGTCCACCGGATCCCCGATCCGCGACAGCGAAGAGGCATCGACGAACGCCAGCGACACTCCCGCACGGCCGACCCGCACGTGACGCCAGGCGAGGACCCACGTCGTGACTCCTCCGGCCGTCAAGTCCAGCTCTCCCGTCTCGCCGATGGACAGCGAAAGATCCGCCAGCGGCTCGTGCAGGACCGGTGCCTCGCCGGGCAAGAATGTCGCCAGGTAGATCGCCCCCGCAACGTCGTCCCGCGTTTCCCAGAGCAGCCCCAACTCCGACCCGTTGAAGGCCAGCGCCGGCGATCCGACCATCACGTGACCGGCCGGCGCGGTCACCACGTCCTCCCTCGCGACGGCAAGCGACTCGTCGAGCGCGAGCACGTGCAGTGCATCGTCCCCTCCGTCACGGTACACCAGCGTCGCCCCCGTCCCGCTCCAGACGAGCCGCGGTCCAGCGAGGACCGCGGACGCCGAAGCCACGACCTCGTCCGTGCCGAGCGCGACGCCGTCCGCCGCGCCGAAACGCTGGACGCGGATGCGATCCCGCCCCGTGCTGCCGTCGAGCCAGGCGAGGACCAGCTCGCTGCCGTCGAAGGCCAGACTGGGCGCCGACGACACGGCGTCCGTCCCGGGCACCTGCTCGGGAGCCGCACCTCCCGTTCCGCTGGAACCGGCGACTTTGATCCACATTCCCTCCCCGGCGCCGCCCGGAATCGAGAGGGCGATTGCCAACCGGCCGTCGGGAAGCTCCAGGATCGGGTGGACCTCCCTAAGCTCGACCCCGCCCAGCACGAACGTCGGAGCGCGTTCGGGATGACCTTCCCAATCGAACCGCTGGAAGTGCAACCCATCGAACATCGCCGGGCCCGGCGCCCGCCAGAGGACGCCGAACGGGCCCGTGGACGACGTCGGATCCGCGAAGGCCAGCGCTTGCGGACGATCCAGCTCCACGGCGGCGGACAACGTCGTCGGCGGGTCCGGCATCAGCCGGCACGCGCTGCCACCCTCGTCGGCCGCTTCCACGGCGTCGGTCGACTCGTCGGCGATCTCGCCGTCCGCCTCGAGCGCGTCCGCGTCATCCGCCGCGTCCGCGTCCACGGCCGCGTCCCCGTCCCCGGAGCGGTCGGCATCGGCATCGGCATCGGCGACCGCGTCAGGCAACTCGTCGGCCCCCGTGTCGAACGCCGGCGCGTCGCCGGCGAGGATCGGCCTTCCGTCCAGGATGCAGCCGGACCAAGGTCCGGCGACCACGCACGCGAACATCCAGCCGATGGAACCGCACGCTCTTCGGGGCGTCCCCCAGCCTGTCGTCTTCATGCCCCACCAGTGCCGCATCCCCGCATCGACGGCTCACCTCGGGCAGCCACGATGCCTCACCAGCCAACGGCGAACGCCAGGGCGCCGCCGACCAGCGGCAGACCCCAGGTCGCCACCCGCCGCTCGCCGAAGCGTACTCCGATCTCCGGCGCCGTCGTCCCGCACCAGGCGTCCAGACGGACGGCGAACCCGTGCAACGGGCGGACCTCCAGCCCGGCGACGGCGTGCCAGGCGAACGCGGCGACCACGTCCTCCGCGGCGACGAACGGTTCCCGCGCCACGCCGCGCATCGTCACGGCCACGGCGCCCAGCCCGATGCCCAGCTCCGGCACGACCGCCCCCCGATCCCCCAACGGCATCCAGCGCGCCTCGACCCACGCCCACCACGGCCGGACCTCGGCCGACCCCTCCGCCGAGCCGATTCCCGCATCGGTCAGCGGAAACGTCGCGACCAACCCCAGGGAAAGCTGCTCCAACACCCGGCACCGGAACGCCACGGCGAGCAGCCCCGTCGGCTCGAGCCCGCCCGGAGCCCAGACGACCCCGCCGCCCAGGCCCAACCACAGCCGCTCGGGCTCCGCGACGCCCGGCGCCGGCGCCGCCTCCGCCGCCTCGCCCGCGCGCGGCAGGACGCCGTCACGCTCCCGAAGACCGACGCGCAACAGCTCGACGGACCGTACCGCCGCGGCTCGGGCCGTCTCCTCCGGGTCTCCGGCGGGGACCGCGACCGTGCGCGTCGACACCTCGCCGGTCGTCGCGTCGACGATCCACATCCCGATCGCCGTCCCCCGCGACGCCACGCCGATCACGGCCGTCGCCTCGCGCACCTCCGCCAGCTCCCGAAGCTCCTCCCAGGACGGCAGCTCTTCCGACGGGACGACGCTCGTCTCCATGCCCGCTGCCAGGACCTCGTCCTCCAGCAACGCGACCACTACGGCTCCTGGAGGGCCGACGATCAACACACGGACCGGCTGCGCGGCCGCGGGCGCCGCCATGGACGTCGCGAGCGCCAGGACGGCCGCACCCGACCAACGCCGCCGCCCCACGGAATCCAATCGCTTCACCTCGAGGTGGAACCTACGGCCCGGCCAGCCGCCGGGCAAGCTCGGACTGCGGCCCGTCCGGGAACCGCTCGAGATACCGGAGGGCCGCACGCGCGGCAGCCTCCGGACTGCCCAGTCCGTCGTAGGCCTCGATGAGACGCCCGAGCGCCTCCTGCGCCCAGGGTCCGTCGGGAGCCTCGCGCAGGTACGTCTCGAACCAGGCGGCGGCCGCCAGCGAGTTCCCTCGCGCGTCGAACACCATGCGCCCGAAGGTGAAGGCGGCCTCGGCCGCGGAGCGGGTCCCGGGAAACCGGCGGCGCAGCGCTTGCAGCACCGTCGTCGCCGCGTCGGCGTCGCCCGCATACCGCGCCACGTCCGCCAGACGCGCGAGCCGCTCGGCCGGCAGCTCGTCGCACAGCCGGTCCAGGCCGCCGGCGCGCGCCGCGGCCAACGCCTCGGCGTGGCGGCGTTGCGAGGCCAGCGTCAGCCAGTCGTCCGCGGCGGCGGGCGGCGGGATCCGCCCTTCTGGCGCCGCTGAAGGACCCGGCGACGGACCCGATGCGGCGGCCGCCACGTCGGCGGTCGCGACGTCGTCGGCATCCCCCTCTTCCGGTCTCTGCGCTCCCCCGTCGACCGGCGCGGTCGCGGCTGCCGCCGTTGGCGCGTCGCCGCTCTCCGTGGTCACCTCCAGCCATCGGCCTCCCCGCACGCGCATCGTCTGTTCCGCGTGTACCGTTCGCCCCTCGGCCACCAGCGGGCCGAACACGACGACCGCCCCCTCGAAGACCGTCAGCTCGAAGCGCTCCGCGTCAGGGGCCCACCCGACCTTGAATTCGGTCCCCGTGACGACCACCCGGAACGGCCCGGCATCGACGTGCCGGCGGGTCCCGGCGAGCCGCGGCATGTGCACCCGCAGCTCGCCGGACTCCAGCGTGATCGCCGTCGCGGCGGTCCCCTCCCGCTCGACCCGTGCCCGCCCGCCCGCTCCCAGCTCCAGCTCCGTGCCGTCGCGCAGTCTCGCCGGCAGCGGCGCGTCCGGTGGAGCGGCCAGCCACTTGGTCGACGCCCCTTCCTCGTGCGGCGGCGCGCCCGGCCGCGTCGTGTCGGAGGACGGCCACGCGAGCATGACCAGCGTCGCGGCCAGCGCCGCAGCGACGACCGCCGCCGCGATTCGTGGCGCCGCGGCCCGCCGGTAGGCGACGGCGTCGATCAGGCGCCGTCGCGCCACGGCTCGCTCGACCCCGTCGCGCCGGCCTAGAAGCGCCGCCTCGACGTCCGCGATGGCGGCGCCAAGGACCTCCAGGCGCCGGCTGTCAGAGTCCATCGTCCTTCTCCTCCAGCCACCCGCGAAGGACGGCGTCGCGTCGGGCCAGGTCGAGGAACCGATCGCGCGCGCGGCCCAGGCAGCGCTTCGCCGTCGCCAGCGACACGCCGGTCGCCTCCGCCAGCTCCGTCAGCTCGAGCTGCCCGACGAACCGCAGCGACAGCGCGATCCTCTCGTCCGCCGGCATGTGCTCGAGAATCGAATAGACCCGCCCCAGGGCCGCGCGAATCGCGGGCGAGGCGACTGCGGAAGGTACGTCCGGCACGTCGCCCGGCGCCGCGAACCGCAGCCAGCGCCGGACCCGCCGGCTGCGGATGTGCCGCCGCGCCGTGTGCACCGCGATCCGGTTGAGCCAAGGCGCGAGCGACCACGCCTCGCCCCGGAAGGCCGGGAACGACCGCAGCGCCGCCAGGAACGTCTGCTGCACCAGGTCGGACAGCTCGGCGTCGGGCCCCAGGACGCTCATCAGCAGTCGCTCGACACGCTCGACGTTGTCGTCGAAGAAGGCGCCGACCGCCGCCGGCTCCCGGCGCCGCAACGAACCGAGGTCGAGTGCTCGCGGCGCGTCGGGCGGGTGCACCAGTCGCAATGCGGCGGGCCCGCCCTGCGGATCGTTCGTCGCCGCGCCGCGCTTCCTCATCGTCCGATCCCGAACGCCGCCGCCCCGGCTGCGCTCGCCCTCCGGCGATGCTCCAGTGCCGCCAGGTGGCCGCGGCGGCTCACCGGCGTTCCCGCCGACCCGCCATCCAACTGCTCCAGGTCGCAACCGTGGCCCCGCAGGGCGTGGCCGTCAAGACCGCGGGCACCGGGACCGCGGGCACCGCGACCACTTCATGCTTCGTCCCCCATCCTGGTATCCTGCCGCCAGGCGCGAGCGCGGCTCGCCCGGGTTGCCGCCATGGGGCACGCGACCCGGGGGCTCGCCCTCCGCGGAACCCGCAACGAGAGGAGTCGAGCGCGTGGATCACTTCCTGCTGTACGCAATCGGCCTCGGGGCCCTCTTGTCCGTCGTCGCATGCTCCGGCCGCTCCAACAACCGCGCCCCCGCCGCCGGCGACGCACCCGCCGTGAGCCAGACTCCCGCGAACGCGCTCGCCGCGGACGCGCCCGCAGCAGACGTGCCCGCCGCGGACGCCCCCGCCGCGCAAGACAACATCCTGCTCGCCGAATGGACCGGCCCCTCCGGCGGCGTGCCGGCCTTCGATCGCATGGACCTCGCCTCGCTCAAGCCCGCCCTCGAAACGGGCATGGCGCGCCAGCTCGAGCAGGTCGAAGCCATCGCCCAAGACCCCGATCCGCCCACCTTCCAAAACACCATCGTCGCCCTGGAACGCACGGGACGGGACCTCGACCGGGTCATGGCGTACTGGGGGATCTGGCGCGGGAACCTCTCCACCCCGGAGTTCCGCGAGATCGAGAAGGAGATGGCCCCGAAGCTCGCCGAGTTCCAGACCAGGATCATCCAGAACCGCCCCCTCTTCGCCCGCATCCGTGCCGTTCACGACGGCGACACCGCCTCGCTCCGCCCCGACCAGCAGCGCCTGGTCAAGCTGGTCTACGACGACTTCGCGCGCGACGGCGCGACGCTTGAGGGCGCCGCCGCCGAGCGCTACGCCGCGATCCAGAAGGAGCTGGCCGAGCTGTACACGCGCTTCGCCAACAACGTCCTCGCCGACGAGGAGCAGTACGTTCTCTTCCTCACGAAGCAGCAGCTCGCGGGCCTCCCCGACTCGTTCGTCCAGGCCGCCGCCGCCGCCGCGCAGGAGCGCAAGCACGACGGCGAGTACGCCATCACCAACACGCGGTCGTCCGTCGACCCGTTCCTGACCTACTCTGCCGAACGATCGCTGCGCGAGCAGGTCTGGCGGATCTTCGTCAACCGCGGCGACAACGGCGACGAGCACGACAACAACGCCCTCATCGCCGCGATCCTCAAGCTGCGATTCGAGCGCGTACGCCTGCTCGGCTTCGCCGACTACGCCACCTGGTGCCTCGAGGATCGCATGGCCAAGACCCCCGCACGTGCGATGGAGCTGATGGAGGCCGTCTGGCCCGCCGCCCTGGCCCGCGTCCAGGAAGAGGTCGCCGACATGCAGGCGATCGCCGACACGGAAGGCGCCGGGATCACCCTCGAGCCCTGGGACTACCGCTACTACGCCGAGAAGGTCCGCCGCGCCCGCTACGACCTCGACTCCGACGAGGTCATGCAGTACCTGCAACTCGACCGCCTACGCGAGGCGATGTTCTTCGTCGCCGGGGAGCTGTTCGGCTTCCGGTTCACGCCCGTGCCCGCAGGGTCCGTGCCCGTCTTCCACCAGGACGTCGCCGTGTGGCAGGTCTCCGACCGCGACTCGGACAAGCCCATCGGTCTCTGGTACCTCGACCCCTACGCCCGCACCGGAAAGCGCTCGGGCGCCTGGGCCACCACCTACCGCAGCCACGACACCCTCGACGGCGAGCGCACCGTCCTGGCCGCCAACAACTCCAACTTCGTCCGCGGCGCGCCCGGCGATCCGGTCCTCGTCTCCTGGTCCGACGCCGAGACCCTGTTCCACGAGTTCGGCCACGCCCTGCATTCGCTCTCCTCGCGCGTGGACTACCCGACGCTGAACGGCGGCGTGCGCGACTACATCGAGGTGCAGTCGCAGCTCCTGGAGCACTGGCTGCTCACCGATCAGGTGATCCAGGGCTACCTCGTCCATTTTCGGACGGGTGAGCCGATGCCCGCCGGGCTGCTGGCCAAGATCCGCAAGGCCCGCACCTTCAACCAGGGCTTCGAGACCGCCGAGTACCTCGCCTCTGCCTTGCTGGACCTGAAGGTCCACACCATCGATCCGCGGGGATTCGACGCCGACGCCTTCGAGCGCGAGACCCTCGCCGCCCTGAAGCTGCCCCGCGAGATCGTCATGCGGCACCGCAGTCCGCACTTCAGCCACGTCTTCTCCGGCGAAGGCTACGCCGCGGGCTACTACGGCTACCTCTGGGCCGACGTGCTCACGGCGGACGCGGCGGAGGCTTTCGAACAGGCCCCCGGCGGGTTCTACGATCGGGAGCTGGCCCGGCGGCTGGTCGATACGCTCTTCGCCCCGCGCAACGCCATGGATCCGGCCGACGCTTACCGCGCGTTCCGCGGCCGCGACGCCCGCATCGATGCCCTCATGCGCGACCGCGGCTTCCCGGTTCCCGCCGCGGTCGCCGCTCCTTGACCGACGCGATCCGGCGGTCGGGAACGGCCGCCCCGGCGGACTCCCCCTACGGCACGATCGCCTGGAACACCGCCTCGTACCACGCGTCGCGCAGCGCCCGCACCGTCTCCCAGTTGGACTCGATCTGCTTCGCCACCGCCGCCTCGACGCCGGGGTAGGGCGAGTTGACCTCCGGAACGACGCGGTTCGCCTTCGCCCACTCCGCCATCGGCGCCAGCATCGCCACCCACGGGTTCCAGCGCTCCGCCCACATCAGCCGCGCCATGCGGTCCGGGTGCATCGCCCGGATCGCCTCGGCGACCTGCGGCGTCACCATCGGGCGCAGCCACGGCCGCACGAACGCCTGGTACCACGCGTTCCCGAACCGCGAGATCGTCTCCGTGAGCTGGAAGTCCCGCCGGTCGTAGTCCGCCCGCACGTCCTCCACCTGCTTCTCCTCGAACACCACCTCGAACTGGTCCTTCGCCGGGTCCGGCTCGCCCGTCTCCGCCACGATCTTCATCTGGTACAGCCCCGGCGCCAGCTTCCGCATCCGCTCGACGTGCTCGATGATCGCCCGGTGCTCCCGCCGCGCCACCCCCGCGGATACGAAGATCCCCAGATGCCCGATGTGCTTGTGCAGGAGGTAGATGATGCGCTGCCCGTGCTTCTTCAGCTCCGCCGTCGTCGGGTAGACCTCCGACACCCAGTGCAGCGCCTGCTGCGGCGGCGTGATGTCGTCCCCGGCCGAGGCGAACACCACCACGGGCTCCGACAGCCGCTTCATGTCGATCTTCTTGCCCTCGCCCAGCAGCAACTCGCCCTGCTCCAGCTTGTCGCCGATGAACAGGTTGCCGACGATCCAGGTGATCTCCTCCTCGTTGACCAGGTAGAACCCCGTCCACCACTTCTCGAAGTCCAGGAACCGCTGCGCCTCGCCCTCCGGGTCCTTGAGCACGTTGTACAGCTTGCCGAAGAACGTGTTCGCCGGGTGCAACAACTCGAAGTTCATCACCAGCCACGCGCCGTCGAACCGCCCCGCCCCCAGGTCGGAGAGCCAGCGCACCGCCCACTCGCCCCCCGTGAACGCCCCCGCCGTGCGCATCGGGTTCACCCCCGGCGCCCCCGCCCAGTACGACATCGGCGCGCCGTTGAGCACGATCGGCCCCGCGACGTCCGGCCGGTCCGCCCCCAGCATCGCCACCGCCCAGCCCGCCTGGCAGTTGCCGTACACGATCGGCTTGCCCACCCCCGGATGCCGCCGGCACACCTCCTCCAGGAACCGCACCTCCGCCGCCTCGACGTGCGCCAGCGTCTGCCCCTCGCACGGCTCGGGGAAGAACGACACGAAGTACGTCGGATGGCCCTCGCACAGCGCCATCCCGATCTCCGAGTCCTGCTTGAACCCGCCGATCCCCGGACCGTGCCCCGCGCGCGGATCCACGATCACCACGGGCCGCAGCGCCGGGTCGATCCGCACCCCCTCCGGCGGCACGATGCGCAAGAGCGAGTAGTTCGCCGGCGGGTCGAACGTCCTCCCGTCCAAGAGCGTCTCGTACTCGAACGAGAGCACCGGCGGCATCCCCTGCTCGGCGTGCTCCACCATCCGGTTCCCCCGCCGCCGCAGCAGATCGAGCAGCAGGATCCAGCGCTGCATCGCGTCGGTCGCGTACTTCGCAAAATCCTGGAACGGCTCGGCCATGGCGGCCCCCCTTTCCTGCCTAGAGCGTCTCGCTCCGCGGGAAGAAGAACGCGATCTCGGCGGCCGCCGTCTCGGGCGCGTCCGAGCCGTGGACCGCGTTGGCCTGCACGTCGTCGCCGTACAGCTTGCGGATCGTCCCGGCTGCCGCCTTCTTCGGATCGGTCGCGCCCATGATCTCGCGGTTGCGCTGGATCGCGTTCTCGCCCTCCAGCACCATCGGCACCACCGGCCCCGAGCACATGAACTCGACCAGGTCGCCGTAGAACGGCCGCGCCTTGTGCACCTCGTAGAACGCCCGCGCCTGCGCCAGGGTCAACCGCGTCATGCGCATCGCGACGACCCGCAGGCCGCCTTCCTCGAGCAGCTTGACGATCGCGCCCACGAGGTTCCGTGCCGTCGCGTTCGGCTTGACGATGGAAAGCGTCCGTTCGATGGCCATTCCCTACCTTCCCTTCTTCCCCCGCAGCGCCGCCTGCAGCGTGACGCCGATCTCGGCCGGGTTGGCCGTGACCGCCACGCCCGCCCCACGCAACGCCTCGATCTTGTCCGCCGCCTTGCCCGACGAGCCCGAGATGATCGCGCCCGCATGACCCATCCGCTTGCCCGACGGCGCCGTCACCCCCGCGATGAACGCGGCCACCGGCTTCTTGACGTGCTCGCGCACGAACGCCGCCGCCCGCTCCTCGGCCGCCCCGCCGATCTCCCCGATCAACACCACCGCGTCCGTCCCCGCATCGGCCTCGAACATCGTAAGCGCGTCCACGAAGTCGATCCCGCCCACCGGGTCCCCGCCGATGCCCAGGCACGTCGATTGGCCGATGCCCAGCGCGCTGAGCTGCCACACCGCCTCGTAGGTCAGCGTGCCCGAGCGCGAGACCACACCCACCCGACCCGGCGTGTGCACGTAGCCCGGCGCGATCCCCACCTTGCACTCGCCCGGCGTCAACACCCCCGGACAGTTCGGGCCGACCATCCGTACGCCCTTCTCGTCCAGCAGCCGCCGCGCCGCAATCATGTCCAGCGTCGGGATGCCCTCGGTGATCACCACCACCAACGACACGCCCGCTCCCGCCGCCTCCGCGATCGCGTCACCGCAGAACGGCGCCGGTACGAAGATGCACGAAACGTCCGCCCCGGTCTCCCGCACCGCGCGCGACACCGTGTCGAAGATCGGCACCCGGTCGTCGAACTTCGTCCCGCCCTTGCCCGGCGTGACCCCCGCCACCACCTGCGTGCCGTACTCCAGCATCTGCCGCGCGTGGAACGACCCCGCCCCGCCCGTGATCCCCTGGATCACCACCCGCGTCCGCTTGTTGACCAGGATGCTCATGGCTCAGTGTCTCCGGCCAGCGCCACGGCCTTCTTGGCCCCCTCGTCCATGTCCTTCGCCACCTGGATCGCCAGCCCGGACTCCCCCAGGAGCTGCCGCCCGCGCGCGACGTTCGTCCCTTCCAGCCGCACGACCAGCGGCACCTTGAGTCCCGCCTCGCGCACCGCCGCGATGACCCCCTCGGCCAACACGTCGCACTTCAGGATGCCGCCGAAGATGTTGACGAAGATCGCCTTCACCGCCGGGTCGGAGAGAATGACCTTGAACGCCTGCGCCACCTGGTCCTTGCTCGCCCCCCCGCCCACGTCCAGGAAGTTCGCCGGCTCGCCCCCGTGGTGCTTCAGGATGTCCATCGTCGCCATCGCCAGCCCGGCCCCGTTCACCATGCAGCCGATGTCGCCGTGCATCCGGATGTACGAGAAACCAGCCGCGCGCGCCGCCGCCTCCGCCGGGTCCTCCTCCGACGGATCGGCCAGCGTCGGGTGCTCCTTGTGGCGGTACGCGGCGTTGTCGTCCAGCGTCACCTTCGCGTCCAGCGCGACCACGTCGCCGCTCTCCAGCACCACGAACGGGTTGATCTCGACCAGCGAGCAGTCCTCCGCGACGAAGACCTTGTACAAGGCACCCAGCACCCGCGCGAGCTTGCCCGCCGTGGGCTCGCCCAGCCCCAGCCCGAACGCCAGCTCCCGCGCCTCGAAACCCCGCAGCCCGTACGCCGGGTCGATCGCCCGCGAGAGGATCTTCTCCGGCGTCCTCCGCGCCACCTCCTCGATCTCCATGCCCCCTTCGCTCGAGACCATCATCACAACGCGCCGGCGGTCGCGGTCGACCACGATGCCCGCGTACAGCTCCTTGGCCACGCGCAACCCCTGCTCGACCAGCAGCCGCCGCACGACCTTGCCCTCGGATCCCGTCTGATGCGTCACGAGGTTCATGCCCAGGATGCGTTGCGCGGCCTCTCGCGCCGCCGCCGCGCCCTGGACGACCTTCACGCCACCGCCCTTGCCGCGCCCCCCGGCGTGGATCTGCGCCTTGACCACCACCGTCTCGACGCCGGTCTCCGCGATCAGCGCCCTCGCTGCCGCTTCGGCCTCGTCGACGTTGAAGGCGACCCGGCCCAGCGGCACCGGCACTCCCGCCTTGCGGAACAGCTCCTTCCCCTGGTGCTCGTGCAGCTTCATCGGCCACGACCTCCGCAAAACCCCTCGAGCCGACGTCGCGGCCGGTCGCTCCCGGCCGCCCCGTCGCGCCTCCCCTTAGCGGGTTCGGCGCGAAGGGTCAACCCGCCCCCCGGCCGCCAATCGGCCCCCTCCTCTGCGCCTCTGCGCGAGATTCCTTCCGTCCGGCCCCCTACACGAACAGGTCCGGCACCAGCGGCATGCCGGGCTCCACCGCGTAGCGCTCGAAATCCGTCACCCCCTCCGCCGCCAGCACCTCCTCGTCCAGGAAGAAGTTGCCCGTGCACTCGCGGCTCGGGCGTACGAGGATCGCATGCGCGGCGTCGGCCACGATCTCCGGCCTGCGCGAGCCGCGCACCACCGCCTCGCTCCCCGGGATGTTGCGAATCGCGGCCGTCGCGATCGACGTGCGCGGCCACAGCGCGTTGAACGCGATCCCCGACCTGCGGAACTCCTCCGCCATCCCCAGCACGCAGAGGCTCATCCCGACCTTGGCCATCGAGTAGGCGACGTGCCCCGCGAACCACTCCGCCTCCAGGCGCAGGGGAGGGGAGAGCACCAGCACGTGCGGGTTCGCCGCACGAAGCAGGTGCGGCAGGCACGCCTGCGTGCACAGGAACGTCCCCCGCGCGTTCACCTGCTGCATCAGGTCGTAGCGCTTCATCGGCGTGTCGGCCGTGCCGGCGAGGAAGATCGCGCTCGCGTTGTTGACCAGGACGTCGATCCCGCCGAACGCCTCGACCGTCCGCGCCACCGCCGCCCGCACCGCCGCCTCGTCGCGGATGTCGCAGGCGACCGCCAGCGCGCGCCCGCCCGCCCGCTCGATCTCCGCGGCCGCCGTGAAGATCGTGCCGGGCAGCCGCGGGTGCGCCTCCACCGTCTTCGCCGCGATCGCCACGTTGGCCCCGTCCCTCGCCGCTCGCACCCCGATCGCCAGCCCGATCCCCCGGCTCCCTCCCGTGATGAACAGCGTCTTGCCCCGCAGCTCCGTCATCGCTCCGCCTCCCTTCGCCCGGCTCGCGCCCCCTGCGCCGGTCCGCGCCGGGGGGATGGTAACCACCGATGGACACCGATGAACACCGATGGGTCGGAGGTCCGGTCCGGAAACCAACAACCAACAACCAAGAACCAATGACCACCCTGTCCGCCGCGCGGCTCATGCGAGTGAATGCCCCCCCATCCCCGTCCGTCTGACCGCCCGCGCGGATGTTCAGCCGCCGCCGTTGTGCTTCCGGGCGGCCGGAAACCGTGCTATACCGCCCCTGGGGCAAGGGAGGTGAACGATGACTCGCATTGGTCTGATGGTGACCTTGGCCGTCGCGGTCCTGGGCTCGTTCGCGCCGAACGCCTCGGCGCAGCACCACCGCGGGCATGCCGCGGAACCGGCGCCGCCGCCGGAGCCGACGGAGCCGAACCCGAACATCGTCGCGCTCATGAACGGCCTGACCTGGGGCATGAGCAAGGACCAGGTCGTCGAAGCCGTGAAGCTGGAAATCAAGAACAAGTACTGGCCCCAGATCCAGGCCGTGGCCGATGACGCCGTGGCCGAGCAGGCCCTGCGCACCAGGATGGAACGCGACCAGCAGCGCTTCACCGACTCCTGCGTGAAGTTCGACGGCCAGGAGACGCCCTGGAACGTGTCGATGGTCGATGCCGAGTTCACCCACAACAACCAGGAGGAGATGTGCAAGTACGATCGCGGCGACGCGACCGACTTCCTGTTCTTCATCCGCGGCAAGCTGTGGAAAATCTTCCGCACCCTCAACCAGGGCCTCGGGGGCGGCGGCGCATCCTTCGACGACATGCGCGTGCAGCTCGAAGGCCAGTTCGGGACCGGCGAGGAAGTCCGGGCGGTCGACCAGTACACGCTCGTCAGCTCCGTCGTCGGCGTGAAATGGATCGATTCGCAGACCGAGATGGAGCTCCGGACGCTCAGCCTCTACGGCGTCCTGACCGTCGTGCTCACCGAACGCGCCACGCTCGCGAACCTCGCGACCCTCCGCCGCGCCACCACCACGTCGACCGACGGCTCGAGCGGGCTCACCGACGCCGTCACCGAAGGAACCGCGTCGGACGAGAACTCGGATATCGTCGATCGCCTGCGCGGCACGCGCCCCGACCCGACCGCTCCCCCCGCGACCAATCCCTGACCCTCACGCCGCAGGGCCGTTCCTCTCCCCCTCGATCAACGCATCCACCGCGGTGACGGCCGGGAACTCCCCGCGCAACAGCGGCTCCACGATCTCCGCGTGCGTGACGCCCAGGCCCGGGCACCCGGCACAGCTCGCCGCGTAGCGCAACACCACCCGGCCCGCGGCCGCGTCCGCGCGCGCCAACTCCACCCGCCCGCGGTCCACTGCCAGGATGGGCAGGACGCGCGTGCGCAGGAACTCCCGAAGAACCTCGTCGGATGGAAAGGGGCTGGCCCCGGGCACGCAACCTCCGAAGAACGGTCAGCGGATCTTGCCCATCGCCTTGATCGCATCGCCGACCGCGACCGCGATCTCGCCGAGCGTGTTGCCCAGCAAGACCAGACGCTCGGCATACTCCTGCAGGAAGCGGGCGTTCCAGGCGTCGACCAGGCCGAGCGCCGGGGCGGGGTCGACGACGATTGCCCACAACTCCGGCTTCGCCCGGAAGGACTCCCAGAACAGGTCGACGTCCAGGTTGTCGAATTTCTCGTCGCCGTTGATATCGTTCCAGCCGCCGCTCTGGCCCGGGTCCAGGATGAAGAGGTACCGGCCCGTCGTCTTCTGGCCGCTACCCTCCCCGACCGTCACCCACAGCATGTTCTTCGCCCTCGTCACCGGGCCCGCCGGCGCCTCCTCCCCTTCCGCCGGCGGAGGCGGGGGAGTCGCGCCCTCGGCGGGCTCGGGCGCCGCCGTGGACGTGATGCCCAGGTCGGAGTGCTCGACGGGATCCGGGAGGATCTGGATGTTCGCGTCCAGCGTGTACAACCGCGGCATCTTCGACAGGTCCGCGGTCCAGTTGTCCTCGGACAGCGCGCCCCAGAAACCGGGCTCGAACGCGGCGACGAACCGGGAGGGCCCCAGGTACCGGCCCAGCGCGTCGGCGGCCGCGGGCCCGCCGATCTTGTCCTGCACGCTCTTGAAGTACCCGACGATGTCCTGCTCCATCGCCGCCGAAAGATCCTGCCCGACCGTGTAGGCCGCCATCGCCGAATCGAGCAGCCCCGTGACGTCGCGTTTCTCCGTCGGGAATTTCGCCATGAACTCCTGGCAACTGGCCAGCGTCTTCTGCACCGTCTCGGTCGGCGCCGTGTCCGCCTTGTGCTTCTCGATGTAGGAAGGGCACTGCACTTCCTTCTTGAAGCCCGCCGCCGACAGAGCCTCGAGCTGGAACGCGTACCGCTCGAGCCCCTGCGACGTCCACGCCGCGTGGCTGAGCATCTGCTCGCTCAGCTTGTTCCACAGCGTGATCGCCTTCAGCACCGGGGTGACCGTCTCGGGCGCGAACGCGGAGAAATTGCCGATGAGCATCGTCTCGCCCACCAGATCCGTGACCTTCGAGAAATCCGCCTGCAGCGCCTGGACCGCGTCGCGGTCGTCCCGGATCGTCGTCAGGATCATCAGCGGATCGCGCGCGGTCATCGCGTCGCTGATCCGCTTCTGCATATCGCCGATCGCCTGCTGGTACAACTTGACCTTCGGCTCGTGCACCTTCTCCAGGCCGGCCTGGATCTTGCGCGCGTGGTCGTGCGACATCGCCACGACCTTGTCCCGGCTCGTGTTCCCACCCAGCATCCAGCCGACCAGGGCGCCCAGGCCGATGCACACGACTCCGACGACGGCGAAGAGCACGACGTCCTTCTTGCGCATGCCCTTGCCGCCGATCGCCTCTCTCGCCTCCTTCTCCGAAATCGCCTTCTCGACGTCGATCGCGCCGGCGGACATCCGGGCAGGCTGGGCCTGCGTGCCGAACGGATCGTGCTTGTCGGCCTCCGGCTTCTCCGGCTCGGCCGGCGCTGCCGCCGCCATGAACGACGGCGGCGCCATGCCCGGCAGACCGGGCACTCCCCCCGCCGCGGCCCTCGCCGGGCCACCCACGCCCGGCAGCCCGGGAATCCCGGGGATGCCCGGCACGCCGGGGATCGCTGCGCCCCCGGGCGAGCCGATCAGGGTCCTGCCCGCGGCCGCCGGCCGCGCCGCGCCAGCAGCCCCCGGGAGGCCGGGAATCCCCGGTATGCCCGGGATGCCCGGTACGCCGGGCGCCGCCGCCGACTGCCCGCCCAGACCCGGAATGCCGGGAATGCCCGGCAGCGCCCCGGCCTGCGTCCCCGCGGGCGCTACCAGCGTCTTCGCCGTGCCGAGCCCCAGCTTCGCGCGAAGGTCGTCGACCTTCTTCTTCTCCCCCGTCTTCGGCGCCTCCTTCGGCGCGGGCGGCTGGCTGCCCCGTCCCCCCGGGCCCTCCTGCTCGAACTCGACATCATCGCTCTTGTCGTCGCTCAAGTTTCTCCTCCGGTCCGCAACCCCACCCCATCGCCCCGAGCCGCGGAAAGTTCGGCCGAACCGTAGCGGTTGCCGGGCCCGCAAGTCAAGGTGCTCCCGCCCTTCCCAATGCCCGCACCCGAAAAGTTGACAGCCCGGCTCGCGATGCCCTATTCGGTCGATGTGAGAATCCCGGGTGCCCCCACTCGCTCCCTCCATACGCGCCTGCTGCACGCGTGCCTCGCCGCCGCCCTGGCCGCCGGCGCTACCCTCGCGCCCCGCGTCGCCGCCGCCGACGAGTCGAACACCGATGCCGCCGCCGAACAGCGCGACGGCCGCACCTCCGCCGAGCGCCGCCGCGTCGAGCAGCTCGGGCTCGGTCGCGCCTCCACCGTCCACCGCCTGATCCGCGAAGGACCGACCCCCGCCCAGCTCCGCGCCGCCGGCGGCGACGAACGCCCCGCGACCCTCCTCTTCCCGATCCCCGGCGCCCGCATCGGCCGCGGTCACGGCAGCGGCACCAACGGCTACCACGAGGCCCTCGACATCATCGCCGACGAGGGCACCGTCATCCTCGCCGCCGAAAGCGGCCTCGTCGTCTACACCGGCGACGAGCTCAGCGGCTTCGGCAACCTCGCCGTCATCCTCCACCCCGGCGGATGGCTCACCTACTACGCTCACCTCAGCGCCTTCCTCGTCCGCCCCGGCCAGAAGGTCGAACGCGGCCAGCGCGTCGCCCGCGTCGGCAACACCGGCCTCAGCCACGGCCCCCACCTCCACTTCGTCCTCTGGATGGAAGGCGACCAGATCGACCCCTACCCCTTCTTCCGCCCCGCTCCCGGCGTCCCACGCTCCGGACCGCTGCCCTTCGTCGGCCATCGCGTCCGCACCCGGGAGACCTGGACCGGGATCGCCGAACGCTACGACATCACCGCCTCCGACCTGCGAGAGGCCAACCACCTCCCGGCCGACGCCGAACTTCACGTCGGCTGGCAGCTCATCGTTCCCAAACGAATGGAATCGCCGCCGGATGACGAGGAGCCCGATCCCGGCAGCCCCCAGGACGGCACCTACGTCGTCCAGGCCGGCGACACCCTCTCCGAAATCGCCGAACGCTTCTCCATCCCCCTCGATGACCTCGCCCGCTGGAACGACCTGGCCGATCCCTCCCGCATCCGCGTCGACATGGTCCTCGTCCTCGGCGGCGAAGACTCGCCCGAGGACGCCGCGGCCGAAGGGGAGGGCGACGAGCCCGCAACTCCCCCCCCCGAACCACAGGCCTCGGCGAGCGAACTCCCCCTTCCCGGCGACGTCCACCTCGTGCGCGCCGGCGAGACCGTCTCCGAGATCGCCGACGCGCTGGGCCTCCACGTCCGCGATCTCCTCCTCGCCAACCCCGACCTCAATCCCGATCGCGTCCACCCCGGCCAGGAACTGCACATCCCGGACGTCGGCGGCGGACCCGACGACGAACGGGTCGAGGAGGACGGCGGACGGGATCGCGCACCGACGGCCGCGATCGAAGTGCGCCAGGGGGACTCGTTGTGGTCGATCGCGCGCCGCTACCATACCTCGGTCGGCGCACTGCGGGACTTGAACCCGGACGTCGGCGATGGTACTCGGATCCGTCCCGGTCAGCGGCTGCTCGTTCCCCAGCCGGAACGCTAGCCGGAACAGGAGGCAAAACGTGCAGGCACGAAGGTTTTCCGCGTGGCGTTGGCTGCTGCCCCTCGCTCTCTTCGCCCTCGACCTCGGGTGCCCCCCGCCCCAGCCGCCGCGACCGCCCGGGGTCGCCCTCGAGGTCGTCAACAACTCCTCCGAGGAAATCATGTGCCTCTACGTCTCGCCCCAGTCCAGCGATTCGTGGGGCGACGACCTGCTGGGCGCCGCGAACACGGTCGCCCCGGGCGAGACCTACACCGCGTACGTCCCCCCAGGAACGTACGACCTGATGGTCGAGGCGTTCCCGCCGCCCGAGTCGGGACGCACGGACTGCCCGAGCGGCTCCGAGATCGGCCGGCGCATGGGCGTCACCCTGAACGAGGATTCCCAGTGGGTGCTCTACGACGAGTAGGCCCTACCGCGCCGACTCGTCCCGCCTCGCCCGCCGGAACCGCAGCTTGATCGGACAACCGTCGAACCCGTACCGCTCCCGCAGCCGGTTCTCCAGGTACCTCTCGTACGACGGATGGACCCCCTCGGGCCGGTTGCACATGAAGACGAACGTCGGCGGGCGCACCCCCGTCTGCGCCCCGTAGAGCAGCCGCACCGGCCGGTTGTGGAACAGCGGCGGCGAATGCTTCGTCACCGCGTCCGCCAGGAACCGGTTCAGCTCGCCCGTGCCCACCCGCCGGTTGAACGCCTCGCTCGTGCGCGCAATCGTCCGCACCAGCTCCCGCACCCCGCGCCCGCTGCGCGCCGACACGAACAGGATCGGCGCGTACGCCGCGAAGCCGAAGGCGTCGCGCAGCCGGCCGTCCAGCTCCCGCTGCGCCGCCGACCCCGTCACCAGATCGAGCTTGTTCACCGCGACGATGAGCCCGCGTCCCCGCTCCGCCGCCAGCCCCAGCAGGTGCTGATCCTGATCCGTGCCCGCATCCGCCGCACCGTCGACCAGCAACACCGCCACGTGGCACCGCTCCAGCGCCCGCACCGCCGAGAGCCCCGAGAGCCGCTCGAGACGATCCGCGATGCGCGCCCGCCGGCGCAACCCCGCCGTGTCAATCAACACCATCGGCCCCTCGGCCGTCTCCACCGCCGCGTCGACCGCGTCCCGCGTCGTCCCCGGCCGCTCGTCCACCAGCATCCGCTCGGCCCCCAGCAGCCGGTTGACCAGCGTGGACTTCCCCGCGTTCGGCCGCCCGATCACCGCCACCCGCGGGACGGGGCGTTCTTCGTTCTTCACTCTTCGTTCTTCGCCGGAGACGTCGTCCTCCCCGGGCTCCGCGCCGTCGTCGCCGGGCGCGCCGTCCACCTCCGCACGGGGCGGCTCCGGAGGCAGCGCCGCCAGGATCGCGTCCAAGAGCGCGCCTACACCCAGGCCGCTGGCCGCGCTCACCATCCGCAGCTCGGAAATGCCCAGCGCGTAGTACTCGGCCGCGCCGGGCTCGTCCGCCGGCCGATCAACCTTGTTCGCCGCCCAGATCACCGGACGCCCCGCCCGGCGCAAGAGGTCGACGACGCGAGCGTCGTCCCCCCCCGGCGGCGTCGAAGCGTCGAACAGGCAGACCACCAGGTCGGTCTCCTCCAGCGCCACGCGGACCTGCAGGCGGATGTGGTCGGACATCTTGTCCCCGCTCGTCCCCTCCGCCTCGATCCCGCCCGTGTCGATCAGCCCGACCGGCCGCCCGCGCAGCTCGACCTCCGCGTACAACCGGTCGCGCGTCACGCCGGGCGTCGGATCCACGATCGATAACGGAGCGCGCGCCAGACGGTTGAACAGCGTCGACTTGCCGGCGTTCGGCCGCCCCACGATTGCCACGAACGGCAGCCGCTCCCCACGCCCCCCCTCGATCGGAATCCCGCCGTGCGTCGTCCCCCGCCGCCCGGCCGTCCCTCGCCCGCCCATCGCCTACTCCCCCGTCAGCTCGCGCACGCGCGCCGGGTCCCTGGTCCACCCCTCCTGCACCTGGACGAACAGGTCCAGCCGCACCGGCCGCCCCAGCAGCTCCTCCAGCGAGACCCGCGCGCGGATGCCGATGTCGCGGATCATCGAGCCCGCCCGACCCACCAGGATCCGCTTGTGCGCCGGACGATCGACCACCAGCGCCGCCGCAATCGCCGTCACCCGGTCGCCCTCGTCCCAGCGCTCCACGACCACCGCCACCCCGTGCGGCACCTCCTGCCGCGTCTCCAGCGTCGCCGCCTCCCGGATGCGCTCCGCCGCCAGGAACCGCAGCGGCCGGTCCGTCAGATCGTCCGGGGCCCAGTGCGGCGGCCCCTCCGGCAGCAGCGGCACCAGCGCGTCGACCAGGCCGTCGACCCCGTCCCCCGTCAGCGGCGAGATCGGCACGATCGCGACCGGGTCGATCCGCTTCGCCGCGTGCTCCATCAGCGGCAACAGCCGCTCCTTCGGCTTGACCAGATCGACCTTCGTCAACGCCAGGATCGTCGGCTTCCCCACCCGCCGCAGCCGCTCCACGAGCTGCGACACCGGCGGACCGAACCGCTCCTCCGGCGTCCGCCGCCCGCTGGCCGAGATCAACAGCAGGAAGACGTCGGCCGTCTCCAGCGCCGCGTCCAACGCCTCGATCATCAGCCGGTTCATCTCCGTCCGCGGCAGGTGGAACCCCGGCGTGTCGACCAGCGCGACCTGCGCGTCGGGACGCTGCAAGACCCCCAGGATCCGGTGCCGCGTCGTCTGCGGCACCGGCGTCACGATCGACAACGCCTCGCCCACCAGTCGATTGAGCAGCGTCGACTTCCCCGCGTTCGGCGGCCCCACGATCGCCGCCTGCCCGCACCGGTGGATGGTCGGAACGTCGCTCATCGGCGCGCACCATAGTACGGCACCGTCTTCCCGGCCAGATCCGAAGCGCCGGGTGGCCTCTGTTGCCCTGAGCCTGTCGAGAAGGGCTTGCCGACAGCACACGAGAATGGCACGACCCCCGGGGCCGGGCGCTCGTCGGCATGCGATGGATCACAGCCCCCGTCGGTGTCGCCGACCGTGACCCCCTGGGCCTGGGAGCCCGGGACCGGCACGTCGTGGGTCAAGGACGCCCCCATCGTCTTCGCCCGGACTTGCCTCGACAGGTCTGGCAACCGTCTCCGGTCGGCGCTACCGTGCGGGCGAGTCGAGTCCGCCGGTCGCGTCGGTGCGGCCGCCATCCTGGGGGGGAGAAGGGATTGCGATGCGCGCATCACGCGTCCTGTCGTCGTTCATCGTGCTGGGCCTGGCGGCGAGCGGCTGCCGTCGCTCGCCGAAATCCGCGGCTCCGGACTCGCGCGACGTGACGGTGGAGGCCCGGGCGCCGGGCGATGCGGGTCCGGCGGTCGCGGTCCAGGCGGACGCCGGGCTGGTGGACGCCGCGACGGGAGATGTCGTGAAGCAGGAGGGCGCACCGCCGGACGTCGCGGAGTTGGACGGGGTCGCGGAGGCCGTCGCGACGGCCGATGCGGCGGCGCCGGGGGACGTATCGGCGGAGGCGGTCGAGGCCGGCGAACCTGCGGCCCCTGCGGCGCCCGACGCGTTCTGTCCCCGCCCGCTGGGCGACAACGACAACGACGCCATCTGGCGCGAGCTGTGGCTGGGGCCGCTGCGGCAACTGCTCCGCGCGCACTACAGGCTCGGACCGGATGCGGAGGTGACGGCGATGGAGCCGACGGTCCGGGTCGTCGCGACCGGGGAGGGAGCGGTCGTCCTCGCGCTGGCCTACGGGATCGACCGCTTCGGGATGTGGTGGGGCACACTGGGCGAGCAGGAACGGGAAGCGGTGGAGGCGCGCGTCGAGGCGGCCAAGCGTCGCGAGCACGACAAGTGCATCGCCGACCTGCCGGGAGGAGCCGAGAACGCGGAGGAGGACTGCGCCTTCTGGCTCGACCCGGAAACGGCCGATCCCAACGTGGCGGAGACGGTCTGGAGCGGACTGGGCCCCGTGGCGCCGGTGAGCGACTGCATGGCCGACGGGCTCGACGTGGCGCTGTTCACGGGGACGCTCGGGGCGCCGGGTGCGATTGATCCCGCGAGCCTGCAGCTCAAGGGTGTCGCGACCGTGGAGCTGGAAAGCAGGTGCAACCCGGAGGCGGATCGCGACGGCAGCAGGCTGGTCGACGTCGATCACGACGGGGCGCTTGAATTCGTCTTCACCACCGGGGTGAGCGAAGAAGAAGGGACCGACGCGTGGCTGCGGCTGCCGGTGGAACTGAACGTCATGCGGCTCGACCTGACCGTGCAGCACCACCAGGTGTTCCCCGGAATCCCGGGCAGCTACGAGGAGGCGGAGCGGATCGTTCCGCAGCTCTGGTTCCGGTTCGAGGATCGGTCGGGGGACGGCCATCCGGATCTGGTGGTCGAGACGTTCCAGTACGCCGGCGACTGCGGGAACGACCCCGTACCGGCGCCGAGCTTGACCGGCTGCGACGCGGTCGAAGAGCCGGACCCGTACGCGGTGACGGTGGCCGAGTACCCCGAGTGCGTGCGGCGGGGCGACAAGATCGAGCTGCGCCGCACGTACGATCCGGCTCGCGACGGGTGGCGGGCGCCGAGCGCAGGCGGCTGACGATCTCCGGGCGGGTGCGCAAGACGCTGCCCGACTCGTCGATCGGCGCGCACCGCGACGACGCTGCGCACGTCGCCGCGGCGGCGGCCCGCTTCCACGAGCCGACGCGCCAGGTTGACACCCCCGCAAGGCCGATCTATAAACGCGAACCGACCATTCGCTGATGGATGGGAGGACGACCATGGCCCAGTACCTCAAGAACGACATCCAGGAACGCATCGCCGCCGCCGCCCTCGAGGTCTTCGCCGCACGCGGCTACCTCGCCGCCGGCATGGCCCAGATCGCCGAACGCGCCGGGGTCTCCATCGGCAACCTGTACCGCTACTACGAGAACAAACAGGTCCTCTTCGAGGCCCTGATCACCCGCCGCCTGGCCCACGACTTCTCCGCCCTCCTCCGCCGCCGCGTCCGCAGCCTGGACGGCGTGGAGGACATCCGCCGCCTGACCCCCGACGCCCCCTACCGCCTCGTCTCCGAGGACCTGCTGCGCTTCTGTGTCGACCACCGCCTCCAGGTCGTCGTGCTGCTGGGCCGCGCCCACGGCACCCGGCACCAGGCCTTCCGCGAACGCGTCGTGCGCGACCTGCTCGAGCTGGCCGCCCAGTACGCCGCGGGCCTCGGCCGCCCCGTCTCCACCGAACCCGCCGCACGCTTCGTCCTCCGACGCATCTACCGCAACCTCGTCGAGGCCATGGTCGACCTGCTCGCCCGCTTCCAGACCGAGACCTCCATCCGCCGGGCCGTGGACGACTACTCGAAATACCACCTCGCCGGACTCAAGGATCTGTTGGCCTGAACGCATCAGGCAAGGAGGAACCATGGGAAGCATCCTGGTGATCGGCGCGACGGGAACCGTCGGGTCCGAGGTCGTCCGCAGGCTCGCCGCGCGAGGCGCCTCCGTACGGGCCGCCACCCGGCGACCGGCCGAGGCCCCCGCCCTCCCGCCCGGCGTCCAGGCGGTCGAGTTCGACCTCGCGCGCCCCGAAACCCACGCCTCCGCCCTGGCCGGCGCCGACCGCGCCTTCCTCATCGCCCGCCCCGGCGACGACGCCCCCGAACGCGCCGCCGTCCCGCTCCTGGACGAGATGAAACGCCGCGGCGTCCGCCACGTCGTCGACCTCTCCGCCCTCGGCGTCGAGAAGCTCGAGAGCGCCGGCCTGCGCCGCGTCGAACGGCACCTCGAAACCTCCGGCATGGGCTTCACGCACCTGCGCCCCAACTTCTTCTTCCAGATCTTCAGCACCGGCTCCATCCACGCCGGCATCCGCGCCGCCGGCGTCATCCGCCTCCCCGCCGCCGACGCCCGCATCTCCTTCGTCGACGCCCGCGACGTCGGCGCCGTCGCGGCCGAAGCCCTCCTCGACGACCGCCACGCCGGCCAGGCCTACACCCTCACCGGTCCCGACGCCCTCGACCATGCCGACATCGCCCGCGCCCTCGCGGCCGCCTCCGGTCGCGACGTCCGTTACGAAGCCATCGACGAGGACACCGCCCGCCGCCTCGTCACCGCCGCCGGCCTTCCCCCAGCCCGCGTCGACCGCCTGCTCGGCTTCTACCGCCTCGTCCGCACCGGCCTCAGCTCCCCCGTCTCCCTCGACGTCGCCCGCGTCCTCGGCCGCCCCCCCACCCCCGTGTCCACCTTCGCCCGCGACTTCGCCACCGTCTGGAACGAGGGCCCCCCGCCGCCGTCCCCGTCGAGCGACTCGCGGCCTGCGGCTTGAACGCGTCGAGCTTCCGCCGGTCGAGCGTCGCGGGACGCTCGCGCGCGCGTCCGTGCCCACTCGCGCAGCGTGAAGAAGTCAGGTGCACCCGCGCGGAGCCCCGACCACGTCGTCGTGTGCACCGAATCCGGCGTCGCCGACCGGCGGAACGCCCGCCCCCCGACCACCGGTGCCCGATCGTGATCGTCCCGTCCTCCTCGTGGTACTCGAACGATCCCCCGTCGCGGCAGTCGTCGCACTCCCCCCACCCCAGCAGCTTGCGATCCCGCAACCCCCCGAACAGCGCGATGCCCTCGTCGTCCCCCACGTTCGTCAGCACCATGCTCGCCGCGTGCACGTACAGCTCCGGAATCCCCGTCGTGTACAGCGCCGCCGCGAACACGTCGTGCCCCGAACGGCCGACGATGCACATCAGCTCCTCCCCCTGCGCCGGAATCCAGAAGACCGGCTGGATCGTGATCGCGAAGCCGATGCCCGACGTCTCCGTCCGCCGGCTGCGCAACAATGCCTGCGTCTGCACCCCGTCGGACTGGATCCGCGGGTCCCCCCAGACCCGCCGCAGCTCCGGGATCGACCGCACCAGCCGCGCCAGCATCGCGTCGTTCAGCAACGGCGCCGCCCGCACCGCCCGCTTGATCGGATCGACCTGGTAGGACAACGCGTAGCCCTGCCCCCGACAACAACGGAAGCCCGCGCGCGGCGAGACGCGCGCCGGGTCCAGCCCCGTTCGCGCGGCGCAACGCCGCGCCCCCGCGTCGTCCTCCCCGGGCGGCGCCCCGCGCAACGGCGCCACGTTCGGCGTCGCCACCCCCTTGGGGTCCATCCAGTCCCCCGACGCCCACTCGTACAGGCCCGTCATGCCCAGCACGCCGAGCGACCCGACCGGCGTCGCGCCCTCGGCGTAGCGCGCCGCGTCGTAGTCGTCCCCCCACGGGTACGTCTGGCTCTGCGGCCCCTTGCACGCCGCCTCCCACTCCACCTCCGTGCACAGCCGCTTCCCCGACTCCTCGCAGCGCCGCCCCGCCTCCTGCCGCGTCACGTTCGTCACGGCGTCCTGCGCCGGATCGTCAGGGTAGGGGAGACGGTCGATCTCGAACGCCGCGAACGCCGTCGGCACCAGGTCGACCTCGCGGACCGCGTCCCGCCCCTTCGTTCCCGGCCACGAACCGAGCAGCACGACCCCCGCGGGAACCTCCACCGTCTCGCCCGCCACCGGCGGCGGCAGCTCCCGCGCCGCCAGCGGCGGCCGACCCGGCCGCGGCAGCGACGGCACCCCGTCGGGCAGCTCGATCTCCGTCGCCGGTACGTCGGCCGGCGCCGCCCACGGACTCGCGTCCGGCTCCTCCTCCTCCGGCTCCGGCTCCTCCACCGCGCCGGCCCCCGCGCCGCCAGGGGAGGGCGCACCGACCCCGGCGTCGCCTGTCCGCACCGTGCTGCTTCCCGCGTCCCTCGCCGAGCCCCCGTCGGTGGACCCGGAAGAACCCCCGCCTCGCCCCCCGCACGCGGCCAGGATCAGACACAACACGAAGTCCACGACCTTCGTCGCGGCCGGCCGTCCGGCAGTCTTGAGCGGTGCCGCAGGGACGAAGGGCGGAGTCGGTCCCAACTCTGCGTCTCTGCGTCTCTGCGCGAGATTTCTTCCGGGACCGCCGGTGGCCGAAGGAACCACCGCCATTCGCTCTGGATGGCGGTCGCCCGTCACGGCCCGACCTGCGTGCCCTTCGCCACCGCCGCCACCAGCACCGCCAGCAGCTCGGGCACCGAAAACGGCTTGCGCAGCTCGCTCGCGATCTGCGGCCTCGTCGGGGAAGCGATGCCCGCCCAGGAGTCCC
This sequence comes from Deltaproteobacteria bacterium, assembly GCA_016218815.1. Lineage (GTDB taxonomy): Bacteria > Myxococcota_A > Polyangia > DRWM01 > JAAZOP01 > JAAZOP01. Next base: position 38,076 of record JACRCX010000085.1, read on the forward strand.
TCGTCGAGGTCAACACGAAGGGCACCTCGGCCCGCAGCGCCGTCAGCCGCTCGACCGCCGCCGCCGGCCCGTCGGGATCGGCATCCCCGTCGAGCAGGCAGACCGAGAACGCGCGGGCGTGCAGCGCCGCGACCGCCGACTCCATCCCGGAGACGACCACCGGCGTCACGCCCCAGCACTGCTTGAGCGCCTCGAAAATCAGCCGCCCGACCTCCACGTCGCGCTCGACCGCCAAGAGCGAAAACCCGTCCGGCACCCGCGGCAGCCGGTCGTGCATCCCCGTCTGGCGCAGCTCGGCCAGCGGCGAGAGCCGCAGCCGCAGCTCGACCGTCGCTCCCTCCCCGCGGGTCGAGGTGATGCGGATCGAACCCCCCGCCTCGTCCTCCACGATCTTCCGGCACAACGGCAGCCCCAGCCCCGTCCCGGATTCCTCGCCGTCCCCCCGCCGCGTGGTGAAGAACGGCTCGAACACCCGCGCCTGCGTCGCCGCGTCCATCCCCGGCCCGTCGTCCGTGACGCGCACCACCACCCAGCCGTCCTCGAGCCGGCCGAGGATCCGGACGTGGCCGCCGTGACGCAGCGCCTGCACGGCGTTGCGCACCAGGTTCAGCAGCACCTGCGTCAGCCGGTACCGCCGGATCCTCGCCTCCAGCTCGTCCGGCACGTCCACCGAAACCTCGATCGCCCGCCGCTCGCACTCCCCCGCCATCATCCGCGCCACCTCGCGCGAGGTCGCCGCGACGTTGGCCACCGGGCTCTCGCCGCGGCCGCGAGCCACTCCCATCAGGTCCGCGACGATGCGCTGCGCCTTCAGCGCCGCCGCCTCGATGTGCCGCGCGTGCGTCGCGAGCTGCCCGACGTCCGCCCCCTCCCGCGGGTGCGCCGACAGATGGCTCCAGCCGATCACCGTCGTCAGCACGTTGTTCAGCTCGTGCGCCGCCTCGGCCATCATCTGCCCCAAGAGCGACAGCCGGTCGTGCCGCCGGCTCAGCACCTCGTCCCTCACCCGCCGGTTCGGCAGCCGCAGCACCACCAGCGAGGACGTCCCCGGCTCCCCGCGCTCCGGCAGCACCAGCACCTCGACGTCGTCCGCCTCCGGGTCCGCCGCCGCCCCGTACCGGCGCAGTGCCTTCCCCTCGCGCACCGCCGCCGCCACCGCCGCCCCGAACTCCTCGGCAGAAAGCACGCTCGCCGCGAAACGCTCGAGCAGCGCGCCCAGCGTCGCTGGAGGACGGTCCCGCCCCGCCTCCCGCTGCAGCCGCTCGTTGGTCGCCACCACCGCGCCGGAAGGCTCGACCAGCGCCGCCGGTTCGGCGCAAAGTGCGAGCAGGGCGGTGCGCTCGTCCAATCCGGCTCCAGCTGCTAGTCCGCGTAGTTGTAGACGACGACGTCGTCGAGGAACGTGACCGCCGGCGCCCCGGTGAGCGTGACCGAAAGACCACCGACGAAGATCGCGTCCCCACCCACGGTGGTCGCCGCCGACGGCAGCAGCGCGGCCGTCGGATAGGCCGTCGCCGGCATCGCCCCGTCCTTCGTCGCCGCCGTCCCCGCCCACGTCACCCGGTGGCTGCCCCTCGTCGCGACGAAGCCGAAATCGTTGGCGCCCCCGACGACCAGCGCCGACCCGTCGGGCAGCGAGGCACACCCGCCGAACACGTGCGGGTTGTCCGCCGCGGCATTCCAGCCGCCAATCGTCGACAGCGGAACGCCCGCCACCGCCTTGTTCACCACGTACGGCGGTATGCTCGCCGCCGGACAACGACGCACCTCGCCCGTGCTCAGGTCGTAGGTCGGCGTGTACGTGGGCGGCACCGCCGCACCGTCGTACACGCACCAGGGACCGATGCTCCCCGTCACCAGGTGCGCGACCGGATTGACGACGTTGCCCACCGGCGTCACGCACGGCATCACGAAGTTCTTGCCCGCGTGCGCCGTCCCGATCGGCAATGGCGACGCGCTGGAAATGACCCCTCCCGTCGCCGTGGATTGCCAGATCGTGATCAGCTCCGTGTCGTTCGTCGCCCCCGCCACGCCGCCGATCAACCACAGCTCGGGCGTCGAGCCGTACAGCATGTAACCCAGGCCCGCCATCGTGCGACCCCTCGCGAAACTGCCGGCGCCGACCGCGAAAGCTCCGCTGCCGCCGTCGTTCCATGCCTCCCACGAAAGCGACGGCCGGGTCGTAACCGCCGCCGGATCCAGGCCGCCCAGCACCACCACCCGCGGGAACGCCGCCCCGGCGTCCTGCGGCCACAACGCCGCCGTCGCGAACGCTCGCGGCACCGCCAGGTTCCCCGACCCCTCCAACCCCCCCCGCTCCGGGTTCCCGTCGCGGTTCGGATTGTCCGCCAACGCGTTGAGCTGCGGATTGAAGATCTCGAACGTGGGCACGAACCCCGTCAGCCCCGCGTCGGCCGGCCTCGGCACGAACCCCGGGAAGTACCCGCCGCCCGCCAGAGGCTCGAAGTACAGGATCGCCGAGTCGATGCCGCCCGACAACACCACGCGGCCGTCGGGCAGCGCCACCGCACTGTGGAATGCGCGGCCGTACGTCACCCCGAGGTCGGAGGCCAACCCGTAGATCCTGCCGCTCCCAGGCTCCAGCACGAACGCCTTCTTGCTCGCGATGAGACGGAAACAGACCGTGCCGGCCGCGAGCGTCAGGGGCGCAACCGCCGTCTGGCAGTCGGCAAGCGGTACCGGAGCCGACGTGTCGAACCCTCCCGCGATCAGCACCCGCCCGTCCGGCAGCGCCGTCACCGTGTGCCCGAAACGCCCCGTGAACGTCTCCGGCGCCTGCGTCACCGTCGCGTCCAGCGCCGAGAATTGCCCGATCGGCGCCAGCGTGCAGGTCAGGAACCGCCGCTCGCCCTTCGCGAGCCGGATGCCGTCGGCGCGACACGACCACGTCGCCGGAGCGCCGATGGCCGGGTGCGCCGTGACGACCAGCTTGAGCGTTGTGTCCATCGGCAACCCCTCGATCGACTTCTCGGGCCTGCCGTCTTCATCGATGTCCTCGCCGGGGGCGAACAGCCCCGTGCCGGACGTCGGGTTGCCCACCTGGAAGTAGGTGGAGAAGACACCGGGGTCGTCGCAACTCGAGAGCGTGGGGGCGACGCAAACCCGCAGCACTCCGTCATAGATCGCTTCCGGAACGCCCGCCGCTGCGCCTTCGTCCGTGATGTAGCGGATCTGCATGCCCACGCCGCCGGGGTCCGGGGACCGGTCATCCTGGCAGCCCCACAAACCCACCGACACGAGCACCGCGACCACCAGCGCTGCCGTTGCGATACTTCTCATGGACCGGAAGCTTAGAGCATGGATCGATCACGAGTCAAACGCCGTGGCGTGCCGCCGGCCTCGTGCCCGAACCGCGGGCAAGAGCCCGCGGCTTTCCCCACGGTCAGCCGCGCCCTGAAGGGCGCGGTTCGGTTCCGGAGCCCAGGGCGATGCGATACGCCTCGTTGTGCGACAGCCCACAGAAGTCCTCCAGCATCCGCGCCACACGGCTGGGCGCAAGCCCCTCCCCGATCAGCCGCGCCGCCAGCTTCGCAGGATCCGGCCCGGCAGCGGCCACCGCGCCCCCCCCACCCGAAGCCGCCGGGAGGACCACCAGCGTCACCTCGCCCAGCACCTCGCCGGCAAAGCGATCCGCAAGCGATTCCAGCGTGCCCGATGCGATCTCTTCGTGCACCTTCGTCAGCTCGCGGCAGACCAATCCCCCCCTCGTCGGTCCCCCAGCCTGCGCCAGCTCCCGCAACGTCCGCCCCACCCGCTGCGGCGACTCGAACAGCACCACCGGAACTTCCGCGTCGCGGATCGACGCCAAACGCCGCCCCCGCTCGCCCCCCTTGCGCGGCAGGAACCCCTCGAACCGGAACCGCCCGTCGTCGGCCCCCGCGACCGACATCGCCGCCGCCACCGCCGACGGCCCGGGTATCGGCGAGACCGCCAAACCCGCCTCCCGCACCGCCCGCACCAGCAGCCCCCCCGGGTCCGACAACCCCGGCGTCCCCGCGTCCGTCACCAGCGCCACCCGCGCACCCCCGCGGATGCGCTCCACGATCCGCCCCGCCGCCTCCCGCTCCTTGTGCGCGTCGAACGACTCGAGCGGCGTGTGCAGCCCCAGGTGCGCCAGCAGCGTGCGCGTCCGCCGCGTGTCCTCCGCCAACACCACGTCGGCCTTGCCCAGCGCCTCCCCGACCCGCGGGCTCAGATCCGACAGGTTGCCGATCGGCGTCGCGACGACCAGCAGCGCGCCGCTCATCGCTCGAAATCGAGGTAGTCGCCCATCTGCTCCTCGAGGAACTTGCGCAGACGGGCCAGGATGCGCTTCTCGATCTGCCGTACCCCCTCGCGCGTGAGACTGTAGCGGTCCCCGATCTCCTGCAAGGTCTCCGGCTTGTCCGCCCACAGACGGTTGCGAAAAACGTCCGCGTCGCGCCCCGACAGCGTCTCGGCGAACTCCGCAACCTTCGTCTGCAGCTTGTCGTTGAACTCCGCGACCACCAGCGCCTCGTCCGTCGGCACGTCCTCGTTGGACAGCAGGTCCAGCCGGGTCGCGCCACGGTCGCCGTCGCCGCCCGAGCCGGGCGCGCGCGCGGGAGCGTCGAGCGACGCCTCCGGCGCCGCCAGCCGGCGGTCCATCTCGATCACCTCGGCCGGCGTCACCGACAGCCCCTCCGCGATGTTCTGCGGCGTGGCGTCGATTCCCAGCGACTCCAGACGGCGCTTCTCCTTCGAGAGATTGAAGAACAGCCGGCGCTGCGCCTGCGTCGTCCCGATCTTCACCAGCCGCCAGTTGTTCAGCAGGTAGCGCAGGATGTAGGCGCGGATCCACCACGACGCGTACGTGGACAGCTTCACCCCGCGGAACGGATCGAACTTCTTCACCGCCTGCATCAGGCCGATGTTCCCCTCCTGGATCAGGTCCATCACGTTGCGGTACGCCCGCCGGTACTCGAACGCGATCTTCACCACCAGCCGCAGGTTGGCCGTCACCAGCGCCGCGGCCGCATCGACGTCCTGCCGCTCGTAGTACTTGACCGCCAGCGACTTCTCCTGCTCCTGCGCCAGCAGCGGATAGCGGTGGATCTCCCGCAGGTAGGCGCCCAGCGGATCGTACGGCGCCAGCGGCCCCGCGGTCCCCTCGGACGAGCCCTCCTCGACGTCCTCGCCCGACACCCCCCCCGCCGCGTCCTCGTCCCGCTCGCTCGCGTCCCGACCCCTGCCCGAGGCCCCGCCCGCGTCCTCGTCCCGGTCGACGGCGTCCTTCTTCCGCGGTCCTCCGCCGTCTTCTCCGACGGCCGCCTTCTTCCGCTTCCGCGGTCGCGCCGGCGATTCGGGGTCTGCTGCCTTCTTCTTCGCCATTCGCCCTTCCCCCGACCCATGCCGCCGCCACCCGGCGGCCGCGGGATTGGGAGCCTAGCGGGGCGTCGTGTTATGGTCAATCGGGTCCGCGCCGGAGACGGAAAGCGCGGCCGGAGTCGACGGGATGTTGCGCGGAATTCTCAGGACGCTGCGGCCGCACCAGTGGATGAAGAACAGCTTCGTCCTCGCCCCGCTCGTCTTCTCCCGGCACCTGGGCGACCGCGAGGTCACCCTGCGCGCCGTCGGCGCCACGCTCGTGTTCTGCCTCCTCTCCGGCTCCGTCTACGCCATCAACGACGTCCTCGATGCCGAGAAGGACCGCGCCCACCCCACCAAACGCAACCGCCCCGTCGCCTCCGGTCGCGTCCCTCCCCGCCTCGCGTCCGCCGTCGCCGTCGGCCTGATCGCCGTCTCGCTCGGCGCCACCCCACTCCTCGGCGTCGGCTTCTCCATCGTCGCCTCCGCCTACCTGCTGCAGAACCTCGCCTATTCCCTCGTGCTCAAGGAGGTCGTGTTCGTCGACGTCCTGAGCATCGCCGCCGGTTTCGTCCTCCGCGTCCTCGGCGGCTCGCTGGCCGCCGCCGTCGAGCCCTCCGTCTGGCTGCTCGTCTGCACCTTCCTCCTCGCCCTGTTCCTCGCGCTGGGCAAACGCAGCCACGAGCTTCGCACCGCGGGGGACCGCGCCGGCGAACACCGCCCCGTCCTCCGGCGCTACTCCGCCGGCGCCATCCGCAAGCTGATGCTCGCCACCGGCGTAGCCACCATGGGCGCCTACGCCGCCTACACCCTCGCCCCCCACACCCGCCAATTCTTCGGCACCTGGATGCTCGTGCTCACCACGCCGTTCCCCGCCTTCGGTCTCCTGCGCTTCGTCGGTTTCGTCGGCCGACGGAACGGCGGCGAGTCCCCCACCGACTCCATGCTCCGCGATCTCCCCTTCCTCGCCAACCTCGCCCTCTACGCCGCCGCCATCCTCGCTATCCTCTACGCGACGTAGGCGGCCACACCCCCAGCTGCCTCAGCCGCTCCACCGCGCGCTGCTCGAAGCCGTTGTCCCCAGGCTCGTAGAAAGCGACGCTCCCCACCCCGTCGGGCAGGTAGCGCTCCCCCTTCGCCACGTGCCCCGGCTCGTCGTGCGGGTAGCGGTACCGCTCGCCGTAGCCCAGCTCCTTCATCAGCCCGGTCGGGGCGTTGCGAATGCGCAGCGGGATCTCCAATGGCCCCGTCCGGCGCACCTCCTCGCGCGCCGCGCTCGCCGCCGTCAGCACCGAGTTCGACTTCGGCGCCAGCGCCAGGTACAACGCCGCCTGCGAGAGAGGCAGGATGCCCTCCGGCATCCCGACGCGCTGGAACGACTGGTCCAGCGCCACCACGCGCTGCACGGCGCCCGGATCGGCCAGGCCGACGTCCTCCGAGGCGAAGATCAGCATCCGGCGCAGCAGGAACAGCGGGTCGTCCCCCGCCTCGACCATTCGCACCAGGTAGTATACCGCCGCGTCCGGATCGCTCCCCCGCAGGCTCTTGATGAACGCGCTCGACAAGTCGTAGTGCGCGTCCTGGGACTTGTCGTGACGATAGGTCGGCGCCTCCTCCGCGGCCCGCAGGTCGTCCAGCCCGGCTCGCGCCGAACCGTGCGCGCGCGCGTACGCCGCCACGACCTCCAGCGTGTTCAACGCCCGCCGCGCGTCGCCGTACGCCCGGTCCGCGATCGTCTCCAGCAGCTCGTCCGCGGCATCGATCCCCGCCCCCCGGAGCCCCCGCCGCTCGTCGTCCCGCGCCCGCCGCAGCAGGCGCAGCACCGCGTCCCGCGCCAGCGGCTCGAGCCGGAAGACGTGCAGGCGCGAAAGCAGCGCCGCGTTCACCGCGAACGACGGGTTCTCCGTCGTCGCACCGATCAGCACGATCGTCCCCGCCTCGACGTGCGGCAGCAGCGCGTCCTGCTGCGCCCGGTTGAAACGGTGGATCTCGTCGATGAACACGATCGTCCGGCGACGCTCCAGCGCCCGCCGCTCCTCGGCGCCGGCCACGACCTCCCGCAGCTCCGCCACCCCCGCCAGCACCGCCGACAGCGGCGCGAAGAACGCCCGCGTCGCCTCCGCCACGATGCGCGCGATCGTCGTCTTGCCGCTGCCCGGCGGTCCCCAGAGCACCATCGAGGGCACGCGGTCGCCCGCGATCGCCTCCCGCAGCGCCTTGCCCGACCCCAGGATCTCGTCCTGGCCCTCGATCTCCTCCAGACTCCGCGGACGCATCCGCGCCGCCAAGGGCTGGAGCTCCGGGTCGGCCTCGGCCGCTCGTCGGAAAAGGGCCAACTCGTCGGCCCCGCCCCCGGACCCTCTCGGCTTGCGCTGCTTCACGGGATGGAGGGAACGGTCAGCTCGCCTTGCCGCAGACCAGCTTCCGGCGCACCGTGGAGAACAGGACCTCGACCTTCGTCGGCGACAGCACCGCGACCACCACCCCCACGCCGAACTGCGGGTGCTCGATCACCTCCCCCTTGTCGTAGCACCGCGTCATCTCGTACGGCACCTTCGACGCCGCATTGACCATCGCCTCGACCTGGTGCCACGCCTCCACCGCCGGAATCTCCTGCGGTCCCCTGGACTTGGAACTCTTGCGCGGCCTGGTCGCTCGCGGCTCCTTGGCCGGCTTCTCCCCCTTCACCCGCGCCTTCGGCCGCCGGAACGGATGCTCGTCCCGGCAGACGTTGCACCGCACCTTCCCCAGCCGCTTGCCGCCCTCGACCACTTCCAACACCGTGTGCGTCGTGTCCTTCTCGCACTTCTTGCAGAACGCGGCGATCGAACTCCCCGGAATTTCCGGCATCTGCCCAAACCCTCCTCGCCGACCGGGACGGCTATCACGGATCGGGACCGCGGACAAGAGGAAGTGCGCTGGACCGCGGAACATCCGAACCGCGGGCTTCAGCCCGCGGCTTGAAGCCGCACCCTGAAGGACGCGGTTCGGATGTCCGGGGGGGGCGTCCCCGACTTCCAGCGCCGTGCGGTCAGCCGCGAGTCCGCTTCGCCTCCTCCCACATCGCCTCCAACTCCTCCAGCGTCCGGCGCCCCGCGCCGTCGGGCCCCAAAGGCCGGCCCTCCCCCCGCGCCTGCTCCTCCATCGCGCCGAAGCGCGAACGGAACCGCAAAGCGCATTCGCGCAAGACCTCTTCGGGGTCATGCTTCAAATGCCGCGCGAAGTTCGCCACCGCGAACAGCAGGTCCCCCAGCTCGTGCCGCACCGCTTCGGAATCCCCCCCCGCCACCGCCTCGTCCAGCTCCCCCAGCTCCTCCGCCACCTTGACCCGCACCCCCGCCGCGTCCGGCCAGTCGAACCCCACCCGCGCCGCCCGCTCCGACAGCTTCGCCGCCTGCCGCAGCATCGGCAGCGCCGGCGGTATCCCCTCAAGCAGCGACTTCGACTTCTTCTCGACGCGCTTGACCTCCTCCCACCGCTGCTCCACCTCCGCCGGCGTCCGCGCCTCCACCCCCTCCCCGAACACGTGCGGATGACGCCGCACCACCTTCTCCGCAATCCCTCGGGCCACGTCGTCGAAGTCGAACCGCCCCGCAGCCCGCGCCAGCTCGGCGTGGAACACGACCTGCAACAAGACGTCCCCCAACTCCTCCCGGATCCCCTCCACGTCGCCGCGGTCGATCGCGTCCAACAGCTCGTAGCTTTCCTCGACGAGGTACGCCTTGAGCGAACGGTGCGTCTGCGCCCGGTCCCAGGGGCATCCGTCGGGCTCCAGCAGCCGGCGCATGATCGCGACGAAACGCGCGAGCGGCGGCAGATCGGCGGGCGGTGCGACTCGTCCCATGGCCGCGCTTGTACACCGGGGGGGGAGGGCAGCGGAAGAAGGAAACCACCGATGACCACCGATGGACACCGATGAAGACAGGACCCCCGCCGCCGGACCGGACGGGATTGCGCGGATCCGATCTGCGGCGTCGTCTCCCGGACGATCCCGCCTCGGTGTTCTGGTCTCTTGACGCAGCCGAGGTCGGAGGCTCAGACTCCGGAGTGTCGTCAGTCACGCGGGTGGCCGCAGCCGGATCGGGAGGTTCGCCATGACACACCGGTTTCACGTGTCGACCGCCATCGTCGCCGTGCTCGGGGGGCTCGTCCTGTCATCGGGGGGGTGTACCGGCACCGGCGGGAGCGACCGGGTGTGCGATCCCGGCGCCGTACAGCACTGCGCGTGTCCGACGGGCCCGGAGGGCGTCCAGACGTGCACGGACGACGGCTCGCGGTGGGGAACGTGCGAGTGCGGGGGAAGCGATGCCGACGCCGATGGCGACGGCGACGATGCCGACATCGCGGGCGATGCGGATTCCGATCCCGACGACACGACCGACGCGGCAGATGCGGAGGCGGACACCGACGACGCGGCCGGCGCGGATGCCGACAGCGACGACGCGGCCGCCGTGGACGATGCGGATCCCGACGGTGCACCGGATGTCGGGTCGGACGACGCCGGCGACGTCCCGGTCGAAGCGGACGGCCACGAAGCCGGGCCCCTGTGCGGCAACGGCAGTGTCGATCTCGGAGAGGACTGCGACGACTCGAACGACGTCCCCGCCGACGGCTGCGAGGAGGATTGCACGTACTCGTGCGTGGGCGACGGGGACTGCGACGACTCGAACGACTGCACGTCCGAGTACTGCTTCGCTGGCGGAACGGGGCAACTCTGCGCCCGGACAACGCGCACGGGAGAAGCATGCGAGGACGGCAGCCCGTGCACCGGACCGGACCTGTGCGATGCGTCCGCCGTCTGCGTCAGCGGGCCGGCATCTCCGCCCCCCGTTCCGGCACCTCTCGTGCCCTGGAACGGTGCGCTCACCGGCAGCTCGCGGGCGCCCGACACGTTCGGTGCCCGACGGCCCCGCTTTCGCTGGACGTGGGCGTCGGACGGACTCTGCGCTCCGGCCTTCGAGATCCAGGTCGACGACACGTGCACCACGCCCGGCTTCGCGATCTGCGCGTTCCCGAGCCCGGAGGCTTCGGCGTCCGGGTTGACGGACGCGTCCTGGACTCCCGCGGCCGGCCTTCCCATCAGCACGGCCCGGCCGGTCGGTCGACGCTACTACTGGCGGGTTCGCGCTTGTCGCGGTGCGACGTGCTCCGCGTGGAGCGCCGTCCGCTATCTCGATGTGGCTCGGGTGTACGGTGACTTCAACGGCGACGGGTACTCGGACGCCGTCGTGGGAGCGTTCTTCCAGGACGGCACCGCCGCCGACGAGGGAACCACCTTCGTCTACGACGGAGGCGCCGCCGGTCTGCCGACGCTGCCGACGCTGACCCTGAACAACCCCGCCCACCAGGCCGGCGCGCGCTTCGGGGTCTCCGTCGCCGTCGCGGGCGACCTGAACGCGGATGGGTTTGCGGATCTCGTCGTGGGCGCTTCGCGGTACGATTCGGGGTCGACCGACGAGGGCAACGTGTTCATCTTCCACGGTGGCGCGACGGGGTTGTCTTCGGCGCCTGCGACAATTCTGGACAACCCGACGGGGCAGAGCTCCAGCTACTTCGGCAACGATGTCGCCGGCGCGGGTGACGTCAATGCCGACGGGTACGCCGATGTCGTCGTCGGCGCGAGTCGCTGCACCGCGGGCACGACCTACGAGGGCAACGCGTTCGTCTACCTGGGCTCGTCGACGGGCCTCCCCACCGCGCCGGCCACCACGATCGACAATCCCGGGGGCGAGGACTACGGGTACTTCGGCGGGTCGGTGGCGTCCGCGGCGGACGTCAACGGGGACGGGTACGCGGACATCGCCATCGGCGAGAGCAATGCGCACGGGGTCGGCGTGGAAGAGGGCGCGGCCTTCGTGTTCCACGGGAGCGCAAGCGGGACTCCGAACACGCCGACCTCGACACTCTGGGGCCCGACGCATCAGGCGAACAGCGACTTCGGCGTGGGGCTCGGCCCGGCCGGAGACGTGAACGCTGACGGTTGGGCCGACGTGGTCGTGGGCGCTCCGTCCCTGGACGTGAGCGGAGCCTCGGACCAGGGCGCTGCTTACGTGTTCCTGGGCGGACCCTCCGGCATGCCGGCCTCCCCGAGCGTGTCGCTCGCCAACCCGGGAGGAAGCTGGTCGGGCGCGTTCGGCACGGCGCTGGCCGCCTCGGGGGACCTCGAGGCCGATGGGTTCGCCGACGTCGTCGTCGGTGCCGAGCGGCAGTTCATCAGCACGGGCGGCGAGGGCGCCGCATTCGTCTTCCCCGGATCCGCGTCCGGCGTGTCCGCAACCTCTACGCTCCGCCTCGACGACGCTCCGGGAGAGGAAAGCAGCTACTTCGGCTCGGCCATGGCCGTCGCCGGCGACCTGAACGGCGACGGATACGCCGACCTGCTCATCGGCGCCTTCTGGCAGGACAACGGCGCGACGGATGAGGGCAACGTCTACGTCTACGTCGGCTCGTCGTCCGGGATTCCCGCCGTCGCGACCCAGGTCTTGGACAATCCGGCGAACCAGACGAATGCGTACTTCGGCCGGGCGGTGGACTGAGCCCGAAGCCGCAGCGGCAAGCCGGTCGAATTGCCTTCTTGGGTCCGCCTCACTTTCGCCCTCGACGCACCGCGGCAATCGCTTCCGCCTTGGCCCGCACCCCCGCCGCACGCACACGAGTTTGGACTTCCTTCGCGCCTCGTGTGCTAGACTCGCCCCCGATGTCGAACGCCCGATCGACGGGACGGTGGCCCGCGGCGCTCGTCGCGGCGCTTCTCGCGAGCTTCCCGGCGCGCGCCGGCGCCCAGGAAGAAGACGCTTCCGCCACGACCTACCCGACGACCCTCCAGGAAGAGCCCGCGCCCGTCGCGCCCGCCGAACCTGGCGCCGCCCCGGTGCTCGTGCCGCCGCCTGCGCCGGACCTGACCCTGCCGACTCCCACGCTGCTCGCCGCTGGGCCCGCCCCGGTGGCCGTCTCGCCGGACGCGCCGCCCGTGGGCGTGGTCGGCGGCGCGGCGCCGTTCGAGCGCAAGCATGCGACGGGGTCGTTCGCGGTCGGCGCGGTCGAGACGAGCGGCTTCGGCGCAGGCTTCTCGGGCTCGTTCGCGTGGGATCTCACCGAACGGTGGGGCATCGAGCTGACCGGCGGGGTAGGGGGGATGCAGGAGCGCGGCGGCGGGGCCGTCGGCGGCGTCTACGTCGACGTCGGCTTCCTCATGCCCGTCACGTTCAACATCTGCTCCTCCGTCCCCCGCGTCTGCCCCGCCCTCGACTTCGAAATCTCCATCTTCCCCGGCCTCGCCTACGCCTACCTCGACGGCAACCACGCCGGCAACGTGATCCTCGGCTTCGGCGTCTCCTCGCTGCGCAAGATGCAGTACCTCGACGTCGGCGTCCGCGCCTCCATCCTGGGCTACATCGACGTCGTCGGCGCCGCCGTCGAAGCCTCCGCCTCCCGCCTCCTCGGCCTCGTCCAGCTCCAACTCGGCTGCGTCGTCCGCTGGGGTGTCGCGCAGCCGTAGACCGGCTGCGCTGTTCTTCGTTGTTGGTTCTGGGAGTTGTTGGTCCGGAGGTGTGGGATGACTACGGCGCCCAGGGGATGCACGTCGACCCCTGGCCTACCTCTCCCGGCGCCATCTCGAAGTAGCCGATCAGGCAGTCGCCGTCGATCGCTTCGGCCCGGACGATGAAGGCATAGTCCGGATCGGCAGCCGTCCGGGGCCCACCGTAGGAAAGCCCCGTACGCTGGTTGAAAACCAGGAAGTACACCGCCTCGTCGTAGTCGTTCTCGTGCCTGACCTTCACATCGACCCACCCGTCTAGCGGCGCCTCCAACGCCTCCACGATCGGCGGCGGGATCGGCAGCGTGGGCGTGTTGCACGACCCGCACACCACACCGGCGGCAAGGATCACGACGGCGACGAACCCTGTGCGAAGAACACGCATCAGCACGGATCTTGAAGCACACCCCGTGCCGCTGTCCAGCCGATTGCGGGTCCGTGCCCATCTACCCCAAAGATGACGCGCTTTCAGCGGGTTGTCCGCCGCCTGGGATTGCCGACGCCGGAGTCGATCGGCGCGCCAACCGCCAACTCCGTTGTCGAACGTTGACAAGATTGCCTGCCGCGGATTCAGACACCCCGCGCCCGTGTGAACGGGCCCGGCCGTCCACACGGTTGCTGTGCCCGAGGTTGTGCGCGGGACGCGCCCCGGCGCGTCCCGCGCCGCATCCGATCCTCGCCCGCCCACCAGGACCCGCCCACCTCTCCCGCCACCTGCCTTCTCAGCGTTCCTCTCAGCGCCCTCAGCGTCTCAGTGGTGAGTCGGATCTCCGCGCCCTCCTCCCCCCCCCCTCCGCGCCCTCCCCCGTTGACCCCACGGATGTTCAGCGAGTATGATTACCCCCCGTCGAAGGGAGTCCAAGCCCCCGCATGGACAGCACCGATACCCCCAACGGATCGTCGACTTCGCCCGGAACCGCCGACGCGCCTCCCCCTCCTCCCCCTCCCCCCGGCACCCCATCCCTCCCCCCTCCTCCCCCCCCCGACGATACCCCCACCATCTCCATCGAACGCGAGATGCGCAGCTCCTATCTCGACTACGCCATGAGCGTCATCATCGGCCGCGCCATCCCCGACGTCCGCGACGGCCTCAAACCCGTACATCGCCGGATCCTTTACGCGATGTACGAGATGAAGAACTTCCACAACCAGGCCTACAAGAAGTCCGCCCGCATCGTCGGCGACGTCATCGGCAAGTACCATCCCCACGGCGACTCCGCCGTCTACGACGCCCTCGTCCGCATGGCCCAGGACTTCTCCATGCGCCAGGTCCTCGTCGACGGCCAGGGCAACTTCGGCTCCATGGACGGCGACCCCCCGGCCGCCATGCGCTACACCGAAGTCCGCCTCCATCGCCTCGCCTCCGAGCTGCTCGAGGACCTCGAGAAGGAAACCGTCGAATGGGGCTCGAACTACGACGATTCCCTCCACGAGCCCCTCGTCCTCCCCGCCAAGTTCCCCAACCTCCTGGCCAACGGCTCCAGCGGCATCGCCGTCGGCATGGCCACCAACATCCCGCCCCACAACCTGGGCGAGGTCATCGCCGCCACGATTCGCCTCATCCGCGAGCCCGACGTCCCGGACGACGACCTCTTCGCCATCATCCCCGGACCCGACTTCCCCACCGGCGGCCTCATCTGCGGCACCGCCGGCGTCCTCCAGGCCGCCCGCACCGGCCGCGGCTCGATCATCATCCGCGGCCGCGCCCGCATCGAGGAGCATCCCAAGACCGGCCGCGAGACGATCGTCGTCACGGAAATCCCCTTCCAGGTCAACAAGGCCAAGCTCGTCGAGAAGATCGCCGAGCTCGCCCGCGAGAAGCGCGTCGTCGGCATCTCCGACCTCCGCGACGAGTCGGACCGCGACGGCATCCGCGTCGTCGTCGAGCTCAAGCGCGAGGCCGTCGGCCAGGTCGTCCTGAACCAGCTCTTCAAGCTCACCCCCCTGCAGACCAGTTTCGGCGTCATCAACCTCTCCATCGTCGATGGCCGCCCCCGCGTCCTCTCCGTCCGCGACACCCTCCTGCGCTTCCTCGAGCACCGGCGCATCGTCGTGACGCGACGCTGCCGCTTCGAGCTGGCCCAGGCCGAGGCGCAGGCGCACATCCTCGAGGGCCTGATCAAGGCCATCGACCATATCGACGAGGTCATCGCCGTCATCCGCGCCTCGCCGACCACTCCGGAAGCCCGCACGCGGCTGATGGAAAAGTTCGCCCTCTCCGAACGACAGGCCCAGGCCATCCTCGACATGCGCCTCGCCCGCCTCACGGGCCTCGAGCGCGAGAAGATCCTCGCCGAGCTGGCGGCTTTGCACGCGGAGATCGACCGGCTCAAGGCGATCCTCGCCGACGAGAAACTGCTCGACGCGCTGATCGTCAAGGAGCTGGAGGAGGTCGCGGCGGCCCACGCCACTCCGCGCCGCACCGAGATCGTCCCCGACGTCGGCGATATCGACCTCGAGGACATCATCCAGCGCGAGGACATGGTCGTCACCATCTCCCACCAGGGGTTCATCAAGCGCAACGCCGCCCACCAGTACCGGGCGCAGCGTCGCGGCGGCAAGGGCGTCTCCGGCATGGACGTGCGCGAGCAGGATTTCGTCCGCGACCTCTTCGTCGCCTCCACGCACGACCACGTGCTCTTCTTCTCCGATCGCGGGCGCGTCTACGCCAAGAAGGTCTACGACGTCCCCGAGGGCGGGCGCACGGCGAAGGGCAGGGCGATCGTCAACTTCGTCGGCATGGAGCCCGACGAGAAGGTCGCCGCCATCCTCCCCGTCGGCTCGTTCGCCGCGGGCCGCTTCGTCGTCACCGCCAGCCGCAAGGGCTACGTGAAGAAGACTCCCCTGCCCGAGTACGCCTCGTCCGCCCGCCAGAAGGGCATCGTCGGCCTCGTGCTCGACGACGACGACCAGCTCGTCGCCGCCACCCTGACCCTCGGCACCGGCGACATCCTCCTCGGCACCCGCGACGGCATGGTCATCCGCTTCCCCGAGGGCCAGGTGCGGCCGATGGGCCGCGCCAGCCGCGGCGTCCGCGGCGTCAACCTCTCCGAAGGCGACGTCGTCGTCTCCATGGAGTCCTTGCGCGCGGGCGGCACCGCCGAGCCGGGCGAGGAGGCTGAGCCGGAGGGAGTCGAGGGAGTCGACACCGCGGCGGGGGAGGGTGAGTCGGAGCCGGGCCTCGAAGGGGAGGGCGCCGCCGAACCGGATGCCGGCGGAGAGGAAGACGCCGCCGCCACGCCCGACCCGTGCGCCGGGAAGCCGGACGCGATCGCGGCGGAGGCCGCCGCCCCGGAGTCCGAGGACCCGACGACCGCCGTGCTGACCCTCTGCGCCAACGGCTACGGCAAGCGGACCGTCGTCGGCGAGTACCGTTCGCAGCGCCGCGGCGGCAAGGGACTGATCGATATCAAGACGACCGAGCGCAACGGCGCCGTGATCGGGCAGCTCCTCGTGCGCGAGTGCGACCACATCATGCTCATCAGCGACGCCGGCACCGTCCTGCGCTGCCGCGTGCGCGAGATCTCGTGCATCGGCCGCAATACCCAGGGCGTGCGCATCACCCGCCTGGGCGAGAACGAGCACATCGTGGCCGTGGAGAAGCTCGTCGAGGCATCCGACGAGGGGAACTCGATGCCGCCGCCGCCCGAGCCCGGCAACGGCGCGGGCGGCGCCGGGCCCGCGGTCGAGGACAACGGAACGCCGCCCACGACGGACGGCACCAACGGAGCGCAGGAATGAGCATGCATCACCGATGTCCGGCCCGCCTCTGGCTGCTCGCCGCCTCTCTCGCCCTCGCGTCTTCGCCCGCCCTCGCCCAGACCGACCCCGACGCTCCCCCCGTCGTCACCGTCACCCCCGTCCCCCCCGATACCACCGGCTTGGTCACCCCCCCGATCGTCGTCCCCGCCACGCCTCCGCCGTCGAACACCACCCCTCCCCCTCCTCCCCCTCCCGACTCTCGACTCCCGACTCAAGACTCACCCCTCCCCCCACCGCCTCCCC
>JACRCX010000089.1 GCA_016218815.1 Deltaproteobacteria bacterium
CGGCGCCGGTCGCGGGTGCCGGCGCGCCCGCAGCGGGCGGGGCGGCGGCGCCCGTCGTGGCGGGAGCCGGGGCCGTGGCGGGCGCCGGAGTGGCGGCGGGAGCCGGAGCCGGGGCCGTGGCTGGAGCCGGAGCTGGGGCTGGTGCCGGAGCCGCGGCGGGAGCCGGAGCCGGTGCCTTGGTCTCGTCGGGCGGTGCCGCCTTGGCGAGCTGGGCGGGTTCCGGGCCGGCGAGGTCCGCGGGTTCCTGCTTGGTCGTGGTTTCCGCGGGGACCAGGAGCTTGCCGTGGGCTCCCGGCGCGGGAGCCGGAGCCGGCGCCGGAGCCGCGGCGGGTGCCGGGGCTGCGGGTGCGGGGGTGCCGGCTGCCGGAGCCGGGGCCGGGGGTGTGGGTGGCGGAGGCGCCAGCAACAGCCCCTTGGCCTGCATTTCCGCGATGATCTTGTTGTAGGACTCGTGCTGGTCCTGCTCGAGCCGTTCGGCCAGGAACAGCTTGACAAGGCGTTCGCGGGTGTCGGGCGAGGTCGTCTTGTGCCACTGGTCCATGAGCAGCGCGAGCTGCGGGACGGAGGCGGCGCGACCGGCCAGGGTAACGATTTCGAGACCCTGCGCTTCGAGTGCCGCCTCGGCCTGGCGCCCGGCTTTCTCCGCGGAAACGCGCAGCGCTTCGACCTGGTTGTCCGAGAGACGCAGGTCGAGCGTATACGAGATTCCAAAGCCGAGAGCCAGGATCAGGACGCCGTAGATGATGATGATCTTGAGCCGCATGACTTTCCCTTCCACCTCCGAAAAAGACCGCGCAGGTTTCGGGAATCTAGCGTATCATGCGGCGTACTATCATGGGGGTTGCAAGGGTGTCAACAGTGGCGAAGCGGACACGGATCGGGCTGGTTCGCGACGAGGTGTTCCTCGACCACGAAGCGCCCGGCTACCATCCGGAACGCCCGGAGCGGTTGACCTCGATCTGGCGGGCGGTGGACGGGTGGGCGGCCGGGCAGGAGGTCGTGACGTTTCCGGCGCGTGCGGCGACGACGGCGGAGCTGGAGCGGGCGCACGAGGGGCGGTTCGTGCGGCGGGCGCTGGACGTGCTGGGTCGGGGTTCCGGGTACTTCGACCCCGACACGTACTTCTCGCCGGGGTCGCTGGCGGCGGCGCTGGGAGCTGCCGGGGGTTGCATCGACGCGGCGAACGCGGTGCGGCGGGGGGAGCTGGACGTGGCGTTCGGGTTGCACCGTCCGCCCGGGCACCACGCGACGCGGGGCGCGTCGATGGGATTCTGCATTTTCAACAACATCGCGATCACGGCGGCGGCGCTGCGGGCGGAGGGGGTGGAGCGCATCCTGATCTTCGATTTCGACGTGCACCACGGGAACGGGACGCAGGACATCTTCTGGTCGGACCCGCACGTACTGTTCGTCTCGTTCCACCTCTGGCCGCACTATCCGGGATCGGGGCTGTGCGAGGAGACGGGGCTGGGGGAGGGGGCGGGTTACACGGTGAACGTGCCATTCCCGCACGGGACGGGGAATGCGGAGTACCGGCTGGGCGTCGATCGGCTCGTCGACCCGCTGGCCGACCGGTTCCGGCCGGAGGTGGTGCTGGTGTCGGCGGGGTACGACGGGCATCGGGAGGATCCGCTGGGCGGGCTGGCGCTCGACGAGGACGGCTTCCGGATGCTGGGGGCGCGCCTGCGGCGGATCGCGGACCGCCACGCGGGCGGGAGGCTGATGTTCTTCCTCGAGGGCGGCTACAACCTGGACGCGCTGGCGAGCTCGGTGGTGGCGACGCTGGAGGGGGCGACGGGGGGAGAGGGGGGGGAGAGCGGCGAGGGGGAAGCAGAGATGCAGCCGCGGGCGTTGCAGATGCTGGCGCGGACGTTGGACGCGGTGCGGGGGAAGTGGGGAGGGCTCTGAGGGGAGGGGAGGGCGCTGGGACCGACCGACGTACCGCTGACCCTTCGACAGGCTCAGGGCGAAGAGCGGACGCTGAGAGCGCTGAGAGGGACGCTGAGAGGCATCGGGATGGAAGGGGAATCTTGGGGATGAGCGGGAGAGGGCGAATTGTGGGGGTGGTCGTGGCGGTGCTGCTGGTGGCGGTGGCGCCGTCGGCCCGGGGGACGGAGGAGCCGGAGTACCTGTCGCAGTTCGTGTTGATGATGGACTGGGTGAACCGGGCGATCGTGTACGTGCCGCGGCACACGGGGGACCGGAACCTGGCGGAGGTGGCGCACGCGGTCGCCGAGGTGCTGGTGACGAAGTCGGAGCGGCTGACGCCGCCGGAACGGCTCTCGGACCTGCATCCGCATTTCGTGCTGGTGCTGGAGAACGCGGAGCGTGCGTTCGCCTATCTTGCGGAGGGGGAGTCGGACAAGGCGGAGCGGCATCTGGCGCTGGTGCGGGACGAGATGCGGATCATGCGGCAGGTGCAGCGGGACATCGGGATCGAGATCCCGGAGCTGGCGTTGTAGGTGGAGCGGTAGAGCGGCAGAGCGGTAGGGGGGGATCAGTCCGTTTCGAGATCCTGGTGGTGGTCGGCGGCGGCTGCGGCGTCTTCGGGGAGGACGACGAGGACGACCGCGTTGTCGGGATCGAAGAGATCGGCGGCGACGTTGCGGGCCTGGTCGGGGGAGACGGCGCGGATGGCCTGTTCGTAGGATTCGAAGGAAGGGACGCTGCCGTGGACGAAGAGGCCGCGTGCGGCGAGGCGGTTGCGATCGGCGACGCGCTGGAGGTCGAGGGCGTAGGAGTGGACGAGGAGGTCCTGGGCGTGGGCGAGGCGCTCGGGTCCGAGGCCGTTCTCGGCGAGGTCGTCCAGGAGGTCGTCGAGGGTGGCCAGGACGGCATCGACGTCGCGGGAGTCGCAGGAGGCGTGGACCAGGACGATGCCCTGCCCGACGGGGAGGCGGGCTTCGGCGCCGACGTCGTAGGCCAGGCCGCGGCCTTCGCGGACCTCCTGCATGAGCAGGCCGGTGTCGCCGGCGAGGGCTTCGACCAGGAGCGAGACGGCGTGGCGGTCGTCGCTTTCGCCGCCCGGGGCGCGGAAGCCGATGAGGACGTAGGCCTGGGCGAAATCGCCGTGGACCACGACCTGCTGATCGCGCTCGGGGACCTCGGCCTCGACGGCGCCCGGCGCCTGCAGCGCGGCGGCTTCCTCCCGGGGATCGGCCGGGAGGCGGGCCTCGAGGGTCTCGCGGACGGCGTCGGGGGTGACGTCGCCGGAGACGACGATCGTGAGCCGGTGGAGGGGGTAGTCGTCGTTCCAGGCCTCGACGAGCGCGCGGTGGGAGACGCGGCCCAGCGCCTCGGGCGTGCCGCGGGGGTCGAAGCGGTAGGGGTGACCGGGGAGGAGGCGCGGGTAGAGCTCACGGCCGGCGACGTAGAACGGGTCGCTCTCGGCGGCGCGCAGGTCGGCGAGCAGGCGGCGGCGCTCGCGCTCGAACTCCTCCTCCGGGAAGACCGGGTCGCGCAGGGCGTCGGCGACGAGGGCGAGGCCGCGCAGGGCGTCGGCGGCGGGGAAGGTGGCGGAGACGCCGAGGGTATCGGCGCCGGAGTAGGGCTGGACGGAGGCAGCCATCTCATCGATGGCGCGATCGATCTCGGCGGCGGACATGCCGCCGGCGCCGCGCAGGAGGAGCCGGGCGAGGATCTGCTGCAGGCCGGCCGTGCGCTCGGACTCCAGCGCCTGGCCGCCGGGGAAGAAGGCATCGACGGCGACGAGCGGGACGCCGGGTTCGGGGCGGACGACGAGGCGTGCGCCGCAGGCGAGGGTGACGTCGAGGAGTGCGGTTGACGCGGCGACCGGCTGGTCGTCGGACAGCCGGTCGCGGACGGCGGAGCGGATGCGTTCGCGGGCGGCGTCGATGTCCGCGTCGGACGGGTGCTCGTCGTCTTCCTGCGGGAGGACGACGACGGCGGCGAGGTTGGGGGCGCGGAGCCAGGCTGCCGCGGCTTCGCGAACGGCGCCGGCGGTGGTCGCGGCGACCTGGGCCTGGAAGACGGCTTCGTAGTCGGGGTCGCCGGTGGCCAGCGCGTCGAAGCCGAGGCGTCCCGCGACGTCCTCGACCGCCTCGCTGCCGTAGAGCGCCTCGGTGGCGATGAGGTGGCGGGCGCGCTCGAGGTCCACCGCCGGGAGGTCGGTGCGGCGCAGCAGGGAGAGGACGTCGAGGGCGGCGTCGAGCGCGTCGCTCCACTTGTCGGGGGGTACGGAGGCGATGACGGCGAGGACGGAGCCGTCGCGTTCCGGATACTGGGCGACTTCGACGTGGAGGGCCAGCTCGCGGGCGCGGACGAGGCCGGCCTGGAGGAGCGAGGCGGGGCCGTCGCCCAGGACGGTGTCGAGGAGGGCGAGGGCGGGGGTGGCGGGGTCGCGGGCGCCGGGGATGCGGAAGCCGAGGCCGATGGTGGCGAGGCCGTTGCCGCGGACGTCGACGGCGGTGCGGACGCGGGCCTGGGGGGGGAACGGAACGGGCTCCCGCGCCGGAGGGTCGCCGCCGCCCGGCAGGGCGCCGAGGGTCTCGGCGGCGTCGCGGCGGACGGTGTCGACCTCGATGTCGCCGACGACGACGAGGGTCATGCGTTCGCCGCGGTAGAAGCGATCGTGGAAGGCGGACACGTCGTCGGCGGTGGCGCGGCGCAGCTTGCGCGGGTCGCCGGTGACCGAACGGCCGTAGGGGTGGCCTTCGAAAGCGAGGGCGACGAGGACGTCGGCGGCGTCGGTCCAGACGTCGTCGGCGCGCTGGCGCTCCTCCTGGGTGATGATGGACATCTCGCGTTCGAGGACGTCGGGGTCGACGGCGAGGGGGCCGAGGGCGTCGGCGAGGATGTCGAGGCCGAGGCGGGCGTGGCGGGCGGGGACGAGCAGCTCGTAGACGGTATGGTCGTGGGAGGTCCAGGCCTCGAAGGAGCCGCCGACGGCTTCGACGGTGGCGACCAGGTCGTGGAAGCGGCGGGAGGGGTTGCCCTTGAAGAGGAGGTGCTCGAGGAGATGGGCCATGCCGGGGAAGTCGTCGGGGTCGTCGGCGGCGCCGGCGTCGAGCCAGAGCTGGAGGGCGACGACGGGGGCGAGACGCATGGGTCGGACGACAAGGCCGAGGCCGTTGTCGAGGCGTTCGATGATCGATGGGGTCACTTGCACCTCCGGGGGAACGGACGTCGGAGCCTCCGGGCCGGGCGGCGGGGGGCAGGCGGGCGTCAAGAGGAGGACGAACAGCGGGAGAAGCGGTTTTCGGTTTTCGGTTTTCGCTTTTCGCTTCCGGACCACTCGTCAGCGCTCCACGTCCTCAGGCCCGCGGGGCATGAGGCTGAAGCCGAAGAAGTAGGTGACGACGCCGGTCAGGGAGCGGAAGCGCGTGCCGGCGGCGACGTCGGGGATGACGTAGAGGTCGCCGGCGACGGAGACGCCGAGGGAGGTTGGGGCTTCGCCGTAACGATCGTAGCCGCCGGCCATCTCGACGTTCTCGAGACGGACGAGGCAGTCTTCCCACGGCTCGGCGGCGGGGTTCGGGCTGTCGCGGCCGAGCGGGACGAGATCGGCTTCGGGGATGACGGTGGCGGCGGGCGGGAAGGTCTCGCCGATCTTCTGGACGCTGGCGCCGGAGAGCTCGGTCAGGGTGCCGGCGGGATCCTGGGGGGAGCCGTCGGGGTTGAGGAGGACGAACTCGTCGAGGGTACCGATGGCCTGGACGATGTCGCCGGGGACGAGGAAGGCGCGGGAGGGGATGACGGAGGGATCGAAGAGCTGGACGCCGCTCCAGGCGCCGCCGTCGGGTTCGGCGACCCAGACGTTGCCGACGCGGCCGGAGCCGTCCTCGTCGTAGCCATCGACGGCGGTGACGACGACGTCGTCGAGAACCACGCGGGCGCCGGCGCCGGGGTACTCGGGGTCGGCGGGGTTCTGGACCTGGGGGATGGTCAGCTCGGAGCCGGAGCCGCCGGGGCGATCGGGGGCGGGCGGATCGCAGGCCGACGAGAGGAGGAGACAGACGATGAGCGGCAGGCGCCGGATCGGAAGACCGAGCATGCCTCGGAATGTAGCATGGGGAGGGAAATGCAAAATGCAAAACATGCAATGAGAAATGCAAGATGGGGCCAAGGCTCCCCCGCTTCTCGATTTGCATTGCATGTTTTGCATTTTGCATTTCCCTGCCGTCTAGAGCGACGTGGACTCCGCGGGCGGCACGTTGGGCACGGCCGGGGAAGCGACCTCCGCGGGGTGTACGTCGGAAGACGGGACCCAGGCGTGGGAGAGGTCGCAGGCGTCGGCGTCGGAGATGCCTGGGAGGCGGCGGACCTGGGCCCAGCCCGTGTTCTCGTTGCGCATGACGAAGGCGCCGGCGCCATTGACGACGGTGGCCCAGCGGCCCTTCTCGGGTTCGGCGTAGACGGGGGCGTCGGGGGAGATTTCGGCGGAGCCGCAATAGAGGCCGGGGCCGGAGCAACCGAAGCCGGGCTCGCGGCAGGTCGGCTCGCCGCCGGAGGGGCCGTCGCCGTAGCCCGGGGCGGTCGATTCGACCAGGGCGGACGATGCGACCCAGCCCGAGACGGAGGCGCCATCGGACCAGGAGAGGGAGACGCGGACGAGGTCGTCGCGGCGGTCGGTGACGAGGAAGGGGAGGAGGCTGGGGTCGTCGGCGATCAGCGTCAGGATCCCTGGCTCCCCCGGAGCGACCGCGAGCGAGAGGGGGAGGGAGAGGGGGAGCCAGGCGGGGGTGTTGGGGGTGGTTGTCGGCCAGGTGCTGACGAAGGGGAAGGGGTCGTCGACGACGAGGTCGGAGCAGGGGACGGGGACGTGTCGGATGGTGACGCCGGCGCCGACGGTGGCATCGACGAGGAGGCCGTCGGGGGCGGCGACGGGGTTGGTGAGGTGCGATTGGGTGGTGAGGGTGACGGGGCCGCCGGCGGGCCAGCCATCGATGGTGGGGCGGAAGGAGACGGCGGAGGAGGTGGCGAGGAAGTCGAGGGAGCCGAGAACGTGGACGGCGGTGCACTCGGGGGAGAGGCCGGGAGCGATGATGACGTCAACGTCGCGGACGTCGAGGAAGAAGGGCTCGAGGGTGGGGAAAGCGACGGCGAGTCGGTCGACGCGGGCGTGGGAGGAGGGGAGGAGGCAGGGTTGGGCGGAGAGGAGGACGTCGGGGGGGGTGGCGCAAGCGGGGGAGGAAGACGGATCCGTCCCTTGCGGGGAGGCTTCCGGTTCGGGGGAGGGGGTGCTGGGGGAGGGGGAGTGGCAGGAGGCAACGGCTGCGGCCACGGCCAGAGCCAGGGCTACGTGAATCGGACTGGTGCGGGGCATGGGTCACCTCGGGAGGTAGTGGAGCAGGGAACGGGGGGGAGGGCAAGGGAGGGGAGGGCGCTGCGATCCGACTTGCCACTGAGACGCTGAGGGCGCTGAGAGAAACGCTGAGAAGGCAGGGGAAGGGGCGGCCAGGGGTGGCAGGCAGGGATTTGCGATGGACGGAAGATGCAGGCTCAGGTTCCGATGCCCTTGCGCGGCGAGGCGCCGCGCAAGGGACCTGCCTCGCCGCGAGGTTTGCGCGTGTCGTCTTGTCCGGAAACCGTCCACCGTTCTACCCGGCGGCGGAGGAGTCCGTGGCGCGGCGCCCCGCCGCGACGCGGCATCAACACCGCGGACCTCCATCAGGGATCCTTCTTCCCTGCCCTTCCCCGGCCTTCTCAGCGTCCCTCTCAGCGTGCTCAGCGTCTCAGTGGTGAATCCGGTCTCCGCGCCCTCCTCTCTCCTCCCTCCCCGCGCTTGCGCTCCTGGGGCGGTTAGGCGATTCTGCGGGGTCGAAGGAGGCGCGAAGGACCCATGGCGACGATCGAGATCCGGCGAACGCACGCGATGAAGGTGGAGGACCTGAAGAAGAAGCTCGACGAGATGTCGGGGAGCCTGGAGGCGAAGTACGCGGTGAAAGGGCGCTGGGCGGGGGAAGCGCTGATGATCCTCGAGGGGAGCGGGATGGCGGGCGGGGTGAAGGGGCGGATCGTGCTGGACGCCTCGACGGTGTCGATCGACATCGACCTGCCGCTCATGCTGCGAATGATGAAGGGTTCCATCGAGACGTCGGTGGCGCGGAAGCTGGACAAGGTGCTGGGGGCTGCGAGTTGACTTGACGGGGCGGATTTCGTATACGCCCGCGATCGGCCTTCGGGTTGCGGGCGTGTTTGCCCGGCGCCCGGGGAGCCGTGGAGGCGCGTAGCTCAGTGGGAGAGCACTACCTTGACACGGTAGGGGTCGGCGGTTCAATCCCGCCCGCGCCTACTCCCGATCGGCCCTGGTCACGTCCAAGGTCCAACCTCAGATGACGGTCGAGAGAACATGACGACAGCGAATGCGGGTTCGCAGGGGCGTACCGTGCGCCGGTGGCTCGAGGAGCGCGGCGAGCGGGTGAACGACGTGGTGGGGGCGTTGCGAGGGGGGGAAGTCCTCGACCTGATGACGGTGGTCGGTGACGGAACCGGGCTGGAGGCGTTGCGCGCGGGGGACGAGAAGGCGTTGGCGGTCGTGCGGCACACGGCGGCGCACGTGATGGCGGACGCGGTGCAGCGGTTGTTCCCGGGGACGAAGGTGACGATCGGGCCCTCGATCGCGGAGGGGTTCTACTACGACTTCGACCGGCCGGAGGGGGCGTTCACGGAGGAGGATCTGTCGCGCATCGAGGAGACGATGCGGGAGATCGTGAAGGCGGACGCGGCGCTGGAGCGGAGCGAGGTGACGCGGGCGGAGGCGGAGGAGCTGTTCGCGAAGCTGGGGGAGCCGTACAAGCTGGAGATCCTGCGCGGCCTGCCGGCGGACGCGACGATTACGCTCTACCGGCACGGGGGATGGACGGACCTGTGCCGGGGGCCGCACGTGGCGTCGACGGGGTGGGTGAAGGCGTTCAAGCTGACGGGGGTGGCGGGGGCGTACTGGCGCGGCGACGAGCGCAACAAGATGCTCTCGCGGATCTACGGGACGGCGTTCTTCGACAAGAAGGCGCTGGCGGAGCATCTGGCGCGGATCGAGGAGGCGAAGAAGCGGGACCACCGCAAGCTGGGGCGGGAGCTGGATCTGTTCTCGACGAGCGAAGCGATCGGCGGCGGGCTGGTGTTGTGGCATCCCAAGGGTGCGTTCGTGCGGCGCCAGATCGAGGACTACTGGCGGGCGCAGCACCTGGCGCACGGGTACGAGCTGTTGTTCTCGCCGCACATCGGGCGGGCGGAGCTGTGGCAGAAATCGGGGCATCTGGGGTTCTACAAGGACAACATGTACGCCCCGATGGAGATCGAGGGGAACCCGTACATCCTCAAGCCGATGAACTGCCCGTTCCACATCGAGATCTTCCGCTCGCGGCTGCGCAGCTACCGCGAGCTGCCGTTGCGCTGGGCGGAGCTGGGCGCGGTGTACCGCTTCGAGCGCTCGGGGCAGCTGCACGGGCTGATGCGGGTGCGGGGGTTCACGCAGGACGACGCGCACTTGTTCATCCGGCGGGAGCAGCTTGGGGAGGAGATCCTGCGGGTGATCGACTTCTCGACGGGGATGCTCAGGGCGTTCGGCTTCGAGCAGTACCAGATGGTGTTGTCGACGCGGCCGAAGGAGAGCGCGGGTGATCCGGAGCTGTGGGCGGAGGCGGAGCGCCACTTGCGGCTGGGGCTGGAAAAGACGGGGCTGGGGTTCGAGGTGGAGGAGGGCGGGGGAGCGTTCTACGGGCCGAAGATCGACATCCAGGTCAAGGACGCGCTGGGGCGCTCGTGGCAGTGCAGCACGATCCAGGCGGACTTCATCCAGCCGGAGAACTTCGACCTCTCCTACGCGGCGGCGGACGGGACGTTGCCGCGGCCGGTGATGCTGCACCGGACGCTGCTGGGATCGATGGAGCGGTTCTTCGGGGTGCTGGTGGAGCATCTGGCCGGGGGATTCCCGCCGTGGCTGGCGCCGGTGCAGGCGACGGTGGTGACGGTGAGCGAGAAGCAGCAGGCGTGGGGGCGCGAGGTGGGGGAGCTGTGCCGGGCGCGGGGCCTGCGGGTGCACGTGGACGACGGACCGGACAAGCTGGGGGCGAAGATCCGGGAGGCGCGGAACCAGCGGGTGCCGTACATCGCGGTGGTGGGGGACCGGGAGGCGGCGGAGCGGACGGTGACGCCGCGGTCGCGAGCGGCGGGGGATCTGGGGGCGATGCCGGTGGACGCGTTCGTGGAGCGGCTGGCGTCGGAGGCGCAACCGCCGAAGCTGGAGTTGCGGTATTCTTAGGGCGAGCCCTTCGACGGGCTCAGGGCAGGCGGTCGGGGGAATTGAAGGAGGGAGAGAGAGGTCTTGTTCAAGAAGGGATTGCGTTCGGGAGAGGATCGGCCTGAGCCGTCGGTGCGGGTGAACCAGCGGATCCGGGTGCCGGAGGTGCGGCTCATCGGTGCAGACGGCGCGATGATCGGGATCATGACATCGGGGGAGGCGCTGGACCGTGCGCGTTCGGCGGGTCTGGACCTGGTCGAGGTCAATCCGAAGGCGGCGCCGCCGGTCTGCCGGCTGATGGACTACGGGAAGTTCAAGTACGAGCAGAAAAAGCAGGCGAACCTGGCGCGCAAGCGGCAGACGGTGATCGAGATCAAGGAGATCAAGTTCCGGCCGAAGACGGACGATCACGACTACGACTTCAAGATGCGGCACATCCGGCGGTTCCTGTCGGAGGGGGACAAGGCGAAGATCACGGTGCGGTTCCGGGGGAGGGAGCTGGCGCACCCGCAGGTGGCGCAGCACCTGCTGGACCGCATCGTCTCGGACCTCAAGGACGAGGCGGTGGTGGAGCAGAACTCGCGGATGGAGGGGCGGACGATGCACCTCCTGATCGCGCCGAAGGCGGGCGCGATTCCCAAGCCCGTGCCCGCCGCGCCCGCGCCGGCGGTGCCGGGGCCTCGACTGGCCGGACCGTTGCCGGTGGTGCCCCGCGCGGCGCCGCTGCCGCCGCCGCCGCGCGAGGACCTGGAGAAGGACAAGGAAAAGGACGACGAGGACGACGAGGACGACGAGGACGACACGGACGACACGGACGTCGAGGAGACGAAGTAGGGTTTCGCGCGAAGGGCGCCAAGAGGCAAAGGGCGCCAAGAGGGGCGGGGCGGGGGGGATCCGGGAGAACACCGATGGGACGAACCGGCATGCGCAGTGTGGGGCTGGCGGCGTGTGCGCTTCTGGCGTTGGGGGCGACATGCCGGAAGGACTCGGGGGGAGGCGCGACGGGGACGGCGGTGGACGCGGGGGCGGGCGTCGAGGGGGAGAGCGGGGAAGGGGACGGCTCGGCAGCGGCGCGGGCGCGGCTGATCGGGATCATTTCGCCGCACGCGGGGTACGAGTACTCGGGCGCGGTGGCGGGGTTCGCGTGGAAGCAGCTCGAGGGGGCGGGGGCGGGTGACGCGGGGCGGGAGGCGGCGTCGATCTTTCCGGCGCAGCAGGCGGGGGGGTTCTACCCGGCGGATCCGGCGGTGCTGCGGTCGCAGGTGGAAGGGTTTCTCGCGGCGGCGGAGAAGAAGAACTTCGACGTGGGGCCGATCGCGACGGTGATCGTGCTGGCGCCGAGCCACCACTATCCGTTCACGGGGGGAGCCGTACTGGCGGAAGACGGGTACCAGACGCCGCTGGGCGTGGTGCGGGTGGATGCGGCGTTGCGGACGGAGCTGGTGGAGGCGGCGGGCGGCGACGTCGTGGTGGACTCACGGGTGTTCGAGCAGGAGCATGCGTTGGAGGTCCAGCTTCCGTTCCTGCAGGTGGCGTTGCCCGGGGCGGCGGTGGTGCCGGTGATCGTGGGCGACACGCCGCTCGGGGAGCTGGAGCGGCTGGGGCAGGCGATCGCCGGGCTGCTGCGGGAGCGCTCGGACGTGGTGGTCGTGGCGTCCTCGGACATGTCGCACTTCCATCCGTACGACGGGGCGGTGAGCGCGGACGAGGAGACGATGGCCGCGCTGACGACGCTCGACCTGGAAGCGTACGACCGGGTCGGCAGCGGCGAGGAGAGCGAGTGTCCGACGGGGCCGTGCATGAGCGGGATGTGCGGGTACAATCCGGTCCGCGTGGCGCTGGGTGCGTTGCTCGCGGTCGCGCCGGAGGGGGCGAAGGTGGTGCGCCTCAAGTACGCGAACAGCGGCGACGTGACGGGGGAGCGGGAGCGGGTGGTGGGGTACGGGGCGTTGGCGCTGGTGCGGGAGGAGCCGGCGAGCGGGGGAGAGGAGGCCGGGATGTACACGCGGGAGGAGCGGCAGTCGCTCATCGACATCGCGAAGGCGGCGGTGGCGGCGGCGGTGCGGGGGGAGTCGTACGAGCCGGCGGCGCCGGAGTCGGAGGCGTTGCGGCGGGACGGGGCGGCGTTCGTGACGCTCAAGACGAACGGGGAGCTGCGGGGGTGCATCGGGATGGTGGAGGCGCACGAACCGCTGTACCTGTGCGTGGCGTCGGTGGCGCGTTCGGCGGCGGTGGAGGATCCGCGGTTCGATCCGGTTTCGACGGGGGAGCTGGGGGCGCTGTCGTACGAGATCTCGGTGTTGACGCCGCCGGAGACGGTGACGGACCCGACGACGGTCGTGGTGGGGCGGGACGGCTTGATCGTCTCGCGGGGTGGCCGCCGGGGGCTTCTCCTGCCGCAGGTGCCGGAGGAGCAGGGGTGGAACCGGGAGCAATTCCTGGACGGAACGTGCCGGAAGGCGGGGCTGCCGACGGGGTGCTGGCGGGATCGCGAGACGCGGATCCAGCGGTTCCGGGCGGTGGTGTGGGGGGAGGAGCTGGTGGATCTTCTGGGATGAGTTGATCGTCTGGGACGAGGTGGTCGATCGGGTCGAGTTGTTGGTTCTTGGTGGGTTGATCGGATCGAGTTATTGGTCCGGAGGGGTGGGGGGAGCGACGTACCAGAGGGCGGCGGGTTTGGGGGTGGCGCCGAAGGCGCTGATGGCGGCGGTGCGGTTGGGGGAGTGGAAGACGACGACGCCTTCGCGAGAGGGGATTCCGGTGGGGAGGGGAACGTCGACGGCGACGATCCACTCGTCGGGGTAGGAGAACTGGATTTCGGCGGCAGTCATGCGTGTGGTCATGGGGGGAAGGTAACGGGCGGAGGAGGAGGGGGGCAAGTTTTTGGTAGTTGGTTGTTGGTGGGTCGATCGGGTCGAGTTGTTGGTGGGGAGGGGGCGGGGAGGGGCGGGGGCGTCTTGACCGTGGAGTTGGCCCGAGGCACGATCCGGATGATGCGGGTGCTGGGCACCGACCTGGTGAGCGACGACGCGCGACCGTACTTCGTGTGGGACGAGGATCTATCCAACGGGGAGATCCGGGAGCTGTTGCGGAGCGCCTCGGAGCCGGAGCGGCTGCGGCTTCTGGCCAAGATCCTGCGTGAGGCGCGGGACGAGCATGTCTGGGCATACACGACGCCCGAGGAAGTCGCGCGGCTGCTGCCGCGGCTCCTGCCAATGCTCGGGCGTCGGCGCGCGTTCTGGGTCTACCTCGTGGAGGGGTGGCGTGCCGACGGGCTCCTCTAATCCGCCCGGGCGGCTGACTCCGCTGCCGATCGACCAGCTTCGTGCGTTCGTCGAAGGACTGCAGCAGCGCTTGCGTCGTCTGGCGCTGCCGAACCCGGCGTAGCCTGTCCGACTGTCGGACGGAAGCGGGTGACATGAGGTCCGGGCGACGTCCGACGGTCCTCGCGGGGGGTGTCACGTTCCGTCACGTTCTTGCGTCATGATGTCGTCCGGCCGAGGCGGGCGTCAGAGCGGCGCCGCATCTGGCGTCCTGGGAGCGAGGAGCCGACGATGACGAAGCCGAAGGTCAAGTCCGAGAGACGCGAGAGCGCCAGGGCGCGCCCGGCGAGGCCGCTGCGGATTCTGCACACGGCGGACTGGCATCTGGGGCACACGTTGCACGACGTTCCGCGGGAGTTCGAGCACGGCCGGTTCTTCGAGTGGTTGCTGGACCAGATCGGCGAGCGGGAGGTCGACGCGCTGCTGGTGGCCGGCGACCTGTTCGACGCGGCGAACCCTCCCGCGCGCGCGCAGCAGGCGTGGTTCCGGTTCCTGGGGGAGGCGCGGCGCAGATTCCGTGACCTGCAGATCGTGGCAATCGGGGGGAACCACGACTCGGCCGCGCGCCTGGACGCGCCGGACCCGGTGTTGTCGGCGTTCGGCGTCCGGGTGATCGGCGGCGTGAGCCGGGGAGGCGTGGAGGCCGACCTCGAGAGGCTCCTGGTGCCGTTGAAGGGCAAGGGCGGGGAGATCGGGGCGTGGGTGGCGGCGGTGCCGTACCTGCGGCCGTGCGATCTGCCCGCCGGCGACGGCGAGGCCGGCGACGCGCTCATCACCGGCGTCCGCGCGGCGTACGCGGCTGTGCTCACCGAGGCCCACCGGCGCGCAGGAGACCGGACCGCGGTGGTGGCGATGGGACATCTGTACCTGGCCGGCGGGAAGCTGAGCGAGCTGAGCGAGCGGAAGATCCTGGGCGGCAACCTGCACGCGCTGCCGGCGGATGTGTTTCCCGACTTCGTGGCGTACGCGGCGCTCGGCCACCTGCACCTGGCCCAGCAGGTCTCGCGTCCGGCGGTCCGGTACGCGGGATCGCCGCTTCCGTTGTCGCTGGCGGAGAGGTCGTACGAGCATCAGGTGGCGATCGTGGAGCTCGCGGGCGCGAAGCTCGAGGGGGTGGAGATCGTCCGCGTGCCGCGATGGATGGAGCTGGTGCGCATTCCCGAGACGGGGGAGCTGCGGCTCGACGAGCTGCTGGAGCGGATCGCCGCCGAGCCGTCGCGTCCGGCGGTCGAGGGAACTCCCGAGCCCCTGTTGGAGGTCGCGGTGCGGCTGGAGCGTCCGGAGCCGGCGATCCGCAAGACGATCCAGGATGTGCTGGAGGGGAAGGGGCTGAGGCTGGCGAAGATCACGCCGGTGTACGCGGGCGTGGGGGGGAGTCTGGGCGACGTCGAGCGCGGCCGAGCGCTGGGTGAGCTGTCGCCGGACGAGGTTTTTCGTCGTTGCTGGAGCCGGGACTTCGACGGAGCGCCGCCGGAGGAGTTGTTGGAGGCGTTCCACGAGCTGCTCGAGCAGGCACAGGGAGACGCGCCATGAGAATTCTGGCGATTCGAGGGGAGAACCTGGGAAGCCTGGCGGAGCCGTTCGAGGTGTGCCTGAGCGCGGGGCCGCTGGGAGGGGCAGGGATCTTCGCCATCACCGGCCCGACCGGGGCGGGGAAGAGCACCATCCTGGATGCGATGTGTTTGGCGTTGTACGACAACGTGCCGCGGCTGCAGGGGGTGGCGCACGTTCTGGTCGGGCGGCCCGAGCAAGCCGCGCGCGAGCGGGAGGCGACGGACGACGTGCGCACGATCGTCCATCGCGGCGCGGCCGGCGGGTTCGCGGAGGTCGACTTCGTCGGAGTGGATGGGCGGCGGTACCGGGCGCGCTGGTCGGTCCATCGCGCCCGAGGCCAGAGCACGGGCCGGCTGCAGAACCAGTCGGTCACGCTCGCGGACATCGAGACGGACGTGCGCGTGGGCGGTGGCCGGCAAGAGACGCTGGCGGCGATCCGGGAGAAGGTCGGTTTGACGTTCGACCAGTTCCGCCGGTCCGTGCTGCTGGCGCAGGGCGACTTCGCGGCGTTCATCCGGGCGAAGGCCAACGAGCGCGCCGAGCTGTTGGAGCGGATGACCGGCACCGAGATCTACTCCACGATTTCCCGGTTGGCGTTCGAGCGCAACCGGTCGGAGCGCCTGGTCGTCCGCGAGCTGGAGGTGCAGCAGGAGGGGATCGTGCTGCGATCGGACGAGGAACGGGCGCAGATCGAGGGCGAGGTCGCACAGTGCGAGGCGGCGGCGGCGCGGCTGTCGAAGGACGAGGCCGCGCACCGGGAGCTGGAGAGCCGGGCGATCCTGGTGGAGCAGCGCGGGAAGGACCTGCAGGAAGCGCAGCGAGTGGTCGAGGAGGCCGAGCGGCGACTGGACGAGGAGACGAAGCGGGTCGCCGGCGCGGAGGCGTGGATCGCGAAAAACGCGGCGGTCGAGCCGCTCGCACGGTCGTGGGACCGGTGGAGCGTCGACTTGGACCGTCTGATCGAGGCTCGCGCACGGCTCGCGAAGCTCGCGAAGGAGCTTGAGGAGGGCGCGCGAACGGCGGCGACGCTCGAGCGCGAGGCTACGGAACGCGAGGCGGCGCTGGCGGCGGCGCGCTCGGTGGTGGAGCGCGAGGAGGCCGCGGTCGTCGCGGCCGAGAAGGCCGTGGCGGCAGTGCCCCGAGAGGCGCTCGTCGAGGAGCGCAAGCGGCTCGATCGTCGGGAGCGGCTGCTGAACGACGTTTCGCACCTGGTCGCGAAGGTCGGGGAGGAGGCGGTGCGTCGCACCCGGTTCGTCTCGGCCGCGGAGAAGGCCGAGGGCGAGGCGGAGACTGCGCGAGGCGTGGGCGAGAAAGCGGCCGTCGCGCTGACGGAGATCGCCGGGCAGCTCGCCGAGTTGGAGGAACAACACGCAGCGGCGGCGGCGGCGCGCGACATGGAGGGGCACCGCGGTCATCTGGTTGCGGGCGAGCCGTGTCCGCTTTGCGGGTCGGTCGAGCATCCCTGGGCGGCGGGATCGCCGGTCGGCGAT
Organism: Deltaproteobacteria bacterium; assembly: GCA_016218815.1. Lineage (GTDB taxonomy): Bacteria > Myxococcota_A > Polyangia > DRWM01 > JAAZOP01 > JAAZOP01. The sequence continues at coordinate 16,569 of JACRCX010000089.1, forward strand.
CGGGCGGACGAGCTGGCGGCCGGCCGTGCGACGCTGACGGATCGGCGGACGGAGGCGGCAGCGGCGACGCGGGCGAGCGAGGAGCGGGTCCGCGGGTTCCTGCGGGAGGCGAAGGCTCGGCGGGCCGAGGCCGCGCAGATCGCCGCGGGGATGGAGCGACTGTCGAAGTCCTGGGCCGGCCTGCAGAAGAAGGTCCGGGGGGAGTTCGACGTGGTGTTGGACGCCGACCCGGCCGATCCGGCCGTCGGGGAATGGTGCACGGGCGTGCGTGCGGTGGTGGACGGGGCTCGTGCGAAGCTGGACGGGCAGGAGGCGCAGCTCGGGACGCTCGACCGCGAGGCAGGCGTCGCGCGGGCACGCCGGGACGAGGCTCGCGAGGGCGTGGAGACGGCGCGCACGGTTCTGGAGGATGTCCGGCGGCGGCAGCAGGAAACCGGCGCGCGGAAAGTGCGGCTCGACACGGAGGTCGGAAACCTCGAAGCGAACCGGCGCACGCTGCTGGCCGGGCTGGTGACGGCGTGTCCGGGGGCCGAGGCGGCGCGGGCGGAGCTGGAGGAGAAGCCGGGGTCCGTCCGGGAGCTGTGGGCGGCCCGAGTGGCGGAATACGCCGGCAAGTGCGGGGAGCGGGACGACGCGCGGGGCCGGCAGGCCAGGCTGCAAGCAGCGGCGGTCGAGCGGCGGGATGCCGTGAAGGTCCGGGGCGAGGCGCTGAACGAGGTCCGGCGGTCGTTCGAGGGTCGAGCCCTGGAGCTGCGGGTTGCAGCGTCGAGGGAGGCGGTAGGCGCCGCGTTGGGGGTGCTGCGGGCGGGGCTGGCCGAGGTGCAGGAGCGACGGGGCGCGGCCCAGGAGAAGCTGCGCACCGACGCCGACAACCGTCGTCGGGCCGAGGAGCTGGGCAGGAAGCTGGAGGCGGCGCGGGCGGGGCTGGGGCGTTGGGCGCGGTTGAACGAGCTGCTCGGGTCGTCGGACGGGAAGCGGTTCCGGGAGTTCGCGCAGGGGTTGACGCTGGAGCTGCTGCTGGCGCACGCCAACCGGCAGCTCGAGGATCTGGTCCGGCGATACCGGCTGGAGCGGGTGCCGACGGCGGACGTCGAGCTGCAGGTGGTGGACCAGGAGATGGGCGACGAGATCCGGGGCATGGCGAGTTTGTCGGGAGGGGAGACGTTCCTGGTGTCGCTGGGGTTGGCGTTGGGGCTGGCGTCGATGGCGTCGACGGACCTGGCGATCGAGTCGTTGTTCATCGACGAGGGTTTCGGGTCGCTGGACAGCGAGACGCTGGAGACTTCGATCGCGGCGTTGGACGCGTTGCAGGCGACGGGGCGGCAGGTGGGGATCATCTCGCACGTGGACGGTCTGGGCGAGCGGGTCGGCCTGCAGGTGCGGGTGGAGAAGATCGGCGGGGGGAGGAGCAGGGTGATCGTGGAGGGGGAGGCAGGGTCCGGGTAATTGGTCATTGGTGGGCTAAGCGGGTCGAGTTGTTGGTGGGGACGGGGGGTGGCGTGCCGAGCAGGGATGCGAAGGTGGAGCGATGCGCGCGTCCTCCGGGGGCTTCGTGTGGTACGGTCACGGGATGGTCGCCGGACCGGCGCGGCTTTTCGAGCGGATTCCGCGCGGGCTCTTCGGACCGCTGGGGGATCCCTACGCCGAGCTGTACTGGGAGGTCCTGGCGTCGTTGTACCAGCACGAATTCGAGCGTGAGCCGTTTCTGGTGCTGCGCGCGGTGGCGTTGGATGTGGCCGAGCAGGTGATCCGCGGTTCGGAGCTGTGGGCCGAACGCCGGCAGGAGCTGGTGGCGTTCGCGAGCGAAGCCGAGACGCCGCAGAGCGGGAGCGACGCGCCCGTGACCGTGCCCCGCGGGACGACGGGGGAGGAAGCGGCCGCCGGGGGATCGGGAGCCGAGGAGCCGGTGGTGGTCCGGGCGTTGGCGCGCAGGATCGTCGGGCGGCTGGAGCGGAGCGGCTGGGTGCACTTCCAGTACCGGGCAGGCACCGGCGAGATCATGAGCTTCCATCCGTACGCCGCGCGGATTCTCGAGACGCTGATGAAGGTAGCGCGGGACGAGCAGCCGGTTTTCCAGGGTTACGTGCATTCGATCGCCGCGCTGCTGGAGCCGAAGGCTTTTGCGCAGCGACCGGGGGTGTCGCTCTCGGAGGCGATTCGCCACACGCTGGAGCTGGTGCGGGAGCTGAAGATCCTGGAACGGAACATCCATCTCTTCACGCAGCGGATCCTGGACGAGGCCGCGACGGCTGCGGCGGTGCTGGAGGAGGGGTTCGAGCGGTACGAGCACGTGGTGATGGCGAACTACCACCGGCTGAAGACGGTGGACAACGTGTACCGCCAGCGGTCGGCGATTCTCGAGCGCCTGGACGTGATCGAGCGAGACGAGTCCGCGTTGGATTCGGCCGCGGAGTGGTGTGCGGCGCAGCGCGGGACAGGCAAGGCGGAGGCGCGGGTGGTGGTCGCGGCGGACCTGGCGCTGTTGCGGTCGCAGTTCGACGCCATTCCGCGGATCGTGGACGAGATCGACGCCCGGAATTCCCGCTTCTCGGGGGTAGCGTTGCGGAAGATCCGGTACCTGCTGCGGCAGGATCGGCGCATCGAGGGGCAGTTGCAGTACGTGGTCGACGCCCTGGCGCGGGGGGAGGGCCCGGAGCTCGGATTCGACGTGTTCAAGTGCGAGCTTCTGGGCGACGACTTCCTGTACACGGCGCCGACGGCGCGTCCCAAGGCGAGGCCGCAGGTGTTGGCTCCGCGCACGCCGACGGACCGGGAGCGGATCCGTGGAGAGGCTGCGGCGCGGATCCGGCAGCTCTTCGCCCGCCGGCGGATCGAGGAGTTCGTCGAGGGCCTGCTCGCGGGCCGGCGGGAAGCGGCGATGAACGAGATCGCGGTCGGCGAGGATCGTGAGTATGTCCGGCTGTTGTACCTGGCCGCGTACGGCCTTGACGGGGCGTCGTGGTATCGTCTGCGTCCGTCGGTGGAAAGGGTGCGGAAGGGGGGCTACGGGTTCCCGGACGGGCGGATCGTGCGGATGACGGCGCGAAGCGGGGCCGGGAGCCGGCGTGCCGACCCGGGCGAGAAACCGCGGAGCTGAGCGATGGAGTTTCTCGAGGACTTCGCCGAGTTGGAGCCCGGGCAGCGCGAGCGTTTCCAGCAGGTGGTCACGCGTCTGCTGGCGGGGGAGGTCCTGACTCCCGGCCCGGCGCTCCGGCCGGACCCGGATTGGCGTTTCGCGGAGCGGTTCCGGGAGTTGATCGATTCCTACCTTCGCATCGGGGGCTGGCGTTTCGACATCGACCTGGGCCTGCGTCTGGCGCGGGCGGTGCACGAGACGGGCGCGCAGCGGGTACGCTTCAGCAAGCTCGAGAGTCTTCTGCTGTGCGCGCTGCGGTTGTTCTACCACGAGCAGATGCGAGCCGCGGGCGACGAGCTGCGGTGCGAGATCCAGGTCGGGACGTTGCGCGAGCGGCTGGTGCACGCGGGCAAGTCGGCGGCGCAGCTTTCGGCGAGGGTGCTGGCTCCGGCGTTGCGGCGGTTGGCGCGCCACTCGCTGGTGCAGGTGGCGCGGGGATTCGAGGGGCACGACGACGAGACGGTCGTGGTGACGCCGCTCGTCGAGAAGGTGCTGCCGCCGGACCGGATCCAGGACATCGAGCAGCGAATCAAGACGTACCTGGTTTCCCGCGCCGCGACCGAACCGCCGGAAGCGGAGGCGGAGTCCGGAGCGAACGGTGGGGACGACGACACGGACGAGGGCGGCCAATGAAGCGGCTGGAAGCGGTGCGGCTGGTCCAGTGGTATCACTTCCAGGACGAGACCTTCCCGATCGGCGGGAGCTGCCTCCTGCTGGGGGACAACGGAAGCGGGAAGACGACGGTGCTGGACGCGATCCAGGTCGCGTTGGTGGCGAACCTGTCGGAGGTGCTGCTGAACCGTGCGGCGAACGAGAAGAGCCGGCGGTCGCTCCTGGGCTACGTGCGGTGGAAGATCGGGTCGGAGGACGAGTCGCGACCGGGCGCGGTGCGCTACGGCCGCGGGGCGTGCACCTCGTACGTGCTGCTGGAGTTCCGGGACGACGAGGATCCGGGGCAGGGGTTCACGTGTGGCATCGGCTTCGAAGCGACGGAGACCGACAGTGATGTCGCGAAGGCGCAGTTCGTGGTTCCGGGCGCGCGAGTGTCCGACGTCGAGGTCGTCGTGCGTTCGGGGGACGGCCAGGAGCGCGAGGTCGTGCGTCCCTTGCGGGATTTCCGGGCATGGGTGCGGAGCCGCGGAGCGCTGGTATGGCAGGAGGCGGGGACGTACCGCGAGGAGCTGCGCCAGCGGTTGGGGGTGCTGCCGGAGTCTTTCCATCGGCTCATCGTGAAGGCGCTCGCGTTCAAGCCGATCGGGCAGGTCCGGCAATTCGTCTTCGACTACCTGCTGGACCCGCGCCCGATCGACACGGACGCGCTGCAGCTGAACCTGGACAACTACAAGCGGCTGGAGGGGGAGGCGAAGGACGCGGCGGCACGGATTTCGGAGCTGGAGAAGATCGTCCAGGCGGGTGAACGGATCCGGACGGAACAGCGCACGGTGGAGAGCCACCGGTTCATGGAACTCCGTGCCGACAGCGAGGGTGCGCGGACGAAGCTCGAGCGGCTGGTGGAGCAGCTCGCCCAGACCCGGGCCCGACTGCAGGGTCTGGCGACGAGGCGGGACGCCGTGGAGGCCGAGCTTCCGGGTCTGGAGCGGGAGCTGGACCGGGTCCTTCGCGTTCTGGAGGGCCTGGAGATCTACCGGCAGCTGCGGGATCTGGAGCGACAGATCGAGGACACGAAGCGCGCGCTGGGGGAAGCGGAGGCGGCGGATCACGAGGCGCGGAAGCTGATGCGGGTGCAGACGGAGGCGTTGGACACGCTCTTGTCGGAGGAAGCCAGGGCGTTTCGTCGTCTCCGACCGGAGCTGTTCGAGCGTGACGACATCCTCGGGGCGGAGGACGCTCCGGAGGTCGTCGCTCGGCTTCGCCGTACGCTGGGCTCGGAAGGAGCGCTGGCGGGGCGGGATCTGGCGACGTGGGAGCGCCGGCTGGACCGCGCGGCCGATCGGGTGCGGCAGGCGCGGCTCGTGGCGCAGATGGAGCTGGAAGCGGCGAAGGGGGAGGGGGCGGCGCTGCAGGACGAGCAGCGGATGCTGGAGGCGGGACGCCAGCGGTATCCCGACGGACCGGCGGCGCTGCTGCACCTGCTCGCGACGCGGTTGAAGAGCGACCGGCGGGAGCCCAAGCCGTTGTGCGAGCTGATCGAGGTGCCGAACGTCCGGTGGCGCAATGCGGTGGAGGGCTACCTGGGGGGGCGGCGATTCGACGTGGTGGTGGCGCCGGAGGACTTTTCCCGGGCGCTGGGGCTGTTCGAGCGGCACAAGCGGGAGTACCCGCTGCCGGGCCGGGGGACGGTGTTCATCGGGGGGGTCGGGCTGGTGGACGTCGAGCGGGTGCTGCGTGCGGCATCGCGATGCGTCCCGCGGTCGTTGGCGGAGCAGGTGGAGACGGCCGACGCGTATGCGCGGGCGTACTGCGACTACGTGCTCGGCGAGGTCGTGTGCGTGGACGACGAGCAATCGCTGCGCAAGCATGCCGCGGCGATCACCGACACGGTGATGGTGTACCGGAGCCACGTCGCGCGACAGACGCCGCGGGAGGTGTTCTCGCGGCACTACATCGGCGAGGCGGCGCGCCTGCGGAGGTTGGACGAGATCGCGTCGCGGTTGGGCGAGCTGCACGAGCGTTTCGTGCTGGTCGCCGGGCAGGTCGACTGGCTGGGTCGCGCGGTGCAGCTCCTCGACAAGGCGCGGGCGGAGGCGCGGCGGCTGCCGGACCTGGTCGAGCGGGCGGAGGGTGTGGTCAACCTCCGGCTGCAGGTCGTGCGTCTGGCCGAGACGAAGGAGAAGATCGACCGGAGCGGGATCCGCGAGCTGGAGGAGACGAGGGCTGAGCTGGGGAAGCGGCGCGCGGCGCGGCTAATGGAGCGCGATGCGATCCTCAAGGAGATCGGGACGACGGAGGAGCAGATCCGCGGCGGGGAGGGCGAGTTGGGGCGGGCGGAGAGCGAGGCGGCGCACGCGGACGGCGAGCTGCGGGCGTTCGCGGAGCCGCTCGAAGCGGCGACCGGCGAGACGTACGCGCAGCGGTACGAGCGCGAGCGCGCGGAGCGCAGCCCGGAGCAGATCCACGAGATCTTCGAGCGCCAGCGTCGCGTCATCGAGAAGCGCGTGGAGAACCTCGTGGTGGGCTTCGTGCTGCTGAAGAGCAAGTACGTGGATCACCGCGGTTTCGCGGGAACGGTCGAGGGGTCGGAGTTCGCCGAGTTCGCGACGGAGCTGGAAGTCTGGCGGGACAGCCGGCTGCCGGACTACGAGCAGAAGATCTCCGAGGCGAAGCGGAAGGCGCTGGAGCAGCTTGCCGAGGACGTGGTGTTCCGGCTGCGGGAGAACCTGCTCCTGGTGCGGCGGCAGATCGACGAGCTGAACCGGGCCTTGCGGGACGTGCGATTCGGGACGGAGGGCTACCAGTTCACCGTGGAGGTGGAGCCCGAGCACCGGGACTTCTACAACGTGGTGATCGATGCGGGACGATACGAGAAGGAGTCGCTGTTCGGGGCGGCGGCGTTGGCGGCGCCGGAGGTGAAGACGAGCCTGGGCGACCTGCTCGACCGGCTGATCGAATCGGAGGCCAAGGACGTCAAGACGGAGCTGGAGGCGCGGGCGGACTACCGGGAGTACTTCCGGTACGACCTGAAGATCCTGCACGCGGACGGGGGGTATTCGCTGTACGACAAGGTATCGGGCGACAAGTCTGGTGGGGAGACGCAGACGCCGTACTACATCGCGATCCTGGCCTCGATGTACCGGCTGTACCGGAGCCGTTCGCGGGACGACCGGCCGGCGTGCGGGCTGGTGCTCCTGGACGAGGCGTTCGGGAAGATGGACGAGTCGCGGGTGGCGGCGACGTTGAGGTTCGCGCGGCGGCTGGGCCTGCAACTGGTGTTGGCGACGCCGAAGGAGCGGAGCGAGCTGGTTGCGCCACGGGTGGAGCGCAGCCTGCTGATCCACAAGGATGCCATCGGCGGTGCGCCGACGGTGCTGGACTTCACGAAGGAGTTTGCGCGCGATGAGGAGGACGACGTGGTGGGCGCGGGGGGAGATCCTGGCCCGGTTGCTCGGGAGCCACGAGCGTAGCGTCTGCTACCGGAGGCCGGGCCCGTGGCCCCGCGAGGTGATTCTCAAGCTGGATTTGCGGACGTTCCCGGCTGCGTTTGCGCCGGACGGGCGGGAAGTCCGGGCCTTGTTGCTGGCTGCCGCGCTGGAGCTGGAAGGAGAAGGTCGGGTCCGGGTCGTCCGGCATGGGCGGGGTCCGCTCGCCGGCGAACCGCAGGAAGTGCGTCTGGGGCCCGAGCACGTGGAGCGTGCCTACGAGGCGGCGGTGGAGCTGGGGTTCGAGCCGCTGGCGATCGGGCTCTGCGAGGTGGAGGCGCATGCGAAGTCGCTGGCGGAGCGGAGCGGCGTGGCGTGGATGCGGAATTATCTGGGCGCGGTGTCGAGCGGTCTGTCGCGGGCGGATCCGGCGGCTTTGGGGATGTCGCGCGAGCGTTTCAAGAGCGACTGGCGCGAGCTGGTGCCGGCGTTGACGGCGGCGGTCGGGTTGGCCGGCGGGGTGGCGCCGGCGTGGGAGCGGGTGATCAGCGAGCGGCTGTTGGGGGACTCGAAGCTGCTCGGCCGGGTTCGGGCGGCGGTCGTCGGCGTGTTGTCGCGTGCGGACCCGCGGTGGGAGGGGGTGCCGTTGGAGGAGGCGACGGAGCTGCTGGAGGTCTATGGGGTGCGGCGGAAGCCGGGGCTGATCCGGTGTGCCGGTGTGGCCGGTCTGCGCGTGGGCAGCGGGGAGTACCGGATGGAGGACTTCGTGCCGGTGGCGCATCTGCCTGATTCGTGGGCGGCGGCGTGGATTGACGGGCTTGTGGCGGCGGGTGTGCGGCAGGTGACGACGATCGAGAACGAGTACCCGTTCCTGAGCTACGTGGAGGAGTCGGGGGGTCCGGCCGGGCTGGGAGCTCGCGGGGAGGTCGCGGTCTACACGGCGGGTTTTCCGACGCCGGCGCTGGTCGACGCGTTGGCGGGTCTGGCCGAGCGTGCGCGGGGGGTGGTGTTCCGGCACTGGGGGGACGCGGACGTCGGTGGGATCCGCATCTGGTGGTTCCTGCGTTCGCGGCTGGGTCGGCCGGTGGAGCTGTTCCGGACGACGGCGGAGTGGGTGGAGACGGAGGCGGCTCGGGGCGGCGGGCGAGCGATTTCGGCGGCGGAGCGGCGGGCGCTTGAGCGACTGGGGGGCGAGCTGGCGAAGGTCGAGGGCGAGGACGTGGTGGCGTCGCGGGAGGTCATTGCGGCGATGTTGGGGTCGGGGGTGAAGCTGGAGCAGGAGGGGTATTGAGCTTGCACGACCTAGCGGCAGGCCAAAACGGCGTCATGCGTCAGCCCAGGTCCACTTCCGACCGCATCGAATCCAGCGGAACGGCGTCTTCGGGCGGCAGGTCGTCCGGGGAAACGGTGCCGCGTTGGTGCCGACAACGAACGTCAGCGGGGGCGATCTGGGACGCGCGAGCGGCGCGTCCGTGGATTGGCGTCGCCGCGGCGTCGCGCCCATTGCCTTGTGCGGCCTGGCGGCAGTACCTTGCTCGCCGTGGACGGCGAGGAGCGCCTTGCGGACCTGGTCGCGGCGGTCAGGGCCGGCCGAGAGGAACCCGAGCGGCGCGCGGCGGAGGAGCGGCTGGCGGCGGCCGTCTGCGCTCTGTTGCTCCTCTCCCTGCGCAAGCACCGTGTGGTCAGAGACGCCGAAGACATCGCACAGGAGAAGGTCTGCGGGCTCGTCCAGCGCCTCATGGCCGGCGCCGCGAACACGGGCCGGGAGGAACAGTACGTCTGGGTGGCGGGGAAGAACGCGGCCATCGATGATGCCAGACGGCCCTCCCGCCGCCGGCTGTCATCCCTGACCCGGGACGATGGGGCGGAACAGGAGCTGCCGGAGGGCGGATCGTCGCTCGACCAGCGGCACGAGGTTCGCGAGCAGGCGCGATGGGTCGCCCATCTGCTTCGGGAGCCTGGGCCGCCGCGGGCCTACAAGGAAGTCCTGCGTCGGCTTTTCCTTGAGGAAGTGCCCCTCGACGACATCGTGCGGGAGGAACTGGCGCGTCCGGCGCGCTCGGGCGCTGTCCGCTCGGAGGAGCAGGCCCGTAACGCCGTCGACCAGCGCATCAGCCGCGCGCGGTCGTGGCTCCGGACGCGACTCGCCGACCTGCTGGGGGAAGCCCAGGACGGTGACGGACCATGACGGCCCTCATCCTGTTCGACGCCGACCAGGATTGGGAGGAGGGCGGTCCCGTGTCGCCGCCGGTCTGTCGCGCCGACGGCGTGGTCGTCGTCTTCGGATGCAATACTGCGACCGTCTGCCGGCGATGTCTTTCCTTCGACCGTATTCGGTTTGTCGCCCATCGCTTGGCGAGACTGGTCGAGGTGCCCTCCGGTACCTCCGGACGGTGCGCGCCGGACCCCGTGTCGTTCGAGTTCGTCTTGACCTTGACGATGCCCGAGGCCGTGGATGCCGCCCTGGTGCGAATGCTCGTCAACGCGGGCGCCGCAGAGACGGCGGGCAGCGAATTCCGGCAAGTTCTGCTCGTCTCAGACGACCTCGGTCTGCGTCGGGATGTCTTCTGGGGTTTGTCGCGCCGGCGGCCCTGGCTCAACCCTGACCGGAAGGCGGCCGCTGGTGCGCTCGGACGTTCCGTTTGGCGCTTCGACGTCGCATCGAGACCCTTGATACGGTCCTTCCCCCGGGAACCGAACGTGACCGAGAAGCCCTGTCCCGCGTCGACCGGTCCGGTCGTCGTGATCGATCGCCCGGAACTGGCTGCCTGGGCAGCGAGACAACGGCTCCAGCCGACCGGGAACCTGCCGGACATCGCCCGCCAGGTGACGATCCGTCCCGCGGTGCTCACCCAGGTCGGGCTGACTCGGGCGACCGTGCGCGGCGTCGATCGACTGCGCCGCCGGGCGGCGAGTCCGGGCGCCCCGATCCCGCTGGGGGCGTGCGACGCGCGCGACGGCCTCGAGTACTGCATGTCGGCGTCGCACCGCCGCGCGGATCCTGCGGCTCGCCGACAGGTGCAAGTTCTGCCCACGGCGCTCGGTCCGGGTGCAGTCCGCCTGCACTGCGGGGACCCGCCCGATCTGGTGAACACCCTCGCGACGCGGTTGCCGCTTTGGGTTGTCCGAGCCGCCGCCCAAGCCGGCGGGTTGTGCGCGCTCCGTGTGCGCTGGCCCGCTTTGGACGACGAAAAGGCGCTCGCGGCGGTTCGCTCCGAGGTCGCTCCGGCGGATGAGCACGTGACCGTCCGGTTGTCCGCAGTCCGGGTGGATCGAACGGACCGGTCGGACCAGGGGACGGGGAGTCCACCGGGCTCCTGCGGCGCCGACAGCCTGGCCAGACGCGGCCTGGGCGCGCAGATCGAACGACCCGGCGACTCGCCGCCCAGGGCGTGGTGGGTCCTGGTACATCCTCACGCCGACCGGCATTCGGACGTGGACGCGCGGGCCAAACTTCGCGTCGAGGACGCCGAGGTTGCGGGCGCGCTTCCGGGAAACTCCATCCATGGGATCGCCGGCTACCCTGCGGTCACAAGCGACGGCCTTGGGATCGTGCTGCGCGGGGCAGCCGGGCGGGAGGTGGAGGTGACCATCGACGCGCAGGCGCCGGTTCCCGCCAACACGATCGTCCCGGGTACCGATCGCGATGCGCGGCGGGTCGCCGTGCTCGCGCTCGGCGAGTCGCTCCCGCCCCGGTGGCGGGGAAACTGCGCGTGCATCCAGGACCTCGATCCTGCGGATCTTGCCGAGCAGTCGAGGCGCCTCTTCTCGGTGGACGTCCTCGAGAAACTCCAGCGATTCCCGCTCCTCGTGGCGATTGGACCGCACCGGGAAGCACGCGAGCGTCCCCGGGGGGGAACCGCCGTGAGCCGTCGGCGCGACCGGGAGCCCGATGTCAGAGACGAGCGCCCTCCGACGTCACTCGGGCGTGGACGGAGTGGACTGCAATGACGAGTTCTCACGAGGCGCCCCCTGCCGTTGCGCTGCAGACCCCAGGCGATCTGCTGCGGGCGCTGGCGGCACGCGTGGTTGGCCGGGACGACAGCGCCGGGGTGTCCGCCCCATCGTTCGGAACTGCCGCGGAGAGCGGGGGGGAACCGAGCCTCAACGAGCTGGTCGATGCGCTGCGCGAGCACGTGGATGCTGTGGTCCCCGTGAAGCCGCCGGTCGAACGCACGTCCCGCGACCGATGGTTGCGCATGGTCGAGGGGCTCGAGCTGGCTCGGCAGGGGGCGAAGGAGTTGCGCACGGACAGGCACACCTGGGCCCCGCGGTGTGCCGACATGCTCGAGCGGGCGGTAGCGGCGCGCACCCGCACGGTCCGCCGCATGAACCGCGCCTGGCTGCACGCGCGCGCCGCCGCAGAGCGGTGCGCCGAGCTGGGCCGGGAGGTCCGGCCGTGGAACGCGGTGCGAACCGCTGTCGCCTCCCGCGAGTTCGTGGCCCGCTCGACGAACCGCGAGGCCCTCGTTTCTGCATGGCTGCAGGATCTGTTGCACCCGGACGACGACGCCGAGCTTCGGCGTCTGGTGGCGGCGGGCGGCTTGTGGACGAAGGCGTACCGGGGGGCCATCGCCTGCTCTCTGACCGAGCTGGAGATCCCCGGCGGCAACCCGGCGCTCGACGTGGAAGGCGCCACGCGCGTGGGGCGCTTCGCCATGCCTCACCTTGGCCGCGGCGCTGTGCTGGAGGTCCTCCGGACGCCCGAAGGGACTTTGTTGACGCGTGCCGGTCGGCCGGCCATCCGCCTGCCGCTGTCGGCGTCCGTTTGCCGAATCGAGGACGACCCCGTGATTGGACGGCTGGAGGTCATCCTGCGTCCAGCAAAGGCCCATCCGCTGAACGAGGGATGGCGTGCGGTCTGCGCCCTGCGTCGGCTGGCGGACGGCGAGGGTGACGACGGGGCCGCGCAGCGGGTCACGCTCGCCGCGGTCGCCCTGCTGCGCTTGCCGCAATGGAAGAGCGCCCTGGTCGAGGCGGCGCGCGCCTTCCGTGCCGGAGACGAGTCGAAGTCGGAGGAACTGCTGGAGTGGGTGCGGCATGCCTTCGAGGCGCGCGTCCTCCTGGACGCGGTCGCGGACCGGTTGATGTCTCGGAGCCTCGTCGAGTTGCTTGAGGCTCTCGATGAAGAGCTGCGAGATGCCGGAGACGCGGTTCTCTTGCTGGCCATCGAGGACTACGACGACCTGACCGCGGGCGTTCGGGTCGACCCTCGGGCCTGGTGGGGCAGGCGCGAGGCGCTCGATCTGGAAGTACCGGAGGCGGAGCTGGACGTCGCCTTGGTGTATGTCGCCGGCGAAATTGGTGTGGCGGCGGAAGCCAAGGACTCGGTGCGTGGCCCGGTCTGGGTCCGGGGGGACGGTGCCGCACCGGCGCGCGAGGGCGCGATCGTCAGGTCTCCTCGGCCGGCGAAGGTCGCGGCGCCGCTGCCTCGTTCGACGCCGTCGTCCGAGGGTGTGCGACAGGCCTTCCAGCGGGCGAAGACCGTGGACGACGGCTCCCTGCCGCGATCGACACCACCGCCCACGCGCGTCAGGTGGCCGGCCCAGCCGCGCTTGGCGCTGGCAGCGCCGGAGGACGTGGCAGAGACGGTGCGTCGCGTGGCCGGCTCTGCGCCGCAGTCTCGCCACGGCCGCTACAAGGAGGCCGAGCGCGAACTGGAGGGCCTGCCCTGTCCCTGGTTGCGAGCCGACGTTCGTGACGCTCTTGCCGAGGTGGAACGCGCGCTCGCGGGGTCGAAGGAAGAGTGGATGGTCGGTGGCCTGCGCGAGGCGATCGGACCGTCACCGGGCAGGGTCCCGGTTCTCGCCTATGTGCCGGACATCCAGGCCGCCGTGGTGCTCGAACTGCGCATCCGATTGCGGGACGGCGCCGGGAATCCTTGGGAGGAGGCGTCGGCACTGCGGCAGGTGGCCAGGGACGCGGTGCGAGCCGCGTACCGCGCCACGGCCGAACTCACGAAGCTCCGGTGCCCGCCCAGGCCCTTCCAGGCCCACTCGTTCTCGCTCGTCGGACCGAACGTGCCGCTGGAGGTCGAAGGCGATTCCCTGGCGCTGCCCGCGGTACTCGCTTTCGCATCGGTCTGGACCGGCGAAGCTGTCAAGGACGACATCTCCGCCTCGGCCGGCATCGTCGTCGGTGACCCGCAGCGCGTACGTTCTGTCGGGCACGTCCGGGAGAAGGCCGAGGCCCTCGTTTCGTGGGCGGCCGGGGGACCGCGCTGTCGCCTGCTCGTGCATCCGGACGATGCCGAGCACATCGACCCCGAGTCCGCCCGTGCGGTAGAGGTCGCAACTTGGCAGGACGCGGTTCGTGAGGCCGGACTCCTCGAGCCACTCGCCAAGTTGTCGGGCGAGTTCGAGGGCATCGAGACAGCCGAGCTTCGGGGGAAGCTGCAGACGATGGTCGATGAGGTGCGCGAGCAGCGCATCGCCGGCTACCAGGTCTTCGGGCCCGATCCCTGGCTCGCCCTGGGGGACGGCATGCGAACGCTGCTGCGCTGGCTGAGGGAGCACCGTCAGGTGCGCCGCGATGTCCTGGCGGAGGGGGCCGCGCACGCGGCGCTGGCGTTCACGTACGGCGGGGACCCGGATGGCGCCGGGGACGTGCTTCGGATGTTGGAAGGCATCGATCCGGCGTCGCTGTCAGCCGGACCGAGGGTCTTCGCCCGCGTCGTCGAGCTGACGCGACTCATCGGCCAGGACGCATGGGCGAAGTGCACCAAGCTGTCGAGAACGCTCGAGCGCGAGGTCAAACGGCTGCCCGAGCCCGACAAACGCCGCCTGGCAGGCATGGTGCTGGGGACCCTCGGTCGGGCACTGATGCACCAGGGGAAGGTCGACCGAGCGATCCCTCTCCTGCGACGGGGCCTCGCCCATCACGCGCGCTATCCCGAAGTCCTGCACGAAGCGCCTCGGTCACGCGTCTACCTCGCCGTGGCACTCCGCCTCGCCGGGAGGCTGGGCGATTCGCTCGAGCAGCTCGCCCTGGCGAAGCGCCAGCTCGGACGCCCGGAGTATCGCGAGAGCGCGACCTACCCACGGACGACGCTGATGTTCGTGTCCTACGAGCGAGCGCGGACCGTGCTGGCGATGGCGGTGAAAACGCAGGAACGGGATCGCGGCGCCTCGCGTCGGTTCCTGCGAGACGCGTTGGCCAGCGCCGAGGAAGCCCGGGAGTTGGGTCGGGAGGTTGGGTGGCCGCCGTTCCCCGGCTTGTTGCGCACGCAGGTCTGGATCTACCGGGAGCGAGGCGACGGGGCGAAGGCCGAAGAGACGCTGCGGCAGCTCGAGGCGCGCGTGGGCCCGCAGCCTCTCCCGCGGGAACGGCGGATCCTGAAGGAAGCCCGTGGCCGGTTCCGACCCGACGGCGAGGTGTTCTGACTCGGCGGGGCAATGCGGAGTCGGATCGCGAGCGGTGCATGACCACGTCCCTGCCACGTGAACTGTGCGTCTTCGTGGCGACGAGCCGAGACGAGGTCCCGGCCGGGTGCCGGCGCTACGCCAGCGTCGATGGGTCGGTCCCAGGCGCGGTGGTGACCTGGGACCACCACGTGACGGGTGAGCCGATCAACCTTGACGCAATGCCCGAGGTCATCGACACCGCGGGTATCGACGGCGTCGGGACGACCATGGCCGACACTGACGCTTTGGTCAGCGTGGTCGCCGTGTTGCTCGGGGGCAAGGCCCGCCTCCCGCCGGGAGTCAGGGCAATCTTCGAGGCGGCCTCGCATCGCTGCGACCACTTGGCGCCGCATCCGCAGGTTGAGCGTGCCGTGGACGAGGCCGGGCGTGGTTTCCACGCCTTCGTCAGCGAAGCGTTCAAGGCGGCGCCGCGGCAGGCCATCTCGGAGACGTTCGCTAGGCTCTGCCGTGAGGTCGCCGAGATCGTCCGCCTGGGCCGGCCGCTGCCCCGGGCGGCGGATGCCGCCGCCGGCGCGCGGGACGCCGAGCGGCTGGACGTCGAGGGCGGGATCCGTCGCCTCGGGGTCGTCGCCGTGATCGACCTGCGCGGCCGCGACCCGATCCCCCCCGACGCGATCTATGCCCGCGTCGACTGCCCGGTCGGGGTCTTCGTCGCCGACCATCGCAAGGGAGGCATTGTCTACACCGTGGGCATCAACCCCTTCGCCCATGGTGCACCGAGCGAGTTGACCGCAGCCTTGGCGGCGTTGGCGCGCGCCGAGTTCGCGCACGGCGCCCCCGCTCTCGCGGCGACGCCGGTCCCCGGCAGCGAGAACTGGGGCGGGCGTCCGACGGTCTTCGGCTCGCCGTGGAACTACGGCTCGCGCCTGGCGCCGGACGAGGTCGCGACGATCGTCGCGGAGGCCGTCCGCGGCTGATCGAGGCGCAGGATCCCGCTCAAAGGTTCTCCGAGAACAAAGCGGACTTCCGTCTGGCCCCGGCGTCGGTCCGCGTCCGGTCCCGGACAGTCGCTGCCCGACCTGTGACAGGTCCGCGCCGTCGACCAACTCCATGGCGTACCAGCACCGTTGTTGGTCCACGCCCGACGTGAGGATCTTCACCACGTTCGGGTGATCGCATCGTCCCAACGCGGCGATTTCGCGTCGAAATCGCTCGAGCAGGATTGGATCGGACGCGGCGGATGGGGGCAGCACCTTGAGCGCCAGCTCCCGCCCGAGGCTTCTCTGCCACGCGCGGTAGACGACAGTCATTGCGCCGCGCCCGATTTCGCCGAGAAGCTGGAAATCACCGATCGTGTCGCCCGCGGCGACCACCTCCTCCGGGCCCGCCTCGTGCTCCAACAGGCTGGCGTCTTCGGCGGCCTGCAGATCCGACGGGCCCGCGCTCCTCCCTTGCAGCCGGCCGAGGAGTGCCGTCACTGCCTCGCGCGCATCCAGGTCCTTGAGGTTGTCCCCGGACAGGTAGTCGAGGTAGTCCGCGCGGCGAATCGACTCGATCTTCCCGTCCGCTTCCCGGATCGTCTTCCGGCTCGTGCGATTGAGAAACCCCACCGCCTCCCGGCCGGTTTCGTCCTCCACGTACGCCACCAACGGGTGGAGCGGGATCGCGACACCGTCCCCCACCAGGTACAGCCGGTCCCTCGCGAACGCCGCGCTTTCCGCCGCGGGAAGGCGGGCCCGCCGGCCCGCGTCCAGCGGCACTCCCGCCAGACCGGTCAGGTCATGCCAGACGATCTCCGCTCCCGGCCCGCCGTCGTCCGCCCGGACCCCGGTACAGGCCAGTCGCAGGCCTCCCAGGATGACGTCCGACTCGAGCACCTCGGTTGTTGCCGCCAGGAGTTGGAGTTCGAGATTCCGCCGGACGTCGAGCACAGTTCGTGCTTCGTGGGTGACCGGAGCGTCGAGCGACTCGAAGAGAGCCCGGTGGAATGCACCACGGACTACCAGGGCTTCCGGCGCACCGGTCTGCTGTGGATCGACTGTCCGGGGGTGCTGAGTGGAACCTTCGCCAACGCGGACCTCGCGCGGCGGCTCGTCCGGCGCGCGGACTTGGTGGTGCTGGTTTCCAGCTCCGACGCCCCGTTCAAGAGGACGGAGATGGCGGAGCTCGTGCGGCTGATACGCGAGTCGGGCAACCAGCGTGTCGAGGCGATCCTGGTCGTGTCCAAGTTCGACGTGTTCGACGAAACCGTCGACCCGCGTACCGGTCGGATCACCAAGAGCGTGCGGCGCAAGGATCGGGGCAGCGAGACCGGGCAGACGGTCTGGTGTCGGGAGGAGTTGGAGAGCACCGGCCTGTTGCCGTACATCCGGAACCCCGAGCCGATCCCGCTGAGCGTGTACTTGGCGCGGCAGGCGCTCGGCCGGCGGTGGATCGATGGGCGTCGCGGGCGGTCGCCGTCTGCCGACGGGTCGCGGGCCTACGAGGTATCCGGTGTGCCCGCGTTCCTTGCGCGGTTGGCTGTGGTTGTCCGCACCGATGGCGCCGCGATCAAGGCCGCGTGGCCGGCGAAGCGCCGGCAGGCGTTGAAGGCGGCGGTGGACGCGGTCTGCGATCGATCCGAGGCCGCGCTGGCGGGCGTGGCGGATCGGTTCCGGCAGGAGCGCACGAGATTGGCGGCGGCGCGGAAGCCCGCGTGCGACGAGGCGGCCGAAGCGGCGGCGGCGTCGGTGGCCGCGGCGTTGAAGAAGTCGGGTGCGGATGACCCAGCGGCGTTCGATCAGGCGGGCGCCGAGCGGCGCCTGCGGGAGGCGCTCGTGAAGGCCGTTCGGCGGGCGCTCGACCGGCACGTGCAGCCGATCCTGGCGAGCATCGGCGCGGAGATCGACGCCGCGATGAAGGAGTACGCGGGCCGGACGCGGTTCGACGTCTCGGTACAGACCCGGTTTGTGACGCGGACCTACACGTCCACGGCGAAGGGGGAAGGGTGGGGTGCCGGGATCGGCGGCGGGGCCGGCGGCTACCTCGGGTTCGAGTTGGGCGTGGCCTTGGGCTCGGTGCTCGGGCCGGTGGGGAGCCTCGTCGGCGGGCTGCTGTTCGGTCTCGTGGGGGCGGGGCTCCTCTCTACGGCCGGCCGGTGGTTCGGCCGCGAGTTGGGTGGGCAGACCCGCACGGTCCGCGTCGCCGCCGGCACGAACGCGGACGAGGTGGTCGCGGGGACGGCGCGCGAGATGGGCGACCACGCCGCGCGTGCGGTCGGCGAGGCGCTCGATCTTCTCGATCGCACGATCTTCGGGCAGATCCTGGGTGAGCTCTCCAGGCTCGGGAAGAACGTCGGGCGGTGGAGAAGAGCGTTGGCAGTTACCGCCCTGGTCGACCCGCGATCGGCTCATTAGGGAAGTCCGCGGTCGGGAGGCGTTTCGGTGCAGCGGGTCGCAGTAGGGGGTAGCCGCCAACGCCCCGTCGGATCCGCCGATCAGTGCCGGACTGCCGACCCACCAGGCGCGACCTCTGACGGACTCGCACCTTCACCAACTGCAAGACTGTACGTCTGCTCCAACCGTTGTACGAAGGCGAATCTCTCAGCGAGAAACGCGAGTTCTTCATCCGTCACGTCCAGGTACGTCAGTTTGATGGGGTGAGCCGTTCGCTTGCGGAGGTCGTTGAGCTGCACGAGCCAACCGAGGCTCTTCGCCTTTCCCTGCTTCCCTGCCTCTTCGAAGTGCGGTTGGAACAGGTCCCAGTTCTTCTCGACGATCGCCTTGAGGTCGATGAGGAAGAGGCAGGCCTCCATCGGCACTCTCTCATTCTCCTCCTCAAATCGCGGCGCTGCATCCATCCGGATCGACTTCGGCACTCCCTGCGTCCACCATTCGTTTTCGAAACGGCGCCTGAGCAGCCCTACCACAACGCCGTGCAGCGCCACCTCGATCGCGTCGACCAGCGTGCGCGCACGCCGGCGTCTCGGTTCCCGCGGGTTACTCAGCGGTGCAGCAACCTCTTCGTAATCGGTGCCGCGCTCGTCCTGGTTCCCCGGAGGAAGGTCAGAGGTCTCGGAACCGCCGGGCGAAGCGCTCCTGTCGACGCCCGACACGCCAAACGGTCCTGCCAGGGCCGGCTTCGCAACGAGGTCGCTCGTGCAGTAGCGCGCCGTGAATTGCTGGAGTTCTCGTTGGCGCGTCACCCGGCTCTGCAGCGCGATGCCGGCGCGGATGCGCTCAATCGCCTCGTGGGGCGTCCCTGGCAAGGTGGAACCACCTGGCTCGCCCCAGACCACGCGGACGAGTTGCTCAAGCTCCGCGCCGCTCCAGTACGCGGTGGCCTGCGCTGTCTCCGCGAGCGTCCTCTCGTCCACCGGCGGCAGCGCTCTCAGCTTGACGCGCAGGATATCCAGGCGGTCTCTCTCGTCGGGATAGAGGATGGGCAAGGCATCCTGGAAGGCTTCCAACTCGTCAGGAGTCAAGGCCTCCGGATGGCGGGTCGTGGCGACGACGACGTAGCCTTGGGGATGTCCGATGATCCCCAGAAGCTTGCGCCGCGCGCTGGGGAACGGTAGGAGATCTTGGCAGAACTGGTCGATGTCGTCGATCAGGACGGAGTGAATGCCGAAGCGGCTAATCGCCTGCACGATTCCCTCAAGGTTGGGATCCGGGTCTTCCAGCACCTCCGGGAGTTGAATCGACACGACCGGTTCGCCCGGGGCGGCCTCGTTCAGGATGGCCCCAGCCATCATGGTCTTTCCACAGCCCGGAGGTCCGTAGAGAAGGATGCTCCTATCGACCGTCATTGCCCCTCCGCCCTGCTACGCTGGCGCGGTTACTGCGTTGCGTCAAGTTGCAGCTTCCTCTGGCTGCATCTCCCGTCGTCCACGCCCCTTCGGGCTGGCAGGGTGTGGCTGATCATCGCATCCCGGCCTGTTCGCGGACCAGGGTCTCCTATCCTTCGCCGCCTCGTGGTTCACGATCGCCATCCGTTCCGGCAGGCCTTGTCGAGCCGATGAACGGCAGCCCGAACACCTCGGCCGCCTCGGCCAATCCATGCCCGTAGTCCGGGCAGCCCAGCACGGTCGCACGGCCGAGACCCTGCTGATACCAGCAGGTGACCCCGGGCAGTTTCAGGGTGTTGTGCGCGGTTTCGAGATCCAGCCAGCGCAACTCGTCGGGCCTGCCCGCGAGGCAATCTGCGATTCGGACGAGGCACAGGAGCTCGAAGATCGTGGGACGGTCCGTGGGAAGCGGGATGGAATCGAGCGCCGCGGGCTCGAACGTCGGGCGCAGCGTCTCCGCGACCACGTTGCGAAGGATCGGCCAGCGCGAGCGCCGAGCCGCGTGCGTCCAGCGTCGGAGTTGCTCGGGCGAGGCCGGGGGCGTGTCCGTGGCCGCGAGGGCGGCCAGCATCTCCTCGATCCCCACCGGAGCGACCAACCCGAAGCGGGGCGCGTACTCGCGCCACTCGCGGGCGAGCCAGACCGTCCAGCCTCGCAGCGCGGCGTGCTCTGCCTCGTTGAGGCCGACTCCCGAGGATCGTACGACGTACTCAGGCGGCGCGGCGAGCGGTCCCCGTGCGAACGTGGCGGCCCAATCGACGTCGCCATCGGGCCGATCGGTCAGTCGGGTGCGCGGGTTGAACGTCCGGTCGAGCAGCGCGGCGCTGCGGAGGAGAGCAGGCCAGCACGTCGCGATGGTTCCCCCGATGGCGGGAAACCGCCGGCCCTCGAAGGTCCACCACCGTCGAATCGGTGGGTGACGAAGGTCTTGGTCGTGAGAACGATCGAGGGGCAGGGAGTCGTGCGGGTTCGCGTGTCGTCGTCCTCGCCGACGGCGAGGAGCTTCTCTTCACGGACGACGTCGAAGAAGTCCCGCACGGCGGTACCCGCATGTCGTCCACCGTGGCGTCGTTGACCGTCGCAAGCACCCGGAAACGGGGGCTGGTCACGATGGCCGTGACGCCCGGCAGGCCGGCGAGCGACACGCACTCGACGCTGCCGCTGAGCAAGGGGTACAGCTCGCCGATGCAGCGATCGAGGTCGGCGCGGTTCATTTCGTCCAGGACGATAGCGCCGTTTTGGAGGCGTCATGGGTCGGAAGCCGCGGACTCCGGGGCGATGAAGATGCCTGGATGCCGTTCGAAGCCGCCCCCTGGCCTGGGCACCAGGCCGCCGATCGTGTGGAAGGGCGACCAGGACGAGTTGCCGACCGTCGTGAGAGGAGCGGCCGCGCGGGGCAGTTCGCCCGGAAGGACCGACAGCTCGTGGTTCCATGCAAAGCCGGCGAACTGGGCGAGCGTCGTCTTCCCAGTGCCCGGCGCGGACGGGGGCCACGCGCCCCGACCACCGATCGGCAAGATAGGCCACGGCCAGCCGTCGTTCCGGCGGGTGCCAATAGTCCGCGCGAGGGTCGAAGTCGAGCGCGTGGGCTTCGGCCATGCGCAGGCCGCCGCGAATGCACTTGAGCACCTGGATGTTGTGCTCGACCGCCGCGCGCATCTCCGGCTCCTGGTCGAACCGCTCGAGGAGCCGCCCGAGATCGACACCCGAGCCGCCGTGGTTCCTGCCGGTGTCCTGCAAGCAGAGCCCCCTTTCTCGACGCCAACCAGCCTACACCAGCAGCCGGAGCAGGGATAGCCGCCGCCTGTCAGATCCAGCCGACCGTCATCGTCCAGGACGGCAGGAAGAGGAGGTTTCCATGAGCAAGATCCTCGTCAAGGTGCTTCCGATCGTCATCGCGGTGGTCGTGAAGGAAGTGGTCGTGCCGCTCATTCGCGACGCCATGGAACGGCGCCGACGGCGGGTACTGGCTACGGCGTGACGTCGCGTCGTGGCCGTGGCCGGCGGGCGAAGGCCTCGCGACGGTCCCATCCCGGATGGGGTCGTCGCGGTCTCGCTGCGGATTCTCGAGCTGACCGATCCGACCTTCTACCGGTTGCCGTGGGACCGGTTGCTGCCGCCGGGCGCGAGGTGACGATGGCCCGGATGTCAGACGACCGCGGTCCACGTCGTCCATCGGTGGGTACCGGCAGGAAGAGACTGGCCGGGGGAGGAGGAGCGTCATGAACGGTTCATCGAACACCGCCGTCACCCTGTTCGTTCTGGCCCTCGTCGGATCGGCGCCGCAGAATGCCAAGGCGGGTTGGTTCGACGATGCCCGGAATGCCGTGTGTCGCGTGGGGGAAGGCGCCGTGGAGCTTGGCGGCGACGCCGCCGGCGCCGTGGGTGACGCGGCGCGGACCGTGCTGCCGTACGTCTCGCCGCTGAACGTCATGGCGGCCGTGCCGTACGTCGAATCGGCCGTGACGACGGCGGCGGGCGCGGCGGCGGATGCGGCCGACGCCGTGGGTGACGCGGCGGTCGTCGTTGCGGGGGCCACGGCGGGCGCGGCGGTGGTGGTCGCCGAGACGGCCGCGCCTGTCGTCGTTCCGGCGGCGAGGGCCGTCGCGGACGTGGCGGTCGCGGGGGCGGAGACCGTGGCCGACGGCGGGGTGGCGTTGGCGGGAGTCGCGGTCGACGGTGCGGAGGCCGTCGTGGAGGCTGCCGCGCCTGTCGTCGTCCCGGTGGCGCGGGCCGTGGCGGAGACGGTGGTGGCGGGTGCTGAGGCCGTGGCGAACGTCGCGGTGACGGCGGCCGACGTCGCGGTCGAGGGCGCCGGGGTCGTTGCCGGCACCGTGGCCGAGGCCGGACGGGCGGCTGCGAACCTTGCCGGCCCGGTCGTCGTGCCCGTGGCGCATGCCGCCAGGGATGCGGCCGCGGCGACGGGGGAGTTCGCGGCCGACACGGCCGGGCTTCTCGGTGGCGCGCTTGAGCCCACGGTCGCGCCCTTGGTCCAGGCCGTCGGCGACTTCGTCGGCTGGACGGGGGACGGTGTCGCGGCTGCGACGAGCTCGGCGGCCGCGACGGTGGCCGAGACGGCCGGTGACGTTGCCGAGGCGGTGGTCGATGGCCTGGGGGAAGTGGGCCGTCGACTGCGCGACCCGCTGGCCGAGCTCGGCACGGCGATCTTGAACGCTCATCCCGAGGCGACGCGCCGTGGCACGTTGCGGTTCGTGGAGCTGGTCGGGGCCGGGGTGGAGGCGACCGCGGACGTGGCGATGCGAATCGGGGTGTGGACGTACGAGAACCGCAAGCTGGTGCTCAGCCTCGGTATCGTCGGGACGTGCCTGTACGTCACCGGCGGCGCCGGATCGCTGTGGTGCGTCGCGCTGGGTGCGGGTGTGCGGGGCGCCGAGAGCGTCGCCTCGCAGTTGCTGGGGGACGGTGGGATGAATATGAACCTGGCGCTGCTCGACACCGCGGACGGGGCGCTGGCGGGCCTGGCGGGCGGCGCGGGGCCGGCGATTCTGGGGCGGGCAGCGAACTGGCTGCGGTTGTTCGGTCTCGCCGCGGGCCTGGAGGTCGGTTCCGAGCTGATCGAGAACGCGGTCGCCCGTCGGCCCACGGAGTTCTGGGACGTCGCACAGCGTCTGGGACGGGCGGCGGCATTCACGGTGCTGGTGAAGGTCGGACAGGTCGCCTGGTCGTTCGCCCGCGGGCTCGTCATCAACCTGAGGGCGGGCGCTTCGCTGTCGCGGGCGGCGGCGCTTTCGGCCGAAGGCACGGAGGGGGCGACAGGCTTCCTGGGCTCGGTCCGCCTGCGGCGCAGGGCGATCGACCGCGCGTGGCGCAACGAATCGAATACCGTCCAGCAGGGTAGCTGCGGTCTGTCCCGGTGCTGGACGCTGGAGGAGCAGGCGCAGCTGGCAGCGGCGGGTCACGTCAGCGGGTACGACGGTCACCATCTCACGAGCGTCGTCGCCGACCCATTGATGGCCGGCAACCCCTGCAACATTGGCTTCTTGGGTCGTGCCGATCATCTTGCCGCCCACGGCGGAGCCTTCCAGAACCCGACGTGGGGCGAGATGCTGTTCGGGTGCGTGCCGTAACGGGCGGGCACGAATTGGTACTTTACACGTGGACGGCCAGGTGTAAAGTGTGGATCCATGATTGCACGACCGTTCTGGACGGCCCGGGTGGAAGTGGCGTGGCGGCAGGCCTCGGTGGTGTGGCTGGCAGGCGTGCGGCGCGCGGGCAAGACGGTGCTGGCGCAAAGCCTGGCCGACGCCGCGTACTTCAACTGCGACCTGCCGTCCACGGCGGAGCGGGTACGGGATCCGGAGAGCTTCCTCCGCGCGATCGACCGTCCGCTCGTAGTCCTGGACGAGGTGCACCAGCTACCCGACCCAAGCCGCCTGCTGAAGATCGCAGCGGACGCGTTCCCGCGGCTCAAGGTACTGGCGACGGGTTCGTCCACCCTCGCGGCGACGCAGAAGTTCCGGGACAGCCTGACGGGGCGCAAGCGCACCGTCGAGCTGGTACCGGTGCTGTTCGAGGAGCTGGGCGCGTTCGGCGTGGCGGACGTTCGCAAGCGGCTGCTGCGCGGCGGCCTGCCGCCGGCGCTTCTGGCGGGCACGCACGCCGGCGAGTTTTTTGCCGAATGGATGGACTCGTACTTCGCGCGCGACGTGCAGGAGCTGTTCCGGCTGGAGAAGCGGGCCGGGTTTCTCCGGCTGCTGGAGCTGGTGCTGCGGCAGAGCGGGGGGATGGTCGAGCTGACGTCGCTGTCCAAGCTGGCCGGGGTGAGTCGGCCAACGGTGGCGAACTGGCTGGAGGTACTGCAGGTGACGCACGTCGCGCACCTGCTGCGGCCGTATGCCGCGGGCGGCCGGCGCGAGATCGTCGCGCAGCCGAAGATCTACGGCTTCGACACCGGCTTCGTCTGTTTCGCTCGGGGCTGGGACAGCCTGCGGGCCGAGGACTGCGGGCTGCTCTGGGAGCACCTGGTGCTGGAGACGCTGCTATCCATTCCGTTGGGGCGGCTCCATTTCTGGCGGGACAAGCAGCAGCGCGAGGTGGACTTCGTGGTGCCACGGGGGCGCGCGGCGGTGGACGCCGTCGAGTGCAAGTGGAACGCGGACGCCTTCGAGCCCCGGGGACTGGCCGCGTTCCGCGAGAGCTATCCGACGGGGCGCAACTTCGTGGTCAGCCCGCAGGTGACGGACGGCTACGCGCGCCGGCAGGGCGACCTGGCGGTGGAGTTTGTGTCCCTGCCGAAACTGCGGGAACGACTCAGCTGAATGACGACGGAGATCGGTCGACCCCGCCGGCGAGGAGTCACCACCTGCCGGGCACGGGCTGCTCGCAGCAGGGGCACTTGCCGTCGACGATGCGGTTCTCCAGGATGGTGTAGCCGGCGCGCTCGATGAGGATTTCGCCGGAGCGGGGGCAGTAGGTGTTCTCGCCGGCGTGGCGGGGGACGTTGCCCAGATAGACGAAGTGGAGGCCCTCGGCGAGGGCGAGGTCGCGACAACGCTCGAGCGTCTCGACGGGAGTGGGCTCAAGGTCGGTCAGCTTGTACATGGGGTGGAAACGCGTGAAGTGCAGCGGGACATCCGGGCCGAGACGCTGGTTGATCCACTTCGCCATGGCCCGGACTTCCGATTCGTCGTCGTTGAGCGTGGGGACCACGAGCATGACCAATTCGAACCAGACCCCCGCGTCCTTGATTCGACCGAGCGTGTCGAGGACGGGGCCGAGATCCCCGGAACACGTGTCGCGATAGAACCGCTGCGTGAACGCCTTGAAGTCGATCTTGATCGCGGAGACGGTGTCGCACCATTCCCGTAGCGGTTTCTCCTCGATGAAGCCGTTGGAGACCACGACCGTGCCGACACCCTGCTCCTTGGCCGCCACCGCGATGTCGTGGCCGTACTCCCACCAAACGACAGGTTCGGAGTAGGTGAGCGCAACGGTGGGAATGCCGCGCTCGACGCAGAGGGACGCGATGTCGGCGGGCGAGCGCTCCCAGGTCTCGATCTGCTCGGGACGGAACTGGGAGATTTCCCAGTTCTGACAGAACTGGCACTCGATGTTGCAGCCCGGGGCGGCGAGAGAAAACGCGTCGGTGCCGGGCTTGTAGTGGAAGAGGGGCTTCTTCTCGATGGGGTCGACGTTCTCCGAGCAGGCGCGTCCGTAGACGAGAGTCTTGTACTCGCCAGCGTGGTTCTCGCGCACGCCGCACGTGCCGCGCTCGTGATCGGCGACCTCGCACTTCCTGGGGCAGAGGAGACAGCGGATCTTGTTGTCGGCGAGCTTTTCCCAGTGCTTCGCCTCGTGCGGCTCGGGCGCGACCAGCTCGGCCTCCTGGCCGAGGGCACGGCGGGCGCGGGCGGCGGCGAGGGCGCAGGCACCGAAGGCGCACGTGCGGAGAAAGGAGCGGCGGGCGGGGAGGGGGCAGTTCTCGGTTCTCGGTTTTCGGTTTTCAGAGGCGGAGCCGGGCCCGGTGCCCCATCTGTGTTCATCTGTGTTCATCGGTGGTTTCTGCTCCGGGTCGGAGCCGGGGTCCTTGGCCTGTCGGTGTTCATCGGTGGACATCGGTGGTTCCTACTTCTCGATGCGCTGGATGGCATCCAGATCGGCCACGCCTAGGCCGCGGGAGACGGCGGTGTCGAGCCAGCGGGGAGGGCGATTGGCCTCGGCGAGAGTGGGGAGGCCCTTCTCCTTGCGCTTGGCATCGATGATGTCGGCGAGGACAGCGTCGAGGGCGAGAGGGTCGGGGGAGGCGAAGATCGTCCCCAGCGACCAGGTGTTGGCGCGGACGTAGGCCGGACCGCCATGCCATTCGGCGGTGAGGCCGTCGGCCACGGAGAGGCGGAGGCGTTTCTTGACCTCCTCCATGCCCAGGACGTCGGCGAGGTAGGGGTCGCAGTTGTGGTCGTGGTAGCGGTTGGGGTTGTGGATGAGGCCGAAGAGGTTTTTCGTGCAGCCGCCGACACCCGCGAGGTCGTGGTCCTTGACGACGCCGACGGAGATGAGGGCATCCACGCCGAGGAAGACCTCCGAGAGGAGGCTGCCGACGCGACCGGCGACGTAGAGCTCGCGGGAGTAGCCGGCCTCGTCGGTGCCCTGGAGGCGGTAGCCGCGATCGCGGGCGTCCTGGCCGGTCGGATAGCCGACGTCGACCAGCTCCTGCTTCAAGCGATCGAAGACGACGATGCCACGCCCGCCGCGGCCCGCGGCGCGGAGCTCGGCGACGAGGGCTTCGACGACGTCGACGGAGGTGGACATGCCGCGGCCGGCGAGCATGTTGACCTTGATGCCGATGCGCTCGTCCTCGTGGAAGAGTCTCTGGAGGAAATCGCCCGGCTCGCCGCCGCCGGCACCGCCGAGGGCCTTGGTCATCAGCTCTTTCACGCCGTCGGCGCGGTTGCGGGATTCGACGACGTCGGGATCGGCGGCGAGAGCGACGCGAGGGCCGGTGGAGGTGTCGGGGGCGGGCGAGTCGGGATCGTCCTTGGCGGCGCGGGAGTCGGCGTGACCTTCGGAGGGCTTGCACCCGATGATGGGGAGGATGGGGAGGAGGAGGGGAGCGGCGGTGGTGCCGAGGAATTGGCGGCGCGACAGTTTCATAGCAAGGCCTCGTTCAGGAGTTCGATCATGTCCTTGACCTGCCAGCCGGAGCCTGCGGCAGCGAGCATCTCCCGGCAGGAGGGGCAGGCGGTGACGACGGTGGAGGAACCGTCGGGCTTGCCGAGCGGTTCGAGTCTGCGGCGGGCGACGGCGCTCGCCGTGTCGGGATAGACGTCGGGGACGGCGCCACCGCCGCCGCAGCAGTCGGCTTTCTCGCGGTTGCGGGGGAACTCGCTGATGCCTTCGCCCAGGACGCGGGAGAAGACGTCGCGAGGGGCGTCATAGATGCCCAGATCCCGGCCGAGGTGGCAGGGGTCGTGGTAGAAGGCGGGACCGCCGAGAGAAAGCTTGCGGAAGCGGCCGAGGACGGGGAGGACGGCTTCGGAGAGGTGGAGCAGCCGGGTATCGATCGTCACGCCGGCTTCGACGTAGAGCACGCGCAGGGCATGCAAACAGCCGGGGTCGGGGACGACCGTGAAAGGGATGCCGGAGAGGGCACGACGGACGCGGCGCGCGGCGGCGAGGAAGCCGTCGCGGTCGCCGGCCTGGAGCAGGGGCAGTCCGCAGCAGTAGTCGGCGACGAGGGCGGCGCGGCCGTTGGGGCCGACGTCCAGGACGCGCAGCGCGGCGGCGACGTCCGCGGGGTGATCGAGGCACGCCTTGCAGCCGGGGAAGAGCGCGAGCTTCGTCTCGGCGGAGACGGCGCGGTCGGCGGCGAAGGCGGCGACGTTGAGCTGCATGCGTCGCTGGCGTTCGGAGAAACCGTGGACGAGCGTTGCGGCGGGCTTGGGCGCGACCTGGTGGTTCCAGGCGAGGACGCGACCGGCGCGCAGCGAAGCGGGGACCTCGATGCCGTGGTCGCAGTAGGTGCGACAGCCGTGGCATTCGAGGCAGGCCCACAGGGGGAGGGCGGCGGACTCGTCCAGAGGGAGGGTCTGGCGGACGATTTCGTGCAGGATGGTCTGCTTGCCCCAGGGCGTGACGGTCTCGCGGGCCTGGACGGCGGAGACGGGGCAGACGAAGCGGCAGAGCTTGGGGCAGTAGGTGCAGTAGGTCTGGGCCTTGGTTGGACCGGTGCGCGGCGTTTCAGACTTTCCTCGGCTCCTGGCGGTGCGCCAGCTGCTCACGGGGAGCAATCATAGCCGATGAGGGGAGGAGGGGAGGGGGAAAAAGAAACCACCGATGGACACCGATGGACACCGATAGAGGGGAGGGAGCCCTTCGACAAGCTCAGGGCGCCTTCGGCGGAGGGTTCAGGGGCGGCGGAGGAGGGCGGCGTAGAAGCCGTCGGTGCCGGACTCGTGGGGGAGGAGGGCGGCGCCGATGTCGAGAGGGTGCCAGGGAAGGGGAAAGGCACCGGGGACGGGGAGAAGACCGGGGGAGGAGGAGAGCAAGGAGCGCATCTGTTCCGGACCCTCGGCGGGGAGGAGGGAGCAGACGGCGTACAGCAACATGCCGCCGGGGGCGAGGAGGGAGGCGGTGCGGCGGAGGATGGCGGATTGGAGCGCGGCGAGACGGTCGATGTCGGAGGGGTCCAGGCGCCAGCGGATCTCGGGACGACGGGAGAGGGTGCCGGTGCCGGAGCAGGGGGCGTCGACGAGGATGGCGTCGAACGAGCCTGCGATGCCGGCGACACCGACGGACCAATCGACGGCGAGGGTCTCGACGGGAGGAAGACCGAGACGCTGAAGCTCGGGCGCAAGACGCGCGAGCTTGTCGGGATTGACGTCGGCCGCGAGAAGCGTCGCGTCCGGGGGGAGGCGCTCGGCCAGCGCGGTGGTCTTCGTGCCGCGTCCGGCACAAGCGTCCAGGACGATGGCGCCGGAACGAAGCGGAAGAGCCTCGGCGACGAGGTAGGCGCCGTGTTCCTGGGGCGTGGCGGCGCCGGAGGCGACGAGGTGGTGGGAGCGGAGATCGCCGGCGCCGGGGGGGAGGGGGAGGACGGGGGAGTTGTTGGTAATCAACGAGTCGCCAGGTGGCCGGACTTCCGTATCCGAACCGCGGGCTTCAGCCCGCGGCTGGCCCAGCCGCGCCCTGAAGGGCGCGGTTCGGTTCCGGCCAGTCGAGTCGTTGGTCCGGAGGTGCGAAGGGAAGTCGGGGTGGCGGCGGTTGAGGCGGAGGGAACGGGTGGGGCGGTCGAGGGACCAGCGAGAGAGGGCGAGGGCGGCGGGTTCACCCCAGGCGGAGGAGAAGGCGGAGAAGAGCCAGGGGGGGAGGGCGGAGAGGAGTTGTTGGTCGTTGGTGGGTCGATCGGGTCGAGTTGTTGGTTTGGGGGCGCCGGACGGGTCCGGAGGTGATTCCTCATGGCGCAAGGTCGTCGGGGAACTCGGACGCGGGCTGCGGGTAGTGGACTGCGAGCGACCAGCCACAAGCTGCGAGCTCCGCGTGAGGCTGCGGAGGACCCCGTTGACGAGGCGGGAGAGGGAGGGGTTCCGGAGCTGCTTGGCGGCTTCGACGGCGAGGTGGACGGCGGCGTGGGGGGGGGTAGGGTGGGGGCCGAGGAGCTCGTAGGCGGCGAGGCGGAGGATCTGACGGGTGATGTCGTCGAGGGACTCGAGGCCGCGGGGGAGAAGCGGGTCGAGAGCGGCGTCGAGGATGCCGCGCCAGCGACAGGTCCCCAGGGCGAGCTCGGTGGAGAAGGCGCGGTCGTCGTGAGAAGGGGTTGGGAAGGGGCGCCACGCGTCGTCGAGGGCCTTGGTGAGGTAGGCGCGGTCGCGCTCGACGAGCTGGAGGGCGACGGCGGCGGCGAGGCGTGGTGCGAGGCCTGGGAGCATCAGTTGCAGCCGAAGAGGCCGGCGATGTCGGCCCACTTGCGTGCGATGTCGTTCTTGAGGGCGAGGGCGATGAGGGCGAGGATGAGGATGAGGCCGATGGTCTGGGCGATCTCGCGGGTACGGCGGGAGAGCGGCTTGCGGCGGACCGCTTCGATGGCGAAGAAGAGGAGCTGGCCGCCGTCGAGGACGGGGATGGGGAGGAGATTCAAGATGCCGAGGTTGATGCTGATGAGGGCCATGGCCCAGAGATAGGAGGTGGCACCGGCCTCGGCGGAGTGCGAGGCGACGTCGAAGATGAGGACGGGTCCGCCGATGGCGGAGACGGAGACGCGGCCCTGGAAGATGGCGGCGAAGCCGAGGGCGGTGAGGCGGATGACGTTGCCGGTCTCGGCGAAGGCGCCGAAGAAGGCGCGGGAGAGGCGGTTGGGGTTGGGGATGGGCTCGTCAGCGGAATTGCGCTGGTACCCGGTGATGCCGATGGAGAAGCGCTTCTGATCCTGGCCGAAGGGATCGCGGAAGGTTTCGGTGTGGAGCTCCAGGGTGAGCGGGATCTCGCGTCCGTCGCGTTGGACGAGCAGCGAGTGGGGGCCTTCCTTGTCGGCCTCGGGGGACAGGCCGGCGTCGAGCCAGGTGACGAGGGGCTTGTCGTCGAGGCGGAGGAGGCGGTCGCCGACCTGGAGGCCGCCTTTGGCGGCGGGGCTTCCGGGGTCGACGCGACTGACGACGAGGTCGGAGCTGGTGGCGCCGAGGGCGTCGGCGACGGGTCGGCCGGGCGAGGCCTCGACGGCGACGCGGAGGGCCTCGGCGACGAAGACGGCGCCCAGGCCGGTGGGGATCGGCGCGGCGCGGAGGAGGCCGACGTCGAGGCGGCCATCGTCCGGCGTGCGGGCGCGTTCGAGGTCGATGAGGCGGCGGACGCGCTTGCCGTTGACGGAGACGACCTCGTCGACGGCACGGAGGGCGGGGGCGGGGTTGTCGGGCGCGCGGGGTCCGAGGATGGACGTGCGGTAGTAGGGCGAGACGCCGATGCGGCCGACCTCGTTGACGAAGCCGAGGATGGGCATGACGGTCTGGGTGGGCTTGGGGGTGATGGTGCGGGTGAACGTCTCGGAGCCGCGGCGGACCCGGAACTCGAGGGGTTCGCCGGGGCGATCCTCGACCTCGTCGACGACATCCTCGAAGCCGTAGGTCGTGGTGCCGTCGACGGAGACGATCTGGTCGCCGGGGCGGAGGCCGGCCTGGGCGGCGGGGGTGCCGGCGAAGACGGTGCCGACGGACGGAGGGGCGATGGTGTCGCGGCCGAGGAGGACGAAGAAGTAGATGAAGATGGGGAAGATGAGGTTCATGACGGGGCCGCCGACGAGGATGACGGCGCGCTGCCAGAGGGGCTTGTCGGCGAGCGCGCGCCCGCGATCCTCGGGGGTGCGGATTTCGGAGTCCTCGGGGACCTCGTCGGAAACGCCGTCGCCGCCGGTGGCGCCTTCGCCGAGCATCTTGACGTAGCCGCCGAGGGGGATCACGGAGACGAGGTATTCGGTCTCGCCGCGGCGGAAGCCGACGAGCTTCCTGCCGAAGCCGAGGGAGAACTTCAAGACTTTGACGCCGAAGATCTTGGCCCACATGAAGTGCCCGAGCTCGTGGACAAAGATCAGGACGCCCAATAGGATGATGAAGAGAAGGATGTCTTTCAGGCCGCCCATGGGACAGCGCTTATACCACGAAGGGGAGGGCGACGGGGACGAGGCTCGGGCGATGGCGGAGGCGCTGCGCCGGGTGTGCGGGGTGGAGGTGGGGGAGGAGCAGGCGGCGGAGATCGTGCGGCGGTTCCGGGAGGGGAGGGGGGCGCCTGCCCGCCGAAGCCCCCCCGGGGGCGAAGGCGGGAGCGGTCGAGCGGTCGAGCGGTCGGGCCCCTTCGACGAGCTCAGGGCGCCTTCGGCGGGGGAGGTGGATGGGATTGTCGGGTCGAGCGCGGCGATCCGGGAGATGTTGCGGCGGCTGGAGCGGATTGCGCGGGCGGACGCGACGGTGCTGATCCTGGGGGAGAACGGGACGGGGAAGGAGCTGGCGGCGCGGGCGGTGCACCGGCGTTCGCGACGCGCGGGTGGTGCGTTCATCTCGCAGAACTGCTCGGCGATGCCGGAGACGCTGCTCGATTCGACGCTGTTCGGTCACGTGCGGGGGGCGTTCACGGGAGCGGTCACGGATCGGATGGGGTTGTTCGAGGCGGCGAGCGGGGGGACGTTGTTCCTGGACGAGGTGGGGGAGATGAGCGCGTCGTTGCAGGCCAAGCTGTTGCGCGTGCTGGAGGAGGGACAGCTCGCGCCGGTGGGGGCGGTGGAGCCGCGGCGGGTGGACGTGCGGGTGGTGGCGGCGACGAACCGGGACCTGGAGGAGATGGCGCGGGGGAGGGCGTTCCGCGAGGATTTGCTGCACCGGCTGAGCGTGCTGGTGCTGCGGGTGCCGCCTCTCAGGGAGCGGCGGGAGGATATCCCGCTCCTGGTGGAGCATTTCCGGTCGAGGCTTGTGGAGAGGGAGGGGAGGGAGAGGGGGTTCACGAGGGAGTGTATGGAGCGGCTGGGGGAGTACGGGTGGCCGGGGAACGTGCGGGAGCTGCGGCACGAGGTGGAGAGACTGTGGGTGTTCTCGGGGGAGGAGCTCGAGATCGGGCCCGAACACCTGTCGCCCGAAATCGCCCGCGCGGCGCAGCCGAAGCAGGCCGGCAAGGCGGGGCTGCACGCGAACGTTGAGGCGCTGGAGCGGCGTCAGATCGAGGATGCGCTGCGGCGGACGAAGGGGAACCGGACGCACGCGGCGACGCTGTTGGGGGTGAGCCGGCGGAATCTCATCCGGAAGATCGCGAAGATGGGGTTGGGAGGTCGGTGAGGGAAGCAAGCAACCACCGATGAACACCGATGGACACAGATAGGGGGAGAGGGTGCAGGGGGTTCTTGGTTGTTGGTTGTTGGTGGGGCGATCGGATCGAGTTCTTGGTCCGGAGGTGCGAAGGTCAGGGCGTGCCGCGTGGATCAGGGGCGGAGCCGAACGTGTCCAGCGGCGACCCAAGGCCGCCAGTGCGGGTGAACCACCGGTATCGAACCACCGGTATCGCGGATTGACTGCCGCGCCGTCACGAGACATTCTTCGGGGCTGGCCGCCACCGCGCGGACCCTCGCGGGCGTTGCGGAGCACGCCTGCCCGAATCTCGATGAATTCGGGCGCCGCGAGCCTCGGCACCAGCGGTCCGCCGGAGGGTTTCGGGCTCGCACGACGGGAGGTTGGGGTGCATCCGTCCGGGTGGGTACGTGAAGAGGTCGAGCGCCGGGCGAAGCACCATCCCGTGGTGTGGGTGGAGGATCCGTATGCCCTCCTTCATGGGGACGACCTTCGTGGGCTGAAGACCGATCTCGAGAAGTCCGGGACCGTCCTCGCAGTCGTGAACAACGGTTTTCGGCTGCGGGAGTTCCTCGACGCGCTCGATCCGGACAAGGGGCAGCCCCGCTTCGTGCTGGTCGATCAGTCCTACACGCTCCGCGAGCCCCATCTTCTACCCAAGGACGCGAAGCCCGACGACCTCCGGCCGCTGGCCGCTCCCGACTGGCGGCCTCGGCTGTCGCAGGAGGCCCGTTTTCGGCCCACGGTTCGCGACTTCCTCGTGGCCGCGACCGACTTCGACGACTGGCCAGGCGCGGTCAACATCCACCCGTACCGGGAACTGGCCCGGGAGCACCCGGCCGGCTTCGCGCAAGCGTACGAGTCCTTCCGGCGCATGGGACGCACCGCGACGAGCGAGGACCTGGTCCTCATCGGCGCCAGCGCCCTGCTCGGCGCAGACCTGTTCAACCTCGGTGATCCGATCGCGGCGCTCGAGGTTGCGTTCCACCGCCCCGACGGCTGGAAGAAGGTAGAGGAGGTCTTCAACCCATCCGAGTGCGAGGTCGTGCGCACGCGCCTACGAGGACTGCCGCGTCCCTTGGGGGACCTGTTCGACGACCACCCGGAGACCGCACGGGCCGCCGTTGCCGGCATGGTCGTGCTAAAGCAGCATTTCCCTGACGATGCCGGTGTGCGTCTCGCCCGGTGCTCGCCGGCCTTCGAGTCGTTCCGGACCTTCGACGTGTCTGCGGGTGCGGGCGTTCCGCAGTGGTTCGTCACCGATGAGGTACCCGTCTTCGAGCAGCACTGCGACAAGGCGTTTCTCGAGTACCTCCAGCGCGAACTCGAGTTGAAGGACGAGGAGCACGCGGCCCGGTTTGCGGAGGCGGAGAAGCTGTCCGACAAGCTCCGCGGCCTCGTGGCGTTCGAGGCCCGAATGCCTTCGACGCCGCCGGGAGGTTCCGATCAGGACTTCCGGGTCGAGCGTCTCGTGCCGGAATTCCGCAACGCCCGTGACGACCTGGCGCAAATCGTGGGCCGGCTGCGCATGCCGATCGAGAACCTGACGCTGGTCGCGACCAAGTCGCTTTCGGCGAGACGGATCCTCGACCTATTCGCGGACGGTGGTCTCCACCGGACGGAGCTCCTGGCAGGGCTGCTGGACTCGCAAGTCTATCGCGTCGAAAACGCTGCGAGACGCCAGTGGGATGGGATCCCGGGCTTCGCCGAGCGCTGGGCGACGGAGGTACGAGTCGCGCGAGACTTGATCGACCGGGCCGCCAGACTTCGGGACGCGCTCGACATGGCCTTCGGGCGGTTGCTGGAGGCGCGCTACCGCGAGGTGGTCCCCGGCGAGGTTCCTTCGGTCGAGTCGTACTACGAGAGCTTCGTCCTTCCGCGTCGTCGTCGGGCGGACGGCAAACTGGCGCGAGCCGTCCTGCTCGTGGTTGACGGCCTGCGATTCGACTTCTGGCGCGAAACGCTCCGGCCGGGGATCGCCCGGGAATACGACGTGGAGGAGGCGCTGGGGCTGGCACTGCTCCCCTCGCAGACCAACGTCTCCAGGCGGTCCTTGTTCGCCGGCTGTTCGCCTCGCGCGACGCCCCGGGGCCCGGAAACGCGCCTGTTTGAGCTTCTCCTCGGGCGAGTCCACGGTGAACCGGTACCGCTGGAGGCGACGAACACGCGCCTCCCGGGGTTGGCCTTCGGCGCGCGCTCGTGCCGCCCGGCCAACGACCTGCGGATGGCGGTTTTCGACTTCCCGGACTCATTCGCGCACGAGACCGCCTGGGATCCCTACACGCTCCAGCAGGTGCAGGGACCGCTGGTGACGAACCTGCGGGCCTTCCTCGCCGAGGCCGGTCCGGAAGCGACCGTTTTCCTGACCGCCGATCACGGGCACCTGCTTCAGGCCCGCGGGGCTCCCGTCGAGGTGCCGGGGACTGCCGAGGTCGGCTATCGGTCGGCCCGGGTGGGCGCCAAGCTGCAGGGCGATGCGGCGGCGCGCGTGTTCCAGATCGAGGCGAGCGTGCTCGGCCACGATGGCGGTGGCTGGTTCGTGTTCCCGCGACCGGGGCATGCCCTGCGGGCTGCGCTGCCGTCGGGTCGCAAGTTCCGTCCGTTGGCGTCCAATCGGCACGGCGGAATCAGCCTCTTCGAGATGGTCGTGCCGTTCGTCCGCCTCAGCCACAAGGCGAAGCCGGCGGTGGTTTCGCTCGTGGCGTCCGTGCGCGAGGCGGCAACGGTGGGCGAACCCGTTGCGATCGAGGTGGCGGTGGCTGCGGATGGTCTTCTTTCCGCGCCGGTGGTTGTTTCCGCCGACCGGGAGGGGATGGCGCCGGTCGAGGTCCGGGACGCAGGCAGCACGCCGGTCCGCGCGCACCTGAGCTTCACGCCGACCGCCGCCGGCCGGCAGAAGATCCGCTTGACGGCACGACTTGGCGGCGAGCGCGTTGGCGGAACGACCGTGGAGGTCCAAGCGGTCCAGCCGAAGGTGGTGGAGGCGGACGCCGCCCGGGCGAAGCTCACCAAGCTGTTCGGAGAAGACTGATGCCGGCGGATTCCAAGGCCCACGAGGTGTTCGGCAGGCTCGTCGTGGAGAAGCGGCGAACGCGCTTGACGGACTTGAAGGAGTTTCCGCGGTATGTCATCGAGTACTTGATCAGCCAATTCTGTCCCGGCAAGGACTTCCCCGCGGAGATCGGCCGCGTGCGCAAGAAGCTGGCACAGAACTACGCCTCGCCCGCGGACGCTCCGAGGCTGCTTCACGAGCTCAAGCAGCGGCGGCGCCTTGACCTGATCGCTCGCGTCGAGGTTCGGCTCGAGACGTCGGAGGACAAGTACTGGGCCGCGATCGCGGCGATCAACCAGCACCACGTGCACGTCAGCGAGAACCTGGTCAACAAGTACCCCCGGCTCATGGGTGGCTTGTGGGGAATCGCGGAACTGGCGTACGACGAGGCGCAGGTCTGGAAGACGAAGATCACGCCGCTGGTGTTGTCCGACTTCACGCCCTTCCAGCACGGCCAGATCGACGTCGACGAGCTGCTCCGGCAGCGTGCCCGGTTCACGCGAGACGAGTGGCTGGACCTGCTTCTCAACACGATCGGGTTGAACCCCGCGGAGCTGACGCCGCGCCAGAAGCTGATTGCCATCCTGCGGCTGGCGCCGATGGCCGAGCGGATGGTGCATCTGATCGAGCTCGGCCCGCGCGAGACCGGCAAGAGCTACGGCTTCAAGAACCTGTCGTACTACTCGTACATGCTCTCCGGGGGGCGGGCGACGCCGGCCCAGCTCTTCGTCCACGGCGGGACGGGCAAGCCCGGGCTCGTGGCGGAGTTCGACACGCTTGTTTTCGACGAGATCGCGCACACGGAATTCAAGGATCCTGCCGCCACGGTCTCGATCTTCAAGGACTACATGGAGTATGGCAACTTCAGCCTCGGCCGCTTCCAGGTGAAGGGCGAGGCGTCCATCGTGCTGATCGGCAACATCGATGTGCTGGGCGCCCAGCCGCACGAGAAGTACGAGCATCTTTTCGAGCCGCTGCCGGAGGATCTCGTCGACACCGCATTTCTGGAGCGCATCCACGGCTACCTGCCCGGTTGGGAGATCTCCAAGCTGACGGAACAGAGCTTCGCCGAGGGCTGGGGATTCACCCTCGACTACTTCGCGGAGCTCCTTCACCGGCTCCGGTCATCGGTGCTCCCGGTCGACCCCGCCGCAAGCTACCGTCTGCACAACGCCAAGGGGCGCGACGTGGAGGCCGTGCACAAGGTCGTTCGGGGCCTCATGAAGCTGCTCCATCCCGACGGGAACGCCTCGGCGAACGAGCTGGCCGAGTACGTCGCCCTGGCCGTCGAATGCCGGCAGCGGGTGAAGGACCAGCTTTCGGTGCTGGCGCCGGGCGAGTACGCGGGCTACACGATCGAGTTCGAGATCGACGGCCGGCGAACCCCCGCGGCGCCCCCCGAACGGGCTCGGCACCGGGCGATTCGCCTGCCGCCGCGGCCTCAGGTGGGAGTTGTCGTGGGGCTCGCCGTCTCCGGTGACGGCGGCGGCACGATCCAGCTCATCGAGGTGGTCGTCCAGAAGGGTCACGGCGCGCTCAACCGCCTGGGCTGGATGGGTCCCACGATGAAGGAGTCGGTCAAGGCCGCATACGAGTTCGTGTCCCACCGGCGCAAGGCCTTCGAGATCGTGTCCGAGTTCAAGGACGGCTACGACGTTTCGGTGCTGGCACTGCAAGGCGGCATCCGCAAGGACGGCCCTTCGGCTGGGTTGGCCTTTGCCGTCGGCATCGTCTCCGCGCTCGTCCAGCGTCCGGTTCGCCACGACGTGGCCGTCGTGGGGGAGATCACCCTGCGCGGCAGCGTGCTCCCCGTCGGCGGTGTCGCCCAGAAGATCGCGGCGGCGCAGCAGGCAGGCGCGAGAACCGTGCTGTTGCCGAAAGACAACGAGCGCGACGCAGCCGAGCTTCCCCGGAAGGTCACCGAGGGCCTCCGACTCGTGTTCGTCGAGAACGCGGAGGACGCCCTGAAGGAAGCCTTGGCATGAGCAAGGCGGTCACGCAGCGCTATCGGCGCACGTACTTCAACAACCCGTTGATCGAGGAGAGCCTGGCGTTCCTTCCCGCAGCCGTCCAGCATCCCACGACGGTCGACTTCCGAGCGTACCTCGCGGAGCGCCTGCCGCAGAGCAGTGCGGCGACGCGGCGGCGTTGCGGGGAGTACATCGCCCATCGCTTCTCCCAAGACGGCCGGATGAACCTCGAGCTGGCCCGCGCGCTGGGCCGCTTCGGCGACTCCCGCGTCGGCCGCGACATTCTCTTCTTCGAGCTGATCCTCGCCGCGCCGCTGCTCCTCGAGGTGGCCTCGCGCTGGCTTGCCGAGCTGGGTCCGGAAGGAGGAACGCGTGCCGGGCTGCTGGAGTTCCTCGTGCCGCGCGTCGGGGGCCGCAACACCGACCAGATCGCCACGGCGGCGGTCGTCGCCTTTCGTCGTTGCCGGAAGCTCGTGAGCCCGCGGCCGGCCCAGTACATTCCCGTCCGTGCGAGTCCGCCGCTGGAAGTGTTCCTGTACGTGCTCGCGCGCCTGTTCCCCGAACGCACGATGGCCCGGGTCGACGTCTTCGCGGGGATGCCGGAGGTGCGGGCGATGCTGTGGCGTCGGGACGCCCTCCGCGGGTTGCTGGATCAAGCGTGGCGCGCGGGGCATGTCAGCGCCACTTCGGAGCTGGATCAGTACCACCAGTTCACGCTCGCTGCCGCGGGCCCCGAACGAATGGAGCGGCTGTTGGAGGGGCCGGTTGTCGATGCGACGGAGGCTCGTGACGGCGAGCCCGCGGGGTACAGGAGGTCCGTCCCTGCGCGTCCCGCCGGAGGAATCGACGACCGGCCGGCCGGGCGTGCCGGGCTGAAGCGCCGGGAGACGGCAACACCCAGGCCACGGAGCAAGGCCAAACGGCGCGGGCGCGGGGCGGCCGGGCAGCTCCTGCTGCGAGCGAAGGGGGAATAGTCGGTCATGGACGTGTCCGTGCCACGGCTGCCGGCGGGGGAGATCCTCAAACAACTGGCGGAGCTGTTCGCGCTCCCGGCCAGCGACCGGCACGTGTACTGCGTCTTCGGGCCGTACCCCGCACTTCGGCCGTTCCAGCGGAAGCTGCGCGAGCAGGTGGAGCTTGGCAACCTCAACCGGCGAGGCACGGTCGAGTACGTTTCGGTCAATCGCGCCCTGGTCCGGCAGCTCAAGGATGCCGGGACGTATGACCGGGCGGTGCGCCTGGCCGACGACCGCCGGGATGACGAACTCCGGCGGCTGGTGTCGGCCGCGTTTCGAGAGCTGGTCACGCGGCGGATCG
Source organism: Deltaproteobacteria bacterium (assembly GCA_016218815.1). Classification (GTDB taxonomy): domain Bacteria; phylum Myxococcota_A; class Polyangia; order DRWM01; family JAAZOP01; genus JAAZOP01. The sequence goes on from JACRCX010000089.1 coordinate 55,547, forward strand.
AGCCCGACTCTGTCGCCGGCCTGGTGCTGGCCGACTTCGAGCTGCTGTACGCGCACGAGCTCGGCGAGCATGACGTTTCGTTGGCGCGCCAGGTGGCGATCAACGGCAAGCGGGTGTGCCTGGTGGTTCCCGGGACGATGCGGGACAGCCGGCTGTGGATCTTCGACGAGGACCAGGAATCGCGCCGGCAGTTTCCCGAGGCGCTGGTCTTCAGGAACTCCGGATGGGTGTTCGAGCTGGCGGAGGAGGGGTGAACATGCTCAGGTCCCTGGCGCTTCGGGACTTCAAGTCGTTCCAGAACGGGGAGCCCGTCGAGCTCGCGCCCTTCACGGTCCTCTTCGGCCCCAACGCCGCCGGGAAGAGCAACTTCATCGATGCCGTCCAGCTCCTGTCCCGCCTCGCCTCGGAGAAGACGCTCGCCGAGGCGTTCGGGCCGCCGATCCGCGGCCGGGCGATCGAGGCGTTCCGGTTCGAGGCCGAGGGACTGGCCGGCCTGATGGGGAGGGAGAAGGCCGCGCTGGAGCTGGATGCGAGGATCGACACCGGGAAGGAGACCATCCAGTACCGGGCCGAGGTTGCCGTCGAGCCCGCGAGAGGTACGCTGGGACTGGCGAACGAGTACCTCGCGGCCCTGGGGAAGACCGGCGAGCCGAAGGGCAACCCGGTCATCGAGCTCGTCGAGCGACACCTGCACGTGCGCCGGAAGGGGAAGGCGGCCCGGCCGTACAAGCTCGAGATCGGTCAGCCGTTCACCGTCCTCTCCGACCGTCGCTTCTCCGGGGCCGGCTACCAGGTCCTGGAGCGTTGCCGGCAGGAGTTGTCGTCCTGGCGATGCTATTACCTGGACCCGCGCATCTCGATGCGCAGCGTGCAAGCGCCGCAGGATGTCGGCGACATCGGTCCGCTGGGCGAGCACGTCGCGCCGTTCCTCCACCGGCTCAAGAACTCGCAGGAAGGGCGGCTGTACGACGCCGTCCGCCGGACCGTCCGGACGATTGTGCCTTCGATCGAGGACATCCAGGTCGAGCTCAACCCGAAACGCGGCGAGATCGAGCTGCAGATCCACCAGGGGGGAGCCGCGTACTCGTCGCGCGTCGTTTCCGAGGGGACCTTGCGGGTGCTCGCGCTGGCCTGCGTCGCCGTGAACCCCTGGGGTGGATCGCTCGTGGCGTTCGAGGAGCCGGAGAACGGGGTTCACCCGCGCCGCATCGAGCTCATCGCCAAGCTCCTGGCGTCGATGGCGTTCGAGGAGCAACGCCAGGTCATCGTCGCCACCCACTCCCCCCTGTTCTGCGGGGAGGCCCTGCGGATGATGCGCGAGAAGCCCGAGCTCGTGCGGATGTTCAACGTCGTCCGGGAAGGCGGGAGTTCGCGACTGGTTCCGTTTCTCCCGACGGGCCCGCTGTTCGACGATCCCGAGGTTCGCCAGGCGCTCACGTCCGGCACCGAGGACGGGATCTTCGAGGCGGCGATGCTGCGGGGGCTCCTTGATGGGTAGCGCCAGCACCTGCGTCGAGGTGTTCTGCGAGGATGTGGCGCACGAGCGGTTTCTCGACACCCTCGTACGCAGGTTGGGGGCCGAGGAGGGCATCGGCATCGTGTCGCGCCTGCGCTGTGCTCGCGGCGGGCACGGCCGCGTCCTCGAGGAACTGACGGCTTTCCTCCGGGCGTCGCAGACCAGCCCTGAGCTCCTGGTGGTGGCGATCGACGCCAACTGCAACAGGTGGAACCCCGCGCGCCGGGCGATCGAGGACGTGATCGATCGGTCGCGCTTCCCCCGGCACGTGGTGGCGTGCCCGGATCCGCACATCGAGCGCTGGCTGTTGGCCGACCCGACCTCGCTCCACCGTGTTCTCGGCGCGAAGGCCAACCCGGGACGGCGGAAGTGCGCCCGGGACCACTACAAGAACGTGCTGCGGCGGGCGCTGAACGCCGCGGGCCATCGCGTCACCCTGGACGGGGCCGAGTTCGCCGCGGAGATCGTAGCCTCCATGGACCTGTTCCGGGCCGGGAAGGCCGAGCCCTCGCTCGGCCACTGCATCGATGACCTGCGGCAGACCTTGAGGGAGGCGGCGCGATGAGAGGCCGTCGCAAGGCTCCCGACTCGGGCCAGCTTCGCCTGGACGGGAAGGGCCAGCTCCGGCTGGACCAGAAGGATGTGACGGGGGCGGCGCGGTCGCATGAGCCCTTCGTGCCCGGGCCGAATCCGAAGCTGCCGGAGTTCATCGCGGAGCATACCACGGCATACGATCCCGCGACGGACGCGTACGACGTTCCGGCATTCGACCGTGACCTCGTCGTGGACAAGGCGGCGCCGCCCAAGGCCATCTACGACATGCACACGTACTGGTCGAAGAAGCACTGGGCGGCGATCCGCGAGTACATCCGCCACTACCTCCCCGAGCGGTACTACCCGCGCGGCACCGGCCTGGTGCTGGACTGTTTCTCCGGATCCGGCATGACCGGGGTGGCGGCGATGATGGAGGATCGTCCCTGCGTCCTGGTCGATGCCTCCCCGGCCGCGGCCTTCATCTCGCACTGCTACACGCACCCGGTCGATCCGGAGGCGCTGCGCGTCGCGTGGGATCGGATGATGACCGAAGCGTACCCTGACGACCTGCAACGTCGGCTCCGGAAGATCACGGGCGAGGAGATCGTGAACCTGGAGCAGGAGCTCGACTGGCTCTACGCCACGCGGTGCGATCGCTGCGGCGGTCCGGCGACGACGGAGTACGTGGTCTACTCGGAGCGGTTCGAGTGCCCGTCGTGCTTCCAGCCGGTCGCGCTGTTCGACTGCCCCGAGCACGAGGTGTCGTACCCGGCGGGCAAGGCGAGCACGGCCACCCTCACGAAGAGGCGCCGGGTATGCCCGCACTGCCTCGCGGAGGCCGGCGGCAAGCCCCACCGGAAGTTCGCAATCTCCACGCGGGGACGCAAATTCGGCCCCATCCCGGTCCTCGTCCGCTACCGCTGCCTTGGCGGTTGCAAGCCCGCCGCCGCGGAGCGCCGCCACGACGACGACCGCCGGACGCGGAAGGGGAAGTACTTCGCGGAGGACGACCTGGGGAAGATCACGCGCATCGACGGGGTCGAGGTGCCGCACTGGTATCCGCAACGGAAAATGATGGACGTCGAGGACGACGCGAAGCCGTGGGGCATGGAGTGGCGTCCCGGCCGCAATTTCCGCAACGTCGCCGACCTCTACACGAAGCGGAACCTATGGGCGTTGGCGGCGTGGCGTGCCGCCATGACCCGCACGGTTCCTGGAATCGGGCCGGTATACGCCGGGCTGACCGTTCCGGCTATTACCTGCTCGAAGATGCTGCGCGAGGAGAAACGCGCCGTCCAGACGGGAACCTACTACATCCCTCCCGTGGCTCGTCAGATCAATCTCATCAATGCTGCGGATTATGGCCGCCGAGTCCTGTCTGCAGGGCATGCCGCTCTTACCCAAGAAGTCGGCACGACAGGCCCATCGACCGTGTCGACCGATTCCGCCGTTCGTCCCTCATGCCCGCCCGCCTCCCTCGACTACGTTTTCACCGATCCCGCCTACATGGACAAGGTGCAGTACGGCGAGCTGAACTTCGTCTGGGAGGCGTGGCTGGGCTTCGACGGCACGTGGCTCAAGGACGAGATCGTCGTCAATCCGTTCCGCGGGAAGACGGCGGACGACTGGGATCGAGACATGCGCCGAGTCCTGGCAAACCTGCACCGCGCGCTCAAGCCAAGCCGCTGGATGTCGCTCTGCTATCACGACACCAACCCCGCCACGTGGACACGACTCCAGAACATGATCCTCGACACGGGCTTCGAGATCCACTCGGTGACCGTGCTGGACCCGAAGCAGAAGAGCAGCAACCAACTCACCGGGGAGAAGGTCGTCAAGAGCGACCTCGTCGTCAACTGCCGGAAGCCGAAGCTTGGCGGAAAGGGCGACACCAACGGCGCCGGCGAGGACACGTTCGTCTCGCAGCGAGTCCGCGAGATCCTGATCGACGTCCTGTCCCAGGCCGGCGGCCAGACGCGGGATCGGCTTTGGGACCTCGTGCTGAAGCGGCTCCTCACACGAGGCCAGCTCGCCGAGCACCGGTTCGAGGACATTTTGGGGGAAGTCGCGATCCGGTCCGAGGCGGGCCGGTGGTTCCTCAAAGAGAAGTTCGAGAGCCTTTCGGAGAGCGACCTGCGCAACGAGGGGCGAGCGGGCGACACGCTGGTCCGCTTCGCGCGGCTCCGCATGGCAGGGCTTCCCGCGGGCGCCGCGGCGGACGTGGTCCTCCGGGCGCCACACCTGGGGGACGACGACGTGGACGAGGCGACCCTGGTGGACTACGTCCGACGGACCGTGTTTCGGGACGAGGGCGAGGGCGAGAAGTTCGACCTGAAGGGTCGGCTCAAGGGGATCGAGTTCTACGACTGCCTCTTCTTCTACCTCACGCGGTGGCTCAAGGGCCGGGGCGCGGGCCTCGTTCCGCGGCGGGACCTGGCGCAGTTCCTGGACGAGTACCTCGTCCGGTTCAAGGACGGCGATCACTGGCTGTACCGGCCGCCCGACGAGAACGAGGCGGAGGGGCTGCGCAAGGCCCGAGGCACGGGTCTGGCGCGGCGCATCCGGCAGTTCACCGCGTTCGTGCGGGGTGAGGGGGAGTACCCGAAGGAGCGAAGACCCGACACGCGCACGCTGGCAGAGTGGCTGCACCACTGCGCGCTGTTCGGACTCGCGGAGGAAGGCGTCGCGCTGTTCGAGAAGGGCGGCCTTGCGGCGCGGCTCCGCGAGCTGCCGGAGGATGAACGCTACGACGTGGACGACTGGTACCAGCGCTGCCGCCGCCGGGCCGGCACCAAGCCCGCGGAGGACGCGCAGGAGTCGGACGACGGGGATGGCGAACAGACCGAGGAGCCGGAAGCGGACGAGTGACAGGAGGATCGAGGATGCGCCAGACAACCCTGACCCGCTTCGGCGCCCGGAAGCCGCTCGGCGAGATCCTGAAGGTCCCCGCGAAGGTCGAGAGCGTGTACTCGCTGACCCAACACGTCTGGGCCGGCCGGACCGACCAGGAACGCCGCGAGTCGAAGAAGAACGGTCGGGTCCGGCTGGAAACGCTCGGCGAGTTCTACCTCGATCCCGTGCGCTCGTACCTCGACCGGATCTGCGAGAAGATCGCGGCCGGCGAGGGGCAGGGGTTCTGGTTGCAGGCCGAGTTCGGCGTGGGCAAGTCGCACCTCATCGCGGCGACGGCCGTCATGGCGCTCGGTGGAAGCGCCGCGTGGGATCGGGTCAAGGCCGGCGAGGACCAGGAAGCCAAGGCGGGGCCGGGCAGCCGGCTGGACGAGAACTGGCGGCGCAAGATCGAAGGCAAGCGGATCTTCCCGGTCGTGCTGTCGCTTGAGGGCGCCGGCGGGACGCAGGACCGGTTGCTGGAGGACTTCATTCTCGAGGAGGCGCAGGATACCTTCGCCCTCCGGGAAGGGAAGCCGCTCGCCGTGTACCCGGAGGAACACCTGGTGAGGCTGTTCCTGAGCGACCACCACCGGATGTTCCGCGACGACCTTCCGCGGTTCCTCGGCGACGAACGGCTGATGCAGGGGCTGCCGCGATACTCCCGGGACGAGTTTCATCGAGCGCTTGGGGATCCCGCGGCGGTGCGCGATGCCGGCCGCGTCCTGAGCGCCTTCTACCGCCACAAGCGCGTGACACCAATGGTGGAGGCCACCCGAGCAGAACGGCTGAGTCGTGCGGTCCGGGACATCCTGGAGGCCGGCTACGACGGGGTGTTCATCGCCATCGACGAGATGTCGGAGTATCTCGGCCGGTCGCGGCACCTGGCCGACGACGAGGACTGCCTGCTCACCCTCTCCAGCACGCTCGCCAAGGCGCAGGGGTTTCCCGTCTGGACGCTGGTGGCGGCGCAGGCGAAGCACACGAACCCCCAGAAGATCATCGCGCCGGACCGGCTGCGGCACGAAGTGCTGGAGCACAAACCGGAACGGTTCCGCGACATCGTCGTGCAGCGCACACGGACGGTGACCGACCCGGCGGCGCTCGAGGTCTATCACGCAGGATACCGGACCCTGGTGCCGTGGGTCCGGGACGGCAACCGTGAGGAGTTCGACGCTTCCTTCCCCTTCCCGCCGGCTGCGATCCAGATTATCCGTCAGATCTCCACCAGGCTCACGGGCACGCGATCGACCATCGGGTTCCTGCACCGGGCTCTCCAGCGTGCGATCGCCGAGGAGACCAAGGAGCTCGTGCCGCTGTGGCGGGTGTTCGACGATCTGATGTCGTACGCCGAGACTCCTTCCACGTCCTCGTCCGGAACGGTCAGCATCCGCAGCCGTTTCCGAGACGAGGTTGGCGCGCTGACCTCCGCACAGGCGGCGCTCTCCAGGATCACGGACGGCCAGCTTGCCCGTCTGCAGAACCGCCAACGCGCGGAACGCATCCTGAACACCCTCTTCCTGTACTACCTCGCCGACGTCCGGGAGGGCCTGACGGCCGAGCAGATTGTCGACGCCGTATGCGACCTCAAGCTGGACGAGGACAAGCTGGACGCGCAGCTCGGCCACTACGAGACGGTGCTCGCCGAGATGCAGAACAAGCTGCACGCGCAGATCCGCAAGCGGGGCGATCGCTACGAGTTCGTGCCGCGTGAGACAGGGGAGTACGACGCCGTGGCCAACGCCGCGGCCGACCGGCTGCGCAAGGATCCGCTCCTGCTGCGACAGTACGTCGATCGGGCGATGGGGTATTCGGACGCCGAGCACGGCGGAGAGGCGTCGCCGTTCGCGGAGTTCATCGCCGAGGGAGAGCGTCAGATCCAGTTGAAGGTGCTGTGGCACGGCCAGGAGCGTCCGGGCCGCGTGGCGGTCGTCGATCTGGACAAGCCGGGCGCGCGCGCGCCGGAGGTCGATACGCACGGCAACGAGGACGACTTCCTCGTGCTGCTCGCCCGCGGCCCCATGACCGACCGGCAGGTCAAGGAGTTCCTCAAACGCGACGGGTCCGCGGATCCCCGCGTCTGCGTGTGGGCGCCTGCGGAGCCGGACGACGGGGAGAAGGCAACCCTGGTCGCCGCGCTCGCGCACCTCGTCGTGGCGAACGACAACCCGAACACGGGGATGGGAAAGGACGGGCGTCGGGGTTGGCACCACGAGGCCCATCGTGCCTATCAGGTGCTGCTTGCCGTTCACGCGCGCGGCGTTGCCCGCACCTCGCGCACGGCGCTCGACATCGACACCGCAGGTGGCGTCGGCGCGGCCATCGAACGGATGGCGCGGAAGTCCATGGATACTTGCTACCGGTCCCGCAGCATCGATTTCGGTCCGAGGAAGTTCGACTCCCAGGGGGCAGTGAAACTGGTCAACGGGATCGTCAAGTTCGGGAAGGCGGTGAGCGAGGGCGACCAGCTCTGGGGCGCCGTGGAGAACTTCGCTGCCCCGCTGGAGATCGTCCATCCGAGCGATCTCCGGCGCCTGGACGCGTCCGGCTCCACGTTCTGCCAGGCGATTCGCAAGCGGATCGAGGGACGTGGCGGCACTCCCATCGACGTGAAGACCGTCTACAACTGGTTCACCGGATACGACGAACGGGACGGAACCGAGTCTCCGGGACTCACCCGACGCATGGTGGATGTGTACCTTCTGTGCCTCGCCCAGCAAGGTGTCATCCGCATCCAGGACAAGAAGGGTGCCTGGATCGACCGTTCGACCATCGCGGCGATCGAGTTCAAGCCCGAGACCCTGCGCGGCCTCTCGCGCCTCGAGCTGCCGCGAGCGCCGGACGCGTGGGACGTGTTCTCCCCGTACCTGGAAGTCCTGGTTGGTGCGAGTGCGGGTTGCCTGGGGCCCCGGTATGACAAGGCGACAGCAGATGACGCCCTCGTGCGTCTTCGGGATTCCGCGTGGCCTGACCCGGAGATCCTGGACCGCGACGACAAGGCGCTGCGTGAACTCCTTCGACTGCTGGGTCGCGAGGTTACGAGCCCGTTCGACGACCTGCTGCTCTACTGGCTGGAGTTCGGGAGCGAGCCGCGGCCGTCTTCGACCGATCTTGCCGAGGTATTCGACTCCCTGCGGCGGGCCGTTCTGAGCGCGACGAAGGCGGCGGAGCCCGGGTCGCTCGGCCCGAAGGAGCTCGACGAGTTCCGCGACCGGCATCGGCGGTGGCAGGACATGCGCCGGGCGTTCGATGCAACTCGCTCGGTTCTGCTTCGGGCGGCGCGACTCGCGAGCGCCGCCCTACCCGGCGATGTGGGGGAGATGGCCGCCCTGGCGGCGGCACAGCAGGCTGTCCGGCGGGAACTGGACAAGGTCGAGGATCTGGTGGTCAACCCGGACACGGTCCAAACGCGGCTGCGTCCGCGGCTGGACGACCTCGAGCGCGAGTACCTCCCCGCCTATCAAGGGCTGCTCCTCGCCGTCGAGGAAGCTCGAAAGCAGCTCCACGAGGCGCTGGAGGCTGCTCGAGGCGGGCGGGAAGTCGCGGTTCTCCGCGCTTTCGCCGGTGTCCCCGAGGCGAAGCGGTGTTTGGAGAGGATCGAATTGGATCATGGTGCGCCACCTGCGGTTCCTTGCTGGCCCGCCGCCGATCCGGAGGCAATCAAGCGCGCGATCCGCGACGACGGAGGGGTTCACGACGTCGACACCCGGAACCTGCTGTCGCCGCGCGACTTGGCGCGTGCGGCCAGGACCGGGGAGGCCGCGGCCGAACGTCTCCGCGCGTCCGGCCGGGACGTGCTCCTCGGTCTGGCGCAGTTCCTTCGCTCGCAACGCGTGCTCGACCGCCTGCGCAGCCTGGGTGGAGCGCCTGCGAGCGTGGCTTCGATCCTGGCGGCACCGACGGACGAGGCTTTGGCCGAGGTGCTGACCGCGATGACCGACGAGGACCTGGCCGCTGCGGCGAAACTCATGGAGGGAGTGATCGGCGACAAGCTGCCCAAGGTCGTCAGCCTGCCCTCCTTCCTGCCGAGCAAGGAGTTCGTCTGGGATCGTGCCGACATCGAGGGCGCCGTGGCCGAGTTCCGGAAGTTCCTGGAGGACGCGTGGGAGGAGGGCCGGTACTTGAAGCTCGATCGGGGGTAGCTGTCAACGCCCTGGCGCTGAACATCATTGGCCTTGGAATTCTGCCGGGGCTTGCTTCGGGTTTCGCGCGACGGTCCCGTCCGGGGGCGGAGCCATCTGTACTACTAACCCCATGGTTCGTGACGACGCGTCACGGTTTTCCGGAGCCGGCCAAGGAGAGGTGGAGAGGTCGGCTGGAGAGGTGGGGAGGGCCTGGGTGCGGGTGCCCCGGCGCGGCGAGGCGCC
>JACRCX010000005.1 GCA_016218815.1 Deltaproteobacteria bacterium
CTCCCAGTCATGCATGCAGGTTCTCCTTCCACGCCCCACGGGGCCTTCCCGGAGGGAGAGCCTACCTTCGAGGTACACCACGGATCGCTCGAAGCTCGGCGGGTCTCACGGCCAAAGGCCGTGGGTTCAGGTACTGACTGAATGCGACGATAGGCAAGGTGCTCGACGACGGGCGGCGCCCGCTGCGACTGCGCGGCGGTGAACGCGACGACGGCCAAGGTGCTCGACGCCGGCGGCGCCTGCACCGAGAACGGCGACGGCGTCGGGCGCGTCGGGGTGGGGAGGCGATCCAGGCGCTGCGGCTGCGTGCACGCGGACGCGACGAGGGACAAGGTGATCGACGTGGGCGCCGCCCGCGACGCCGTCCGCGGCCAGCCGACGGACCGGTGGCCTCGCTGGCATTTCGGCAATGGGTTTACAGAATTGGCGGGAACGACGCGATTCCGGGGTGTTGGGGTCGTCGGAATCCACGAATTCGAGCTGGCGGCGAATGGCGGCGGGCGGCGGGGCGTCGTCCACGGGGACGGCATGGAGCTCGGCGTGTGCGAAGATGACGACGGGAGCGACGCCTGCGTCGAGGGCGGCGGCTGCCCCGTCCGCGTAGGAGTCGTGGACGCGATGAAGGCGCTGCCTCTGCGCGGCGGTGAACGCGACGCTGGACAGGGTGCTCGACGTCGGCGGAGCCCGCTGCTCCTGCGTGGCGGGGGACCCGACGACGGACAAGGTGCGCGACGCTGGCGATGAAGGCGCTGCGGCTGCGTGGCGGTGAACGCGACGACGAGCAGGGTGCTCGGCGTGGGTGGCGATGGCGTCGAGGGCGGCTCCGTGCTGTTGCACGTCGTGGGCGTCGTGCCGTCGAAGGTGAAGGAGGCGGCGAAGACGCCGTGGACGGCGAAGGCCGTGCGGAAGACCCGATCTCGTCGTCCGCCCGTTACGGCGGTTCGCAGTCCTCGAGGCAGCGGTTGCGGTCGTAGAGGCTGTCGGGGTGTTGGTCCGCGCAGAGGCGCTGACAACTTCCCTCCGTTGCCTGCTGGACTGCGGCCCTGCTGGCTGCGGAACATCCGATAGCGATGGCGGCAAGGACGATGAAGAGCACGGCCCTCATGAAGGCGACAGGATACCAGATCCTCGTGCCGCAACGTGAGGCGGCGCGGGCATCGGGGGCGACGATGGCGTCGTGGGCGGCGCGGCGTGGAGGCGATCCAGGCGCTGCGGCTGCGCGGCGGTGAACGCGACGACGGGCAAGGTGCCCGACGACGGCGGCGTGCGCATCGGGGGCGTCGAGCCCGGTGTGCGTCGTGACCACGGAGGCGATGCAGGCGCTGCGGCTGCGCGGCGGTGGACGCGACGACGGACATGGCGCGCGACGTGGACGGCGCCCGCAGCGAGGACGACGCCGGCCTCGGGGGCGTCGGGGACCTTGGGGGCGGCGCCCGTGACGAAGCTCCGTGCCGGTGACCACGAGGCGGTGCAAGGTGCTCGACGTGGGCGGCGACGGCATCGCGTCCGGCTCCGTCCTCGTCCACGTCGAACCCGTCGAGGGCGTCGGGCCGGCGCGAGCGATGCGTTCCAGGCGCCGAACCATCGAGCACGGCGGCGGCCTCTGGTCCGGCGCCGTCATCATCCCCGTCGTGCCGTCACCCACGACCCACGCGACGGGCGTGGTAACGACGGAGGCGACGATTGGCCAGGTGGCGAAGGGGGCGGTGTCGGAGGCGTCGTGCGCGCGGCCCGACGTGCGTAACGGCGGCGAAGGCGACGCCGGGCGAGGTGCTCGACGGGGGCGACGCCGGCATCCTCCGGGGAAGGCATTGGAGGCGTCGGGGCGTGGCGAGGAGGCGATGCCGGCGCTGCGGCTGCGTGGCGGTGAACGCGACGCCGAACAAGGTGCTCGACGTGGTGCGCGCACAGGCGATGGATGCCCTGCGGCTGCGTGGCGGTGAACGCGACACGCGACGACCGACAAGGTGCTTGACGTAGACGGCGCCCGCCGGAACTGCGTGGCGGTGAGCGCGATGTCGGGCGAGGTGCTCGACGACGGCGGCGCCCGGATCGAGCACGGTGCGGCGTCGTGTGCGGCGGCGCCAAGGTGCTCGACGAAGGCGGCAGCGCGCTGCGGCTGCGTAGCGGTGGACGCGACGATGGGCATGGTGCTCGACGTGGACGCTATCGGCCTCGTGCGCGTCGTGACCGTCGTGACCATCGAGGGCGTCGTGGACGAGCAGGCGATCCAGGCGCTGCGGCTGCGTGGCGGTGAACGCGACGCTGGGCAAGGTGTTCGACACGGGCGGCGCCCGCTGCGGCTGCGCTGCGGTGAACGCTACGAGGGACAGGGTGCTCGACGTGGGTGGCGCCAGCACCGAGGACGGCGTCGGCGTCGGGCGCGTCGCTGGTCGAGACGGCGAAGGCGACGACCGTCGGGTGGGGGCCAGGGGGCGACGGCGGCCACGGCTACCTCGCGGGCGGCGCGCCAGCCGCGACGGCACTACCGTTCGTCCCCGGTGTTCGATACCCTCGCGCTTCGCGGAGCGACGCTGGGAACGGCGCCGGACGACGAACATGGGGCACAGCAAGAAGCCGGGCGCACCGGGCCGGACGACGATCCCGCCGGCCATCGTCTCGTCGGTCACGAAGCAGTGCCTCGCGATCTTCAAGAAGCTGGGCTTCGACAGGGACTACCACCTCTTCATCGTCCCGCAGCAGTGCTACCTGTACGTCGAGGCGCAGCCGATGCTGCCGGAGGATCGCGACCCGCCACCGCTCGTCACGACCAGTTCGACCACCCACAAGCCGCTGGGCAGGCTGAAGTACCTCGGGGGCACGGACAGGTGGGAGTACCAGCCGTACCTCTGGGCCGACGAGTGGTGGGACGAGCGTCTCGTCGAGACGGGCACGTCGGCGCAGCTCTTCCTGGGCATCCTCGTGTACAAGATGTAGTTCCCCCGCTGGAGGCGGCTCAGGCGACGACCGTCGACGCCGACATCGAGTGCGGCGCAGCCTTCGTGCTCGTCGAGGCGGTAAGCGCGACGAAGGCGCTGCGGCTGCGTGGCGGTGGGCACGACGCTGGACAAGGCGCTCGACGAAGACGGCGCCGGCATCGAGACGACGGGGACATCGTGGGCGTCGGGGTAGGGAGGCGACGCCCGCTGCGGCTGCGGGGCGGTGAGCGCGACGACGGACAAGGCGGTCGACGAGGGCGGCGCCCGCCACAAGGACGGCGCCGGCCTCGTGCACGTCGAGCCGGTGGAAACGAGGTAGGCGCTGCGGCTGCGTGGCGGTGAACGCGCGAAGGGCAAGGCGCTCGACGTGGGCGGCGCCCGCTGCGGCTGCGTGGCGGTGAACGCGACGCTGGACGAGGTGCGCGACGCAGGCGGTACTCCCACCGCGGACGACGATGGCATCGTCCGCGTCGTGCGCGTGATGGGCATGGAGGCGATGAAGCCGCCGCGCCTGCGGCTCGACAACCCGCCGCCGGACAAGGCGCTCAACGGCGCGCCGCTCGCGACGCCGTGCGCGGCCGGGCAACGGGCCGACAGCCTCGTGGCATTTCGGCACTGGGTTTACAAAATCGGAGGGAACGACGTGGTTCCGTGGTGTTGCGATGTCCGAAATGCCCAGTTTCGACGTGGCGGTGGATGGCGACGGGCGGTGGAGCGTCGCCCACGCGGGCCGCATGGAGATCGGCGCGTGGAAGATGGCGACGGGGCGGCGCCAGTTCCGACGGCGACGGCATCGTTCGCTCCGTGCCGTGGAGGCGGTTCTGGCGCCGCGGCTGCGTGGCGGTGAACGCGACGCTGGACAAGGTGCTCGACGCAGGCGGCGCACGCATCGAGGACGGCTTCGGCCCCGTCCACCTCGAAGACGTCGATGCGGCGGAACCGACGATCGACAGCACGAGCATCGAAGACGGCGGCGGCCTTGTCCACGTCGTGACCGTCGAGGCGGCGGAAGCGATGCCGGCACTGCGATTGCGTGGTAGCGAGCGCGGCGACGGGAAAGGCGTTCAACGAAGAAGGCGCCGGCATCGAGGGCGGCGGCGGCATCGGTCGTGCCGTGAACGTCGCCGGCCGGGTTGAGCAACGCCTGACTCGTGGCGCCGAACTCGACGACCGGCAAGCTGCTCGACGGGAACCGTGCCGGCGACGTGGGCGGGGACGACGTCGGGTACGCCAGGCCGTGGACCTCGCGTAGTGGGCGTGGCGGCGACGAAGGCGCTGCGGCTGCGTGGCGGTGAACGCGACGCCGGGTAGGTTGCGCGGAGGCGACGACGGCGCTGCGGTTGCGTGGCGGTGAACGTGACGCTGGGCAAGGTGCTCGACGAGGGCCGCGTCGGCATCGTGCGCGGCGACGGCATGGTGTACGTAGCCGTCCTCGTCTCCGTCGTGCCCGTCGCGCCGGCGTGACCGACGCCTGCGTCGCGACGACGAACTCGTCGCCCGCGATGCTCTCGACGGTGGCAGTGGCGGCGAGGTGACGGGGGCGACGTGGGCAACGCGGTCGCGGGCACCGGCGAGTCCGGCACCCCGGCCCACTCTGTCGCGCCATCGTCGCCGGCACCGACTGCTGAATGCAGTGACGAGGACGAATACGGACGACCTGCCTGAGCGCCAACCAGCTTCACCGCCCGGACCTCACGGGCCTGAAGCCGACGTCAAATTCGCGGTTCCACGGATCGATCCAGCTGCGGTTGGCTGCGCGTGCTTCCCCAGCCCAGAAGGCCCACGAACCGCCACGCATCACGCGCACTCGCGGGGGCTCGGACTCGGATCCGGATGGATCCACATCCGCATCTCTCGCGTAGTCGCCATACCAATCCCAGCACCACTCGTCGACGTTTCCCAGCATGTCATAGCGCGGCCAGGGGCCGCAACCAAAGGATGGCCCCTGGCCGCGCGTCGAAGGTCGAAGGTCGAAGGTCGAAGAGTTCCGGCCCGGACCCGGGATCAAGCGGCCTGCTCGACCTTGGTGCGCAGGGCGTGGAGCATTC
>JACRCX010000091.1 GCA_016218815.1 Deltaproteobacteria bacterium
CGACGGCATCGATGCCGTCCGCGAACCCGCACGCGTCCGCCCCAGCCTCGGCTTCGTCCCCCAGGAGCTGGCCCTCTACCCCGCCCTCGGCGCCCGCGACAACCTCGCCTTCTTCGGCCGCATCTACGGCCTCCACGGGCGTGAGCTGGACCAGCGCGTCGATGCCGTCCTCGACGTCGTCGGCCTGCGCGAGCGCGCCGCCGACCCCGCCCGCACCTTCTCCGGCGGCATGATGCGCCGCCTCAACCTCTCCGCGCCAACTCTTCTCCACCCGCATCGCCCTTGGACTTCCACGGACCGTGAGGCCGAACTGCCCGACGGCACTACGTGTCCGGTTCGTCGCAGCCGAGCTGACGCCCCTTCTCCATCGGCGCGCCGCGCTCGAGCCACGGGACCACTTCATCGGCGTCCTCGCACGGATTCGACCATTCCACCGTGCGCAAGGCGGCACACGTCTGCGCCACCGTCCGGAAACGGCGGCGGGCCTTCCTGTCGTTCGACAGGATCGCCGCCTGTGCGGCGACCGCCGCGGTGACGAGCAGGACGTCACGCAGGCTCTCGTCCCGCTCGTCGCCCTCCCCGAAATGCCGGTCGATGGAGCGTTGCAGCCCGGCGGCCGCGCCGCCGGGCGCGATGCACTTTTCGACATCCTCGGCGGCCAGGGGAACAACCTTCCTTCTCACCAGCATCTGCCTCCACCAGCGGCGGGCGGCTTGGGAGGCATGCTCGTTCCACTGCTTCTGGATGGCCGGGGAGACCGCGACCCGGTGGCACACGGTCAGGATGGTGTTCAGCGTCCGCAGGCACTCAGGTGCAGGAGGACGCTCGCTCGTGCCGCTCGCCTGCAGCACGTCGGCGTCCACGACGAAGAGATGGCTCGCCTTCACGGCGTCCTGGTCCGCTCGAAAAGGCGCTGCTGGGCCGCGTCGATGTAGTCCTGGTCGACTTGCGCCGCGACGTCCGCGAAGTCGGCGGGCCATTCGCCGAACGCACCCGTCTCGTCCGGCTCGGCACTCGTCACCTGGCTCATCCCGTCCTTGTCCCGGGTGAACCAGTGCGCGACGACGTCGGACTTCGGGATGAGCCCGTTCGCCACGTTCCACTGGAGCCGAGTGAGGATGATCTCGCTGTGGGTCTCGACGACGATTCGTGCGCCGGCGGCAGCGGACTTCGCGATGAGATCCGCCAGTCCTTTCTGAGCTGCGGGGTGAAGGTGGATCTCGGGCTGCTCGATGTAGATGAGCTGGCCGGGCTCGGCCGCGATCAACGCGACGAGAACCGGAAGGGTCTGCGATACCCCGAAGCCGACGTCGGCAATCGAGACGAGGTCCTTGGCACCGCCCTGCAAAGCCTCTCGCGTTCGCGACACACGCACTTCGATGCTCACCGCGTCGCGGGCTCTCGCATCGATCTTCCAACCCAGCCGCGCCTGGTAGAGGGCGTCGGCGAGTGCGTCCAGTTTCGGGTCTCGCTTCTCCGTCCAGTCGAGCACGATGGACGCCGCGTACTCGTGGAAGAGGCCGGGGTTGGACGGGCCGATGGCCGTTCGACCGCGGACCCGATCGGGATCCCCGCGGTACCCGGGAAGGTGGATCGCTCGCCGCAACGCTCGCGACAGCGATTCGGGCGGCCCGAACATGACGTGCATCAACTCGCCCTCGCCGGGGCCCTGGAACGCCGGGACGATCAAGGCGCTCCGGCGAATGGCGACGGCGGCCCACTGCTGCTCCGGGAGGTTCAGGTTGAAGAATGCACGGTCCCCCGAGGCGATCGGCCGCTCCTCGAGCAGCTCGACGGTGCGGCCAGCCCTGGTATTGGCATACGAGGTCGACGCGACCGCCAGACCGCGCTCCCGCAGCTCGAACCTCGGCCGAATCGTCCAGTCGGGATCCAGGGTGACCTCGATTTCGAACGAATCGGCCCCGTCCCGGCCCTTGCGCTTGGCGAGGAACTGCGCCGGGTCGGAGAACTGGACGTTGGGCCCGTCGAGCTTCAGCCCGCCCGGATCGAAGGTCGCGTCGAACGTCTGCTTGAGCAGCAGGAGCGGCTGCATGATGCTGGACTTGCCGGAGCTGTTCGCGCCGGCCAGCACAGTCAGCGGCCGCAGCTCGATGGCGGACTCGTCGAAATGCGACTTGAAGCGCCGCACGACGAGGCGCCGAATCGTCGATTCCCTGAGCGGCGCCGCGGCGTTACCGGGCTTCTCACCCGCCATGCGCTCCTGCCTCCCGGGCCGCCATCCTGCTCGCCCGGCCCGACGAAGGTCAAGCCTTCCTCGCACGGCACCCCCGCACGGCACCGCCCGGACGAGCCATCCTGGTATCCCCCGAGCCCGCGCTCGCGAGGTCGCCACGGCTCGCAGGGCCCGCCCTGAGCCGCTCCCTTCCCCTCCCCGCTGCCCCGGAGCTACAGTCCGCACCCGCGGATGAAGCCGATGCACACACCGATCCTCGAAGCGGAAGATCTGCAGAAATCCTACGGCGGCCGACGCGCCGTCGACGGGCTCTCCCTCTCCGTCGCCCCGGGCGAGATCTTCGGCCTCCTCGGGCCCAACGGCGCCGGCAAGAGCACCACCCTCGCCATGCTCTCCACCCTCTTCCCCCCCGACGCCGGCCGGATCGTCATCGACGGCATCGATGCCGTCCGCGAACCCGCACGCGTCCGCCCCAGCCTCGGCTTCGTCCCCCAG
>JACRCX010000090.1 GCA_016218815.1 Deltaproteobacteria bacterium
GACGATCGCGGCCGCGACGGCCGCCCCGATGACCCAGGACGAATACCCGGCGGCGCCGGGGAAGTCCCTGCTCCCGAGAGTCGACATGTCACCCCTCCCCGACCCGATGCCGGCCCCGCGAAGGGCGCTACGCGGGGCACGTGCGGACGCGACCCAAGACGCTTCTTCCACGACGGCGCGAGCGGCGTTCCCCACCACGGTGTCAACCTTGGCCGCACCGGCCTGGCGCGTCAAGCGAAGGTCCGAACTGCCGTCGCAACGCCTGTCACTTCCGCGGCGGAGCCGAGCCAGACCGTCCGCGCGGAGCGCCAAGGCTCGCCCCAGTCCTCGATGCGGACCGACCGGCCGGTCCAGGCGGCGACCGGGTCGGCCGGAACGTAGTCCAACGGGAAGACCGCCCCGGTCCCGGCATCGCCGACCCGGGTGATCGGCCACTCCGGCGAACCGCTGGAGAAGCCCTGGACCCTGAAGGGCTCAGGCTCACCGTGCCCGTCCATCAAGACCATCAGCGTCGGCACCTCTCCGGGTCCGTGCCGCTCGGGCAACCGCACCTCCACGACGCGGCCGGAGCGCGGCTGGCCCCGCGCAGGATCGGCGAGGGGGTCCGTCGGCCACTCCTCCGTGTCCGGCGACGACAGCCAATGGGCAGGAAACCGAACCCAGGACTCGTCCCACGGATGGTCTTCGACGTCCGACACGGCCGGGTCCTCGGCCTCCCGTGCCGCCATGTCGTCCGAGCGGTCCCAGAGTCGCCGCACGAGGGACGGGCCGGCCGGCTCGAGCGCCCCGTTCCGGTAGCGCCAGCGGCGGCCGGTGAAGTGCCAGCCCGGCCCCTTCAACGGATGCTCGAAGTCCTTCCATTCGGTGACGAGCAGATCGCAACCCTGGTGCCCGGTCGCCTCGACCAACGTCTCCTGTCCGCCGTCGTCCAGGACGAGCTGCATCGGGCGCGTGTCGAACGATTCGAAGACGCCGATCCGCGACGTCATGATGCCGAGGCCATTCCCCTGCACCACGTTCACGGAGACGAAGACCTCCCGGTCGCCGTCGCCGTCAAGGTCGGCGTCCGCCACCGCATAGAGGCTCTCCGCCGCCATCCAGGGCAGTGCACCGCGCCAGAAGCCGAGTTCGCTGGTTCCGACGAGCAAGTGGAAGCCCATCATCTCGCCCTCGAGGAGAGGCTCGCCCTGCGCGGAGTCCATGTCATCCCCGTAGGGGGTCTTGCAGAAGCAGACCGCGCGGTCGTCAAGGCGGGTGCACGCTCCCTTGCCGCAGCCGGGGATCGCCTCGTCCACGGGAGCCGGCCAGTACCTGGCCGACGCGCACGCCCGGAACATGTCTGTCGGCGGGCGGCGTATTCCGTAGGTCGGCAGGTCTCCGGTCAGTGGTCCGTCAGGCAACAGCAGGCCTTGGTGCCGGACGAGATGGTCGGGATCGCGGAGGCCGTTCAGCTCGACGATCGCCTGCACGCCGCCCGGGATCCGGTAGCGGGCGGCGATGCCGCTCAGAGTGTCGCCGTTCTCGACGCGGCGAACGCGCAGGACGGGAGGCCCGTCGCGATGCGGCGAGGGATCGGCGGCCAACTGGCACGCGGCGCCGAATGCCCAGAGGCATCCGACGACCCCGAGCAGGACTGCCGTTCGCATCGGGGCGGCCAAGCCGGCGGGAGATGCGCCGTCGTGTTCGAGGACGTCGCTCATCGTTCCTCCGCTCCGCCTTCGCGAGGGGAGCCGAGCCAGACCGTTCGCGCATTGCGCCACGGCTCGGCCCAGTCCTCGATGCGGACCGACCGGCCGGTCCAGGCGGCAACCGGATCGGCGGGAACATAGTCCGACGGGAACACCGCCCCGGTGCCCGCATCGCCGAGGCGCGTGTTCGGCGACGGTGGCCCGCCGCCGCCGGCGAGACCCCAGAGCTGGAAGGGATCCGGCTCGGCGTGTCCGTCCGCGAGGACCATCAACGTCGGTGCCGCCCATCGTCTGTTCCGATCGGACAGCCGCACCTCGGCGATCCTGCCCATCCGAGGTGCGCCGTCCGCGGAAGGCACCGACGGGTCCGTCGGCCAGTTCTCGGCCTCCGCGGAGGACAGCCACTTCGCCGGAGACCAGTCCGCCCAATCCCCCAAGCGCTCGTCCTCGAAGCCGCTCCGGTACCGCCGAATCACGGGCGGCCCCGCCGGGCGGATCTCGCCGTCACCGTAGCGCCACCGTCGGCCGGCGAAGTAGGTGCCCGGACCGTCCAGCGGATGATCGAGGTCCGGAGGCCACTCGGAGACGAGAAGGTCGCACCCGGCGCGACCGGTCGCTTCGACGATGGCATCGCTCCCCCAGTCGTCCGCGTTGAACCGCATCGGCGGGTCGTCAAACGACCGGAACACCGCGACCCGCGACGTGGTGACGCCCATGCCGTTCGTCATCGCCTCCGTCACCGCGACGACGGTCTCGACGCGGCCGTCTCCGTCCAGGTCCGCATCGGTCACCGCGAACAGGTCGTCGCCCCCCATCCACGGATCCACGGGCAGGAAGCGCCACACACTGCCCGTCTCGGAGAGGTGGAGTCCGGCGGCGATTTCGTCATCCTCCCTGTCGACGTCGTCGGGAACGCCGCACAGGCAGACGGCGCGGACTCCGAGGTGCGTACAGCTCCCCCGCATGCAGGACGGGATATCCTCGCGCGCGGGCGCAGTCCAGTGCCTGGCGGAAGCGCACGCCCGGAACGTGTCGCCAGCGGGACGGGACGGCCGGTGGACGGGCAGCTCCCGCGTTCCCGGTCCGTCCGGCAGCAGCAGCCCGCGATGCGTGACGAGGTAGTCGGGATCGTCGAGGCCGTTCAACTCGACGATCGCCTGCACGCCGCCCGGGATCCGGTAGCGGGCAGCGATGCCGCTCAGGGTGTTGCCGTACTTCACTTGGAGAACGCGCAGGACGGGAGGCCCCTCGCGAAGCGGCGAGGGAGCGGCGGCCAGCTGGCATCCGGCGGCGAACAGCAACGCCGGAATCGGAAGGCAGATCGCCGACAACCTCCTCACCGCGAACCTCCATCGGCGGACCCGGAATAGTCCTCCCCCGTGATCCGGTCGTACGTCTTGCCGGCGGAAGACGGATCGATCCAATCGCCGACGAGAACTTCGTCTTCGACGCGAAGGCGAAGCCGCTTGGGGGTGTAGCTGACCATCGTGCCGCAGGCGTCGACCTCTGGCGTCTCGACCCACAGGCCGGCCTCCGGACCGGGTGCCTCGCCAACGAAGCCGACGGTCACGCTATCGGCGAACGCGCAGGCAACGAGGGTACGGTGCACGGCCCCGACGAATTCGGGCCCGGAGCCGCGCTCGTCGAACACGCCGATCCAGAGCTCGTCGCACCACTCGTCGACATGCTCGGACTCGGTGAACGTGACCCACACGGCGGTCTCGAGGCCGGGGTCGTCGTCGGCCTGGCCACGGAGAACGTGCACGCCGCCGAAGGAAGCCGGGCGATCGTCTTCGCACCAATCGTTCGACTCGCCGTAGAACGGGTCCGGCGCATCGAACCCCATGTGCACGGCCCGCAAGGCCGACCGGAGTCCCGCCTCGTCTTCTTCGTGGCCGAACCGCTCGAGGCGGGCGACCCACGCTTCGAGGTCGATCCCGCCCGCGGGAAGCCGGGCAGGAGCGGATGCCGGCCCCGCCCTCCCGACCGACTCGTACCGTTCGGACACCACGCACGACGCCCCCGCCGGGCCCCGCGCGTCCGACCTCCACCACACCGTTTCCACACTCAGCGTCGCCTTGGTGCGCCCGTCGTTCCACACCTCATAGGACTCGACGTGGGCCTCGTCCGGTTCTCCCCAGCGATCCGTCGGGGAATCGCAGACGCGCGTCCAGGACGTGGCGTAGACCCGCACCGCGAGCAGGCAGCCGCCCGAGCCGAGGTCGATCTCGACTTCCCGGTCGTCCTCCTCGAAGACCATCTGCTGCTTCGGGGGACCGGCGCACCGGTAGTCGAACGGCGACGTGGGTCCGTTGAGCATCCAGGCCGGGGCGTCGCGCAGGCTGACATCCGCGTTTCCCAACGCCTCGCGGATGCGCTCGACGGGCGCACCCCACGGCACTCCGCGCCAGCCTTCCACGGCGTCAAACGCCCCGCCGGTCGCGACCGGAGCCGAGGGGTTGTATCCGGGGCGCCAGAACTCGGAGGAGTGGCAGGAGCCGGTGGAATAGGACGAACGAAACGAGACCAGCTGCGTCCGGGCACTCATCCAATCGTCCTCTTCATCCGTATGGTCCCATTCACGATTCCCGAACCTCCGCGTCCACGCCTCGGCAGTCGCTCGCTCGGCGGCGCCGCAGGCGGCAAGCGACGGGCTCGCGAACCGGGTCTGCGCCTTGCTCCCCCGGTGTTCGTCGAAGTCGTCCTTCGACGGGCTCGAGAACCGGATCTCCTCGGCTCCCCCGGACTCGTCGAAGTCGACCCCCGCGATCCACGTCCGCCACTCGAAATTGACGCGGACGATGTCACGACCCGTGACGTGCTCGGTGAGATGTTCGACCGTCGGAGCGAACCGGGCGAGCGCCGCCGTCGTCTCGTCGACGGTCATCCCCCAGCGCAAAGGGCCCCACGCCGCGTCCGGCTCGGTCGGCTCGGAGGAGGGCCCGGGCTCGGATGGGGGTTCCGGCGCAACGGCATCGGAGCCCGATCGGCCGGAGCGGCACGCCGCGCAGAACGCGCAGAGGCATCCGACGACCCCGAGCAGGACTGCCGCTCGCCGAGGCACAACTCGATCCCAGCACGTGCCGGGACGACGTGCAACCGAGGATCCGGCGCAGGTCGCCGTCGTCGTCTTGTCGACTCCGGGTCGGCGTGCCAGACTCGTGACATGGTGGGGAGGCAAGGCGGACGAAGGGGACCGGACGTCAAGGCGCTCGGGCTCGCGTCCCTGGCGCTCATCGCGGTCGCTCCGGCCTGCCCGCGAACCCCGTCCCAACCAGCGACCCCGGGCGTGGACGACGTCGCTGCGCCCGACTCGCCTCCCGTTTCGTCACCAAGCCGCGACTACTGCGCCTTCCCGGGACTGGGCGACTGGTCGCCGGTCTTCCACGAGCCCGTCACCGACCAGGAGAGCGGCTTCCCGGTGCCGATCAAGGCGCGGTGGGTGCCGCCGGACAACGCACCGTCGGGCGCGTCGTTCGGACCGCTCTACCTTCACTACCGTCCCGTCGGGGAGAGCCGTTTCCGGGCGATCCGGATGGTGCAGTCGGCCGGCTGGTTCTACGCCGAGATCCCGTGCGCGACGCCCGAGCCGTCGGCCTGGGAGTACGCCATCGTGGGCGCCGATCTCGGGCCGAACGATGACGGTTCGGACTCCCCCTCCACGCCGTGGGGACTCGACGCCGCGGGTGCCGCGCTCTCCTGGGAGCGGCCGCTTGACCGGCCGTTCCGCGTGCGAATGGGATCGGAACGGCCGGGACGGGCCTCCGCAAACGAGCCCTCCGCCGAACCGGCTCCGGCCGACGCCGGCGACGGGGGGAGGACGGGGCGGACGCCTGAACTCCGTGTCGCTGGATTCCCGGAGAGGAGACGCCCGGACGGAGGCGCGGTCACCGCCTGCACCGAGCCGGTCGGCATCGATGCGCTCCCCGACGATCCCGACGCGATGCCGCTGGACCGGTTCTACGGCGCCCTGGGCGTCCGTTGCGCGCCGGGCGACGCTCGGCCCGAGACGGAGCCGACCGACGAGACCGCGAACGGATTGGCCGGCGACGAATCGAGCGACACGCACCCCGTGCGGCGCCCATGCGGCCCGTTCGAATCGGTCGCCGAGCTGTGTGCGTGTGCCGTCGAGCGCGGCGACGCCGTCCAATGCGAGGCATCGGCGACCGTCGATCTCGGCTGCGCCCCGTTCCAGGCGCTCGATCTGTCCCTGCCGCGTTCCGCCGCAGCGCTCCGCCTCGCCGTGCGGGGCGTCGCTGGATGGCGCTTCGGCCCCACCCTGTTCGACGTGTACGAGGATCCCGACATCGACGAGCGACGGGCCGTGCAGTGCGAGCGCCGGAGCCGGGGCGACGCCGACGTCTGGTGGATCGAGACGTCCCATGTTGCGACGTACACGGCGCGCGACTGGGAGAACGACACGCGCGTCGAGAAGGTGCGGCGCGTCGACTGGCTGACCTTGTGCACGGCCGAGGCGACGCCGCGCTGCCCGGTCTCCGGAATCCCGCTGCGTTTCGCCGAGGGGACGAGCAGCGAGCCTCCCACGGAGGCGGAGGTGCGACGCGTCCGGCGGGCCGAGGGGACGCCGGCGGCGCGCGTCACGCTCCGCCGCGACGGGACCGTCGTCGTCGGCGCCACGGGCTCGGACCGCTACGTCCTGCCGGATTCCGGCGCCTGGGAGGACACCTTCGACCTCCGACCCCTGCCCTCCACGTCCCCCGATGCGCCAACCGCAGGAGCCGTACCGGTTCGCATCGTGCCAGGGGCAATCGACAAGCTGCTCATCCGCGACGAGGTCGACGCTCTTGTGGAGGAGGCCGAAGCCGGAAGACCGGCCACGGTCACTCTCGCCGTGGAGCACACGTTCGACTGGGGCTGCGACTGTCCCCCGTTCGTCTTTGTCGCCTCCGACGGCGGAGCGGACTACGAGGAGGAGTTCGTCTTCCCGACGTTCGCCGAGGGTGTTCCCGACGCGGTGTACACGGTGCGGGGTGCGTTCGATCTGACCGGCCACTACACGGGCCGGTGGCTCGACATGTTCGGCTGGTACGAGGAGCGGGGCCGCCAGGTCCAGCCGAGGTCGATCTACGGCGAGGAGCGGCTGGCGTGGGAGGAGCTGCATCCGGAGTTCCTCGTGGACGAATGGTGCTATGCGCCCCCGAGCCTGCCCGCGGACTCCGGCTGGGACGTCGAGCCGATGACGCGCATGCGGACCGACGGCGTACCGCTCTGCCCTGGGGAGGACTGGCCTGCCTGGCTCGACGAGCCGACCGCGGAGGGTGTCGAGTAGCTCGCGGCGCGCTACGGCCGCCGCGACGCCGTCCTGCCCGTGTGAATGACAGAAAACCCCATGAACCGCCAACGGGAAGGCTGCTACGGGGGCCGCACCACGAACAACACGTCGACCGTGTCGCCCTCCTGCTGCTCGAGCTCCGGCTCCACCGTCACCGACTCCACACCCCAGACGTCGGCGAACCGCTCCCCCAGCGCCGTCATCGCTTCCCCCACCTCGTTTCGACGGAACAGGTCCCCCGCCGTGATGCCGACCACCGAGCGCCACAGCACGTCACCCCCGGCGGGCTCCGACTCCGTCCCGTCCTCCGCGCGCACCACGACCCGCACTTCCCGGATGTGGAACGCTTCGCCCTCCGCCACGCGCAGCAGGACTGCGCCGTCCGACGCCCATTCCGGCGTGACCGCGACTTCGACGTAACCGAGGTCCATGTACGCCGCGCGCAGCCTGGTGATCATGCCCGGCAGGTCGGGCTCCGACCACGTCGTCCGGCCGGCGTCCAACGCCCCTGCGGCGAAGGCGCGCAGCGCCTCGTCGCCGAGCGCCACGTTGCCCTCGAACGACAACGCCGACAGCGGATACTGCGGCCAGACCTCCACGCACGCCCCCCCTTCGGTCCGCACCTCCAACGCTTCCAGCGTGTCGCGCAGCCGCAAGAAGTACGCTTCCTTCTCGGATTCCATCCTCTCCGTGAGCAGTCGGCCACGGATGTCGTCGCGGACGTCCTCGTAGGCGCGCGCCTCCTGCGGCTCGATCTGCGCCACCAGCCGGTCGTATTCGGCGCGGACCTCCTCCTCCGACACGTCCACCCGCACGACGATCGACAGCACCTTGAACTCGAGCAGGTCGCGTTCCAACTCCGCGCGGTACTCATCCATCGTCTGGCCGCGCTCCTCCAGCCGTTGCGCCAGAGCCCGCGCGTCCCAGCCGTTCCGCTCCATCACTCCGGCGAGGACGCGGTCCACCTCCGCGGCCGACACGGCCAGTCCCAGCCGCTCCGCCTCGCGCTGCACGAGCGCCCGCCGCACGAGGACCCGCTCTGCCTCCGCGCGCCGCTCGTCCGGCTCGGCCGCCTCGCCCGCCTGCGTCGTCGCCCGGGCCGCTTCGGCATCGACCTCCGCCCAGGTCACGACGTCGCACCCCAGCCGCACGGCGACCGCAGGATCGTCGGCCGGCGGCGGCTCCTCCGGGGGCAACGGTCCGCGCGGCGACGCCGCGGCGCCGCAGGCCATCTCCGCGACCGACAGGATTGCCGCGAAGATCCGCCACTGCGCGCTGCCTGTTCCCCGAGTCAACCCCGCCCTCCCGCCGTCACGGCCGGCTCCGCGCGTCGCATCCCTCCCATCGATCCGGCATCGAGTGTACTGCCGGGTGTCGGGAGCGGCAACGCGCAGCTCCCTGCGCCCCGTGCTACGCTCTTCCCGGCACGCGACGGGTCGCGCTGCCGCTCGTCTGCGGCGGCGCCGCGACCGGCGAAGCCGCCCTTGCGGCCCTCGACCACCTCGCCGCCGCCGCCCAGGACGCGGGCGACTGGGATGAAGCGTTGCGCCTCCGGGGCGAGATCCTGCGCCGCACGCCGTCCGCCCCGGATGTCCTGTTCGCCTTCGCCGGCGCCGCCTATAGAGCCCTGCGTCCCGATCTCGGCGACCCGGCATCGGACCGCGCCGCGGCGCTCTGCGCCGAGCCCTGCGCGGAGCGCCCCGATGGTCTGGACAACCTGCGCGCCGCCTCGCGCCGACTCTCCGAGTCGCCGGCCCCGGCATCCCTCGAGGACTTCCTCGCGCTCGCCGAATCCCGCACCACGCTGGGGCACAACGACGAAGCCCGCCGGCTCCTGGCCGCCGCCGCCACCGCCTACCCCGCGGACGCCAGGACCTTCGTCGGCCAGGCCCGGGTACTCATCCAGGAGAGCGGCGACCTGGTCGCCGCAGCGGCGATTCTCGAGGGCGCCGGACCGGACAACCGCGACGACGACTACTGGGCGATCCTCTCCGTGGGCCTGCTCACGTCGTTCCTCTTCGAGGTTCTCCCGGATCTCCTCGACGACCAGACCGCCGCTCGCGCGGCGTCGCACGAGCGCCTCGTCCGGTTGCAGGAGACCCTGACACGCTACGCCGAGTTCCATCCGGACCTTGCCGCCGCTCCGCTCACCGTCGTCCGCGCCGTCCTGCGCGGCCTCGACCGCATCGCCGCGGGAGAAGAGACGAAGGCGGTGCTGCGCTCCGAGCTGGACGCGTGGGCGGCGGATGCGGTGGCGACCGCGCGTACGCTGCCCCCCTCCCGCGAACGGGAGGCCCTGCTGCTGGGGGTGGCGATCCACGCCCCCGCCTGCGACCAGGCCGTCGCCGCGCTCGACGCCTCCTCCCCGACCTCCGCCGTCGCGTCCGCGGACGACGACCACCTCCCGTGGCGTGTGACGGCGGAGATCGGGACCGCCGCGCGGTGCGGCCGGCCCGAACGGCTCGCCGTCGCCGAATCGCTCCTCGAACTGGTCCCGCCGGCGGAGACGGCCGGCGAAGCCGCCGCACAGGCGGCGGCGCTCGCCGCGGACGTCTCCGCCGCCAACGGCGTCTTCGGGCTCGGGGACCAGTCCGCCGCCGTGACCCTCCTCTCCCGCGCGGCGGAAGACGAGGCGCTCGCACCGACCGAACGCGCCCGCCTGCGCAACAACCTGGCCGTCCTGTACGTCAGTGCGGGAGACCACGCCGCCGCGGCCGACCTGTTCCGCCGCAGCGAAGATGAGGCCCGGGACGACGGCAAGCGCCTCGCCCACCTCAACCGCATGGCGCTTCCCGTGCTCGCCGCCGACCCTTCGCCCGAGGCGGTCGCGGCGGCGCAGGAGGCTTTCGGCTTCGCCGCCGAGGACGATCGGGCCGCCGCCGTCGTGCGCTCCCACGCGCGCCGCTGGTTCGCCTGGGTCGTCCACCGCTGGGGCGCCGACCCGAGCCGGGAGGCCCGAGCCTCGGCGTACGAAGCGGATGCGAACGAGTCGGGCGATGGCGCGGCGGGAACCGAGGCCGCTGCCGAGCGCGGCGTCATGGTGTTCGGCAGCTTCGTCGTCGGGTTCGGCTACGAGTCGCGCGGCCGCATCGTCCTCACGATGGGAGGCCGTCCCGAGCTGTGGCTGGCGTTGCCGACGCCGTGAGACCCATCCTGTCGCAAGCCGGCTACGACGTCGCGCGGGGGTCGCCGACGCGACCGGCAAAGAGGATCAGGCCCGTGCGCTGCTCGCGGAGGAAGAAGAGGAACGGACGATTGGCCCAGAACACTTGCGGTCCCCCCGGCGGTCCGCCGCGCGCCTGCCCCACGACCGACGTCGCCGCCACGGCCTCGGTCCCTTTCTCATCAACGACCACGAACGCCTCGTGGTACACGGCGCCCAGGTACAGGTGCTCCGTGGGATCGGGCGGGTTGCCGATCCCCTCGAACTGCGCCGCGTCGCACTCGAACGCGCGCGGCATGCCGAGCGCGGCGAGATCCTCCTTCAGGTCGCGCGGAACGGCCGCGTCGATCGTGAAGCGCGGAAGCCGCACGTGCACCAGGGTCTCCGGGATCGAGCCGAGGGCCGCGAGGTGCTCCGCGGTCGCCCACCCGTCGGGCGGCGCTCCTTCAGGCGGCAGCACGACGACCATCGACAGCTCTCCGCCCCGGTACGGCAGCTCGAGCACCTCGGCGCCGCCGCGGCGGGCGAAGCCGAAGCGCCCGCTCCTGCCCATCGTCGGGACATCGACCTGCGACCCATCGGCGAGCG
Source organism: Deltaproteobacteria bacterium (assembly GCA_016218815.1). Lineage (GTDB taxonomy): Bacteria > Myxococcota_A > Polyangia > DRWM01 > JAAZOP01 > JAAZOP01. The sequence goes on from JACRCX010000090.1 coordinate 10,733, forward strand.
TGAATGGGCGGGGCGTCGTTGCCTCCTCATCGAACTCGATCGCCCAGCTGCCCTTGAAGCAGATCGCGTTGACCAGGACGAGGCGGGTCAGATCGTCGAGCGCTCCCTCGGGGAGGATCAGCGGGATCCGTCCGCGGGTCTGCTCGGAGACCCACGCGTTGATCCGCGTGCGGGCCGGCTCGAACGCGCTCCTGAAGTCGACCGGCTCGAGCGGCGCGGCGAACTGCGTCGCCACGAGGTCGAGAAACGGGCGCTCGAACACGTAGCTCTGTTCGCCGAACAGCCGGTTGGCGACGAAGATCTCGATTGGTGCGTTGTCGCCACCGCGCGGCAGCAGGCGCTGCAGGCGGCCGAGCAGCTCGCGGGTCCGGTCAGGGTCATCGCCCAGGTGGAGGACCCTGCTCATCTCCTCCGCCGTCTCGGTGCGGGCGCCGGCGGAGGTCATTCCGAGCGCGATCGCCAAGCTGGCCGGCGAGAACGCGGCGTTGGTCGTGCCGGCCGCGAGGTGCGGGAAGAAGTCGGCGGCGAAGCCGTTGATCGACCCGGCGAGGGCGGCGGCCTCCTCGTCGGTCAGCGGCTCGGCCGCGGCCGGCGGCGGCGGAACGGCCGTCGCGTCGGGCGCAGCCCGGGGTGGCGAGGCGTTTGCCGTCGGGTCGGCGTGCAGCGAGGCGGTGGACGCGTCCGGCACGGTCGGCTCGGAGGACGGTCCCGGCTCCGACGGCGGGAGCGGCGGCACGGCATCCGAACGGGCTCGCCCCGGCCGGCAGGCCATCGGTGATGCCGACAGGCATCCGACGACCCCGAGCAGGATTGCCGTTCGCATCGGCACGCCCGGATCCCAGCACGCGCGAGGCCCATGCGCAACCAACGGTCCGGCGTTGGTCCTCGTCGTCGCTCTCGTCGTCGCCTTGTTGACCCCGGGCGGGCGTGCCAGACTCGGGACATGGCAAGGGGGAGGCACGGCGGACGAAGGGGAGCGGACGCAGCCGCGGCCGGCATCGGACTCGCGATCCTGGCGCTCGGCTGTGTCTCCAGGCCCGACGCATCCGCTCCGCAGGGCGCGTCGGCCGAGACGGCCGCTCCGACTGTGATCGATACGTGCACTCCGGGCGAGACGGGGGAGCTGCGGGTCGTTCTCCGGAACGACCTGTCCGAGTCCGTACGGGTCGCCGGTCTGTCAGTCTCGCTGGACGGATCACTCGTTCTCGATTCGCCGGCGCTCGGGCCCGACGAGACCTTGCCCGCATGGGAAGGTGTTTTGCCGTGCGGCGAGCACGAGATCGCAGTGCAGTTCGAGTTCCGCGGCGAGGGCCACATGATCTTCTCGTACCTGGAGGGCTACCGGTTCCGCGTCAGCGGCGCGCATCGGTTCTTCCTGCCAGACAACACGTTGCTTGAGATCCGCGCGACGGCCCGCGAGAACGGCTGTGCCGATCCCCCAGTCGTCCACTTCGAGGAACGCCCGCAGCCGGCGTATTCGGCGACCCAGACGGACGCCGACGGCGACGGCGTCCCGGACCGCGACGACCTCTGCCCCGGCGAAGCCGAGGATCCGGACGGGTTCGAGGACGAGAACGGGTGTCCCGATCCCGACAACGACAACGACCGCATCCCCGACGACGTGGACGAGTGCCCCGACGAGCCGGAGCGGTACAACGGCACCGACGACGAGGACGGCTGCCCAGACTGCGGAGCCCTCCTCCTGTCGGCCGAGATGTCCATCGCGCCCGTCGTCTGGTTCGCCGTCGGCACGGCCGATATCGCGCAGGAGGCCCCGAGCCGGACGCTGGACCTCGTCGCGTATGAGATGATCCGAGTCCCGTCGATCGAGTCCGTGGCCGTCGTCGGACGCGCGGCGCCCGACGAGTCGGACCCGTCGGATCTGGCCGTTCGGCGGGCGAACGCGATCGTCGATGCCCTGGCCGAGCGCGGCGTCGAACGTACCCGCCTCCTCGCGGTCGGCGGCGTGGCCGAGCGGCTCCAGAGGGAGGGTGGCGAGGCGCTGGGTGGGCCGGTGACGTTCTCGCTACTCCGTGCGAACGGCATCGAGATCGTCCGATGGGTCGGCGACACCGCCGAGTCGGGCCAACGGCGCGAGCCGTGCGAGTGGTTCGAGTTCGTCGAGCTCCCGCCGACCCGCGCCGACGGGTATCCCTCCTGCCGGCCCCGATCCTGGACCGGTCCGCTCGGCTGCCAGGGCTTCGGCCGCGCCATCCCACCTCCGGCGGAGGCGAACGAGGTTCACTGCTGCAGCGTCGAGGAGTGCCAGCCGCGGTGCGAATCGGGGGAAGGGGCCGGCTGCCGGGCGTTCGCCTACTTCCTCCAGCGGGAGGGCGACGACGGTGCCGTCGAGACGACGCTGCGTCGGGCGTGCGACCTCGGGTACGCGCGGGCTTGTACCGACCTCCCGCTGGAGTGCTCGTGGGAGTTGCCCGCTCGGGAGGTCCACTTCGCGGACCGGTCCGCCGAGATCGCGGAGGAATCCAGCGCCGTGCTGCACCGCGTGGCGCTCGAGTTGCGCGTGATGCCGGACCGACCTGTACGAGTGCAGGTATCGGGCTACGCCGCGACGGACGAGGGAACGCCCGAGGAGCGGTCGGCCCTGAGCGAAGCGCGCGCTCGGGCGGCCGCCGACGTCCTGATCGGGAACGGCGTCGACGCGTGCGTGCTGGAGGTCGTCGGCTACGGCGACGCCTGTGCTTCCGGCGGCGCGGAAGGGCCGACCGCGTTCGGCGACCGGCGGGCGCGGCTCACCGTGCTCGAGACGGAGTCCGATGGATGCACGCAGGAGGCCTGGTGCCTGCCGCCGTGGTGTCCGGCCGCGGTCGACCGCGGACTGGTGCCCGAGGAGGACCGCAAGTACCTGCACGACTCGGCCTACTGCGAGGAGTCGAAGCAGTGGTGGTCCCACGCGCTGCGGCCGTGAACGGCGGGCTCACTCCGGGCGCAGGCAGTCCCCGCGGCGCTCGCCGTACTTCGCCTCGAACAGCCGTTCGAGGGCCGCGCAGTCCGCATCGGTGCTCGGGCGCTCGGACCACGTGTTCCCGTCGAAGGCACGGACCCATCGCGTGCCCATGTCCGCTCCCCAGAACACGTAGCTCGTGTCGTCGACCCAGCCGACGATCCACTTCATGGCGTCGGACTCGCGCGTGTCCACGCTGTCGGCGAGCGCGCCCTCGTCCGCCCTGCGAACCGTCAGCCGCACCAGGGTTCCGTCGTGCAGCGATGGCTCCAGCACCGATTGGGCGTCCGGCGACGGCTGCGACGCCATCGCCGCCGCGCGAGACGGGTCGTGATTGCATGCGGCCGGAATCCCGAGTCCTACCGATGCCACCAGAAGCCCGACGATCCGTGGATTGTTCATGTTCCGTCCCCGCTCCCGACAGAGGCTAGTGGCGGGGAACAAGCGACCGGCGGCCGCAAGCCGCCGATCATCGCACCCACGCCGGAGGGAAGCGGGGTGTCACCCACACGTCGCCCCCGCCGTCCAGCCAGGTCTCGCGCATCGGCAGCGGATACCAGTGCGCGTCGATGCAACGAAGCGTCAACTCGGTGTTCGCCGCGACGACCTCGTCGTAGCGGTAGGTCACCCGGATCGTTCGTTCGCCCTCGGCATCGGGTTCCGGCGTCGTTGCGGCAGGCTGCACCTCGAGTGCAACGGCTCCTTCCGCCGGCGCCGTCGCCGGCGCGAGCGTCGATTCGCTCGCGGCGTCGTCGAAGAAGAAGCCGAACTGGTCGTCCGGCCCCGCCTCGCGCACGAAGGCGTCCCATTCGTCGGGAGAGAGCCAGACGACGGGATCCGAATCCAAGTAGGCGGTTGCGTACTCGAGATTCACCGCTTCGGGCCCGACCACGAACATCGGACCCGCGGACCAGCGGTTGCCCTCGGCGACGCGGAACGCGATGGTGCGCGCGGCGTCCTGGGAACAGCCGGCCAGGACCGCCGGACCGCGGCCACGTGGGGCGGGATCCAGCGGGTCATCCGTGCCGTCGCCGTCGGTGTCCGTTCGCGTCGGATCGGTGTGCATCCGCGCTTCCAGGAGGTCGGACCAACCGTCGCCGTCACGATCGAGGCGCAGCTCGCTCCACGTGAACTGCAGCGTCTCCTCGCCGAGCGGGTCCGACTCCTCCCGACCCTCCCGGGAACACGCCATGGTGCTGCAACTCGGCCGGCCGGCGTGGCGCATCACCCGGACCGAGGCGCCGTCTGCCGTCGCCGAGACCTCGAGGATCGCCAGCGTGGACGCCCGGGGGACGCCGGTGAACAGCAGCTCCGCCATGCCGGATTCCTCGCCCCAGATCCACAGATCCGTGTCGACGCCCGCTCCGTCGCCCAGCACCGCCATGACCCGCCCGTCGGCGGAAGCCCGCCAGGTCACGCGGTCGGCGGGCACTTCGACGCCGGCGGCGAGCGTTGCCGGATCGAGTCGTCGCCCGCCCGTCCCTCCCTCATGGACGGATGGCCGCCAGGGCGCCTCCCGCGAGGGGTATCGGGCGAGCCAGGCATCGATGGCGGCCCGCGCCTCGGGAGTGCCCACCGCCATCAGCCCCTGCATCAGGTCGCGACTGTGCCCAGCCTCGGGGCTGAACAGCATGGCCGCCAGGGCAGGAACCCCTTGCGGGTCGCCGCAGCCAAGCAGCGCCTCGAACGCGTCGCCCCAACCCCAGGGTGCGAACTCGACGGCGACGGGAGGAGCCGAGACGGCATCGCCCTCCTCCCGCGACATGTACCGGCCGGCCACGGCGACGGCCAGGGCCGGGACCGCGTCGGGCACGCAACGCTGGCGGAGCACCGCGGCGGCGAACGATCGCTCCGCCGAGGTCCCCTCGGTCATCCCCCGGACGATCACGTCGTCCACCGAGGCGCCGCCGAGCGCGAACTCGGCGGCCGCGACGCGCAGCTCCCAATCCCGGAGATCGCCGGCCTCGATCCGGTCCGCGCAACGCTCGAAGCGCTCGGCCGGAGTCAGGGCCTCGGCCGGCGCCGGCCCCGCCCGCGCCAGGTCGACGGCCAGCACGCGGTTCGACGTGTTCACCACCGCGATCGAGCCCGCAGCGTCGAGCTGATTCCGGCCCGGGTCGGGGGACTCGATGCCGCCAAGGACGCGCCACGGTCGCATCGTCGCACGATCCAGCAGCACGAGCCGCCTCGGCCCGCACTCCACGGAGAGCCCGAGCAGGTAGGAGTCGCCGGCGACCGCCAGGTCGTCGATGCAGGAGGGAGAAACCAGGCACATCTGGGGTGTCGCGAGCGCCAGCGGCGACAGGTCGAGATCGGCGGTCTCCTCGCCCGTGGCCGGATCGACCCGCCGCAAGACCGTGTCCTCCTCGACGACGACGTACGGTCCGACGGGCCACCAGGCGTACGTCCGCAGGGGCCTCGGCCGGGACGGGCCCTCCCAGAGCGGCTCCAAGTCGGGGAGGTGGAACGCCGCCAGACGGCCGTTCTCCGGACCGTCACCGCGGTACGTCAGCAGCACGCCGCCCGCGGCTACGGGGTTTCGCAGCAGTCGGTCCAGGGTGAACGCGCCGAGCACCCCGCCATCGTCCGCTCGACGCACCTCGATCCGCGCGGACGAGCCTTCCGGGGCATCCGAGCAGTCGACGGGGCCGGTCGGAGCGCCAATCCCCACGACCGAGCCGGCGGCGAACCAGAAGCCGCGCTCCGCCAACGGGGCCGACCAGAGTTCGGCGCCGTCGCGGATGGACAGAATCCGCACGACGAGCTCGGGCTCCCGGCTGTCGGCGTCCGAGGACTCGCGTCGCCTCGAGTAGGTTCGCAGCGCCAACGTGTCGCCCAGAACGACCATCGGGCTGCCGACCGGCGAGCCGACGACGTCGGTTTCCCACAGTTTCGAGCCGTCCTGCAGATCGTACGCCGCCACCTTGTCCATTTCGCCGAATCCGCCATAGAACACGCCGTCGGCGAGGATCGCGCTTACGGGAATCCCCCGCCCCGCTCCCTGGCCCGACGGCAGGGCGACGGTCCAGGCCTGTTCGCCGGAGCCGAGGTCGAGTGCGACGAGGCTCCAGGCGTGGTCGTCGACCAGAACGACCCGCTGCAGTCCGGGAACCGCGCCGACGAGGTCCAGCCGCGGCCGCTCGCCCGACTGCGTGGTGTCGAGACTCCAGATCTCCTCCGGCAGCGGGAGGCGAGCCGGATCGGCGGGAAGCCCCTCGAGTTCCACCAGCGGCCGATCGCCCCGCGGACCGTTCTCCGCGAGGGCGCTCGACGGAACCGGGGGACCCGTGACCGGACGCCCGGTGCAGCCGACGATCGCGAGGAGCAGCCAACCGGATCGGAACCGCGACGCCTTCCTCATCGTCGTTCGCCGCCTGCCTCTACCTGCCGACATTGTAGCGGACTCCGGCCGGCACAGGTAGCGTCGCGGGACAGGGTCAAGGCGTCCGACCGGAAGAGCGACTTGCCGCAGCGTGCGTCCATCGAGAGCCGTCGTAGTGGAGGATCGTCCCTCCCCAGCCTACGGCATAGACGTCGTCCGCGGAGCTGCCCCAGACCGCTTCGAGGGTCTCCCTGGTCGGCGACTCCTGCAAACTCCAACCGTCTCCGTTCATGTGGAGGACGAGACCGTTCATCCCAACGACGAAGACGTCGTCGGGAGCGCTGCCCCAGACACCGAGCAGGTCCACCCAGCCGATGCGGTCCTGCAGCGTCGCAATCGGCGGCGTGACGCGCCGCCACTCCTCTCCGTCGAAATGAAGGATGTCGGCCGCGCCGCCGACCACGTAGGCGTCGTCGCCCGATTCAGCCCAGACGTCATGCGGGTCGCCCTCGATTGGGGCGCCCTGGGCGATCCACAGGTCGTCATGGAACCGGAGCACCCCTCCGTCGAGACCGCCGATGGCGAACAGATCCCCATCGCCGGCGGCGGCGATGTCGCCGAGATCGAGGGGCGCCCTTTCCACCACTTCCCAGACCCCGTCGCGACGCTCGAGCAGAGGTCCCGTCCAGCTTGCGATGAACAGCTCGCCTCCGTTGCCGGCTTCGATGTCCGACACCTGGAAGTAGTCGTCCACCGGCAACTCGACGCGCCTCCAGGAGCCCCCGTCACGGCAGAATAGCTTCCGGTCCCGCACTCCGGCGCACACGTCATCCGGACCCGTCCCGCCGAGCGACTCGATCCACGATGTGGTTCCGAGATCGACCTGTTCCCACGCGGTCCCGTCGAAGTGGAGCAGCGTGCCCTCCAAGCCCGACACCCACACGTCGGTCGGCCCGCTCCCCCACACCGCCGTCAGCCGAACGTCCGGTGCCGTGAAGGACGGCGCGACCGGACCCTCCGTCCCGGGAACCGGCGGGGCCTCGGCGACCCGAGCCGCCGGGATCCTCGGCGGACCGCAGGCGGCGGCCAGCATCAGGAAGGACATCGCGAGGTTTCTCATGGCGCCCCTGCGACACCGCCGGATGCGTCGCGTTCCAGGGCTTGGCCGATGGCGGCCAGGCACTCGTTCAAGGACGAGTAGAACGTCTTCGTGTCGAACTCGACGACGCCCTCGTCGCTGGTGCGCTCGTACCACTCGAACTCCACCACTCCCGGACGGCTCGAGCGGACGTACCACCTCTCCATGCTCGAGCATCCCGAACTGCACCACCCGAGGCCGACAGCCTCGGTGGGCCCGCAGCCCTCATTCTGGACGCAGAGGACGTCGATGCCGTCGTTGCAGGGATAGCCGTACGGGCTCAGCTCGTAGCCCTCGACTCCCCAACTCCCGTCCGGATTCGACTCCGAGCGTCGGAACTCCATCCGCGGCGCGCCGTGCTCTCCGGGTGGAAGGAAGGCGATGTCCCAGCGCTCGCAGGGCGGCCGGTCCGGACGACAGGAGTCGCCCACGCACGGAACAAACATCTCGTGGGCCGACCCGAGGGCCGCAACGATGGCTTCCCAGGCGGGCGAGGTCGGGACGGGACCCGCGTCGCACGCCACGCCGAAGTCCCTCGCAACGGCGTTGACCGGGTCCGAGGGCAGAACCTCCGGCCGAACGCAGCAGGGCTCAACGCGGACGGATCTGCACTCCGAGTGTCCCTCGGCGACGAACCGCCACCACAACTCGGATTCGGCCGCGTCGTAACTCGACCCGTGGCAGTCCTGGGCAACCGGCGTCGCCGAGACCGGGGCGCCGTCCGACAGGACGAAGTTCGCGCCCGCCGGATCACGCCGGAGGAAGGCGAAGCCGGGCGGCACGCTCTGGCCGCACACCAGAAGGAGATCCGCTGCGGCGTCGAGGAAGTCGGGGAGCGGCCGATCGAGCGGAGGGGGAACGCCGAGAGTCTCGACCGCCGTTGCGAGGCATGAGGCGATCAGGTCCAACTCCCCGGCCATTGTCGCTGGTCGCTCCTCGTGCAGGCACACCTCGGGACCGTACGGCGAGAACGGCGAGTAGGGTGGGATCGCATCGCAGCCGTTTCTGGGAACAGGAGCTGCGGCATTGGCGACCCCGGTTCCGTCGCCCCCTCGGGGCGGTCGGGAGGCGCAGTCCAGGCAGAAGCCCGCCACGACGAGGAGGACTGCCGCCTGCTGCCCCATCTCGCGCCACCCGTCGCAGGACAACACTCTCATCGCCGGACCTCCGCGGGCGCGGTCGGACAACGGACAGGGACTTCGGCCCACGGGGTCGCCGCGCGTCATTTCAACTGATCCAGATGGGCGGGGCAGCCGCTACCGCGGTGGTGGCGCCTCGACGGCGTAGCGCATGCGGCGACCGTTGCAGCGGATCCGCCGCTTGTTGAGCC
>JACRCX010000093.1 GCA_016218815.1 Deltaproteobacteria bacterium
ACCACCGTTCGGGAACTCCGCTGCCCTTCTTGCTGCCCATCGCCACCCTCCCCGCGCCCCGACAACCCGGCGCGGGGAACATCTCCTACAGAACGGAAAGTCATGCCAAATTCTCGGAAACGGGGCACCTTGACATGGCTGGGTGCACAGCCACTCGGGTTCGAGCAGTCGCTAACCGCGCCGAACGCATATGTACCGGGAAAGGTCGCCACGGCCCGGAGCAGACCGAGCGTATCGTAGAAGAGCAGTTTCACGTGTTGCGTGCCGTCTCGGTACGCGAGTATCGCGTGGTGGGAACAGGGATTGACGGCAACCGTGGCATGGCCGTTGATGGAGTCTTCGACAACTACCGTGTGCTCGACGTCGCACGAAGGTCCTCCGGGCTGTCCGGAGCAAAGCGGCATGACGTACAGGCGAGGATGGCCGGCGACCTTCGATGACGCGAACAGGTTCACGGATCCAATATCGTAGTGGATCGATGGCCCGTCCTCCCAGCCTGTGTGCGCGGCATTGATGCAGGCGAGTGGAAACTGCCACGTCCCCGCGTCGATAGCGTTTGCTGACCCAGCGGCGACGCCCAAGCAGTAGTCAGATGTGGAGGTGTTCTGCAGGACTACAGACGCGTACTCCAAGTACGTGGCCCCGGAGGACGTTGACCAGGGGTCACCCCGACGGGTGAGCAGAGGGTCGAGCACGGGGAGGTGCTGGAAGCTCGGCGACCACGAGGTCGCGCTGCCTCCCCAGTTGTACATGCCGCTGTTCTGCCACCGTTGGAAGGGAAGCAACAGGTTCGCGTCCCCGCCCTTGACCGAGCGGGATGGATAGGCTTCAGACAGGTCAACGCATGTTCCGGTCGCGTTCGCTCCGTCTATCTCAACCGGAGTGGTGAAGCCCGCGGTCGGCCCCAACGCGTCGCCGCCGCAGGAGCCCGCAACGCAGACTTGACCGGCAGCGCAGCGCACATCGCAGCCCCCGCAGTGCTGCGAGTCCTTCGCGATGTCGGCGCAGGATGTTCCGCACGCGGCAAGGCCAGGGGGGCAGGTGCAGTGGCCAGCTGCTGCGTCGGTGCAGACGAGGTTGATGGAACAATCTGCTGTGGCAGAACAGGATGCTCCGAGGGGCCGTGCACCAGCCAGGCCAGATGCCAGCCGCGCCTCTCCCGTGGTAACATCGTCTTCGGAGCCGAGGCAGGAACACACCGCGAGGGCAGCGATGACTACGGCAGCCCCGTCTGGTGACCGCGGGAGTGCCGTCTGTCGCAGGAACCCCGTCAACCCGCCGAGTGTACTCTGCCTCATCGCTGGCCTCCCGTCTGGATGCGATCGCGCATCCTGAAACGCTTCCCTGGTGGTAGTTCTGGGGATCGCCTCCGCGCTGTCAAGCCGCCGGTCTGCCGCCGGTTAGCCGAAGGCGACGCGGCCTGTGGCGCTTTGAGACTGTGTCGCCTCGCGTCGGGCCGGCGTCGTCGGCGACGTCTTCCTGTTCTTCGGTTGGTTCCGCCGGGTGGAGGAGCGGGGCGGTCGCTACGCCTTCGTTCGCGGGGCGCCGAACCTCCACGTGCTGTGGGGCTGGCTCCAGGTGGGGGAGGTGGTCGTCGCGGACCGCTCGACGGCGCCGTCGTGGATGACCTACCACCCGCACTTCAGCGAGACCCCGCGCAGGCTGAACGTGCTCTACGTCGCCGCCGACCACCTCGTGCTCGACGGCGTGACGACCGACCTCCCGGGGGCCGGGGTCTTCCCGGCGTACCACGACGACATCTGCCTCACGGCGCCGGGGTGCACGCGCTCGGTCTGGCGGCTGCCGGGGTGGTTCTACCCGGACGGCGGAGGGACGCTCGGGTACCACGGGGACCGGCGACGGTGGAGCCGGGACGGAGAGCACGCCGTGCTCCGGAGCGTTGGGCGTGGGCAGGAGTTCGTGTTGGCCGGCGGTGACGACCGTCGGGTGGGGGACTGGGTGCGCGGGTTGGTAGAGCGTGACGGAGGCCCGTAGCCCCGCCCGCCTCGCCTACCTGACGCTGGCGTCTTCCGCGCACACCGGACACCCCCGGCCCTTCGCCGTCCGCGTTCGGATCTGCTCGCGCCATGCGTGGCCGCGGGCGCATCGCCACCACGCGTACTCCCTGGCCAGGGCCACGACCTCGGACGGCTCCACCCCGCCGTTGCGCGTCGGATGCCACTCCGCCGCGACCTCGGGGAACAACGAGGCCAGGCTGTTCGTCACCGACGAGCGGCGCCCGCGACAGAACGGGCAGCTCGGCGTGCGCACCCGGTCGTAGACGGGCGTCTCCCAGACGTGGTCGGGCCCCTTCGGGCATCTCCACCATGCCGGGCGCAGAGACCCGGGCACTACGTCCGACGGCCGGAGCTTCCCGTTGCGCTTCCGGTCCCACTGGGCCGCAAGCTCGGGGTGGAGCGTCGCGAGCGAGTTGGTCACCGACGCCCGCCGCCCCGAGCAGAACGGACAACCATTGCCGAGGAAGGTGCGGTTGCTCACGGTGGTCGCCCACTCGTGGTCGGGCCCGGCCGGGCACGCCCACCACGCCCGGCGGTTCGCGCCTGCGACGACGTCCCCGGGACGCAGACGGCCGTTCCTCGTCGGGTGCCACTGCGCCGCGACCTTCGGAAACCGCGTCGCCAGCGAGTTGGTCACGGACACCTTGTGGTTGGAGCAACAGGGGCAACCGGTGCCGTACACCCGCGAGGCAATGCCGGCGCGCCACACGTGGTCGGGCCCCTTCTTGCAGATCCACCAGGCGCGCTTGACCGAGAGCGCGACGAAGTCCCACGGCGTCTTCTTCCCGTTCTTCGTGGGGTGCCACTCCCTGGCCAGCTTCGGGTGAAGCACGGCCAGGCGGTTGGTGACCGATACACGCATGCCGGCGCAGAACGGACAGCCCTTCTTGCCCCCAGTCCGTGCGTTCACCTGGTCCTGCCACTCGTGGTCGGGTCCCTTCGGGCAGCGCCACCAGGCCCGGTACGCCGAGTGCGGCGTCACGTCCGCCGGCGTCAGCTCGCCGTTCTTCACCGGGTGCCACTGCACAGCGATGTCCGGGAACCGGGCGGCGAGGGAGTGCTTCGCCGATGCGCGGTGGCCGCGGCAGTACGGACAGCCGTGGCCCAGCACGCCGCGGTCATGGATCCTCGCCGTCCACTCGTGCCCCGCCGCCCTGCACCTCCACCACACCTTCCGGTTCGACCCGGGGACCACCTCGACCGGCGTGAGGTCGCCGTTCTTCGTCGGGTGCCATTCGGCGGCAAGATGCGGACGATGACGCGCCAGGTTGTGCGCGCGCGACGCCCAGCGCCCGGTGCAGAACGGGCACCCCGTCCCCTGACCTGTCCTGGAGTACACCGGGGTCTGCCACTCGTGGTCCGGCGCGGCCGGGCACTTCCACCAGACCTTGCGGTGCGAGCCGGGCAGGACGTCGGCCGGCGTGCACCCCCCATTCCTGGTCGGGTGCCATTGCCGTGCGAGCTTCGGGTATGCCTTCGCCAGCGACGTGCGGGGTGGGCTTGCTGTTGGAACAGGTCGTGGCATGGACACGCATCTTCCCGACCGCCCGCTCCTCGTCAATGCTGACGTCGTTCCGGCGTCCGTCGGGTCGAGCGCCGGGCACCGTTCCGCTGCCCTATGCCCGCTCCAACTCCCCGGCCCGCCCCCACGTCCCGCTGACGATTTCTCCGACCTCGCGCAGGTGCCTGGGGTTGACCGAGACGTGGTGGGCCCCCTCGTTGTATTTCGTGAGCAGGATGCCCTCGTGCTCGAGGAAGTCCACGATGCGCCGGGCCACCTTCTTCTCCTCGTCGGCGAAGTGGTGCCCGTACGCGTGCTCGATGCCGGTGTGGCGACCGCCGACCCGACGGTCCCGCAGGAGCTTGCTCAGCAGGCGGGCTGCGATGGCTCCCGCGCCTTCCAGTGGCGGGGGCGACGGCGCCGGAGCCATGGGTTCCGGCGGCTCCGCGGGCAGGGGGAGCTGCTCGACGCCGCCCAGGAGCAATCGCAGCGACGCCTCGGCCCCGGGGTCCACCACGTCGTCCACCGGCGGCAGGCCGTGGTGCTGGAGGGCCACGAGCAGGTCACGCACAGAGAGCCCCAGCCGGGTGGCGACCTCCGGCAGGGCTCCGACGTCAGCCGCCTCCCGGGCCCGTGGGGTCAGCGTCATGTCCGACGGGGCGGGGGGCTCGGGCTCGAACGCGGGCACCACGCCGGACACGACCTCCAACTCGAAGTCCACGTTCGCGCACTCCAGCGACGGCCGGCAGGACCACGCCTCGTCCAGGAGGACGCCGAAGAGCTCGGGGTCGCACGGGCCCAGCCGCGCGGCCATCGAGCCAGAGACCGTGCCGTACTCCGTGGCCGTGTCCCCGGCGGCAAGCTCGCACGCCGCGCGCTCGACGGTCTGCCAGAATACGCAGCCCACGCGCCACCGGACGTCGTCCGGGGTACCCTCGACGTCCCCGCCCGGTGCCACCCGGCGCCCACGCAGAGGGCCAACGAAAACGGCGGCGCACTCGGCGGCGCCGCCCACGAACAACGTGAATTTCGCCTTCGGGGCAGGGAGGGCATCCAGGGCGTCCATGCCGGCGGCGACGTCCGCCAGCGGCGGCCGCCGTTCATGCTCCAGGGCCTCGTAGGCACGCCGGTCCAACTCATCCCGGCAGTCACCGTCGGTGCGCAGGCGTCGGCGGATGGCCTCGTACTCCTCGACGGGGTCGTGTCCGACCTGGGCCGCAGCTCGTTCACGCAGAGGTCGGAGGGCGTCCACCAGGCGCCGTCGGTCCGCCAGCACGCGCTCGAAGTCGTCGGCGTCGTGGGAGACGGCCGAGGCGATGAGGTTGGCCTCCTCCCGCAGCGCCTGGGCCTGCTGCTCCTCCAGGTGCAGGACCACCTGGGCCGCCTGCGCCTCCAGCTCCGCGATGCGCCGGCGGAAGGTCTCGACCTCCTCCCGCAGTCCTGCGGCAGTCCGCTCGGCGCCCGTGCGGTGGACCACGAGCCGCTCCTCCAGGCGGGTCGGAATCGCGGACTCGTCAGCGGGCGGCCCTGACGGTAGTTCGTCGGGGGCCGCGGCGGGAACTTCGCCTGGAGGTACGGCGGCAGTCTCCGTAGACTGGCCACCGCCGCCGGCCTCGAGACGGGCGCGGCCGGCGCGTACGAGTGCTTCACCCAACGTTCCGAGACCACGCCTGGAGGATTCCGGCCGCCGTCCGCGCCCGCCCGCCGAGGTCCCACCGGCGCATGCCCGTTCGGCCGGCGGTCCCGGCGGCAGGGTCTGCCGTGCAGGTCGGACGAACCACGCCTGGTACCGACCGTCTGGAAGCTCCTTCAGGTCGAATTCGACGCGCTCGCCGCCCCGCGGAACCCAGTTCGGCTCCGCCAGGAACCGGCTGTGCACCCACGCGTCCACGTCGGAGTCGTCCGGCCGCACGAAGCCATACCCGTGCGAGCCCCACCTGGTCACCGTGCCGCGCATCGCGATGAGGAGCATCCCGTGCGTCCGGTCGTTCGTCAAGACGCGGGCGGTTCGGGCCGAGGCGTGCATGGTCGGAGGAGGGGCTAGCCGATCCGCCAGGGACTTGGGCGCCCGCCGGGCCCCGTGACCACGTCCTCCGGCGTGACCCCCCTGTGCAAAGTCGTCCTGGGCTTTTTGCCCACGGGTCTGGGGGATGATCGCGACGACGGCGCCCGGTCGGCGCCGGGGATCGGGTCCACCGCGGCGACCAGCGTCCGCCCCGGGGAGGAGACCGGGCGCCCGGCGGTGGGCGGTGCGTTCCTGGGTTGGACGACGGACAAGGGCAAGAGGGCGACGTCGTCGGGGATGCGCCCGTGGACCGCGAATCTGGGGGGAGTTCACGGCGGTCGGCCTACGCCCCCGCATCCTCAGCCTTGGTCCGACAGGCGGCCCGTTGCCAGATAAGCCACGTCATGTCAATGCGTTACGGTCATGGCGGCACCCGTTTCCTGGCAACACACCGAAATCACGTGGTTATCCGAGAATCTGTAAACCCGCTGGCAAATCTGGATCCACACGAAATGACGTGGTTTCTCGACCTGGCGGGCTGGGAGGATTCGTCGAGCACGGACCCAAGGACGATCCCATGGGCGACTCGGGATCGTGAGGGCCTGTGCAGGCAAGGTGCGCGGAGTCGTCGGGGAGAGCGGGAGGATTCTCGTGGGGCCGACTGCGCGGGAGCGGCACCTCGCTGCACGGGCACCCCGGCGGGGCTGTCGTCACCCCGCCGGCACGAGCCGCATCATCCTCATCTCGGTCACCGGCGCCGGGCCCGCGGGGTCGGTCGTGGCGAAGTACATGATGAGGAAGCCCTCTCCGCTGCGGACCACGTTGAAGGGGCCGGGCCAGCAGTTGGCCGTCGCGCTCTCACAGGTCGGATCAACGGACGCCGGTGGAGCTACGAGTCGGCCCAGGAGATCGGTGACCATGAACAGGAGATGCTGGCCGGCCGCCGCGGTGTACGAGCCGATGACGGCCACGAGTTCGTGGTCGCCTGCGCTCAGCTCGACCTCGCCGACCAGAATCTCGACGGGGAGGTCGTGCAGCACCGGAGGGCCAAGTAGACCGGCGTCGGACCCGAACGCGCCGAAGCCGATCTGGCGCCTTTCCTCGTCGCTGTTCAGCCATGCAACGCGATAGGCTCCGTCCTCGAACACGACGCGGCCGCCTCGGCCGGGGCCGATGGCGCCGCCGTCGGCGACCATGCTCAGCTCCCCGTCGGCAACCCCGACACGCAGGGTGCAGGCCACGCCGGCCGTCGGGGAGGCCCGCCACCACACGAGACCCACCGACAGGTCGTCGCCCGTCGCCAGGGCGGGCGCAGTCCGTGCGGCGTCCGGCTCCTCGAGCACCATCGGCTCGGCACCGCCCAGGGGCGTTCCGTCGGGGGCGAGACGGCGAATGAAGACGCGGCTGGGATCGGCATCCACGTGCGAGCACGGGTAGACCGACGTTCCGTCGTACCACGCCATGACGTAGCCGTCCGCCGTCCCAGCCACGGCAGGGAATCCGGCCGTCGGTGAGGTTTCTGCGAACGCCGGCGCAGAGATCATTCCGAGGTCGGCCGTCACCCGGGTCCCGAAGATGCCGTGGTCCCTTGCCTGGAACAGCGCCAAGAGCTCCGTCCCGCGTGCGGCTTGCGCCCAGCTCGGCATGGTCCAGCCCGAGGCGAGGCCGATCACGACGTCGTCGCGGGCGATGGAGCCGTCCAGCGCCAGGAACCGGACCGACAAGGCTGCCGGCGTCCCGTCGGGAAGAGGTGGCGACGGCCACGTTCCCATGTGGAATCCACCGCCCGTCGAGAACGGCATCCGGACCTGCTCCCCACCCATCCCCAGGCCGCCGGGCAGACGGGACGGCGCCGGCAGTTCGATGGACGGACCCTCGGCGCGGTACGACCGAGCCAAGGGATCCGCCGGCCCGGGACCCGGCCCGACTCCGATGGTGCAGTCCCACCGGCAGACGTCGTTGTCCAGACGGTTGCCGTCGTCGCACTCCTCCCCAGGATCCGTGACCCCGTCGCCGCAAACCGACGGGAGCGGCGCCGCGTCCATCTCGGCATCGTCCGGTGCGTCCGGGTTCAGCTCGATGTACGTGTGCTCGCACGCCACCAGCGTGAAGAGAGCGGAGAGCAGAAACGCTCGCGGACACCCCGCGGAGTGCAGGGCGGCAGCGGAACCGAAAGACGATCGCCAGAGCGACGACGGTCCCGAGCCGCGTTGCCGTGCAGATCCTCCCGATCCGTACCCGGAGCCGTCACTATTCATTCGCACCCTCGACCGTGATTGTAGACCATTGTGTCGCCGAGGCAAGGGGATGTCGGCGGCGGGCCAGGTCGTTCTAACTCGAAAATGCCCCGAACCGGGAAGGCGCGCCGGTCCACACGATGCCGTTCGTCACGACGGAAGGCGGATTACCGCGTCCCGGTCCGTCCGGGGATCCCGAGGCGCGCCCGTCATTGCCGACGCGCCATGTCCCAGGGCCCGAGGACCTCCACCCCGACGGGAGCAAGGGCGATCGGGATCTGGGATGCCCGGGGCGAGCGGCGCAGGGCGCGCCGTGATTCCGGGCCAACGCTTGGCAAGGGAGAACTCTCATGAAAAGGATCGCATGGATCGGTGGGGTGGTGCTGCTGTTCGCCGGGAGCGCATCGGCGACAACCACGACGTTCAACGGAACCGCGGGAGCGGACACGATGCTCGTGGGCCGCGGCTACGACGGTGGGGGGAACCTCATCTACCTCGCGTGCGTCAACGGCTCGTGGGCCGAGGGGAACCTCGTGACCGGATCATCGGACACGGTCACGACCAACGGCAACGGCGGGATCGACACCATCACCGTCCGCAGTTCGAGCGGCATCTACGACTGCGGCGTCGGGGGCGGCAAGTGGCTGCACTCGATGAACTACGTCTACTCCTGCCCGAACGTGTACGTGAACGGCGGTACCGGCAACGATCGCATCATCGGCGCGCAGTGCGCCGAGCACCTCAACGGTGACGACGGGAACGACACCATCTTCGGCAACGCCGGGAACGACTGGATCTACGCGGGCGCCGACAACGACTGCATTTCCGACACGACCCTCACCTTCCTCTCCTGCGGCAGCGGTACCGACTCCTACACCGACGACTTGGCCTGGAAGGACTGCGAGAACCAGGTCGGGTACTGCTTGTTGCCACCATAGGCGGTCCGTAAGCCGCTGAGATGGCGCCGGCCGGGCTCCTCGCGTTGTCGAGGACGCCCGGCCGGCTTTCCCCCTACTACACCGCACGCTGCCCAGCTGTGGTCTCCGCGAAACAGCGGGGCGACCTTCGGCCGTGCCTCGCCGGCGGCGACGCCGCGGATCGGCCGGCCGTGCTATCGTTCGACTGGCAAGGTGAGCCTGGGGAGGGGTACAGGATGAGAGACCGGACCCGGCTCGGAGTGCATTGGGGCGTGCGATGGATGGTCGTCGCACGCATCGCAAGTTCCGTCGCCGTCGTGACCGTCGCGGCGCTATGCCTGACGGCGTGCGGGTGCCGCACCCGGAGCCGTGCATCCGGACAGCCGCTGCCCGGTGTCGGAGCCGCCGAGGTTGCCAGGGCGGCCGAGGGGCAGACGGCGAGTGGAGAGCCCGTACAGGCCGAGTGGGATGAGGCGCCCGAAGTTGGGACGGCAACGGCAACCTCGGCCGCCGCCGAGCACGAGGACGACGTCACGTACGATCCCGCGCGGTGGGTCGTCGGCGTGCTGCACCCGACAGAGCGCCACCCGCTGAGCTCGATGGCCGAGGTGCAGCGACGGGTCGGCTGGGCCGACGCCGAGATGGACCCCAGCGTGGACGAGTACGACCCGGCCAAGGAGTCGTTCGTGGTGGCCGTTCCTCCGTCGCCCATGGACCCCGACGGGCTGCTGGTGTGGATCCCGGCGGCGGACTCCGGGGCCATGCCGGCGGAGCTGACCTCGGCGCTCGAGAAGCGGCACATCCGGTACGTCGGCCTCAACCACGCGGGGAACGAGCGGCCGGTGGCCGTGCGCATGAACCTCGCGCTCGACGCCGTGCACGCCGTCTGCGCGCGGATGCCTGTCCGGCCGGACCGCATCTGGATCGGGGGCATCTCGGGTGGCGCGAAGAGCGCATCGAAGCTGGCGTTGCTCTACCCGGAGGTGTTCCGCGGCGGGCTGTTCGTCGCAGGCGCCGAGTACTTCCCGCCCGTGCCCCGCAGCAACGGCGAGTTCTGGAGCGTGGGCATCCGGGTTTCCGCGACACCGGAGATCCTGCGGCGCCTGCGGGAGCGCCGGTTCGTGATGGTGACCGGAGACCGCGACTTCAGCCGCGAGCCCGTGCTGGACTACTACCGTGCATTCAAGAAGGAGGGTTTCCGGAACGTTCTCCTCCTCGACATCCCGGGAATGGCGCACGGGATGCCGACGCCGAATGTCCTGGAGCAGGCGCTCGCGTTCCTGGATGCACCGTCCGGTGCTCGGTGACTGGGCAGGACCCTGTTTTCGGCGCGGCAGAGGCGATTGTGACGACGGCGTAGGTTCGCCCGGGATTTTACACTTTGAAATTCCCGCCCGGCGCAAGTTCGTCCTTGACGCCGATGTGCGGTTCGGCGACATTTTGCTCAGCGGATCGGTTTTCGGGTCATGGACCGTCGGGGTTGGGATACCGACTCGGCTCCGATGGAGGAAGCGGTGGCGGTGGCGCGGCTCGAGCTGGATGACGAGGTGCGGGGCCGGCACGGCGGCCAATGAGGGCGCGGGCGCAGGAGCGGGAGCAGGAGCGAGCAGGCGGAGCGGTAGGTCCAGGTCGTCCATGGGGGGGAGAAGCGAGGGCTCGTGGGCGCGGTCGGGCCGAGCAGGTCGCAGGACGCAGTCGTCGGGCGCAGCCCCGGCGGCCAGCCCTTTCAAGGTGTCACCTTGCCGGTCTCCTGTGTAAGTAGTTTCGCGGTGGAGACGTGGGTGTGTTTGGGATAGCGAGTGCGAGGAGCGACCGGCTTCTTCGGACCGCGTGGGCTGCGGCGCAACGCCTCCAGG
>JACRCX010000095.1 GCA_016218815.1 Deltaproteobacteria bacterium
GGAAGAACCTGTACGATGTGCGGCGAGCAGCGACGGTGCAGAACTTCGAGAAGATCCAGCACTGCCTCGACGAGCGCGAGACGCGCGGACAGCGGAAGGCGGCTTGATGATGCTGGTTTCAAACCGGTCGGTGCTCTAGACTCCCCGCCGTCGCCGTCCGGTAGCGCCGGCCGCCGGCCGCCGGCCGCCGGCCTGGGAGGTGCGCGTGATCAGCTGCGAACAGACGTTCATGGACTTCCTGCTCCAGCACCAGGAGAAGCACAACCGCACCTACCACTTCCTCATCCTCATGAACTCCGTGCTCAACGCCGCCCGGCGCATCCAGCACTACTACCTCACCGGCGCCCTGCGCGGACTGCTCGGCCGGACCGGCACCACCAACGTCCAGGGCGAGCCGGTGCTGCAGCTCGACCGGATCGCCAACGAGATCACCCGCCACTACCTGCAGGCCTCGGGCCGCGTCATCCACGCCGTGAGCGAGGAAGAGAAGCACATCATCCCCATGAACCCCGAGGGCCGCTACTTCTTCTACTACGACCCCATGGACGGCAGCTCCAACGTGCCTCACAACCTCCCCATCGGCTTCATGTTCGGCATCGCCAAGCGCAACCTCGACGGTCCCGAGGACAACCACCTGCGCGCCGGCCGCGAGTACATCGCCGCCGGCATGTTCGTCATCCCCACCGGCACGTTCACCCTCGCCCTGCACGACGCCGGCTGCTGGCGCTTCCACATCGATGAGACCATGAGCTTCGTCCGCCCCACGCGGGTGCTGCTCCCCGACAGCCACGGGACCTGGGAGCTGTCGTTCAACTCCGCCAATCGCGACACCTGGGCCCCCGCCGTCCGGCAGTGGGTCGCCGGGAACGAACGCAAGTACGCCTTCCGCTACCTGGGCGCCCTCGCCGCCGACTTCCACCGCGTCCTGACCAACGGCGGCATGTTCCTCTACCCCGCGATCCTCAACCACCCCGACCCGAAGAAGAACCGCCCGCGCGGCAAGCTGCGCCTCATGTACGAGGGCTCCGTCGTGGCCTTCATGTGCCGCGAGGCGGGCGGTCACTCCATCGACGAGACCGGAACGCCGATCCTCGACGTCCTCCCGCTCGACCCCCACCAGCGC
Organism: Deltaproteobacteria bacterium; assembly: GCA_016218815.1. GTDB lineage: Bacteria > Myxococcota_A > Polyangia > DRWM01 > JAAZOP01 > JAAZOP01. The sequence continues at coordinate 1,124 of JACRCX010000095.1, forward strand.
ACCGCCCTCTACGCCGGCTCCCCCGCCCTGGTGAACGAAATCTCCGCCATCCTCAAGGGCGCCTGACCCGCTCGCCTACCCCACGCGCCGCAGCGCCGGGTACGCCGCGAGGATGACCAGCGCGCCACAGGCGAGCGCGGCGGCCCCCATCGCCACCGTCCAGGGCTCGCCGATACGCTCCGCCATGCCCCCTGCCAGCAGCGCGCCCAACGGCATCGAGCCGAAGAACGTCAGCGTGTACACCCCCATCACCCGGCCGCGGAAGGCGTCGTCCGACAACGTCTGCACCAGCGTGTTGGCCATGTTGAAGCACAGGATCAGCGTCGCCCCGACCGCCACCAGCATCAGCATGGCCAACGGCAGCGTACGGACGACGGCGAAGAGCAGTAGCGCCACCGGCAAGGCCAGCGCGCCGGCCAGCAGCAGCCGTCCCCGGATGCGCGCGCGGCCCAGCGAGGCGACGGCCAAGGCGCACAACAGGGCCCCGGCGCCGCGCGCCGACTGCAGCCACCCGTTGGTCGTCGCCCCCCCGTGCAGGATCTTCGCCGACCACGCCGGCAGCAGCGTGACGTACGCGATGCCGAAGATTGTCACCAGCGCCACCAGCACCAGGATCACCAGGATCGTGCGGTTGGCGGCCACGTAGCGCAGCCCCTCGACCAGCTCGCCCAGCGTCGACTTGCTCCGCGGCGGCGCCTCGTGCGCCGGCAGGCGCATCACCGCCAGGGCGACGATCACCGCGACGAACGAGAGGGCGTTGAGCGAGAAACACCAGCCGGGCCCGATCCAGTCGTAGAGCACTCCCCCCACGGCCGGCCCCAGCGTCGTGGCCGTGTTGAACTGCAGCGAGTTGAGCGCGACCGCGTTGGTCAGGTCTTCGCGGCCGACCAGGTCGAGCACGATCGATTGCCGGGCCGGCGCGTCGAAGGCGTTGGCCACGCCCAGCAGGAACGCGAGCCCGACGATGTGCCAGGCCTCGATCCGCCCCGCGAAGGTGAGCGCCGCGAGCACGATCGACAACGCCATCATCGCGAGCTGCGACCAGACCAGGATTCGCCGCCGCGGCAGGCGGTCCGCGATCACCCCCGCGTAGAGCATGAAGAACCAGGTCGGCAGGCCGGCGGCAAACGCCACGATCCCCAGGTAGGCCGGCGAGTGCGTCAGCTCGAAGACGAGGTAGCCCTGGGCCGTGGACTGCATCCAGGTGCCGAACAGCGACGTGAGCTGGCCGAAGAACCACAGGCGGTAGTTGCGGTGCCGCAACGACGCGAACGTCCGGCCCCACCCGACCGTCGACTGCGGGACGTGGTGCTCGATCGCCAGGACGTCAGCCTTCCATCCGCCACCCGCGCGGGATCGGCTTCCCGTCCAGGTGCAGCGCCCCCCCTTCGTCCTGCGCGATCCGGCCGTCGGCCAGCCACTCCATCGTCCGCGGGAAGACCACCCAGTCGCCCGCCTCCTTCAGCCGTTCCTGGTGCTCGGCCGCCACCAGCTTCGCCGTCGCCTTGTCCCCCAGCTCCGCCCCCGGCGGCACCGACACCGGCACCGGCGGCGAAATCAGCAGCAACCGCCCGCCGTCGACCACCGGCTCGATGATGTGCGTCGTCGAGCGCAGCTCGGTCCGTCCGGCGAGGATGGCGTCCCGCACCGCGTGGTCCCCCGTGAAACGCCTCCGGCCGTCGAGCTCGATCCCCAGATCCGCCGGATGGACGTTGATGCCGAGGAAGGCATCGATCAACGGCGCCGTGGCCACGCTCATGTATCCCGCGTAGGCCGCCGCCCGCGCCTCGAACGGCCGCAGCGCCTCGACCGTCGCCTCGTCGAACTCCGCCCGCAAGGCCAGGTCCCGCCGCGGCGCGCCGCGCGCCGCGTAGAACGCGGCGATGTCCCGCACCAGCACCGGAAGGTCGAAGTCGCGGCCCAGCTCCGTCGCCCGGCTGTTCCACGCGTCGGAGAAGACGGCCACGACGTCGAACGGCGCGCGGCCGCGCTCGCCCGCCAGCACGCGGCGGTGCTCGAGGATCCGGCGCAGGTTCGACCCGGAGCCCGACATCAGTCCCACGACGCGGAGCGGACCACCGGACGGATCATGCAAGGGCCGGAGCATCGCGCTAGCCCTCCCCCGACGACCCGTCGCGCGGCGGCAGCTCCGCGGGGGGAGCCCCGACCGGCTTCTCCGTCCGCTCCAGCGTCCCCTCCACCGGCTTCTCCCCGTCGCGCCCGTCGCGGTCCCGCATCCCCTGCTTGAACGACCCCACGCTCTTGCCCAGGTTGCGCGTGATGCGCGGGAGCACGGTCGGTCCCACCACGAGCAGCAGCACGACCACGAGCACCAGCAGCTCGAAGGGGCCGACGTTCACCAGAACACCCCCAGCTCGCCCAGTTTCGCGAACAGCGCGGCCGCCTCGCTCGCCAGGTCCGCCGACGTCTCCGCGCGCAACACCGCCCTCCCGTCCTCGACCCCGAACCACACGTCGAGCGGCATCGGTGTCAGCTCGCCCGCCAGCGAGGTGCCGCCCGCCTGGAACTGCGAGAGCACCGCCGTCGCCAGGTCGATGCGCGCCAGCGAGCCCGCCGTCTCCGGCGCCCGCCCGCGCAGCGCGAGCCATCCCGGATCCCCGCCCAGGCCGCCGCCCGGTGCCGAGTCGTCCAGCGCCCAGCCCAGCCGTTCTTCCCAGTCCTTCCCCGTCACCATCACCAGCCGCGCCTCGCCGGACGCGTAGTACACGTCCGCCGACCAGGGCCGTCGCCCCGCCTCCAGATCGCCCGGCGCGATCTTCTCCCGCAGGGTCAGGACGTCGACCTCCCCCCCGCCATCCGACGCCGGCTCGCGCCGGCAGCCGACGTCGAGCGGCCCGCCGAACATCTCGTCCAGGAACTCGCCCAGCGCCCGGATCTCCTCGCACGCGTGCCGCGCCGCCTCCAGCGCCGCGTCCTCGTCCCGTACGCCCAGCACCATCGTGCGCCGCGGGAGGTTGCCGACGGCCGCCAGCAGGAACAGCTCGCCGCCGTCCAGCGCCGCGGGCGCCGGGTCGCCTTCGTCCGCCGACCACGAGGCGTCGAGCCACCTTCCGTCGAGCAGGCGCAGCAGGTCGCCGGTGGCGGCGCCGAGCGCCGCGACGTGCTCGGCCAGGTCCGGACGGGCCGTCGACACGAAGGCGCCGAACAGCCGCTCCACGGCGTCCGCCGTCGTCTCGATCAGCGCATCGTCGCCCGGCGTCTCCCGCGAGACCGCGAAGCTCCGCGCACCCGCGGGGATCGCCCCCAGGAAGGGGAAGTCCCCCGCGGGCGGCTCGTTCGGGAACATCGACGCCAGGTGCGACCCGGCCAGAGGCTTGACCTCGGCGTGGAACGACAGCGCCGGCTGTCCCGGGTCGCCGACGCGCAGGCCCGCCTCCAGCGAGTCGACGTCCGACAGCAGCTCGAGCGCCGTCGAGGCCGCGGCGAACACCATCTCCTCGACCATGCCCACTTCCCCCCGCTCGCGCATCGCTGCGGCCCAGCCCAGCAGCGCGCGGCGGGCGCGCTCCGCCCCGGGGACGCCCCACAGGCGCAGCGTGAAGTCGTCGTCGGACTCGACGGCGACCCCGGGCATTCCGGCAATCTCCACGGCGTCGGCGCCGAAGTAGCCCAACGCGACCCTGTCGTCCTCGACGCGCCAATCGAGCACCCCGGGAATGCCCCGGGGGCCGCCGCGGGGCGCCGATGCCTCGCCGTCCAGGAGCGGGACCGAGGCGACCAGGGAGGGTGCCCCGCCGCGCGGCAGCAGGACGCCCCCGTACGCCGGCTCCTCCAGATCCGCAGCGAACTCACCGGGGAGCAGGAGCATCTCCCGGTAGAACCCCATCCGCGTCCCCAGCCGCATGGTGTCGCGCAGCGCGTCCGGGGCCGGGAGGGGGGCGCTGCGGCCCAGCGAGTCGAGCCCCGCGACGAACCGCGCATACTGCGCCGTGACTCGCTCGATCGTGCGCGCCGGCTCGACCAACGTGACGACCAGCCCCAGATCCCCGTTCTCCACGGCCGGCGTCCCGGCCTCGTCCGGGCCCGTGGTCGGTCCGAGCTCCCGGGAGCCGCAGGCGGCGAGCAGGGCAAGGGCCGGCGCGACGGCGAAACGACACCCGGTGCGATGCAGGTCCATCCAGTCCTCCTTCGCCGCGGCAGTATAGTATCCCTCGCCGGGATTTGCGCCCGTCCGAATTGGCCCGATTTGATCCGCCGCCGGGGAAGAGAGTAGGCTGCTGGATGGTTGACGCCGGGCGGGCGCCGCGGCGCCCGCGCCGCGTGGGGAGATTGGGGATCACATGCTCGGCCATTGGGAATTGATCGTGCTGCTCGTGGTGGTGCTCCTGATCTTCGGCCCGTCCCAGCTTCCGAAGCTGGCCAAGGGGATCGGCAAGAGCATCCAGAGCTTCAAGTCGGGGATGAAGGACGCGCAGGACGAGGAGACGAAGTCGCCCAAGGAGGTGGGACCGGGCGAGGAGAAGAAGGAGCTGCCCGACAAGGGCAAGGACGATGACTGACCCCGCCTCGACCGCTCCCGCGCCCGCGGGTGATCGCTGTCCACGACACGACTTCCCGCTCGACGCCGCCGGCTGCGCGCTCTGCCGCCAGGAGGCGGCGCAGCAGGGCTACGCCGGCGGGTCCGCGCCGGGACCGGCGGTCATCCCGCGCAAGCGTGTCGACCCCGCGGTCTGGATCATCGGCGGCGCCCTGACCTTCGCCGGCTGCGTCATTCCGCTGGCTACCGGAACCGTCGTCGGCCTCCTGGCCTGGCTGGTCCTCGACACCGGCGTCAAGCTCACCCTCGGCATCGCCCTCGGCGCCGCCCTCCTCGCCCTCTTCGGCGTCCTCAATTCGAAGTAGCGGCGAGGCGCGGGACGGGGCCGCGGAGCGGTCCCGGCCAAGCCCGCCGAACCTCCTCACCGCCCCAGGAAACACGCCGCCAGCGCGTCCATCAGCGGGTCGCGTGCCCCCTCCTCCTCGCGCGGCAGGTACCCCTGCTCGATCGACCACACGATCGCACCGCCCAGCCCCTTCGCCTTCACGTATGCCGCCCGCTCCGCGATCGACCGCGCGTCCTCGTACGAGATGTACCCGCAGCCCATCGGTCCCTTCGGCTCCACGAAGCTCAGGTACGGGCTCTTCGCCTCGTCGTCCCAGCGCCAGGCCTCCGACTCGAAGTAGCGCGTCATGATGTTGCGGTAGCTCATGTCGACGTCCGCGGCGGCGATCCGCCCGCCGCGAAGCTCCTCGCGAGGCCCCGCGACGGGCGGCGTGTAGCAGACGCCGTAGAAGCCGATGCCGATGCCGAGCTTCGCCGCCGGAACGCCCGCCGCGAGGTACGCCTCGACGCTGTCCGCGATCGACGTGGGCGAGTCGTGCACGGCGCCGTGCAGCGCCGAAGCGTGCCAGCTCAGCCACCCGGGATACTCGCCGGCCATGCCGTAGCTCATGATGTCGATCCGGTCGAAGAGCGGGGCGACCTTCGCCCAGAACGGATCGATCGCGACCAGGTTCACGTTGTGGTGCACCACCGGGACGGTGAGGATCGCCTCGGGCCACGCCGCCCGCAGGTCCTCGGCCAGGGAGCGGAAGTCGTCGTGGTCCGCCTGCCGCATCGGCTCCCAGTCCAGGTCCAGGCCGTCGAAACCGTGCTCGTCGCGCGCCCAGCGGACCAGGGCCGCGACGAACCCGGCGCGCAGCTCGTCGGCCGCGGCCGCCGCCCAGGCATCGTGCGTCTCGCCGCCGCCGACGAACAGCAGCGCCCCCACGCCGGCCGCGTGCGCGCGCACCACCAGGTCGTCGGCCGGGTGGGGGGAGTGCGTGGAGTGCGTGGAGCGCGTGGGGTCCGTGTCCTCAGCTTCCCCCTCGTCCTGCAGGGACGACGTGTCCAGCGAGCCGTCGGCGCGGGGAACCGCGGGTCCCACCGCGAGGTGCGTGAGCGCGCGCCACTGGATCTTCTCCGGGGCGTACGGGCTGCGGCGGCGCCGGACGTAGTAGCCGATGACCCACGGCGCGGGATCGGATGGCGGGTCGCCCAGGCACGCCGCCGCGCCGCCGTCCGGCGGGGCAGGGGAGTCGGGAGTGGCGGCCTCCGGCGGTTCGTCCGCGGCAGGTATCGCGTCGTCGGCGCCGGTCGGCGCAAGCCGCTCTCCGTCGTGAACCGTCAACTCGGCCTCGCCTCGGGCGCCGGCCGGGTCGCCGTCGCGTTCGGGGCCGGCGGCGGCGCCGTCGGGATGCTCGTTCGCGGGAGCGGCGGCTCCGCTCTCGCCGCCGCGCAGGGTGGCCGCCGTTCCCTCCCCGGTCGCGTCGCGGACGGCGGTCGAACGCGCGACGACGGGCCCCCCCCGCCCGTCCGCGCCGCGCGTGGCCCGGGCGCAGGCGCCGGCGCACGCCGCGACGCAGGCCAGGAGACATGCGGACGTGCGACCCAAACGACCTCCCGTCGACGCGCGCGACTCGCATCGCGTCACCGCCGAGTTTGGGCGGTTCCGGGCCGCGGGGTCAACACACGCGGTCGCCGCCGCCCGGTCATCGGTCGACGGGTGAGCGGCATCCTGTTGCACCATTCGTATTCCCCGAATAGGATCGATGCCGTGCTGAGAACACGGATCGTGGGCGCATGGTTGGTGCTCGGCCTTGTCGCATCCTGTGCCGGTCGGACCCCCTGGCCGATCTACCAGCCGCAGTGGCTGACCACGTCCGCGCCCTCCGAGGCATTCGAGGCCATGCTGTCCTTCCTGCGCATGTCCGGCTACGAGGTCGATGAGTTCGACGAGCAGCGGATGTTCATACGGGTCCGTGCCAGGCTGGATCAGGACGTCGTCTTGCGGCCGACGGGCGGAGGGGTCGAGCGCTCCGCAGTGGGCCGCACGTCCTACTTCAACATCCAGCTCTTCGACGACGGCCGCGTCATGATTGGCGCCAGCGGATACCATCTTCGCGCCGGAACGGTCGATCCGCGGCTCGACGCGGAAATGCACCGCTTGGTCACCGATCTTTACGGCTGTTTCCCCTCCGAGCCGAACGTGCCAATCGGCCCATGACCCATCCGGGGCGGCTGGTCTTCGGACCCCGCGACGCCCGGGACCTGACTCGATCTCGTTCGTCGGTTGTCCGCGCCGTCCCGAGTGGCTACGCCTGCCGGTGTGTCGTGCGGGGCGGCCGGGGACCGCCCCGAAGGAGGTGGTCATGGAAACGATGATGGCAATTCGGCTGCAGGACTACGGCGGTCCGGAAAGCCTGGTCTACGAATCGGCGCCCCGGCCGACGCCCGGCGACCACGAGATCCTCGTGCGGGTCCGCGCGGCGGGCGTCAACCCGGTGGACTGGAAGTTCTGCGCGGGCTGGATGCGCGAGCGGCTGCTTGTCGACTTGCCGGTGGTCCCGGGCCTGGATCTGTCCGGAACGGTGGTGGCGGTAGGCCGGCTGGCTCGCAACTGGCGCGTCGGCGACGAGGTCTTCGGCCGCACCAGTCTCGGCGGCCACGGCGCCTTCGCGGAGTACGCCGTCGCCCCCGCCGACGCCTTCGCGCGCAAACCGCCGCACCTGGACCACGTCCACGCCGCGGCGATCCCAACCGCGGGCCTGACCGCATGGCAGGCGCTGTTCGGCCAGGAAGGGGCCAATCGCGGGCTCGAGCCGGCCCCGGGCCGGAGAATCCTGGTCCACGGCGGCGCCGGCGGAGTGGGCAGTTTCGCCGTGCAACTCGCCAAGTGGAAAGGCGCCCAGGTCCTCGTGACGGGAAGGGCGGAGAACGGACCCTTCCTGCGCGGACTGGGCGCGGACGTCGTGATCGACCGGGAGAGCGCGCGTTTCGAGGACATCGCGGGCGTTGTCGACGCGGTCCTCGATCTGGTCGGCGGCGAGACGCTCGACCGATCGCTGCAGGTGCTCTCCCGCGGCGGTGCCATCGCGTCGGCCGTGGGCTCGCCCTCCGTCGAACAGGCCGCGGAACGCGGCGTGCGGATCGTACCCCTGTGGGCACGGACGGTCCCGGCGCAGCTCGAGCGCCTCGCGACGCTGGTCGGCGACAAGGTGCTGCGCGTGGTCGTCTCCGAGGTCCTGCCGCTGGCCCACGCTCGACGCGCCCTCGAGCTGAGCCGCGGCGGCCAGGTGCGCGGCAAGCTGGTCCTCGAGATCGGCGGCTGACGAGCGAGTTGCTCCGCGGCCGCGGAGCTACGGGCATGCGCCGCAGCCGCCGCCGCAGTCGACGCCCGTCTCGTCCTGGTTCTGCTCGCCGTCCCGGCACGAGGGGCACGCCATGCCGAGCACGGTGATGCGGCCGCCGTCGAACCACGCGCCGAACGGCCCGACCCAACCCTCGGTGTCCTTGCCGCCATCGGTGAAGTGGACGGTGCGGGGAGCGGACGGGTACCCGGAGAACAAGTGCGACTCCTCGCGCCAGCTGTCGTCGGCCGGCGTGCGCGCCGGTGCGACGCGGGAGCCGCGATCCCACCGCGCGACGGCCGCGCCCGCGGCGTCCCGCAGCTCGACCACGATGAAGTAGAGGTCCGTCGTCGCGCCGGGGACGCCGTCCCACCGCCGCCGCACCCACTCCCCAACGCGGATGTCCGGCCGGCGGTCGAGCTGCGCGAGCGAGAAGCCGGCCGCCTGCAGCTCGACGTCCTGGTGCTTGATGTCCCAGTCGAACGACGCCACGAAGCGGTGGTACCCGCGCTCGTTCGGCGCCCTGTCGGCGCCGCCCTCCACCGTCCATCCGCTGCCGCCGTTCACGTCGACGCTCCAGCCCGGGATCGCCGACCCGGTCCCCCCATCCTCGCCGCTGGCATTGCGCAGCACCTCGCAGCCCAAGGCGCACCGGGCGGCCTCGCAGCTGCCGCTCTCGCAGTCCGAGCCGAACTCGCACGCCCCTTCCGCCGGACACGGAGCGCAAGTCGAGCCGCCGCAGTCGACGTCGCTCTCGTCGTCGTCCAGGGAGCCGTTGGAACAGCGCGCCGGGTAGCACTCCCGCCGATAGCACCCGCCGCCGCCCGCGCACGCGCGCCCGCACGCACCGCAGTTCGACGGGTCGGCGTCCAGGACGAACGCCTCGTCCGTCCGCCCGTCGCAGTCGTCGTCCGCGCCGTTGCACGTCTCCTCGGCGGTGCACAGCCACAGGCAACCGGTGCACGTCTGCCGGCCCGCGGTGCCGCAGGCGGTCCGGCACGACGCTCCCGGCGGCTCGCCGTCGCACTCCTCTCCGGGGTCCACCACCCCGTCGCCGCAGGCGGGACCGACGTCCGTCCCGTCCTCGGCGCCGCCGTCCCCGTCGTCGAACCCGGCGTCGCCCGGCGTCGCCCAGCACAGCCCTTCCCGGCATGACCACCCGGCCGGGCAGCCCGGCTCGGCCGCGTCCTGGTCGCACGCATACCATCCCTCCTGCGGCTGGAGCGAACACCCGATCCACCCGTTCGCGGCCAGGCCGAGCACTGCGAGCGTGACGAGCGGCCTGCCCGAGACACGCGCGGACTCACGCACCCCGCGAGAGAAGAACCGCACACTCGGGCCCTTCCCGAGGACGCTTGGCCTGCCGTCCCGAAACGCACGCACGCCCGGAGGTTAGCCCCCGCCGCCTCCCGAGACAACGTGAACCGCCTCTCCCCACCTCTCCAGCCGACCTCTCCACCTCTCCTCTGCCGTTTTCGGCGCTCCCCTCCCCCTCACCGGGGTCCATCGGTGGTTGCTCTTTCCCTCCCCTCACGCGCCGCCCCGACCATCCGCTCGAGGTCCATTCGCGCCGCCTCCTCCGTCGTCACCCCCGTCCTCCGCTCGACCGCCCGTCGCCGCCACTCCCAGAACCCCAGCCCCGCCACCAGCCACCCCAGGAAGGGAAGCGAGCGCAGACCCAGGTCCCCCAGCAGCAGCGTCGCGAGCAGCAGGATCGTGACCAGGCCCACGATCGGGGCGACGCTCGCCCACGGCCCGCGCAGCCGGAACCTCGCGCCCGCCCACGCCTCGGGCGCCCGCCGGCGAAGCAGCAGGGCGGCGATCATCGACGGTGCGAAGACGACCAGCCCGCCCACGGTCGCGTAGGCCGAGAAAAGCTCCACGCCGGCGTCGGCGAGCACCGCGAGGACCGAGAGCGCCCACAGGATCGTGAGGAACGCGACCGGCACCCCCCGGCGCGACGTGCGGGTCAACGCGGCCGGCAGCAGGCCGTCGGCGGCGACGACCAGCAGCGAGCGCGTGGACCACAGGAAGATGCCGTTGAGCGTCGTGGCGAACGCCAGGAACGCGCCCCCGACCAGGAAGAACAGGAACGCGGGCCGGGAGAGGAACGCCGCCGCCGGCTGGGCCAGCGTCGCGTCCGGCGCCGCCGCCCACGCCGCCCGGTCGATGTTGCCCACCGCGGAGATCGAGACGAGCACGTAGAGCGCGGCCACCAGCGGCACGCTGATCAGCAGCGAGAGGGGAATGTCCCGCGCGGGCCGGCGGACCTCCGCACCCAGCTCGATGACCGCGTTGGCGCCCAGAAGCGCGAAACTCAGGATGCACCCGGCGATCGCGAACCCGCCCGCGCCCCCGGGGAACAACGGCGTGAACCGCGCCGCCTCGAGCGTCGGCAGTCCGCCGAGACCGAACACCAGCAGCGCCGCGACGAGCACGACGACCATGACCGCCTGCGCGACCGCGGCGGGCGAGACTCCCGCCAGGTTGATCGCCCAGAACACCGTCAGGAGCGCCGCGGCCGTCGGCGTCGCCGGCAGCCCCGGCCACAGCGCCCCCAGGTAGTGCGCGCACTGCGTGGCGCACAAGGGCAGGGCGCCCAGCACGAGCCCCAGCGCGTAGCACCAGACGCCCGCGAACGCCCAGCGCGGCGAGAACAGCCGCGCCGGATAGCGGTACGCGCCGCCGACCGTCGGCAGGGCCGAGCCCAGCGTCGCCACGACGAGCATCAGGACGACGATCGGGGCCGCCGCGGCGAGGTAGGCCAGCGGCGTCGACGGACCGGTACGCGCTGACGCCAGCGCGGTGAGCGAGAAGACCCCCGCGCCGATCGTGGTCCCCACCTCGATCGCCACGAGGTCGCCCAGACCCAGCACGCGGCGCAGGCCGAACTCGCCTTCCGTCCCCGCCATGCGCCGACGAGTCCACCACGACCGCCGGCGCTGCGCAAGGACGAGTGCGGGCAGAGCGGGGAGGGCGGGAAGCTCGTCCCGCCGCTCCCGGCCGCCAAGGCCGGCGCGGCACGCGGCGTTTGCGAACGACAGGCGCCTCGAAGTACAACGGGGGCCGTTGGGGGCTCAGGAGGTGCGGACGTGAAGACGATCGGTTGCGTGTCGTGGATCCTGCTGTCGGTCCTGGGATGCGGGGGCGGTGACGACACGGAGACGGATGTGGCCGGCGAAGCCGACGCGATCGAGGCCGGCGCGGACGCCGACGCGGACGCCCCCGCCGAGCCCGGCGAAGGCGCCGGCGACGGGGCCGCGGACGACGCGTCTCTTCCCCTGGTCGATCAGCCGATCTGCGAGGGCGGCAGCGGCTCGGTCACGCGACGCCGTTGGACCGACCCCGTCAGTGGCTTCACCTACTGCGAGGCGAACTGCCATGGCTGCGAAGCCGTCTGCGAAAACGACGGCACGCGCAGCGAAGGCTGGTACGCCCGCTGCACGGATCCTGGGACCGACGCCGGCTGCGGCGAAGCCCCGAACCTGATCCTCTGGGCCAATTGCATGTAGGAGTTCCCGCCCCTCTTTGCGTCCTTTGCGTCCCTTTGCGTCCTTTGCGCGAAATCCGGATCGCTTGCACCCCGCGGCCTTCACATGCAGGATGCCCCCGCCGCGGAGAGGGTGCGGGCGAGGGGCCCGCTCGACGAACGCGGGGAAGGGAGTTCCGATGCAGTTTCCTCCGATCCAGGTGCCGGGCAACGGCGAGCTGCGCGCTCTCCTGGCCACGACGCTGGGGGAGATCGAGATCCGCCTCTTCGAGAAGGAGGCGCCGAACACGGTCGCCAACTTCGTCGGCCTGGCGACCGGCACGATCGCCTGGAAGGATCCGAAGTCCGGCCAGGAGGTCAAGGGCCGCTCGCTGTACGCCGGCACGATCTTCCACCGCGTGATCCCGCAGTTCATGATCCAGGGCGGCGACCCGCAGGGTGACGGCCGCGGCGGCCCGGGTTACCGCTTCGCCGACGAGATCGCCCCCGGCCTCAAGCACGATCGCCCCGGACGCCTCTCGATGGCCAACAGCGGCCCGGGCACCAACGGGTCGCAGTTCTTCATCACCGAGGTCCCCACCCCGTGGCTCGACGGCAAGCACGCCATCTTCGGCGAGGTCGTGCGCGGCATGGACGTCGTGAAGAAGATCGTCGCCGCCCCGCGCGGCCCCGGCGACCGCCCGCAGCCCGCGATCTCCATCAACGACGTCAAGGTCTACCGGGCGGCGTAGCGCGGCGGAGGTCCCCTACGCCCCGGCCGTCCCGTCCGCGGCCGGGGGGATCCCCGGCTCGCGCTCCGAGGGCAGCGCGGGGAGCCAGACCCAGAAACGCGAGCCCTGGCCCAGAGTCGAGTCGACCCCTACCCGCCCGCCGAACCGCTCCGCGATCTCCTTCACCGCCACCAGCCCCAGCCCCGTGCCGTCGACGCCCCGCGACCGCGCGTTGGTCGCCCGGTAGAACTCCGTGAACAGCCGCCGCAGCTCGCCCGGCGGCACCCCGATGCCCGTGTCGATCGCCTCGATCATCACCCCGCCGCCGTCGCCGTGCACCAGCAGGCGCGCCGTCCCGCCGCCGTCGGTATACTTCAGGGCGTTGCTCACCAGGTTGGTGAACAGGTACGGCGCCAGCCCGTCGTCCAGTCGGGCCCGCGGCGCGTCCGGCGCAAGCTCCAGCGTCACCTTGACGCCCCGCCGCTCCGCCAGGTCTTCCATGCTCTGCACCGTCGCGGTCGCCAGCGCGACGAGGTCCACCGGCCGCACCTCGCCCAGCACCAGCCCGCGCTTGACCCGGCTCACCTCCAGCAGTTCGTTGACCAGCGACGTCACCTGCTGCGTCCGCAGCACGATCCGCTCCAGGAGCCGCTTGCGCTCCACCGGGTCGTTCTCCACCGTGTTGGCGTAGTCCGCCAGCATGTGCACCGCGGCGATCGGCTCCTTGATCTCGTGCGCCAACAGGTCGATGAAGTCGCTCTTGCGCCGCTCGACCTCCCGCAAGTTCTTGATGTCCTGGTACAGTCTGCTGACGTGCAGCACCAGCCCCGCCACCGCCGCAAGATCCTCGAGGCGGTCGACATCATCCGGCGCGAAGCGCCCGGGCGCCCCCGACAACGCCTCCATCACCCCGATCACCGCCCCGCGCTCGCGGATCGGCGTCGCCAGCACCGACCGCGTGTCGTAGCCGACCAGCTCGTCGATCCGCCCGCAGAACTTCAGCCGCGCATCGATGCTCGCGAGATCCGCCCCGACGTCGTCCACCCGCACGGAGCGGTCGGCCAGCGCCGCGAAGCCCGCGATGGAGTCGAAGTCGAGCGGGATCTCGAGCGGATGCCCCTCGGCGCCCAGGGCCACGACGCCGGAGAGCGTGCGGCGTGCCGGGTCGAGCACGAACACCGTCGCCCGGTCGGCCTGCACCTGCTCGCACGCCAGCTCGGCCACCGCCCGCAACGTCGGATCGCGGTCGAGCTGCCCGAGCAACGACTCCAGGATCGAATGCCACGGGCTGCCGCGAAACGAGGGTCGTTGTTCCATGAAGGCCCCTGGACGCCTCGCGGCAGTATGTGCTAGGTGCCGGGCAGCCGCAAGCATTCGGGGGTCTCCGGCGAGGAGGAGCATGTCGGGCGTGGCGGACGGGGCAACGACGGGAAAAGTCCACCGCGTCGAGGTCGGCGTGCGCGCGGGACGCGAGGACGCCGCCGGCCGGCGACTCTGCCGGCGCCTCCGCGACGATCTCGGCCTGCGCGTCGACGAGATCCGCCTGGTGGATGTCTACACGATCGCCGCGGACCTCGCCGCCGAGGACCTCGAGGCCTTCGCGACCGGCGCCCTGGCCGATCCGGTCCTCCAGGAGCTCGCCCTGCAAGGGCGCCTCCCGGGCGAGTTCGACTGGGCCGCCGAGGTCAACCTGCGCCCGGGCGTCACCGACAACGTCGGCCGCACCGCCGCCGAGGCCCTCGCCCTCCAGCTCGGTCGTCCCCTGCGCGACGGCGAGAGCGTCTCGTACGCCCGCCAGTACCGCTTCGCCCACGGCCCGGCGCGACAGGAGGATCGGCGGCGGCTGGTCGAAGGACTCCTGTGCAACCTGCTGATCGAAGCCTACCGGCTGTGGGAAGGGGGCGACGACTGGTTCGCCCCGTACGTCCCGCGCGTCCTCCTGGACCACAAGCCCCAGGTCCGCACCTGGCGCCTCGACCTGCCCGACGACGAGCTGCAGAAGACCTCGCGCGACAACGTCTGGGCCCTGTCGCTGGCCGAGCTTCGCGCGATCCAGGCCTACTTCGAGCGGCCCGAGACGCGCGCCGCCCGTGCGCGCGACGGGCTGCCGGCCGAGCCGACCGACGTCGAAATGGAGTGCCTGGCCCAGACGTGGTCCGAACACTGCAAGCACAAGATCTTCTCGGCGCGCGTGCGCTACCGCGGCCCGGACGGCGCGGAGCGCGAGGTCGACTCGCTGTTCCGCGACTACGTGCGCGGCACGACCGAGGCCGTGCGGGCCGCCAAGGGGCCGGATGACCCGTGCATCTCGGTGTTCGACGACAACGCCGGCGTCGTGCGCTTCCTGCCGGAGCACCACCTGGTGTTCAAGGTCGAAACGCACAACAGCCCGTCGGCGCTGGACCCTTACGGCGGCGCTCTGACCGGCATCGTCGGCGTGAACCGCGACCCGTTCGGCACCGGCATGGGCGCGCGCCTGTTCTGCAACACCGACGTCTTCTGCTTCGCGCCCCCCGACACCGCCGGCGATCTGCCGCCGCGCCTGCTGCACCCGCGGCGGGTGATGGAGGGCGTGCGCGAGGGCGTCGAGCACGGCGGGAACAAGAGCGGCATCCCCACCGTCAACGGCTCCGTCGTCTTCCACTCCCGCTACCTCGGCAAGCCCCTGGTCTACTGTGGCACCGGCGGGATCCTGCCGGCCCAGGTCGGCGGGCGGCCGGCGCATCTCAAGTACCACGCCGCTGGCGACGCGATCGTCATGGTCGGTGGACGCATCGGCAAGGACGGCATCCACGGCGCGACATTCTCGTCCGAGGAGTTGCACGAGGGCTCGCCCGCGACGGCCGTGCAGATCGGCGACCCGATTACCCAGAAGCGCATGACCGATTTCCTGCTCGTCGCCCGCGACCGCGGGCTGTACTCCGCCCTCACCGACGACGGTGCCGGCGGCCTGTCCTCCTCGATCGGCGAGATGGCCCGCACGACCAACGGCGCCGATGTCGACCTCACCGGCGCCCCGCTCAAGTACGCCGGCCTCGACCCGTGGGAGATCTTCCTCTCCGAGGCCCAGGAGCGGATGACCGTCGCCGTGCCCCCCGCGCACCTCGACGCGTTCCTCGAGCTCGCCGCAGGCATGGGCGTGCTGGCGACCGCCGTCGGCCGCTTCACCGGCGACGGCATCCTGCGCGTGCGCCACGACGGCCGCGTCGTCGCCGCCCTGCACATGGACTTCCTCCACGACGGCCTGCCGCGGATGGACCTGCGGGCCGCCTGGGCGTCCCCCACCCCGTTCCCCGTGCGGCCCGCGCCCCCCGCCGACCTCGCACTCGCCCTCGACCAGCTCCTCCGCCGCTGGAACGTCTGCTCCAAACACTACTTCGTCCGCCAGTACGACCACGAGGTCCAGGGCGGGTCGGTCGTCAAGCCACTCTGCGGCGTGCGCGCCACCGGCCCCTCCGACGCCGCCGTCATCCGCCCCGTGCTCGGCTCCCCCCGCGCCGTCGCCGTCGCCCACGGCATCGCACCCAAGTTCGCCGACCTCGATGCCCGCTCCATGGCCGCCTCCGCCATCGACGAGGCGATCCGCAACGCGGTCGCCGTCGGCGCCGACCCCGCCACCATCGTCGGCCTCGACAACTTCTGCTGGCCCGACCCGATCGCCTCCCCCCGCAACGCCGACGGCGAGCACAAGCTCGCCCAGCTCGTCCGCGCCTGCGAGACCCTGCGCGAGCTGTGCGTCGCGCACGCCGTGCCGCTCATCTCCGGCAAGGACTCGATGAAGAACGACTACCACCACGGCGAGACCAGGATCTCCATCCCGCCCACCCTGCTCTTTACCGCCCTCGGCCAGCTCCCCGACGCCGCGCGCGCCGTGACCATGGACCTGAAGCGTCCGGGCGAGAGTGTCTACGTCGTCGGCCGGACCCTGGAGGAGCTGGGCGGCAGCGAGTACTTCGGACTCCTGGGCGAGGCGGGCGGCGTGCCGCCCGACGTGCGGCCGGAGGAGCAGGCGCGCCTGTACCGCAAACTCCACGCCGCCATCGTCGAAGGACTCGTCTCCGCCTGCCACGACTGCTCCGACGGCGGCCTCGGCGTCGCCCTGGCCGAAGCGGCCTTCGCCGGCGACATGGGGCTCGACGTCGATCTCCGGCCGCTCGCGGCCGACGGCGTCGAGCGCGACGACCTCCTGCTGTTCTCCGAGTCCAACGGCCGCTTCGTCGTCTCCGTCCGCCTCGGCTCCGAGGCGCGGTTCGAGACGCGCCTGGCCGGGCTGCCCTGCCGCCCCGTGGGAAAGACCCGACCCGACGGCCGCCTGCGCGTGATCGGCTTGGAGGGCGCCGTCGTGCTCGACCAGGATGTGCGCGACCTCGAGACGGCGTGGCGCACCCCGCTGGACCTCAATGGCGAGGAGCTGGAGGTGCGCGATGCGTGCCGCTGAGCCGCCGGCCGCCGGGAACGCTCCCGGTGCCCCCGCCCCCTCGACCGCTCGACCGCTCGACCGCTCGACCGCTCGCGCCGTGCGCGTCTTCGTCCTGTCCGGCAACGGGACGAACTGCGAGGTCGAGACCGCGCACGCTTGGAAGCTCGCCGGCGCCGACGCCGCCGACATCGTGCCGATCTGGGAGTGGGCCGCCGGTCGCGCGTCGCTCGACGGCCACGAGGTCCTCGCCCTGCCCGGCGGTTTCATGGACGGCGACGACCTCGGTTCCGCGCGCGCGTGCGCGCACCGCATGCGATGCACGCGCCCGCGTCCCGGCGGCCCCACCATGCTCGAGGAGATCGTCGCCTTCGTCCGCCGCGGCGGCCTGGTCTTGGGCATCTGCAACGGCTTCCAGCTCCTGGTCAAGGTCGGCCTGTTGCCCGGGGGCGCCGACGACCCGCGCCCCACGACCACGCTCGGCCCGAACGTCCGCGGGCGCTTCGAGGATCGCTGGGTGCGCCTCCTGCCGGACGCCACCTCGCCCTGCGTCTTCACGAAGGGCCTCTCCGAGTTCGAGCTGCCGGTGCGGCACGGCGAGGGCCGGCTGCTCTTCGCGGACGACGCGGCGCGGCAGGCCGCCGTCGACCGGCATCTGGTCCCGCTGCGCTACAGCCTCTCGGGACTGCCGACCGACCGCTATCCGTTCAACCCGAACGGCTCCGAGGAGAACGCTGCCGCGCTGTGCGACGCGACGGGTCGCATCTTCGGCCTGATGCCGCACCCCGAGGCCTTCGTGACGCGTACGCAACACCCCCGCTGGACCCGCGAGTCCCGCGACGCCCTCCCCGAGGAAGGGGCCGGCCTCCGGCTGTTCCGCAATGCCGTGGAGGCGGTGCGCGGCGCGTAGTACTCGTCGTCGAGGAGGCTGAGCACCCTGTGGCGGAATGGCCGGGACGTTGCGATGCGAGCGGGCGGCCCACGGGCGTCGAGGTCGGCGCTCGTGGACCGTGAGTCCGCGGGAGGGGAGACTCATCGGGATGCTGCCGAGGCTGTCATGGGTGGTCGTCGGGCTGCTGGGCATCGCGGTGCGCGCCGCGGTCGCGCAGCCGACCGTCTCGCCCGAGTTCGAGCTGGGCGATCCGAGGGCGGGACCCCCGGCCGGGCAGCAGCTCGCGCCGGCCGTCGCTTTCGGCGGGGCCGACTACTTCGCCGTCTGGATGGACTTCCGCTACCGCCGTCCGGACGACGGCTTGGGCGGCGATCTGTACGGCACACGCGTGGATCGGACGGGCGTCGTCGTCGACCCGGCCGGCATCCACGTGGCGGCCGACGCCGAGTTCTCGGCGCCGCCCGGAGTCGCGTTCGATGGACGGGACTACGTGACGGCTTGGCTGAACGTGACCGATGGCATGGTCGACGTCGCACGCATCTCCCCCGGCGGCGTGCTCCTCGACCCTGCGGCAATCGCGGTCTCGTCACCACCCTCCTCCGAGGATCGCACCGGGTACAACGCCCCGCTTCTCGCCTGCGGCGACGCGGACTGTCTTGCCGTCTGGCGGACGTGGGTCGTCACGGGCCCGTATGTCGATCCCTGGGGCTCGTCGTGGCTGGCGGCCGCACGCGTGTCACCGGACGGAACCGTGCTCGACTTGCTCTCCCTCTCGCACTCCGTGGCCCAGCCCGCCGACGCCGCCGTCGCCTCCGGCGGCACCAAGTACCTCGTGGCATGGACCGATCCCACCGGCTTCACCGTCCGCGGCACCCGCGTGGAGACGACCGATCGGATCCAGGACATCGTGGCGAGCGACAGCGGCCCCCTGTACGGGCCGGCCGTGGCGTCCGACGGGGACGGGTGGCTGGTCGTCTGGACGACCGGCACCTGGGCGTCGTTCAACGGCGTCCACGGTGCGCGCGTGGCGTCCGACGGGACGGTGCTCGATCCTTCCGGCATCGATCTGTGCACCGCCACGTCCCACCAGTCGGCGCCCGCCGTGGCGTACGACGGCGCGAACTACCTCGTGGTCTGGCGGGACTCGCGGAACGACCCCGGCGGGATGCGGTGGGACCTCTACGGCACCTGGGTCAGCCGCGCCGGCGAAGTGCTTCAACCCGAGGGTGTGCCGATCTCGACGGATGCCGCGGACGAAGGCGCCCCGGCGCTGGCTTCCGACGGCAGCGGCCAGTCGCTGGTCGTCTACGATCTCTCCGATCCCGCGGCGCCCCTCGCCGCGACTCGCGTGCGAGCGCGCCTGATCGGCCCCCACGGGCCTGCCGGGAGCGCCTGCTCGGCGGACGCGGACTGCGAGAGCAGTTCCTGCGTCGGCGGAGTCTGCTGCGATTCCGCGTCCGGGGGCGAGGACCCCGGCGACTGCCGCGTGGACACCGCCGACGTCGGCGCCGACACGACAACTCCCCCCGAAAGCCGTCGCAGCGGCGTTTCCGTTTCGGGCGGAGGCTGCGGGTGCCGCGCCGCGAGCTCGCGAGACGGTCGCACCCTGCTCGTTCTCCTGCCGCTCCTCGCCCTGCGCGCGGGGCCCCGCCGCGATCCAGTCCTGCTTCGAGCACGGCTACGACGTGGTCTCGTCCCGGTCCGCGGCGAACGCGGCCCAGGCGCGCCGGAACGTCAACTCGGCGCGCGGCATCGATCCGCCGTAGCGCCGCCCGTCGACTACGGCACGGTGTAGCTGCCGAACGAGAAGCACATCGCCCCGCCGTAGGGCACGAGGTCGTTGATCGGGGAGGGTTGGATCGCGTCGCCGCTCACGACGGGCTGCGGCCTCCCCCCCGAGGCGGGGAAGACTTGCATCGCGCCCTCCGGAAGCACCCCATACGTGACCGGCGGCGCGAAGCCGCCTGCGGAATAGACGTACCACTTCGGATTGCCGGCCGCGCCCGTGACGGAGAGCAGCGACACCGGGACGGCAGGGGACCAGGAGATCTCACCGCTCGCGTAGCTCGTCGCGAGCAGGTTGCCGTAGCAGGCGAGCATGTACAGATCGATCGCCACAGGAGCGGTGGGGCATTCGTAGTACTGCCGATCGCCATTGTAGAAGAAACTCACGGAGCCGTCCGTTGTGCCGTAGACGGCGGAGACCTTGAGCAGCGAGGCAAACACGCCCGTGAAGTCGAAGGCGCCGGATGCATCCGACTGGCCGAAGCTCGTACAGTCGGGATAGGTGCACGCGGCGATGCTGATCTCCGGATCGAGGTACTCGTCTTGGGCGTTGACGGTGACGCCCTCGACCGGTGCGCCGTCAAGCCGCACGGTGCCGGTGAGGTGGCAGAGCTGGACCTGGATCTCGTTTTCCGGCTTCAGCTCGACGTTGCCGACGTCCACGCCGCCCGTCGGGCAGGTGGCGTGGTCCGATGGCAGGTCGACGGGAGCGATGCGGTAGCCCTTCCCATCGGAGACGACGGTGATCAGGACCCGCTGCGTCTCGCCCGTCACGCCGTCGTTGTCCACGTCCTCTCCCGGACCCTCGGAGCGCATCGCGTCCAGGCAGAAGGACCCTCCGCCGCCGGTCGTCTGCGGCGTGGAGCTACCGGAATAGCTCAGCCCCTGAAGCCCCACCGTCGCGCCCTCCACCGGATTGCCGTCGCCGTCGACGACGACGCCCCGCACGACCGTGTGCGTGCCGATCGGCCAGTCGACGTTCCAATACGAGAAATGGCCCGCCTCGAACACGCTGAACAGCACGTCGCCGAACGACCCGTCCCGGATCGACGCCAGCACGTCCTCCCCGACCGCCTCTCCGGTGCCGTTCTCCAGCCAGCCGGTACCCTCGGCGGTCCATTCGCCGGTGGTCTCGTCGAACGCGTACATCGGCACGTCGACCCGGCCGTTGCCGGGCTGGATGTCCGTGATCACGCTCCACGCGTCGCGCGGTGTCTTGAGGCGCACCGTCGCCGTCCCGCCCCCCAGGTCGTCGAGCGGCCGGCCCGCGGCGTCGTACAGGTCGAACGCGGCGAACACCGCCGACACGAGCAGGTTGCCCTGGTCGTCGTCGAAGCCGCCCGGGAACTTGTCCCCGTCGGTGACCGGATTGAAGACCTGCGCGTAGCCCGAGCCGATCGTCACGCCGCTGATCAGCACCTCGCCCGCGTCGTCCCGGCAGCCGGACTCCTGGCAGGTCAGCGGGCTCATCTGGGCCAGCGCGGCGTCCAGCCGGACGTCGGCCAGGGACCCGACGTCCACCGTCTTCAACGCCGGAGCGTAGCCTTCGAGCGCGAACCGCACGACGAGCCGCTGACCCGTCCGGGCTGGAGTGGTCAGCGTGTAGCCTCCCGCGGCGTCGGTCACGCCCGAGACCCGCTCGGACGGCTCGATGCTCCCGCTCCCGTCGAAGTCGGCCGATACCGTGACCGTGACCCCGAACGCCGGCAGGGCGCCCGCGGCCCCTCCGGAGTCGAGCGTCAGCACGGTGCCGGAGATCGAAACCAGGTCGCCGGGGACCGAGCCCCCGCCGGAATTGCAGGCGAACACCGGGACCAAGACCGCGACGATCGCGACAGTCCGAGCCCTCGAAGTGTGATGCATTGGGTCGTCCTCCCACGACGCCGCGCCAAGATAGGTTTCTCGGGGACGATGGCAACTGGTTCCACACTCACCGCCACGAAGACCGGCGCTTCGGCCCGCGCCGGCTTGACCCGGGTCCCATCCGAAGGCAATCTCACCGGACGGCGCGGGGCGGGCGACGGAAAGGACGGAAGATGGATCGCAGGCTCCTCGGAACTCTTGTCGCGGCGACGCTGACGATGCTCGCAGCCTCGGTCGCCTCGGCACAGCCGACCGGCCCGCTCTTCGGTCCGACCGAGATAAGGTTCCGCGCGGAAGGGGGCGAGCCGCTCGCCATCTCGCTGTACGACGCGACGGTGGACGACGGGACGTACGTGCCGCTCTGTACGACGCCGTGCGCGATCCAGCTCCCGTACGGCAACCACGAGCTGATGGCGGGGGGGCACCAGACCTTCACGGTCGCGGCCGCGGGCGGCGTGCAGGAGTGGCTGGTCGAGGACAAGAGCATCGGCGGCATCGTCGCGGGCGCGGTGCTGACCGGGGTCGGGCCCGGGCTGCCGCTGCTCGCGATGCTGTTCCGCGGATTCGCCTACCTGTTCACGATCTGGGGCTGCGGCTCCGCGGACACCGATGCGCAGTGCGAGTTCTTCAACGACGACATGGACGTGGCGATGATCGTGACCGGCGCCGTCGGCGGCGCGATGCTCATCGCCGGGATCGCCACGCTGACGACGTCGTTCGGCACGGCCGAGCAGGTCCCGGCCTCCGCGGGCACCCTCGCGCTCGGCCCCCGCCTGCGGCTCGCCCCAGGCCTCTTCGCCTATGAAAACCCGGAGGGTTCCCACAACCTCGGCCTGAATCTCGCGCTCCGGTTCTAGTCGTCCGGCAATTCGGAGCGGCGGCAAGTCCCGGCTCGACTACCAGGAAATCGTCACCTGCCCGGACCCACGGCCGGTCAGCACCGTGATCGTCGCCGCCGAGACGGAGTAGGAACCCCCGCCGGCCGAGCGGCAGCCGTCCGTCGTGTTGTCGTGCGCCGCCCCGCCGGAGTAGCCGCCTCCTCCGCCCGCGAAGTCGTTGCCTCCTCCTCCCCCCCCGCCGAAACCTCCGGAGTTCACCCCGCAGCTCTCCGACGGGTCGCTCGCGCCTCCCGCCGACCCGCTCACGAAGGAAGTGCCCCCGTAGCTGTCCACCGAATCCGCTCCGTCGCCCAGGTAGCCCGCTCCGCCGCTCCCCTCCCCGACGGTCGCCCCACCCCCGCTCCCCCCGGTCCCGCCGGCGATCGAACACGAACTCCCGCCGTCGGACGTCAGGCTCGCATCCCCGCCGTCCGCCGCACGGCTGCCGTAGGCGCTCGCACCCCCTCCGCCGCCCGCGACGACCAAGGGCGTGCTCGGCAGGCGCATCACGAACGACCCTCCTCCTCCCCCCCCGCCGCAACCGTCCATTCCGGTCGCGAGATAGCCCGGCTGCTGCCCGACGATGATCGTCAGCGTCTCTCCCGACACCACCGGCACCGTCGTCTCGACCAGCGCCCCCCGCCCGCCGATGTGGCTGCCGCTGTCTGCGCCGGCGGCCCCCATCGCGGCGACCGAGATCGTCGCCACCTCGCTCGGCACCGTGAAGTACTGGGGTCCCCCGGTGTAGTCGAACACCGCCGATCCCGGGCCGGCGTCAGCGTCGGCATCGGCATCGGCATCGGCATCCGCGTCGGCATCGGCATCGGCATCGGCATCCGCATCGGCATCCGCGTCGGCATCGGCATCGGCATCGGCATCGGCGTCGGCGTCGGCGTCGGCGTCGGCGTCGGCATCGGCATCGCCGTCGGCGTCGGCATCGGCATCGGCATCGGCATCCGCATCGGCATCGGCGTCGGCATCCGCATCGGCGGCCGTTTCCGCCTCGGTTTCGTCCATCGCATCCGCGTCGGAGCCGGCTCCGCCGTCCACCTCTGCCTCGGTCTCGACGGCGCCGTCGGCCTCGGCGTCCGCGTCGGCACCGGGACCCGGGACGTCTTCGCCGACGTACGTCACAGCGCAACCGAGAGGCACGATCATCGTGGCCAGCGAGAGAAACCACGGCTTCATGGCAGGCACCTTCTTCCTACGTTCGCGCGTCCCCGAGCGCTCCGGACCGGCTCCGGTGGGCGCCCGAGTCGAGTGGACCACGGGGCGCGCGAGCACGCAAGCCGGGCGTCCCCATTCGCGACTCGGTCTTGCGCCGGCCCCTCCCGCGTCGTAGAAGGCGCCATGCTTCGTCCGCTCGGTCCCTCGGGGCGAGCGCTCCGGCCCGCGGCCGCCGGGACGGTGTACCTCGTCGGCGCGGGGCCCGGGGATCCCGGGCTGCTCACGGTGCGGGGCGCGCAGCTCCTTCGCCGCGCGGACGCCGTGGTCTACGATCTCCTGGCCAACAAGGCGCTGCTCCAGCTCGTGCCGCCGGGGGCGGAGCGGGTTTTCGTGGGCAAGAGCGGCGAGCACGGCCACACCATGGAGCAGGACCAGATCAACGACCTGCTGGTGTCGCTGGCCCGGCGCCGGCGCACGGTCGTGCGGCTCAAGGGCGGCGACCCGTTCGTGTTCGGGCGCGGCGGCGAGGAGATGCTGCACCTGCGGGATGCGGGTATTCCCTGCCAGGTCGTCTCGGGAGTGACCAGCGCGCTGTCCGCGCCCGCGTGCGCCGGAATCCCCGTGACCGATCGCACGGCGGCCAAGTCGCTCACGATCGTCACGGGCAACGAGGATCCCGGGGATTGCGCGGGATGCGTGGATTGGGCCGGGCTGGCCGCGACCCCGGGAACGCTCGTCTGCCTGATGTGCGTCAAGCGACTGGGCGTGCTCACCGCGGCGCTCATCCGCGGCGGCCGGCCCGCACGGACGCCGGCTGCGCTCGTGCGCGACGCGACCACCCCGAGGCAGCAGGTCGTGACCGGGACGCTGGAGGACCTCGCGACCCGCGCGCGCCTGGCGGCCGTCCGCCCGCCCGCGGTGTTCGTCGTGGGCGAGGTCGTGCGGCTGCGGGAGAAGCTGGCGTGGTTCGAAGCGCGACCGTTGTTCGGCCGCACCGTCCTGGTCGCCAGCCCGCGCGGGCGCGCGGAGCCGTTGCGTGCGGCGCTCGCCGAGCTGGGCGCCGATGTGCTCGACGTCGGCGTGTTCCGCCTTGCCCCGCCCCCGGACCCGGAGGCCGGCCGGCGCGCCGTCGCTTCGCTCGGTTCGACCGACTGGCTCGTGCTCACCAGCACCGCCGCCGTGGAGTCGCTTTGGACCACGCTCGATGGGGTGGGCCTGGACCTGCGCGCCTTGCGGGCGGTCAGGGTCGCGGCGGCCGGCCCGGCCACGGCGGCGGTGGTCGCGCGCCACGGCGTCCGCCCCGACCTCGTCTCCGCACTCCGCTCGGCGGCGTCGCTGAGCGAGGCGTTCGCCGCGCACGAGCTGCGCGCCCGGCGCATCCTCCTGTGGGGCGGCCCCGAGACTTCGGGCGCCCCGCTCGACTCTTCGCAGGAAGGGCCGGCGGAAGCACTGCGGAGGCTGGGGGCTGCGGTCCAGACCGTGACCGCCTACGGGCTGGCCGACGAGCCGACGCCCGCCGCCGTTCTGGAGCGGATCGACGCGGGGGAGGTCGAGGCGCTGGTGTTGATCAGCGGCTCGACCACGCGCGGGTTGCGGCGCGTGCTGGGCGCGGAGCGCTTCGCGGCGCTCGCGGCCAAGGCGTTCGTCGCGTCGATCGGCCCGATGACGTCGGCCGCGGCGCGGCGACTCGGCGTGAACGTCGGGGTCGAAGCGGCGGAGCACACGATGCGGGGAGTCGTGGATGCCCTCGCCGGGAGCATGCCGCCCCGGGGATGAATCCCCCGTCGCGCCGCCCTAGCCCCTGTTCCGGAGCCGCCCCACGAGCACGAAGCCGGCGATGAGGACGCCGGCGACCCAGCCCCAGCGCAGACCGTGCTTGAAGACGAGGTTGCCGCGGATGCCCTGCGGCCGCAGGATGCGGAAGCTGCCTAGCGACGCGCGCACGGCGGCGATGTCGGCGCGGAACTCCTCCGTGGGCGCCATGAACAGGAACATGAACGTGCTGCGCCCCGCGCCGATCAGCGCGCACAACAGCGACATCGACATCGGGCCCTGCTTCATCGTGAACTCGATCTCGATCGCGTCGTGTCCGCCGAGCTTCGTCGCCTCGGCGCGCAGCTTGCTGCCGGCCAGCAGGGCCTGGCTCTTGGCGAAGTCGAACTTCGAGCGCGTCTCCGCCAGGGTCTGCTCGTTCATCGGAATCGCGCGATCGATCTCCCCGATCAGGATCGCGGATTGCGATCCGACCGAGCCGCCCGGCGAGTACACGCCGTGGACCTCCATGTCGGCCCCCCACCGCGGCGAGGCGGCCTCGGTCGCCTTCTCCACCGTCTCGTCGTCGATCGCCTTCCACCCGGGGGGCGGCGTGTACGCGCAGGCGTCCCGGAACCAGTCCGTGAGCACCACCCAGCCGACCAGGCCCAACGTGACGACGACCGCCGACCAGAGGAGGATCGAGGTCGCGTTCCAGCCCTTGGCCATCGGCGGAAGCGAGTACTGGGAGTCGGGAAGGATGCCGGCGGGCGGCGGCGGACGGGAATCCGTCGCCATCGCCCCGTGCATCGCCCGCTGCTGCGCGGCGAGGTACTTGGAAGCGTACACGCCGCATTTCGGACACTCGTCGTCGAACACCTCGACCCACCCGCATTTCGGACACCGCGGATACGACATGCGCCGAAGCTAACATCCGCCGTGGGCCCGGTCCAGGAATGGCGTCGCCCTCCGGCAGTTGACTCCGGGCCCCGAGTCCAGTAGCAAGCGCGTCCGGAAGAGCGGGAGGAGCTTCGAACCATGCTCGACTACATGCGCCGCAACGCCCAATCGATCGTGATCGTGTTCGTTCTGAGCATCCTCATCCTGGCCTTCATCATCGAATTCGGGCCGCAATCGAAGGGCTGCCGGGGCGACGGCCCCGGCGCTCAGCGGTCGGCCCGGACCGTGATGACCGTGCTGGGCTACGAGGTGACGGACCTGGAGTTCGAGCTGTGGCGCGCCCACATCGCGATGCAGCCGGGCTTGCCGACCCCCGAGGGGTACGCGGCGTGCTTCGAGACCGCGTCCAGGCTCGCGATCTACGGGGCCGCGATCGGCATGGGACCCCAGCCGACGTCCCTGGACGAGACCGAGAGCGCGGCACACTACCGCAACGCGTTCCTCCTGCGCGAGGCGCTCGTGCGCGAGGCGCAGGGCCGCGGCGTGGCAATCGATGACGAGGAAATCAAGCGCACCCTCTCCCGCGGCCGCGTGTTCATCTTCGACCACGGCGCCTGGAAGGACCAGCTCGGCGGCATCCACTTCTGCGGCGGCGAACTGCCCCTGCGCATCGGGCTGGGGCGCGACGGCAAGCTCGACCCCAACGCCCTCCGCGCCGCCCTCCAGCAGCAGTTCCAGATGTCGGTCGATGACTTCTACGCCTTCCTGCGCCGCAACCTGCTGGCGCTCAAGATGCAGCAGCTCCTGGCGGCCGGCATCGGCGTCTCGCCGGCCGAGGTCGAGCAGGCCGTGCGGGTGGATGCCGAGACCACCGACGTGCTGATCTGGTCCATCGGCCCCTCCGTCGCCTCCGACGAGGAACAGGGCAAGATCCAGGCGCGGTTCGACGAGCTCCGGGCCGCCCTCTCCGAGGCCGACGTGGACCTCTGGCTCGCCCAGGAAAGCCACGCCAAGGATGCCGAGAAGCGGGCGCAAGAGGCCGCCGGAGCGGCCGACGCCGGATTCGACCCCGCCCGCGGCAAGCGCGAAATCGCCCGCAGCCTGCTCGCCGTCGACCGCCTCGCCCAGGAAGCGCGCGACGCGAGCCGTCCCGTGCGCGCCCTGTTCTCGCAGCCCGGCGCCCCGCCCGGCGAGCCGCCCCCCGTCCCGGAAGGACTCGCCGTCCGCGCGCACACCGTGTCCCTCCGCCCTCTGGCTCCCCAGAGCGAGCTTCCCCCGAGCCTCCAGGGTTCGGAAGGAATCGTCGAGCGGGTGATGGCGCTGACCGAGGCCGCCCCCGTGCTGGCCGAGGACCTCGAGGACGACGCCGTGGCCGCCGGGGTCACCGATGCCTCGGGACAGCGCTATGCGCTCCGCGAGGTGCTCCTCGTCCGGCGCACCGGCCCCTGGGATCTCGACGCCCAGGTCCGGACCGCGCTGGCCGGCAAGCTCGCCGAAACCACCGCCAAACTCCTCGCCTCCAAGCGCGCGAGCCTCCTGGACGCCTGGTACGTCACGCAGCTCTACGCCGCCCGCGCCAGCGACAACGTCGACGACGAGAAACTCACCGCGTACCTCGATTCCCTCCGCCAGGAACAGTAGGTAAGGGGAACTACACCCTGGACCCGGGCGGCGGGTTCTCGCCCGGTTTCGGCGTCGGCGACTTGGCCGCCCCGCCCGCGGGGGCATCGTCCAGCCCGGGCGGCGAGAGGTCGAACAGGTCCGGCGGCAGTCCCTCCGGCGCGGGCGGCGGCTGGGCCGGCTGGGCCGGCTCGGACGCCTGCCCGGTTCCGGCGTACACCGCCTCGGCGATGCGGTACGCGCTGCTCTCGAGCTGCTTGGTCGCCTCGCGCAGCTTCTCCACCGGCGCCTCCGCGAGCAGCGACTCCAGCAGCCGCACGTCGTCGTCGATCGACTGCGCATCCTCCGCGCTCAGCAGGTGCCGGAACTCCGCCAAGGCCTTCTTCGACGTGTACAACAGCGCCTCGGCCGTGTTCTTGGCCTCCGCGCGCGCCCGGCGGAGCGAGTCCGTCGTCTTGTGCGAATCGGCCTCCTGCAGCAGCCCATCGACCTCCGCCTTCGTCAACCCGGAGGCCGCCGTGACCTGCACCGCGTGCTTGCGGCCGGTCCCCAGGTCGCGCGCCGTGACGGAGAGGATCCCGTCGGCGTCGATGTCGAACGTGACCTCGATCTGCGGGACGCCGCGCGGCGCGGGCGGGATGCCGACCAGCTCGAAGCGCGCCAGGCTCTTGTTGTCCGCCGCCATCTCGCGCTCGCCCTGCAGGATGTGCACCGGCACGAACGGCTGGTTGTCCAGGCTCGTCGTGAACACCTCGCGCTTGCGCGCCGGCACCGTCGTGTTCCGGGGGATCAACCGCGTGAACACCCCGCCGCCCGTCTCGACGCCCAGCGACAACGGGGTGACGTCGAGCAGCAGCACCTCGCCCGTCTGGCCCTCGAGCGCCGCACCCTGGATGGCCGCGCCCGCCGCGACCACCTCGTCGGGATTGAGGCCGGCGTTCGGCGGCTTCCCGAAGTACTCCTCGACCCGCTTCCGGATGGCCGGCATCCGGGTCATGCCGCCGACGAGCAGGACGTCGTCCAGGTCGCCGGGCGCGAGGTGCGCGTCCGCCAGCGCCTGCTTGCACGGCTCGAACGTGCGGTCGATCAGGTCGGCCACGAGCTTCTCGAACTCGCTGCGCTTGAACGAGCGCGTCAGGTGCTTGGGCCCGGAGGCCCCGCCGGCGATGAAGGGCAGGTTGATCTCGGTCTCCAGCCCCGAGCTCAGCTCGTGCTTCGCCTTCTCCGCCGCCTCGCGCAGCCGCTGCAGCGCCCGCGCGTCCTGCCGCAGGTCGATGCTCTCCGCCTTCTGGAACTCGTCGGCCAACAGGTCGATCAGCCGCTGGTCGAAGTCCTCCCCGCCCAGGAACGTGTTCCCCGCCGTCGAACGCACCGTGTAGACGCCGCGCGACAGCTCGAGCACGGAGACGTCGAACGTGCCGCCGCCGAGATCATACACGGCGATCCGGCGCGTCTTCGCCTCCTCTTCCTTCCCCTTGCCGCCCCGGCCGAACGCCAGCGCCGCCGCCGTCGGCTCGTTGATGATCCGCCGCACGGTGAAGCCGGCAATCCTGCCCGCGTCCTTCGTCGCCTGGCGCTGCGCATCGTCGAAGTACGCCGGACACGTGATCACCGCGTCCGTCACCTCCCCGCCGACGTACGCCTCCGCCGCGTCCTTCAGGTAGCGCAGGACCATCGCCGAGATCTCGGCCGGCGAGCGCTCCGCCCCGTCGATCTCCACGCGCGCGTCCCCGTTCCCCGCCTCGACAATCCGGTACGGACACAGCGAACGGTGCCGCGCCACCTCCGACGAGGAATACTTGCGACCCATCAGCCGCTTCACCGCGTAGACCGTGCCCTCGGGGTTCGTCGCCGCCTGCCGCTTGGCCAGCGGTCCCACCAGCCGCTCGCCCTGCCGCGCGAACGCCACCACCGACGGGGTCGTCCGACCGCCGTCCGGGTTGGGGATCACCGTGACCCCCGTCCCCTCCAGCAGCGCAACGCAGGAGTTCGTCGTGCCGAGGTCGATCCCGACCACGCGCTTGGAGGAACCCTCGCTCACCCGCCGTCTCCTTCCGGGACCTTCGCGCCGGCCGGGGGCTCATCGCCCTCTCCCGCCGGCGCCGCTTCCGTCGTCTCCTCGGCCGCGGGCGGCACCGCCACGGGCCGCGGCGCTCGCGCCACCGTCACCAGCGCGGGACGCAGCAGCTTCTCCCCGAGGCGGTAGCCGGGCTCCAACTCCTGCACCACCGTCCCCGCGGGCGCTTCCGTCGTCTCGACCTGTCCCACCGCCTCGTGCCGCGCCGGATCGAATGCCTGCCCCACGCTCTCGAACCGCTCCAGCTTCTGCGCGGCGAAGGCGTCGAAGAAGCTCTTCACCACCAGCTTCAGGCCCTCCGCGAGCGTCGCCGCTCCCGGCAGCTCCCGCGCGTACCCCAGCGCCCGCTCGACGTTGTCGATCACCGGCAACACCGCGCGCAACGTGTCCGCCCGCGCCCGCTCGCGAACCTCGATCTCCTGCTTCGCCGCCCGCTTCCGGGCGTTGTCGAAGTCCGCCGCCATCCGCAACCAGCGATCCTTCGCCTGCGCCAGTTGCGCCCGAAGCTCGCCGACCTCCGTCTCCAGCGCCGCGATCCGCTCCTCCGGCGATGGACCTGACGGTGCCGCCGCCGTCCCCGACGCCTCCTCCTCGATCGGCACCGCCGCCTCTTCCCCGGCCCCGGATGCCGTGGCGTCCGTGCGCGAACCACCGTCGCCCCCGCCCTTGCTCGGGGTCACCGGTCCGTCATTCTGGAGGTCGCTTTCTGCCATCGTCGGTCGGGCAAAATAGCACGCGCCATACGCGATTCGCAAGCGCGGCGCGGCCGA
The DNA here is from genome assembly GCA_016218815.1 of Deltaproteobacteria bacterium. GTDB lineage: Bacteria > Myxococcota_A > Polyangia > DRWM01 > JAAZOP01 > JAAZOP01. Next base: position 31,614 of record JACRCX010000095.1, read on the forward strand.
CCGCCTCGCGGAGCCGCCGGCGGGTTGACCGGCACGCCTCCGCCTCGTACTCTTCCGCCCGACGACGCCCAACGCAGGGCGAGGAGGTGTGGGATGGATCGTTGTGCAATTCGACAGGGCCGTACCGTCGCGCTGGGCTCGATGATGGCGCTCGCGGTGGCGCTGGTGACGCCGGCTTGCGGCGGCGGAGGATCCAACCTGACGGGGGATGCCGGGGACACGGCGGGCGATGCCGAGGGCGCGACCGACACCCCGACGGACACCCCGGTCGAGACCCCGACGGACACCCCGGCCGACCTCCCCGTGGATGTCCCCGTGGACGTCCCCGCCGACGTTCCGACCGACACCCCGACCGACACCGGGACGTGCGGGGCCCTCGGGGAGCCGTGCTGCGCCGGCGATACGTGCACGGCCGGGTCTTGCGTCGGAGGCATCTGCCGGGATTGCGGAGCGCCCGGACTGGCCTGCTGCGCCGGCCGGCTGTGCGACGAGACGTCGGTCTGCACCGGCGGGGGGGCCGGAACCTGCGCGCGCTGCGGCGGACCGGGTGAGCCGTGCTGCACGCTGGGCGCCTGTTCGGGCGGCGGCTGCTGCGTCGGAGACCTGTGCACCGGCGCGGGCTCGACGTGCCCCGATCTCGGCGGAACCTGCCTCGACGGGAGCTGCGGCGACTGCGGCGGCGCCGGCGCCCCCTGCTGCGTCGGCGGCGAGTGCACGGCCGCGGCGACCCTCTGCCAGGGCGGCACCTGTGTGACGTGCGGCGGCGCCGGCGAGACCTGCTGCCCGGGCGACACCTGCACGTCGGCCGACCTGGCCTGCGGCATGGGCGGCACCTGCCAGGCCTGCGGCGGCGCGGGCGAGATCTGCTGCGACGGCGACACGTGCTCCGACGCCGGCACCGCCTGCTTCGGCGGCGTCTGTCGCGCTTGCGGCGGTCTCGGCGAGCCGTGCTGCGACGGCGGCGCCTGCGAGACCGGCTGCTGCGATCCGGGCGAGTCGACCAGCATCGCCGACGGCGCCGATTGCTCGACCGGCGGCTCCTGCACCGGCGGCGCCTGCGTGCGCTGCGGCGATCCCGGCGGCACGTGCTGCGCCGGAGACACCTGCGGTGGCGGCGGCTGCTGCGTCGGCGGCTCCTGCTACGCCTCGGGCGCCGATCTTCCGACGGCGGGACAGATCTGCGCCGGGGGCACGGCGACCGCCTGCGGCGCGGACGGCGCCCTCTGCTGCCAGGACTCGACCTGCTCCGGAGCGGGAAGCTGCTGCTTCGGCGGCCTCTGCGTCGCCAACGGCGACGGCTGCGGCTTGCTCGGAACGTGCACCGACGGCGCGTGCGAGTCCGGCGGCCCCGGCGGCGGCTCGTGCGGCACCGACGGTGCGGACTGCTGCGACGGCACGCCGGGCGGCGGCGGCCCCGGCGGCGGCGGCGGCGCGAACGACTTCTGCACCACGGCCGGCCTGGCCTGCGACCCCGAGTCGCAGACCTGCCTGGACTGCGGCGGCGACGGGCAGCCGTGCTGCGAAGGCGCCCTGTGCGACGCCGGCGGCTGCTGCGACCGCTCGGACTTCGACGTCCGGACCTGCGTCGCCGACGGCAGCGACTGCTCCACCGGCGGCGCCTGCGCCGCAGGCTCCTGCGACGGCGGCACCTGCGGGCTGATCGGCCAGCCGTGCTGCGCCGGCGACCCCGACTTCTGCTCCGGCCCCTACGCGGCCTGCGCCGGCGCCGTCTGCATGGCCTGCGGCGGCCTCGACGAGCCCTGCTGCTGGTCGGCGACGGGACGCTACTGCGGCGCCTCGTACGTCTGCGCCGGCGGCATGGGCGGCGGCCGTTGCGTCCCCTGCGGCGCCGACGCCCAGGCCTGCTGCCAGGCCTACACCTGCGACTCCGGCCTGGCCTGCGAAGGCTTCCCGCCCGCCTGCCGCTGACCGGCACCCCGGTCTACTTCATCCGGCCGAAGGAAAGACTGCCCCCCAGGACCGCCAGGGCGGCGAACGCGGCGAGGATCGCCACGTCCAGCGACAGCGGGAAGACGTTCAGGCCGAGCAACACGCCGCGCAGGGCGTCGACGGCGTACGTCACGGGATCGACGCGCGAGAGCACCCGCAGCCAGCCCGGCACCTGGTCCAGCCGGTACAGCGCTCCGGAAAGGAAGAACAGCGGGAAGACCACGAAGGTCCCGATGAGCTGGAAGCCCTCGAGACTCTCGAAGAACGCGCCGATGCCGAGGCCGAGCGCGACGAAGGCGATCGAGGTCAGGAGCACGATGCCGGCCGCTGCCAGCAGCCCGAGCGGCGTGTAGGACACGAAGAACAGCCCCACCAGGAGCAGCACCACCGCCTGGAGCAGCGCGTCGGTGCAGCCGCCCAGGACCTTGCCGAAGAAGATCGCCACCCGGGAGACGGGCGCCACCAGCACCGCCTTGAGCACGTCGATCTTGCGGTCCCAGATGATGTACACGCCGTAGAACATCGACGTGAACAGCGTCGCCATGATCACGATTCCGGGGAAGATGAACGCCTGGTAGTGCTCGCCGCCCACCTCGACCGTGCCGCCCACGCCCGCGCCGAACAGGAACAACCACATCAGCGGCGAGACGATCGACGACACGACGCGCGATACCTCGCGCCGGAACACGATGAACTCCCGCCGCCACACCGCCACCACCGCGCCGAGTTCGCTCATCGCCTCACCGCCTGTCCCCCTGCACGACCAGGCGCATGGCGTCGTCGAGCCACGTCCCGGTCGCGGCCTCGTCGCGGATGTGCCGGCCCGTCGAGGCCAGGAAGACGTCGTTCAGCGTCGGGCGACGGACCTCGATGGCGTCAATCGGCCCGAGCGCCGCGAGCAGCGCGGGCAGGTTCACCGACGCCCGCTCCATCGCGATCGTCGCCCCGCCCGGCTCGAGCTGCAGCTTGCTCACGAACGGCAGCGCCCGCAGCGCCGCCTCGTCGATCCGCGCCGCCCGCACCCGGACCACGTCCCCGCCCAGGGCCGTCGTCAGCGCCTCGGGCGTGCCCTCGCGGATGATCCGCCCGCGGTCGATGATCGCGATGCGGTCGCACATCCGCTCCGCCTCCTCCATGTAGTGCGTCGTCAGCACGATCGTCGTCCCCTCGGCCTCGGCCATCGCCGCGATGTACTGCCAGATGACCTCGCGGCTCTGCGGGTCCAGGCCCAGCGTCGGCTCGTCCATGAACAGCACCCGCGGCCGGTGCAGCAGCCCGCGCGCCAGCTCCAGCCGCCGCTTCATGCCGCCCGAGTAGGTCTTGACCTGGGAGTCGGCGCGCGCCGACAGGTCGACCAGCTCCAGCAGCTCCGCGATCCGCCGCCGGCGCTCGGCCCGCGCCACGCCGTAGAGCTGCCCGCTCAGCTCGAGGTTCTCCCGGCCCGTGAGCATCCCGTCCAGCGACAGCTCCTGGAACACGATGCCGACCGAGCGGCGCACCAGCCCCGGCTCCTTCGTGATCGAGTGGCCGTCCACGACGGCCGTGCCCGAGGTCGGACGTACCGTGGTCGTGAGCATGCCGACCGTCGTGGTCTTCCCCGCGCCGTTCGGTCCCAGCAGGCCGAACACCTCGCCCGCCTCGACCTCGAGATCGAGGGAATCCACCGCCCTCGTCTTCCCGAAGTCCCTCGTCAACTTCTCCGTCCGGATCACCGCTGTCATCGGCCGCAACGTAACGCGCAATGGGCCCGGAACCAAGCGGCGAACGGAATCAGGCGGTCCCTGGTCGTCGGCGGGGCCGGCCGCGGTCGGGGATTGTCGTCGCCGACTGTCGTGGCCGCCGACTTGACGGCGGCCGTGCGGGAAGTCAACCTTGTGCTCGTGGGTCGGATGGAACGGCCGGAACGGAGACCGATGAGTCGGGCCATCGCCCGGCGGTCCGCGAGCAAGCGACGCGGGTCCGGCCGACTGCTCGCGCTTTCAGCCGGCTTCGCTCTTCTCGCGTGCGTCGGCTGCGAACAGGGCGTCGCCCTCGCCGGCCGCGGGGACCTCGACGCGCCGACCCGGCCGGAAGACACGGCGCCCGAAGGCGTCGGCGACGAAGCCGGGGGCGTCGATGCGGATACCGCATCCGACTCGGAAGTCGACGCGGGACCCGACGCGGATGCGGAGGCCGAGGCCGATACGGATGCCGAAGCAGGCGAGGATGCCGATGCCGACGAGGATGCCCCCGACGTCGTTCCGCTCCCCACCTGCGCATCAATGACCGCCGACCTGGTGGTGCCGCGTGACGCCGACGGCATCCAGGCCGCCATCGACATGGCGGAGCCGGGAGCCGTGATCTGTGTGGAAGCGGGCGAGTACCGCGAACAGTTGCACCTCGGAGAGAAGCCCGTGTGGATCGTCGGAGTCGCGGGTCCTGCCGCGACGATCGTGGACGGCGGAGGAGAGGGCGTCGTCGTCTGGATTGGCGCGCCGGCCGGTCCGGATACGGTGCTCGAAGGATTCACGATCTGCAACGGCTGGAACGATTCCGGGTTCGCCGGCGGAATCGAGATCAACAACGCCTCGCCGGTGCTGCGACACCTCGTGGTCCGGGACAACGGCGCGATCGTGGGCGCAGCGGGCGGGTTGCACATTTCGGGGACCTCCTCGCCGACGATCGCGGATTCGATCATCGCCGGCAACGAGGCGGCCGGTTGGGGCGGCGGGCTGACGATCGAAGGGGGTCGGGTCACGCTCCAAAACGTCCTGGTGATCGGGAATGGGGACGACGGAGCGTACGGTGGCGGACTCCTCGTGGACGGGGACGCGTCGTCCTCCCTGACGGCGACGAACGTGATCGTCGCCGGGAACAGCCAGGGGATCTGGCTCCGCGGCGAGAACGAGGTCACGCTCACCAACGTGATCGTCGCCCGCAATCGCGGCGAGGGCCTCCTGGCCCACGGAAACGGTCCCATGACATTCCGCAACGTCAGCGTCACGCACAACCACGGCTTCGGGCTGCGCAACGACATCGGGTCGACGATGTCCGTCTCCCGCTGCAACTCCTGGGGCAACGTCGAAGTGGCGTGGGATGGCCCGGACGACGTGGTGGGCTACACCGGGGACTGGGCTGCAGGAGGGAACCTGTCGGTCGATCCGGGCTACCTCGACGTCTCCGGCGACAATCCGCTGCTGTGGAACTTCCATCTCTCGCCGGATTCGCCGCTGGTCGATGCGGGAGACGTCGCCGTCCCCGATCCCGACGGCGGCCGCAGCGACATCGGCGCGTGGGGCGGACCCGAGGCCGACGACTGGGATCTGGACGCCGACGGTCATCCGAGTTGGTGGATGCCGGGACCCTACGACCCGCTACGCGATCCCGCCCTCGGTTTGGACTGCGACGACTTCCGCATTGCCGTCGGGCCCGGAAGCGGCTGCTGAGCCGCAAGAGGCCATGATGAAGCCACGACGAGTCCGCGCTCGCTCCCCATCCCTGCTCGTCGCGTTGCTGCTCCTCGCCGCCGCCGCGACCGTGGCCTGCCGAACGGACGGACCGGCCGCTCCGGACGCCGACGGTTCGGCCGACGCTCCCGATACGCGCGACGAGGACGTGATCGTGCCGCCGCCCTCGTTCCCGACCTTCGCCTACGGCAACGCCGACAACGCCGACCCGGACTGGATCGGCAACTACGTCTCCCATCGCCAGGACGGGGAAACCGTCACCATCGAGGCCGAGGGCGGGCGCACGGTCAGGATCGTGGTCTGCGACCGCGGCCTGATCCGCATCGTCTACGCCCCCCACGGCACCTTCGAGCCCGACGCCTCCTACGGCGTCATCCGCTTCGATTGGCCCCCCGTCCCGTACGTCGTGGAGGATCGCGCGCAGGAGCTGGTGCTCACCACCTCGGCCCTGCACCTGCGGATCTGGAAGCAACCGCTGCGGTTCGACTTCTTCGACGCCGGCGGCAACCTCCTCAGCCGCGACAACAAGGCCGTGGGCGCCTACCCGGCTGCCGACGGCGGCGCCGAACACGTGCTCCTGAACCGCGGCGTCGACCCCGACGAGAAGCTCTACGGTCTCGGAGAACGCGTCGCCACCCAGCTCTTCCTCAACGGCAGCTCCATCGAGAACTGGAACCAGGACTCCTACAACCTCGATCAGGGGATGCACTACAAGTCCTTCTACCTGTACTACAGCACCCGCGGCTACGGCGTCTTCATCGACAACTCGTCGCGGATGAGCTTCGAGATCGACAACGCCGCCTTCCCCGATCAGCTCGAGGCCGACGGACACGCAGGCGAGATGGACTTCTACTTCCTGTACGGGCCGGAGTTCCCCGCGATCGTCACCGCATACACCGAGCTGACCGGCCGGGCCTACCTGCCGCCGAAATGGGCCTTGGGCTACCAGCAGTGCCGCTGGGCCTACGAGACCCGCGCGCGGGTGGAGGAGATCGCCGGCGAGTTCCGGGCCCGGAACATCCCCTGCGACGTGATCTGGCTCGACGGCCCTTTGCGCGGCTGGTGGAGGAACAACGTCAACTTCGAGCCCGCCTTCGACGACCGCTATCCCGACCCGGCGGGCATGATCGGGAACCTTGGCCGCGAAGGATTCAAGCTCGCCCTGCTCGTCAACCACACCATGGATACCGTCGCGACCAGCTACGCGGACGGCCTCGACCGCGGGTACTACGTGCGCAACACCGACGGCAGCACGTTCCTTTCCAGCCAGTGGAACGGCGCCTGCGCGACGGTCGACTTCACCAATCCCGACGCCGCCGACTGGTACGCGGGTCTGTTCGATCCGCTCGTGGACATGGGCGTCGCCGGCTGGTGGATCGACATGGACGACGGCGGGTTCCCCGAGGCGTTCCTCGGCTACTACGACCGCGTCTTCGCCGGCGGCCCCGGCCGGCTGGTCCACAACGCGCAAGGCGGTCTGCTCGATTCCCAGGCGCTGTACGAGCATCTCGAGGAGCACGCCTCCCGCCGTCCGTTCGTCATGGTGCGCGGCGGTTTCACCGGCCAGCAGCGCTCCTCCTGGACCTGGTCCGCCGATCTCCGGTTCGATGCCTGGTCGGATCTTCTCGCCCAGCAGCGCATGGAGCAGAGCATGGGCATGATGGGCGTGGTCTACGGCTCCGACAGCGGCGGCTCCGCGGCCACGCTCGGCGGCAACGGCGAGTCCTACACGCGCTGGCTGCAGATGGAGGTCTTCAACTTCTTCACGCGGAGCCACGTCGACGGCTCGGAGGACAAGGAACCCTGGAGCTACGGCGCGGCGAGCGAGGCGGCCTGCCGGAAGTGGCTCCAGTGGAAGTACGCCATGCTGCCCTACATCTACACGGCGGCCTGGGAGATGAACCGGACCGGAGTCCCGCTGCACCGGCCGCTGGTGTTCGACTACCCGGCCGACGTTCGGGTCCACGACATGGCCGACGAGTTCCTGTTCGGCGGCTGGATGCTCGTGGCCCCCGTGGTCCACGGCACCGACGACGGATCCTCTGACACCTCGCGCTCCGTCTACCTCCCGGCCGGACGCTGGATCGACTACCGCGACGGCAAGACCGTCTACGACGGCCCGACCACCCTCGAGCGCTACGACGCGCCGCTCGAGGACGTCCCCGTCTTCGTCAAGGCCGGGGCGATCATCCCGATGGAGGGCTGGACCGAGTACGTCGGCCAACGCCCGCTCGACCTCGTGACCCTCGATGTCTATCCGTCCGGCGCCAGTTCCTTCACGCGCTACGAGGACGACGGCGAGAGCCTCGACTACGCGGACGGCGAGTACTGCGTGACGCGCTACGACTGCCAGGAGACCGGCGGGGCGCTGACCCTGACCGTCCGCGCGCGCAGCGGCCCCTTCACGCCCCCGACCCGGGACTACCTCCTGGTCGTCCACAACCGCTCCACCGCAATCGGCGACGTCAGCGTCAACGGTGTTTCCCTGCCCGCGACGACCCGGGATCGGCTCGACGCCGGCGACCGGGGCTGGGCGCAGGACCATGCCACGGAGTTGCTCGCCGTCAGGTTCCAGGACACGGGCGGCGAACTGCGCGTCGAAATGAGGTAGAGTCCCCCCGCCTTCCGCGACTGCGGTCGCGGACACGCGCCATGATTCCTGCCTTGGGCATGATGTCGGCGTGGCTGGAGGGAAGAGGCGATGCAGGGAATTCGCGGTTGGACGTGGCTGTTGGTGGCCGCAGCGTGGGCGGTACCTGCCGCGGGATGCGGGGGAACCGGCGACGGCGGTGCGGGCGAGGTCGCCGATGGGGACGCCGGCACCGAGTCGGACGGGAGTGATGTCGCGCCCGACGGGGGTGGGGACGCCGACGTCCCGCTCGACGTCGAAGGCGGGGGCGATGGCGACGGGGACGCGCCGACGGACGGGGATGCGGACGCCGCCGAGGAAGCGGAAGCCCTGCCCACGGGCACCTTGACCGTGCACACCGCGCCCAGCGGTACGCCGGCCAACGCGGGTTTCCTCGCCTTCCGCGACGGCGACGGCGCCTGGCAGGCCGGGGCCGGCACGGACGGCGTCTACGAATTCGACTGCACGACCGGACGCTACGGCATCGCCGTCATCGGCGCGGGCCCGCGTCGCACGGTGAGGGTCTTCTACGGCACCATGGCCGACGCCACGACGCTGCGCTTCGCCGGTTCGCCCGTCTCGATGACTTGGTCCTGCGACCTCGGCGGCTCGATCTCCGGCGTGGGCCCGTTCGAAGGGCTTACCCTCTGCCTGACCGGAGAGGCCGAGCAGTCCCGCAGCGACCCGCCTCCGATCGGCGGCAGCTACGCCTGGACGGTCCAGTGCGGGACCTACGTCCTCACCGCGCTGCGCACCTCGGGCGGGGCTGCGCTGCAGTCCTTCCGCAGCGGCTCGTTCGACACTCCGTCGATCGGCACCGCGGACGTGGGCATCGCTTTCACCGCCGCCGCGCCGACGACGATCGAGCACACCGCGACGCTGGTCGGTCTGGATCCGGCCGAAACCTACGTGCTCGGCTCGGAGTTGCTGACGCGCGCGTACGAAGGCTGCCCCATCTCGAGCACGAGCACGGGCGACACCGTGCGCGTCGTGTCGGAATCGATCCTGTCGCCCACCGAGACCCACCGCGTCAGCCTGAAGGCGACCGGACCGTCCGCCGACTACGTTCGGGTCGCCGACGTCTTCTCGCGTGCCGCGTCTTCCCCCTCGCTCGTTCTTCCGGCACGGCCTTCGAGCGCCCCCGTCGTCTCTCCGGTCTCGACGTCGCCGCCTCGCATCGACGTGCGCTTCGAGCCGCAGGCGTGGATCGAGCTCTACACGCTCGAGGCGCGCCAAGCGCCGCCCGCCTTCGGCTGGGTCGTCGACGCCACCGCGGGCTGGATCGTCGGCGGCGACCGGCTCGAGATGCCCGACTTGAGCGGCGTGCCCGGCTGGAACCCCGTCGCCGACCTGGTACCCGGCACGCCGCTCGATTGGACCTGGCGGACCCTCGCCACGACCTCCGGCGCGCCGCTGCCGGGACACGAGCCGAGCGTCCCGCCGCCGGAGGCCTACGGCCGCCAGTACCTCGAGCGCCGTGGGACCATGACCGTCGGCCCGTAGCCCCGCCGTCGCTCCGTTACCTACTTCGGCTCCACCCGGTACACGCGGAAGCCGTCGTCGCCCGTCACGTAGTGCAGCCGCTCGAACATGTCGCCCATCCCCCGGCGGTCGCAGCCGGGGTGGACCGCCGGCGAGCGGCAGTAGATGCCGACGAACGCCCGTCGCAGCGACTCGGAGCTGCCCGCGAGGTACTCGTGGTCGAGCAGGCAGTCGGACGACTCGTCCAGGCAGGCCACCCAGTCCTTCGGCGAGACCCGGACGTCGATTTGTTCGCGCTCCGCCAGGTACTCCGCCAGCCGCGGCAGCGGCATGCCGACCGACGCGCCGGGGCGCTGGGTCTCGATCACGCGCAACGCCTGCAGGCACGACCGCTCCTCGCGGTGCGCCGCGAAGCGCGGCAGCGTCGCGGCGAAGGACAGGCCGACGAACGCGAGGAAGACCCAGCGCCAGACCCGCACCCGCGCCAGGTAGATGCCCAGGAACGGCGCCAGGAACAGGTGCAGCGGCAGCGCGTAGTAGACGAACCTCTTCCAGAAGAGTGCGAAGAACGCGCCGAGGATCGCCAGCGCCAGCCCGCAGAAGCGCAGCAACGGATCGCCGCGCCGGATGTCCCCCCACAGCTCGCGGACGGCCAGGACGAGCGTCACCGCGACCGCAACCGCGATCGCCAGGCCGAAGCCGCCTGCCCCGAGGGGCTCGATCCCCTGCAGTCGCAGCAGGTTCCCCAGCACCGAGTCGGGATTGACGTGGTTCCAGCTCGCGAACGGGTTCGTCAGCTCGAAGAACACCCCGAACGTGTGCGGCAGGAAGTTCTGCACGACGTGCGGCGCCAGCAGCGCCGCGAACACCAGCGACCAGGCCACCGCCTGCCGGCGGACGCGCCACAGGAACACCGGGAACAGCGGCGCCAGCCCCAGCGCCGTCTCCTTGATCCAGACCGCGGCGCCCAGGGACAACGCGCACAGCGCCGCCGTGCGCAGGCGTTCGTCATCGCGCGCCCGCAGCAGAAGCAGGACCGCCAGCAGCACCAGCGCCAGCATCGGCGTCTCGACCTGCCCGACGACCGAGAAGCGGAACGCCCAGGGACTCAGGATCCACAGCAGCGCCGTCAGCAGCGCGGCCTTCGTTCCGTGGCCCGCCCGCCGCACCAGCAGGTACAGCAGCGGCGGGATGGCCGACGACAGCAGCACCGTCACCAGGCGCACCGCGATCACCCGGTCGACGCCCAGCGCGATCCACGGCGCCGCCAGGTACGGGAACAGCGGCGGCCAGAAGAACGCGTCGTCCGGTCCGTGGAATCCCAGCCACCCGCCGGAATCGGCCAGCCGTTGCGCGATCCATGCGTACGAAACCTCGTCGTACGTCAACGCGAAGAACGGCACGAACAGCGCCCGCACCGCCAGCGGCACGAGCAACAGCAGCCAGACGACGCGGTTCCCCACCCAACTGAAGTGTCCGCAGGGCCTCCCGGCGGTGCAACCGGGCGTCGCGACCGCCGTTTCCCGTTTTTCATTGCATGTTTTGCATTTTTCATTTCCTTTTGCCCCGTGCGTCGCGTGATCGCCGCGGCCCGCGCGCTGCGGGCGGCGGGGGAGGGTGAAACCGATGAGCGAACCTCTGGTGGCCGAGCAGGAACGGGCGCGCGGCGAGCTGGCCGCCTGGCGCGAATCCTTGGCGCGCAACCCCCTGGACGCCGACCCCTTCTTCGTCCGGCTTGCACGCCGGTACCTCGGGCCACGCTGGGCCGAAGTCGAGCCGCGGCTCCGGGCAACGGCCGCGGCGGCTCGCGACGTCGACGCGGACGTCGCCGAGGCGGGCCGCGACGAGCATCTGCCCGCGCTGCGCCGGCACGACGAACTGGGCCGCGCCGTCGAGGAGGTCGTGTTCCATCCGGCGAGCGACCGCGTGGGCCGCGCGTTCTGGTCGAGCGGTGCGCTCGCGGTGCTCGCCGAGCCCGGCAACGACACGCTGTCGGGCGCGCTGGTCTACCTCCTGGATCGCAACGGCGAGGCGGGTCATGCCTGCCCGGTCGCCTGCACCGCCGGCGCGATCCGGCTGCTCCAGCGCGTGGGCACCGACGAGCAGCGGCGCCGCTGGCTTCCCGCGCTCCTGGAAGCCGATTTCTCGCGCCGCGTGCACGCGGCGCAGTTCGTGACCGAGGTGCAGGGCGGCTCGGACGTCGGCCGTAACGGCTGCCGCGCCGAGCCCGTGCCGGACGGCTCGCGCCGGTTCCGCATCTACGGCGAGAAGTGGTTCTGCTCCGTCGCCGACGCCGGCCTCTTCGTGGTCAGCGCCCGCCTGCCGGGAGCGGCCGAGGGAACCAGGGGACTCGGCCTGTTCCTCGTGCCGCGGAGCGTCGACGGCCGGCCCAACGGCTTCCGTCTCCGCCGCCTGAAGCAGAAGCTCGGCACCCGCTCCATGGCCACCGGCGAGATCGAGTTCGACGGCGCCCTGGCCGAGCCGATCGGCCGGCTCGACGAGGGCTTCAAGAACCTCGTGTCGATCGTGCTCGACACCTCGCGCGTCCACAACGCGCTCGCCGCCTGTGGCGTGCTCCGCCGCGCGTTCGAGGAGGCGCACTCGTTCGCCGCGAGGCGCACGGCGTTCGACCGCCCGATCGCCGGGTTCCCGGCGGTGCAGGAGCTGCTCGCGCGGATCAAGCTCTCCCTGCGGGCCGCGCTGGCCTCCACGTTCCGGCTCCTCGACTGGACCGACCGCATCGCCGCCGCCGCCGCGCCCGGGCTGGACGGGGCCCGCCGCATCGGCGTCATGATCAACAAGTACTGGACGGCCCTCGCCTGCACCCGCGGCGTCCGCGACGCGATTGAAGTCCTGGGCGGCAATGGCACGATCGAGGACTTCTCGCCGCTGCCGCGGCTGTACCGCGACGCAATCGTCGTCGAGAGCTGGGAGGGCACGCACAACACCCTCGTCGCGCAGGTCCTGCGCGATTTCGCGACCCGCCGCCTGCACGAGCCCTGGCTGGCCGCCGCCGCCGCCGACCTCGCCGCGCTGGAACGGGACCTGCCGGGGCCGCACGCGGCCCGGGCGCGTGCTCTGCTCGACGAGGTCCGGGACCGCATCCGCCGGCTCCTCGAAGGCGACACGGGTCGCGCGCAGGCGCTCGGGCGGCACGTCGTCGACCGGATGTGCCGCCTCACCGACTGGTTGGCGCTGTGCGACCAGCTTCGCGTGGAGCGGCTGGCCGGCGAGTCGACCGACCAGCAGGACGTCGTCGAGCTCTACCGCCGACTGGTCCTGGACCCCGTGGACCCGCAGGACGATCCGATGCTGGCCGAGCTGTGGGCCCGCGTGGCGGCAGGGACGTAGCGGGGGCCCCGAACGAACTCGCGGCTACAGGCCGTGGACGCGGTAGATGAAGCCCTGCGAGACGTCGCTGACCTCGCGGGCCTGGCCGGCGCCGACATACGTCACGTCGCCGACGACCTGGAAATCGGGGTACCACGGGTAGTCGAGGCCGAACAACGCCGAGAGGTCGACCTTGCCGACGAACTCGCCCTTGTCGGTCCACACGACCATCTTGCGGCAGTTCGAGTCCAGCACGCAGATGCCGTTCGGGCACGCGGAAATCCCGTGCACCCAGCAGAACGTGCCGTCCTCGATCGAGTCGGCCGTCGAGCCGATGCGGAACTGCTCCTTGCCCTCCTTGTTGAAGGCCAGGACCAGATTGTTGCTCGAGTCGGTGCCCTCCGCCTTCACGCTCCCGCCCAGCAGCACCAGGTCGCCCATGAACGCCGCGGACTGCAGCATGTCGATCGGACTCTCCACGGCCCACTTCTCCGCCGTGCAACCCGTGTCCGTGAAGGTGATCTTCGCCACGTCGGCGTGCGACCAGTAGTTGATGCCCATCGTCCCGTCCGGGGCCGGCACGATGTACCCGCTCGGGTCGGCCTCGCACTTGTAGTCCACCGCGCCGTCGGTCAGGCGGTAGCTCTCGAAGATCCCGTTCGACGCGTACAGCTTGTTGTTGGCGTCGACGTTGAGCGTCTCGATCTCCCGCTCCAGCTTGAGCTTGCCGTTCTCGCCGTACGTCGCGTCGTAGACCAGGACGCACGCGTCGCCTTCCTTGAACGTGAAGCGCATCAGCGCGCCGTCGGAATCGACCAGGTAGAGCTTGCCGTCCCCGGTGACCGCGATCGCGTTCATCACGTCCATCGTGGACTTGCCGAGCAGCTCGAGGCCCTCGATGGCGCAGTTCTCCGCCGTGATCTCCTTGTCGCCCAGCTTCTGCGGCGCCACCGTCGGCGTGAGCGGCTTCGAGGACGCGACCAGCTCCTCCCACGTCGCCTCCGCCTCCGCCTCCACCGCGACCTCCGGCTCGGCCGCCGCTTCCGCCGGCTCCCCGGCATCGACGGGCGCAGGCGCGGCACCGGCATCGGCCGGCGGCGTCACGGGCGGCGTCGGCGGAACGACCACCGGCGACGGCGTCGGCTCGGGCTCCGCTTCCTTCTTCTTCTTGCAGGCCGTCATCGCAACGGTCACGACGAGAACGCACACAACGAGCTTCATCCAGCGGTTCATTTCTGCCTCCTCCGTGATGTCGTGTCCGCCGGACGTGCCCTGTCCGGCGCCACCGGGAGCGACTCGCTAGACCCACCGGCCCATGTTGTCAACTCCCGCCCGCCGCCACGGATAGCTTGCCCCCTCTCTGCGTCTCTGCGCGAGAATTCCTCTCGCGTCCGCAGGCCGACGCGACGCGCCGGCGGCGGTCGAACCCGACGGACGCAACGCGCGGCCCGGTCGGCGTGGTATGTTCGCGCCGGAAGGGAGGACCGGGTGCAACCACGTATGAACCACGGTACAGGCATGGTCGAGACCCTTCTCGGACTCGCAGCCCGCCGCGGCGCGCGTCTCGCGCTCGTTGCGCTTGCCGCCTCCGGTTGCGGACTGTACGGTCACGGGACGTCCGAGCCGACGCTGGGCGGTCGAGACGAGGAGGCGGTCGTGGCGGCGGCAGCCGGTGGAACGACGGCGTCCGACGACCGGGGCAGCACCGTCGACGCGCCCCCGCTGCCGCTACCATTCGGCGATTCCGACGCTCCGCTGCCTCCTCCCCTCCCGGTCGAGTCGCCGGAGGCCGCGGGGTGTGCCGAGAGCCCGCCGCCGCGGGCCGTGGTTCGAGTGCCCCCCGCACGGCTCACGGAATGCCAGGACGGCTTCGCGGCCTGTTCGGGCAGGCTGACCATCCAGGTCGAGAACTGCGGCCCGGGGTCGCTGGCCATCGAGTCCATCGTGGTGACCAATCCGCCGCCGCACGAGGGGACGATGGAGCTGACGTTCGCGCCGGACACGACGATCGGGGTCGGCGAGACGCTGGAGCGCCAGGGATTCGTCGCCTGGGAAGGACTCCACGACGTGCAGGTCCACGTCCGCGAGCGAGGGGGAGCGCCCATCGACCTGGCGCCCGTCTCGGCGCGGGTGACGAACCCGGTGCTGGCGGAGGCGAGGGCCGAGTGCGAGGCGTGTCGGGGCGTCTGGGGGCGTCACGGCCTCGCGCAGAGCGAGGGCTGCATCTGCGGCACGGGCGACGAGGGGAAGGAGTGCCGGGACGGCGCGGACTGCGAGGGACCGTGTGTCTTCGAGCGCTTCGAGGAGGTCGCGCCGGGGATGGGCGTTCCGGTCGGCCGCTGCGCCGGGTCGCGGGTGCTCTTCGGCTGCAACCCCTTGATCCGCGACGGCGCCGGCGCCGATCCCCCCCAGCCGCTGCCGGGGCGGGCCCCGACGATCTGCGTCGACTGATCGGCGTGCCGGTGGTCGTCCGCCTCTCCTGCGGGCATCATTCCGAGCTACAGGCCGCTCACCAGCAGCCCGAAGGTCCCCTCCGACGGCAGGGGTCCGCCGGCGCGGACGTAGCCGTCGACCCAGAGGTAGTACAGCCCCTGGCCGCCCGAGCCGAAGAACAGCCCCGACGCGTACGCTCCGGGCGGCGACAGGGGACAAGTCGTCGAGCCTCCCGGATCGTTGTTGCACTGGGAGTCCGTGTCGCCGGGTGGCAGCACGCAGGTCCCGTACCTCGCGTACAGCACCGTGTCGAACACGGTCGCGGAATCGCAGGTCGAGACGGACACGGTGCGGCCGGGGCACAAGGCCAGCATGTAGTAGGCGTCGGGCGCCGTCTGGGTGGGCCCGGCGGCGCAACTCCCGGTCGAGTCGTTGCCGGCGCCGACCGTGCTGCCCAGGAAGGTGCCGCCCGAGCGGATGGGATCGACCGTCGCCGGAGTCGCCGGCGTCGCATCCAGGGCACCAACGCAGGAGGATCCTTGGTAATAGAGGGTGAACGGCCCATAGTACGATGTGTACAGGCCGTCGACGGCCACGTAGTAGGTGCCGGCGGGTAGAATGCCGGCGAACATGGAGCGGTTCCCCAAGCACGCGGAGGTGGCGCAACCGTACGCGGTGAGGGGCCCGGTGCAGCCGCCGGACCGGACGTGAAGCGCGGTGCCCCACGAACGGCCGTCCAGCGTCGACAGGTAGACCGCGGTCGGAACGGCCAACGTGAACGTGTACCAGACGTCCGGCGCCGAGCCGGACCCGCTGCAGGCGACGTTGTCGTCCGTCCCCGCGCCCGTGTCGCCGCTCACCGACTGCAACGCGCTCGTCAGGGTCAGCGTCGTGGCGCCCGCGCAGGCGTCGTTTGCCGGCGGAACGGGATCGCTGATCGTCACGTTCAGCGTCAACGGGCCTCGCGCCGTACTGCTCGGGCTGTCGACGACCACCCAGTACGTACCCGCGGCGAGCGTTGCGGAGACCCGGGCCTGGCCCGGCGTCCCGCTGGCCGAGTTGTCGTCGCAATCGACCGCGGAAGCGATCCCGCACGAGGAGCCGGAGCGCAGGAACAGCATGGCGTCGAACGACGTTCCGAGCGTGTCCAGCACCACGGTCTTCCTCGACATCAGCACCAGCCGATATACGACGTCCGGCCCGCTTGCCGTCGTGGTACCGCAAACGCTGCTGATGTCGGCCCCCGCGGCGCACGTGTCGGCGGTGACCGTGTGCGTGCCGTTGGACGGGTCGAGATCGGGAATCGGGGACGAGTAGCAGGTGTCGTTCGCGGTCGCCGAGTTGCACGTGCCCCACGCGCACGACGACGAGCTGCAGGCCTGCGTGCCCGAGCACGAGCCGACGGCGCAAGCCCGCGTCGAGCCGGCCCGGCATTCGAAGCCGTCGTCCGGCACCGTGTCGCAGTCGTCGTCGATCATGTTGCACCGCTCGCTGGGCGGCGTGCAGACACCCGGCGGCGGAGGGGTACAGGTGGCGGTACAGGTCGTGGTCCCGGTGGTGCCGCACGCGGACGTGCACGACAGGGTCGCCCCGGCCCGGCAGGGGAATCCCTCATCGGTGGAGTAGTCGCAATCGTCGTCCCTGCCGTTGCAGATCTCGGACGGCCCGACGCAGGCAGCGCCCGTAGGCAGCGTGCAGGTTGCGGTGCAGACGCCCGCCCCCGTGCTGCCGCACGTCGTGGTGCAGCCGACGGGCGTTCCGGAAGCGCAAGCGAAGGACTCGTCCGTGGATCCGTCGCAGTCGTCGTCGACGCTGTTGCAGGACTCTGCGGGCGGAGCGCACGAGGCGCTCCAGGTGCACATCGGAGGCATGCAAGCGCGAAGGCCGGTGCTTCCACACGAAGTCGTGCAGGGGCTCGGCGGCGCGAACATCGAGCACTCGAATCCCTCGTCCCGGCTGCCGTCGCAATCGTCGTCCAGCCCGTTGCAGACCTCCGGCAAAGCAGTGCAATCCGCGGCGGATGCGGGAACGCACGCTGCGGTGCAGATTCCGGTGCCGATGCTTCCGCAGGACGTCGTGCAAGAGGACAGGGCGCCCCGCCGGCACGGAAATGCCTCGTCGATGGCACCGTCGCAATCGTCATCCGCACCGTTGCAGCTCTCCACCGGAGGCGTGCAGGCGGCCGAGATCGGGGGTTCGCACGCGGCGGTGCAACGACCCGATCCCGCAGTGCCGCACGCGGTCGTGCACGGGGCGATGGCGCCCGCCGCGCAGGAGAAGCCGTTGTCGGGGACGGTGTCGCAGTCGTCGTCGAGACCGTTGCAGGTCTCCGTGATCGTCCCGCAGGCCGCCCCGATGGGCGGAACGCATTCGTCGGTGCAGAGTCCCTCGGCCGGTGCGCCGCAGACGTTGCGGCACGCTACCAGCTCGCCCGGTCGGCAAAGGAACCCCTCGTCGGTCGAACCGTCGCAATCGTCATCGACGGAGTTGCACGCTTCCGGGTTCGGTTGGCATGTCTCCGGCCATGGCGTCTCGCACAGCGCCGTGCAGTACCCGCGGCCCGCCGAGCCGCAAGTGGTCACGCAGTCCACCAGCTCGTCCGGAAGGCAGGGGAATCCTTCGTCGGCTTCCGTGTCGCAGTCGTCATCGACTCCGTTGCAAGCCTCGACGGGCGGCGTGCAGGCACTCCCGATCTCGCACGACGTGCACTCGATCGTGCCGCTGTTTCCACAGGCCGTCGTGCAGGGTACGGAGCTCGACCCGTCGCACGGCTCAACACCTTCCCAGACGAAGCCGTCGCCGCAGGTGGCGGACACGCAGGTCGAGAGGCAGGCGTCGGTGTCGGCATCGTTCCCGTCGTCGCAGTCCTCACCGGCCTGCACGATCCCGTCGCCGCAGGTCGGCGGCCTGCAGTCGTTGCGACACCCGTCGTCATCGTTCGCATTGCCGTCGTCGCACCCCTCGCCCGTGTCGGCCACGCCGTCGCCGCAGTGGGCTTCCCGGCAGTCCGTGCGGCACGCGTCGGGGGTCGAGTCGCTGTTCGCCGCACCGTCGTCGCATTCCTCGTGAGGCTCGACGACCGAGTTGCCGCAGACGGGAGCGCCGTCGGACGTCCCGTCGTCACCGCCGTCCGCGTCGCCATCCCGGGCGCACGTGTGGGTCGCCGCGCTGCATCGCTCGCCGGTCCGGAGGCAATCGTCGTCGACCAGGCAGTCCACGCACCGCCCGGAAGCGGGCTCGCAGCGCCGGCCCGGGCAGTCGCGATCCGAACGACAGGGAGCGACGTCGTCGCCGTCACCGAGCACGTCCGCGTCCGTGACGTCAAGCTCCGGGACGCAGATGCCCTGAAAGCACGTTTGGCCCGCGGGACAGGCGTCCGGACAGTCCGACGCTCCCCCCCCGCAGGCGGCGAGTGAAGCGTGCAGAACAGCGAATCCCAGCAAGGCCTTGTGTTTGCACATGGGTGACCTCCTGAAGCGCAACGCGACCAGTTGATACGTATTCCGCATCCTCCCCCCTCCACCCGGTTGCGCCGCCTCGCGGGCGCATCACGGTAGAGACCTCACCGGCCGGAAGCTGGTGACGCCCAGAGTGCCCGGTGGGCTGTCCGGCCCGAAGTGGAAACGATAGGACGCGCGGACGCCCACGCTGGTGGACATGCAGCTGCCGCCGCGCTTGACCCACGAGGTCCCCGAGGCCGGGCCTGTCGGGTCGGTCGACGGCACAGCGCCGAGATCGACCTGCCACCAGTCGTTGCACCATTCTTCTGCGTTGCCCAGCATGTCATACAGGCCCCAGCCGTTGGGGCGCTTCAGCCCGACCTCGTGCGACAAGTAGGTGGGGGTGTTGAAGCACCACCAGGCGATCGGATCCAGGACGGCGCTCGGCGACCCGCAGGTGTGGTCGATGGCGACGGACGGCTCGAGGTCTCCGTTGTAGGTCGCCGTGGTCGTGCCCGCGCGTGCCGCGTACTCCCACTCGGCGTCGGTAGGCAGGCGGTAGCCCGGACAGTCGTACGGTGAGGCGAAGCCGGGGGAGGATTCGCACACGACCTCCGTGCCGCCTCCGGTGCAGTCGTAGCAGCTCGGCCTCCCGGCGGACGAAGACAGGGCGTTGCAGTACGCCGCCGCCTCGTGCCACGTCCAAACCTGCACAGGGCAATTCCCGCAATCCGAAAAGGGATCGTACCCCATTCGCGCCAGGAAGCGCGCGCTCGACACCTCCGTCGAGAACATCGCGAAGCCCCGTGTCAGCGTGACCGTGTGCTGGTGCTCGCTGCCGAGTCGGCCGGGCTCGCTTGCCGGCGATCCCATTTCGAACGTGCCGGGCGGGATCTCGACCCATGTGCCGTCGGAGGGCACGCAGTGTCCGGCCCCGGTGCAAACCTCGCCGGCACCGCACCCAGGGCTGCACGCGCCTCCGCATTGATCCTCGCCGCACTCCCGCCCGGCGCACTGCGGCGAGCACGTCACGGCGTCCTCCTCGGTCGCCGCATCTTCCCCCGCGTCGGGCAGCCCGAACTCGCCGGCTTCAGCCGCGTCGAGCAGGTCCCCGGCGGCATCGCCGATGGGACGGGTTTCCGCCTCGCATGCTGCGAGAATGGCCGACGCGAACGCGGCCAGGATCGCGGCCCGAGCGAGCCCACGCTCCAGCGGTGCGGGCGTTTCACCCTCGTGGACCCCATGGGGGTCGTTGGGCTCACGTGTGTTCCCAGAGTTCATGCGTCATTCCTTCCCGGCGACCATGCGCCCCCGGTGCTGCTGCCGCGCCGCGCAGTCCACGTGCGCCCCTCCCCGGGGCCCCCCGGCGCACGTCCGCGGTCGGGGCGCGCGGCGGGGCCCGCCACTGCGGCTCGCGTGCCAAGGCGATCGCGTGCCCGTCGTTCCTCGGTTCCGCCGGAATTCCTTGGGCGGCGCGTCCGTGGAACAACGCCCCGCGTGACGCAAGCTCACACCCCACTGTCGCAAGACGCGCACAGAATGATCCAACGCTGCGCCGCAATTCGACCCGGCAGTTCCGCGCGATGCACGAAGGCCGTTCGTCGGGGACCCGGCCGGCCGGTGTCATCCCCGTACTGTCGCCTCGGCCGCCCTTCGCGATCCATAGTCAGATCGACGACACGCCCGTCCCGGACTCCCGCCCCGCCTGGCCTGTGCCGGACCTGCCGGAGGCCATCGCCAGCCGGATGAGCGCCGCGCGCGAGTCGGCCCCCAGCTTGGCGGCGCTCCTTGCGAGGTGCGTGGAGACCGTCGTCGGCGAGAGGCCGAGCTCGTAGGCGATGAGCTTGTTCGAATGCCCTAGGCACGCGTAGCCCAGTACCTGCCGCTCGCGCAGCGTCAGATCGACCGGGGCGCGGGATTGCGGGTCGTTGCGGCGGGCGATGAGGAAGCGGCGACCGTCGTGGTCGAAGTGGTCGACCAGCGACCAGCGCCCCGCCACGAGCGCCCGCCACACGCCCACGGCCTCGTCGGGATCCTCCCGCCGAAGCCGGCCGCAGGCCCGCGTCACCGTGACCGCCGCCGCGCGCAGGGCCTCGCGTGAGGCCTTGCCCTGCGCGGGCTCGGTCGCGTCGTGCAGACGTCCGGCCGCGTCCAGGATCGCCTCTGCATCGGCAAAGGGCTCGGGATCGGTTTGGGCCGCGACGAGGCGCTGCAGCCGGTAGCCGGCCGCGATGTGCGCCGCAACGCGAGCCCAGACCGCGGCCTCCTGGGAGGAAATGCTGGTTTCGCGCGGGAGTGGCGCGCAAATCAGACAGCCGGCCCCCGTGCCGTCCGCCGCTGTCAGACCGATCGCGTCCGAGATTCCGATCGGGTCCAAGTGGCGAGCGAGCAGTGCGTGGTCGTGAGGCAGGTCCCGCGTGGTCTGGCTGATGGTGCTGCACGGCCCCCCCAAGTGGGCTCGCCGATCGTACTCGGCGCTGAGCGCGGGCGTCACGCGGGCGAAGACGGACATGAACTCGGGGTGGACATCCCTCGAGACTAGCGGGCCGATCCTCTGTTGGAGCGAGTCGCCCGGCTGGAAACAGTACCCGACGATCCCCGCCCCGCGGTCGAGGGCCGGGCGCGCCGCGTCCACGATTCCCGCGAGCCATTCGTCCTGCCGTGAGGTGAGCTTGTAGGAAGCCTCGACGACCCCGACCAGATCCATGCTGCCCTCCACGTTACCGAGGCTATGAACCCCCATCCCCCGCGATCGGCCGACCGTCCTGGTCGGGTGCCGTCGCGGCGACCTGGGGGGCGCCATGCCCGGATGCGATGCCGCGGTCAGGAACCAGAGCAAGCCACGCGGCCACCAGCTCCGCTCGCGAGCCGATCCCGAGCTTCCGGTAGACCGCCGCGAGCTGGTTGGCGACGGTGTGCACGGAGGTGCCTCGTGCCTCGGCGATCTCCCGGTTCGAGCGACCGGCGACCACGGCACCGGCGACCACCCGTTCCATGGCCGTGAGCATGGGATCCTGCGGTTGGGCGGCGGCTCCCCTCGCCACGGAGCTGCGGAAGCTGACCACGACGTACTCGTCGGCGGCGAAGGAAACCCGACAGGCGCGCAGGTCGTCGGGGACGGCCGGTGGGAAGTGTTCACGTTCCGGTGCGACCGATGTCGTCGCAACCCGCGGGCGCCGGCCCAGCCGGCCCCGTCGCGCGGACCCCTCGCGGTCTCCCCTGACCCCCATCGCATGCCCTCCGGCACGACGTCGATTCGGTCAACGTCCCCAAATACCAGCAACCCGGTTGTACTTCAAGTCGACGCGAAGTCCCCGACATCGAGTCCGCGCCTGGGTCTCGCGTGTCGCGTGGCGCCGCCGCGGCGCGCGGAGCCGTCAGGCCGGTCGCGTCGTCGATCTGACTATGGATCGCAGACGGGGCCGGGAACGACGATTGAAGAGTGACGCCGGTCGTCCAGCTCCCCGACGAACGGCCTTCGTGCATCGCACGAAGCAGCCCGGTCGGACCGCGCCGCAGCGCCGGTGCATTCTGTGGGCGGCTTGCGACAGTGTGGCGTGAGACTGCGGCGCGGCGACAGCCCCGGGCGAATGCGAGGCTTCGAGATCGCGGCGGAAGCGAGCAGGGAAGGGCGGGTGATCACCCTGGCACGCGGGCTGCAACGCGGATGATTCGACCGAGGACGTGCGGCCGGACCACGCAGAGAACGAAGCCCGGGAGCGCCGGTGAGGGAGGTGCCTCGTGACGAGAGCAGTCTGTCCGTACGATGGCCGGGTTTGGGCGGCGGCGGTGGTGCTCGCGGGCGCGCTCGCGGCACGGGCGGCGCCGGCGAGCGCCCAGCGGGTCGAGGGGACCATCCTGCAGATCGACGGATCCGAGATCCTGGTGGACCTCGGCAGTGTCGACGGCGTGTCGCCGGGCGAGCCGGTGATGCTGTACCGGCGCGTCTCGGTCGAGCATCCGCTGACGCACCGCCGGATCGAGGACCGTTTTCCGCTGGGCGCCGAGCAGCTCACGCAGGTGGCGGAGCGGATGTCGATCCTGATCCTCGATTCGCCGCTGTCGCACGCTCCCGCGGTCGGCGACACGGTGGTGGTGGTTGGCACGGAGAACGCGCCGGAGGACGAGACGGCGACGGATCGGGGTCCCGAAGAGGGGGCGGTGTGTCCCGTCTGCCCGGCTCCGCAATGTCCCGCGACGGCGGTGTGCGAGCTGGACCCGCAGGCCAAGGCGCTGCTCGAGGCGTTCGGGAGGACGCTCGGCCAGACCCTTGAGCAGCGCATCGTGATCTGGGAGCAGTACCTGGCCGCGAATCCGAACCTGTCCTGGTCGGCCGCGGTAGCAAGGGACGTGGACAGCCTGCGCGCGATGTTGCGGACGATGCGCGGCGGCACGCCGGAGCTGGGCACCGGCAGCCAGGGCCGGACCGGACACGCTCCGCCGGCGCAGGCGTTCGTGGGCGAGCCGGTGGAAATCGCGCTGGCGATCGATCCGCTCACGCCGCTGCGCCTGGCCCAGCTCCATGTGCGCCACGAGGAGGAGCGGGCCTATCAGGTGTACGACCTCGAGCCGGACGGCGACTTCTACCTGCGGGGCAGGATCCCGGACGAGTACGTGCAGCTCGACTGGTTCGAGTACTTCCTCGTCGGCGTCGACGCGAACGGCGCGGAGGGGTCGCTGGGCGGCACGGTCGAACGGCCGATCCGGGTACCGGTGGTCGAGCGTGTCGGGGCGCCGCCGGAGCGGACGGACCGGTCGAACCTGCACACGTCGTTCGAGTACATGGACTTCTACGCCAACCATTTCCATCGCGACTACTACCTGCGGTTCGAGGCGGACTTCCGCTACGTGCTGGGCAGCTGGTTCTACGGATTGCGGATGGGCTTCGGCATCTTCGACGGACAAGGCGGTCCGGTGGACGGGACCGACTGGGCCGGCAACGGCGATGGCACCGACCCGCAGGGGATCTCGTACCGCTACGGCTTCACCGAAGTCGAGCTCCGGTTCCACGAGTTGTTCTACATGATGGCGTGGATCTCCGTCGGTGGCGCGGCCGCTTGGGAAGACCCCAACGACGCCAGCCGGTCGCGGGAGCCCGAGGCACTCGTGGGCGGTGGTGGGAAGTTCCGCATCGGTCGACCGACCGGCACGAACCTGGAGCTGGGCGGCGGGTACATCGAGAGCATCGGCTACGAGGCCAACGTGTCGGTGAACCTCGGGCTCGTGGAGCACGTGCCGCTACGCGGGCACATCATCGTCACGAACATGCCGGTGAAGGAAGGCGACCTCGGCGTGCGGCTGGTCGCCGAGGCGGGTTGGCAGCCGGCGTCGTGGTTCGAGTTCACCGCGCTGCTCGGATACGGCATCCGGAACATCAACCATCAGGGGCTCAGCCTCGGGCTGAGCGTTTCGTTCCTTTGGTAAGGCGGGAGGAGGACGACACCATGCAAGCATCATCCGCCCGCACGAAGTTCGACGGCACGTACGAGGCGGCGCCGCGCCGCCGGTGGTTGCTCGGCGCGGTCGCGGGACTGGCGCTGTGCGGTCCGGCGTCGGCGCAGGAGGAGCCGCCGACGGACGACCCGTATGCCGACGTGGAGGACGGGGAGGCGACGGGCGACGAGGAGGTGACGACGAGCGACGAGGAGGCCGCGACGGCCGCAGGGACCGGGGCCGAGGGGACGCGGGCGGAATCGACGGAGACGGCGGTCGCGCCCGCGCAGGCGCAACCCACGGGCCCGCAGCCGACGTTGTTCCACGTGCCGCCGTCGAGCGCGAACGCGGGCGAGCCGTTGGAGATCACCTCGACCCTCTCTGAGCCGTGGCAGCTGCGCACGGTGAACCTGGTCTACCGGCGGGTCGACCGCCAGGAGTGGAACAACGTCCCATTCCATCAGGTGTCGACGGGGGATTTCGTCGCGGTGGTGCCGGGCGCCGACGTCGCGTCCCCGGCCATCGAGTACTACGTCGAGTCGCTCGACCGGGAAGGCCGCACGCGGCGGCACTTCGCGTCGCCCGAGAATCCGCACCGGGTGGAAGTGACCGGGATGACTTCGGAACAGGAGGAGGAGATCGAGCTGCAGCGGTTCGGTGGCCGCCACCGTTTCGCGGCGTTCAGCGACTGGAGCAGCTTCGGCGATCGGGCGGTGGCGGGGTGGGTGCCCAGCGAGCGCCGAGGCGACTACACGGAGCCTCAGCTCCGGGGGCGGACCGACGACTACGTCCAGTTCCAGGCGGAGTACACGTACCGGATCCTGGGCATCGTCCAGGCGATCCACTTCGGCTTCGGCATCGTCCGCGGCCATTCGCCGCGGCTGGAATACCGGGTGGTGGACCTGCAGGACCTGTCGGCGGACAAGGAGACGCCGGGGTTCAACTACGGCTGGACGGGAATCACGTTCCAGTTCCACCGCTACTTCGGCGTCGGGCTCGAGGTCTATCTCGGGGCGTCGCAGTGGGGATTCGACGGCGGCGGAGGGGGGTACCTCCGGATCGGCAATACCGCGGAGACCCACTTCGATCTCGGCTGCGACTACATCTCGAACCTCGGCTACAAGGCGTGGGTGACGTTCCAGTGGGATACGGTGGCGTACGTGCCGATGTCGCTGACGGCGGAGTTCACGGACTGGGCCGATCCGGGGGACGGCGGGGGCGACGGCATCCGGCTGTTCTACGAAGCGCAGGCCCACGTGTGGGCCGGGCTGATCCTCACGGCGCGGGTGGGCTACGCGGCGAGGCACGGAAGCAACACCGGCGGGCCGGTCGTGGGAGGGGGCGTCGCGTATGAGTTCTGAGCGATCCGGGGAGTGCAACGGCCGACCGCGGCCCGGCGCAGGTGGCTATCGCTCCGCGAGGTAGTCCGTCGCCGTGGGGAGGGAATCATGATGGCGGGCACCTTGGTCCTGTGTGCAGTTGCGGCCCGGCTGCTGCAGGTCGGTCAGACGGCGCAGCCCGGGGGGAGGGACGAGGCCCGCGCGGACCGCGCCGCGGCCGACGCCGCGACCTGGGTCGGCTCGGTTTCCCCGGATCAGACGTTCGACGTCTCGCCCGCCGACCGCGGCTGGTGGGTCATGGAGGTCTGCGAGGGCGCCGCCGTCGTCGTGGATGTGATTCCGGTCGGAACCGGGGTCGTCGAGGCGGTCCTGCTGGACCGGGAGCTGGGCGTGCTCGCCCGCGCGCAGCCCGCGGCGAGCGGTGTCCGGATCAGCTGGATCAGCACCTTTGCCGGCAGAGTTTTCGTGAAGGTCGGTCCGGCACCCGACTCAACCGCGCAGCGTGCCCAATACCGCCTCCAGGCGTGGTGGGTGAATGCCCTGACATGCCCCGTGCGCGCCACGCTCCCTTCAGGTTCGCCTTCGATAGCGGACGCCCCCGCGCCGCCGGCAGTGCCGCTTCCACCCCCGACCTCCGGGCCGCCCGCAGCCGGCGGTGCGCAGACGGCGGGGCCGTCGGGCGCGACCTGGCCGCCCCATCCTCTCTCGATCGTTCCGTCGGCCGCTCCGTCCGGCCGACCCGCAACGAGGGAACTGCCGCCGGGCGTCCAAGAACACGACGGGTTCCTCTGGCGCCTCGCGCTCGGCGTCGGATACACCGGCTGGCGGGAACACTGGGACCACTACTACGGTGAGGGCCGCTCGGAATGGGGGAACCTCGTCGGCGGTGGGCTGAACATGGCCTTCGGTGGCTCGCTGACCGAGTCGCTGTACCTCTACTTCGACTTCAACCTGAACTTCCCGCAGGTACTCGGGCTCGGCGTGGGCTTCGGCGGCTACCTGGAAGACAACTGGTTCGTGGACGCGGCGATCGGATATCAGGTGCCCACCTGCGGATACCTCGCGGTCACCGCCGGCAAGGAGTGGTGGGTCGGGGAGCAGTGGCTGACGGGCCTCTCGCTTCGATGGATGGCCGGCACCGGGTCGTTGGCTACCAAGGACTGGGTGACCTCCGTCACCCTGAACTGGTCGCTGACGAACAACTGAAGCGCGGCGTGTCGCGCCCTGACATCGAGAGAGGGAGGTGAGAGAGTCGAAACTGCGGGCGGCGTTCGAGGTCCGCGAATTGCGTGTCGATGGTCCGGGGGGCACGCATGCCCGGGAGGCTCCCGGGCGAGGAGGGACGAGGAATGCGCGGGAACGGTACACGATGGTCGTTGGTCGCGGCTCTGATCGCGGGTGTCGTCGCCGTCGCGATCGCTGGAGCAGCAGGTTGCGACGACGGCGGAGCCGGCGGTGTGGAGGCCGCCACCTACAACTACTGCTGGTGCACGATGTCCGAGGGAAGCACGACCGCGCGCACCGAAGACGTGCAGCTGTGCGCCGAAGGGCTGGTGCCGCGTTTCCAGGAGGAGGGCTACTCGCCCGCCTGTCTCCGCTGTATGGCGAACGCGCCGTGCTCGAGATTCGGTGAGGCGTGCGAGGTGTTCTGCCACTGACACCGCGGCTTCCGTGAGGCGGAAGGTGGTCCGGACTCGTCCGCTGGGCGACCGGAGCAATGGTCGCGGCCGGCTGATGGGCGGCCGCAGAAGGAGGGAAGGAAGATGGGACGCAAGACGATCACGATCACATCTGCAGCGGTCTTGTTTGCGGTAGGCCTCACGGCCTCACATGCCGCGGCACAGACCATACCGGCAGCACCCCCGGGCTCGGAGGCCGCGACCGGCTTCCTGCTCCAGGGCACGTTGTCGGCGAGGACCCCGCTAACCGGCCTGGGCGAAATGAGCCTGGTCTACGGCAGCCCTCTTTCCGGCGACGTCCGCATTGGCTGGATGATGGACTCGGTCGCGGTGGCGCTCAAGGCCTCGTTCGCCGGCATCTCGGATGGCGGTTCGGACGTGACCGGGACGGTGAAGTTCGGCCCGCTGGCCGAGATCTTCTTGTGGCGCTCGGCGGACCGACGGGCGCGGGTCTATGCGTTGCTCGGGGCCGAATTCGGCGCGTTGCTGGTGGGCGGCGAGGGGGACGACCTCGTGTCCGGGTTCGACCTGGGGTTCGGCGGCTGCTACTTCCTGCATCGCAACTTCACGGTTGGACTCGAACTGGGTTCGCACACCGATGTCTACGGTCACGAAGATCCGCTCTTCATCTCGAGCTTCTTCGCTTCGCTGGTCCTCGGGTTCGTCGTCGGAGACTGACGGGCGAGGCGGTGATCGGCCCGATTCCGAAGGCCGCGGCGATCGCGGCCCAGCCGGCCGATCGACCCGCTGGCGTGCAGCGGGCCCTTCTAACGACGAAGCGGCGACTGCGTTCAGAACCGCACGACCATCTCCAGCTCACCCGTCGCCTCCGGCACGAACCGCACGCGGAGAACCTCGCCTTCCGTCGCCGTCGTCACGTCGCGCACCGGCGCGCCGGATGTGTCCACGCCCGTGCACCCGAAACCCGGGGGAACGTAGACCGCGATCTCGTACGTGAACGGTGCGGTCGCGGTCGGCGCGGCGACCGGCGTGCGCAGGGTCAGCGTCCGGGAGCCGGCGTCCCACGACGCCTCCTCCAGCAGCACGCCCCCCATCGTGAGCTGCCGGTTCCACCCCAGGAACTGCGGAGCGCCGGTCGGCCGGCGCAGGGCGATCACGTGCGCGTCGTGTGGCGGCACGCTGTCCGTCAGCGTGCCCTCGACCCGCCCGAGGTACCGGCCCCCCCAGAACTCGTACGCCAGCCACTCGCCGCCCAGGCCCTGCGCGTCGAGGTCGACGACGTGCCAGCGCGGCGCGCCGTCGTCTGGAATCTCCGCGTACGGCTCGACGCTCAGGTCGACGTTGCGCCCCCAGTTGAACAGTCCCACCAGCACGTACGACTCGTCGTACCCGTCCAGCGGCTCGACGTTCTCCAGCCAGACCTCCGGAAACTCGCGCGTGAGGACGTCGAGCGGCCGGGCGGAGCGGCCGTAGATCGGCAGGAGCGTCCGGATGACGTTGATCGCATCGGCGTCGAGATCGACGAGGCGGTCGCCGAGCTTGACGATGCCTCCCGATAGCCCGACGAACGTGCAGAAGGCCTGCGATTCCTCGAACGTCAGCGGCGGCCAGGTCGGGTCCTCGGTGTTCGAGCGGAAGAAGATCAGATCGGGGTGGTTGACCCAGATGCGGTCCTGGAGATACCAGCGGCGGCCCGCGTTGCGCACCGTGGGCTTGAGTCCCTGCTGGCTCATGGCGTCGTCGAGCGGCACGTCGGGCAGGCCGTCCCAGACCGGCATGTTGTCCAGCGTGATCCGGACGGAATCGGCGTGCTGGTAGTCGAGGCCCGAGGCGCTGACGGCGAGGAAGAACGTGTCCGGTCCCAGCTCCTCGCGGATCGCGTCCAGCGCTCCGTGCCACGCCTCCTCGCGCGTCCTCGCGGGATCGTGGAAGCCCGTCCCCAACAGCGCCCAGTAGGCGAAGTCCATTTTCAGCCAGTCGAAGCGCCATTCATCGTGGAACCGCGCGAACGTCTCGTGCAGGTACGCCAGGACCTCGGGATGGGTGAGGTCGAGGATCAGGTCGCTGCCGATGACGTCGCCGAGCGCGGTCCAGTCCGCGATCCAATCGGGGTGGTCCGCGGCGAGCTGCGAATCCGGGGACGGCGTGAACGGCGCCATCCACAGGCCGGGACGCAGGCCGCGCGCGCGGATCTCGTCGGCCAGCCACGCCGCGCCGTGCGGAAAGCGGTCGGTCCGCCACGTCCAGTCGCCGTACGCCGGCTCGTAGCCGTCGTCGATCTGGAACCAGTCCAGCCCCCAGTCGCGCAGCTCCGTCGCCGCCACGTCGAGGTTGTCCAGGACGACCGACTCGTCGATCTCGGTGCCGTAGCCGCCCGTGCCCCCGGAGCCGCTCCAGGAGTTCCATCCGTTGGGGACGCGCCGCCCGCCGTCGCGCCGCGTCCAGGGTACGATGCCCAGGTTCGCCGCCACCCTCTCCGCCCAGTGCTCGAGCCCGGCCGCCGCGTCGCGCTCGGCCGGGTGGACGTAGTACAGTTCCGACTCCAGCCGCTCGCCGGGCCGTACCGGACGAGGCTCCGGCAGGTACGCCGCCTCCGCCGAGACGTAGTTGAAGCCGCGCCGTCCGTCCGGCGCCGTCGGCTGCAGCTCGTCCACGGCGGAGAGGTTGAGCATCGGAGAGGAACGCTCGAAGGTCAGCGCCCCGGCGACCCAGTTGCCGCCGCCGTCCAGGTCGGTCACGGCGTGGCTCCAGTTGGCGATGGACTGGCCGCGGAAGCTGCCGGGGATCGAGCGTGCCAGCGGATCGTTGCGCAGGACGTTCCCCGGCATGACCTGGACTACGTAGTCGAAGACCCCCATCGAGCCGTTGTCCAGGATGCGGTGGCGGGCCGGGTCGCGGCCCAGGAACAGGCCGCCGCCGGCCTGGGCGTCGATCTCGAGTGCGGACGCCTTGGCGACCCGGACCTCCCCGTCGAGCACGTTCTCCACGTCGATGCGGAACGTGTAGAAGCCGCCCGACGCGTAGGCCGAGATCGTCCAGACGACGTCGGGCTCGCCGGCGGCGCCGTGCACGGTGACCGCGAGGCGCTCCGCGTCGCCGAGCGCGTCCGACTCGCGACGGTGTTCGACCGAGCGCGCGCGGTCCCCGTCGGTCGCGAGGCGAGGGCCCGGCGGGCGTAACGAGTCCAGCATGACGAAGGCCGTGCCGCGCGTGACGATCGGCGCGCCGCCGTCGCGCACGATCTCGATCCAGCCCGCGTCGTGGTAGAGGAGCCGCGAGCCTCCGACCTCCATCGTCGTCGGGCCCGGCGAGCCGGCGCCCGAGCACCCGAGGACGATCACGAGCGGCAGGACCCGGCACGCATGCGTCTGGTGCCGCGAGGTGTGGTCCTCGCGCCGTTGAGCCATCGTCGTCGTGTCTACCGCATGCGGCGCCGCCGCACGATCACGATCGCGGCCGCCGCCAGGAGCTGAACGAGAAGGAAGATGCCGCCGGCGCTGCGCGAGCCCGGGACGACGCAACCGCAGCCGTCGCCGCCTCCTCCACCCCCGCCGCCGTCCGGGGCCGCGTCGTCCTCCGCGTCGCCGGTCACCTCCCCGCCGCCGTCGGCATCGGTGCGGCCGTCGTCGGTCGCATCGGCGTCGGCTCCGCCGTCAGCGTCGGCTCCGCCGTCGGCATCGCCGTCGGCGTCCGCGTCGGCGTCGGCATCGGCATCGGCGCCCGTGGTGCAGGCGTCGCCGACGCACGAGTACCCGGTCGCGCAGGCGGTGTCCGACGTGCAGGAGGTGAGGCACTCGGTCGTGCCGCAGACGTACGGTTCGCACGCGACCGCAGCGGTCGCGTCGCAGGTTCCGGCCCCGTCGCACGTCTCCGGCCCGCTCTGCTGGCCGGCGGTGCAGGTCGCCGCCGCACAGACCGTCGCCGCGTCGGGGAAGGTGCAGGCGTCGGAGCGGGTCCCGTCACAGCTCGCGGCGCAGTCGCCGGAGCCGGGGCAGGCCGCGCGGCCGCCGTGGGGCGCGCCGGTCACGATCGTGCAGGCGCCTTCGCTTCCCGGAACGTCGCAGGCCGCGCAGCTCGCGGTGCACGCGCTGTCGCAGCAGAAGCCGTCCACGCACTGTCCGCCCGAGCACTGGGCGTCCGCGCCGCAGGCCTCGCCGTCGTCGAGCTCGGCGACGCAGACGCCGGCCGAGCACCACTCGTCCGCGGCGCAGTCGGTGTCGACCGTGCAGCCGCCGCCGCAGATCACCCCCGAGCAGGTGGCCGGGGCGCAGGCCTGGGTCTGCTCCGCGGGGCACGCCCCGTCTCCCTGGCAGAAGGCCGCCAGGATCGCGACGTCCGCGGTGCACGAGGCGTCGCGACAGGAGGTGGTGTCGCCCGGATACGCGCAGGCCGTGGGATCCGTCCCGTCGCAGGCTCCGCCGCAGGCCGAACCGTCGGAAACGCATGCCGCGCGGCCGCCGTGAGGCGCGCCGGTCACGGCCACGCAGAAGCCCTCGCTGCCGGTCGTGTCGCACGCCTCGCACTGGCCGGTGCAAGCGCTCGCACAGCATACGCCGTCGGCGCAGGTGAGGCCGGACGCGCAGGCGGCGCCCGCCCCGCACGGGTCGCCCAGGCCGCCGAGCGGCACGCAGGCGCCGGCGCTGCAGGAGTAGCCGACGAGGCAGTCCGTATCGGTCGCGCACGTGTCGAGACACGCCGCCGTTCCGCAGATGTACGGCGCGCAGGCCGCCGTGACCAGGGAAGGACAGGCGATGTCGGTCCCGGTGCACGCCGCCGCGACCGTCTCGGTCCCCGCCGCGCAAGCCGCCGCCCGGCACTCGGTGGTCGTCGGCGCCAGGACGTCGGCCGGGCAGCCGGCCGCCGTGCCCGAGCAGATCTCGGCCTGGTCGCAGATGCCCGCCACCGCGCGGCATTCGGTCGCCGCCGGCGCGAACGCGTCCGCGGGGCACGCGGCGTCCGTGCCGGAACACGATTCGGCCACATCACAGACACCCGCCACGGCACGGCACTCGGTGCTGGCCGGCGCGAACGCGTCGGTCGGGCATGCCGCCGCGGTGCCGGAACAGCGGTCGGCGACGTCGCAAACACCCGCGGAGGCGCGGCACTCGAGGGTCGCCGCGGCGAAGGCGTCCGCGGGGCAGGTGGTCGCGGTGCCGGAGCAGTTCTCGGCGACGTCGCAGACGCCCGCGGAGGCGCGGCATTCGAGGGTCGCCGCGGCGAAGGCGTCCGCGGGG
This sequence comes from Deltaproteobacteria bacterium, assembly GCA_016218815.1. Classification (GTDB taxonomy): domain Bacteria; phylum Myxococcota_A; class Polyangia; order DRWM01; family JAAZOP01; genus JAAZOP01. Next base: position 63,971 of record JACRCX010000095.1, read on the forward strand.
CAGGTGGTCGCGGTGCCGGAGCAGTTCTCGGCGACGTCGCAGACGCCCGCGGAGGTGCGGCAGACCGTCGTGGCCGGGGCGAAGGCGTCCGCCGGACAGGTGGCGACGGTGCCGGAGCAGTTCTCGGCGAGGTCGCAGGCGCCCGCGGAGGCACGGCAGACGGTCGTGGCGGGCGCCAAGGCGTCTGCCGGGCAGGTCGTCGACGTGCCGGTACAGTTCTCGGCCGCGTCGCACGGGGCGCTCGAAGGGCGGCAGACGGTCGTGGCGGGCGCCATGGCATTGGCGGGGCACGCGGCCGCCGACCCGGTGCAGAGTTCGGCCGCGTCGCAGACCGCCGTCGACGCCCGGCACTCGGTGGTGCCCGGCAGGAAGGTGTCGGCGGGGCATGCGGCGGCGGTGCCGGAGCAGTTTTCCGCGACGTCGCAGATTCCCGCCGCGATGCGGCAACTCGTCGTGGCCGGCGCGAAGAGGTCGGTCGGGCATGCGGCGGCGGTGCCGGAGCAGTTTTCCGCGACGTCGCAGACCCCCGCGGTGGCGCGACAGCTCGTCGTGCCGGGTGCGAACGCGTCGGCCGGGCAGGTCGCCGAGGTGCCCGGGCAGCTCTCGGCGACGTCACAGGTGCCCGCGGAGGCGCGGCACACGGTGGTGTTGGGCGCGAAGGCGTCGGCCGGGCAGGTTGCCGACGTGCCCGTGCAGCGCTCCTGCACGTCGCAGGTCGTCGTGGCGGCGCGGCACACGGTGGTGTTCGGTGCGAAAACGTCGGCGGGACAGGCGGCCGATGTCCCCGTGCACCGTTCGGCCACGTCGCAGGACGTCGCCGCCGCACGGCATTCGCTCGTCGCCGGGAGGTAGGGGCAGAAGCCCGAGGGCGCGCAGCTTCCCTCGCACGCGCCGTCGCACGCCCGATCGCAGCAGACGCCGTCGGCGCAGAAGCCGGATGCGCACTGCGTCGCGAGGGTACAGGTGTGGCCCAGGCCGCCGACGACCAACCCCGGCGTGATCGCCGCGGGCAGATGGTCGACGAAGTCCACCGTGCAGTCGTTGGTGTCCTGCGACGGCTGCTGGCGCTCGAAGGAATGACCCTCCGCCACGTCCGCCTGCGGCGTGACGCCCGGGTAGGTGCCGGCGCCGTACGTCACGGCATCGATAATCGTGTAGTACGGATCGAGCAGCAGGATCTCGTCCCCGCCGTTGTTGAGGTTGATGGGGCCGCCGCCGGACCACAACGTGTCGCGGAACATGTCTCCCGCGGCGCTGGTCGCGACGATCTCGAAGTCCGCCGCGGGAAAGGTGGGGAACGCGGCGGCGAACGCGGCTCCGTCGTTGGCCATGACGGCGACGTCGTCCAGACCGATCGTCGCGCCCACCGGGAATGCGTAGCATCCCTCCCCGCCTTCGCCGACCGTCTCGGCGTCGGTCAGGCGGTACCCGAAGCCCGCCGGTCCCGCCGCGGGCGTGAGGACGAAGCCCGCCACGCCCGTGCGGTTGTAGACCTCGATCCACTCCCGGTCGGGCTCGGCCCCCGCCGGATCGTACATCCACTCGTTGATCACCAGCGGCGGGGCCGGCTCGGTGTCCGGGTCGAGATGGAAGAAGATCTGGAAGAAGTAGTCGACGTCCCCGTCGCTGACCTCGGCCCAGGTGTTCGAGTTCAGTCCGGGATCCCCGTAGTTGGTGACGGCGTCGAGAGCGTCGCTGACGGCTGCGCCGCCGACGTCCACTGCATCGTTCGCCGCGTCGCCGCGCAGCGAGATCACCGTGAACCGCAGCGGCGCCGTCGGCACCCCCCCCACGCTGCTCCACGGAACGGAGATCTCGATCACCTCGCTCGCGGCGGAATCCGACTCCGCCCCGACCATCGCCGGCGTCCAGCTTCCCGCCGTGTAGACCGCCGCGGTCGCGCTCGCCGAGCCGAACCGCGTCTGCACCAGGTACTCCCACTCGGCCAGGGCCGTCGTCTGCGTGTCGGAGTTCCCGGCGAACCACGGCTCGCCGCTGCCCGAGACGCCGTCGCGGTCGATGGCGATCTGCACCTGCGGCGCCCCATTGCCCGTGGCGAGGTCGATGTTCGTCATGCGCACGAGGAAGTACAGGTTCGTGGCGTCCGAGGTGACGCGGAACTCGGTCATGTCGACGCGCGTGTCGCGGGCCGGCGCGGACAGGTCGTTCCGGTCGTCGCCGCCGTTGTCGCGCCACACGAACTCGCCCGCCGCCGCGGCGTTGCGGCCGATATGGCCCGTGTTCAGGTTGGTCGGCACCGCAAGCGTCCAGTCCGCCGCGGCCGCGTCGACCGTGATCCCGTGCGCCGCCGCGCCCGCCGCCCACGCCGCCGCCGTCAGGAACACCACGAAACGCGTCATCGCCGTCATGCTCCCCTCCTCGCCGCCCGATCGGACGGCCGATGGACCGGCCTGCGCCCCTCCGCCTGCCGGCCGAATCTCGCCTCCAATACCGTCGGCCTTTCCGGCCTTCGGGCCGATTCTCCGCCCGAAGCCGGCGCCGCGCAACTGGAATAGCGCGGGGGTGCTCCCGGAGGGAATTCTCGCGCAGAGACGCAGAGACGCAGAAGAAGGGGGAAGCGACCGTGGCGCCTGGTCGGGGCGTGGTAGAATCCGTGGCCGCTCGGGCTGCACGACGTCCGGCGGGCGGGAGGCCTAGCCATGACGGAACCGGAGTTCGCCTATCCCGAGACGATTCGCACCTTGCCCGAGGCGGAGATCCCGCTCGAAGGCGTGAAAGCGTGGCTGCTGGGAGGGGAGGGGCGGCAGGTGGTGTTCTTCGAGATCGAGCCGATCGGGGCGATCCCGGAACACGCGCACGCCGCGCAGTTCGGCGTGGTGCTCGACGGCGAGATGACCCTCACCGTCGCCGGCGAGTCCCGCCGCTACCGTCGCGGCGACACCTACTTCATCCCCGCCGGCACGCCCCACGGCGCCGTCTTCCACACCCGCTTCCGCGCGATCGATGTCTTCGACGAGCCCGCGAGGTACCGCCCCCGACGGTAGGCTGCCGCATTCCGTCGGTTTCTCTCCTCCCTTCTGCGTCTCTGCGCGAGCCTGCCCTGAGCGGAGCCGAAGGGACTTCCCTTCCCGGAGCCGCCCGCCGCGGTCACTCGTAGTCGACCCGGACCAGCGTCAGTCCGCAGGCCGGGGCGCTGCGGCCCGCGGCGCCCCGATCACAGGCGGCGAGGATCGCGCGCATGTCCGACGCGGGACGCCGGCCGCGCCCGATCTCGACCAGCGTCCCGACGATCGCCCGCACCATCCCCCGCAGGAACGCCGACGCCTCCAGCTCGATCCACAGCACCCCGTCCTCCCGCTCGAGCAACTCCAGGCGCCGCATCTCCCGGACCGGCGTCCGCGCGTCGCAGCCGGCCAGTCGGAAGCTCGAGAAGTCGTGCGTGCCCACGAGCACGGCGGCGGCCTCCCGCATCGCGGAGCGATCCAGCGGGGCGCGCACCTGCCAGGTGAAGCGGCGCAGGAGCGGCGAACGCAGCCGCGAGTTGAGCACCTGGTAGCGGTAGAGCTTGCCGCGGGCCGAGTGGCGGGCGTGGAAGTCCTCGGGGACGTCGGCGACGTCGAGCACCGCGAGGTCGCCGGCGGTCAGCACCGACTCCAGGCCCAGGCGCAGCTTGTCGCTCGGGATGGCGCTCGTCGTGCGGAACGAGGCGACCTGGCCGAACGCGTGGACGCCGGAGTCCGTGCGCCCCGCCCCCACGATGCGCACCCGCTCGCCGGTGATCTTCTCCACCGCGGCCTCCAACTCGCCCTGCACCGTGCGGCCGACGGACTGCACCTGCCAGCCGAGAAAGTCGGTACCGTCGTACGCGAGCCTGAGCCGGAGCGTGCGCACTAGAACTCGAAGGCGAGTCCCGCGGTGAACGACAGGTCGGAGAGGACCATCGACTTCCCGCGGCCGAAGCCGTCGACCCCGGCCCACATCAGCTCCACGAGCAGGTAGCTGTGGTTCACGCCGATGCTGGAATCGAAGCTCCGTGCCGTGCTGGGCTCCAGGACGTCGAGTTGCAGCATCAGGCCCGGGTTGAAGAACCAGCCGGGCGTCCAGCCCCACTCCGCCGTGCCGCCCCCGTTGAGCACCCACCAGTAGTACGTCGCGATCCCGGCCTTGACGTACGGCACCAGCGGCACGCTCCAGCGCTCGGCGAAAATGTCGCAGCGGAAGGCCGCCGAGTAGTAGATGGGCACGATGTTGAGGACCGTGTCCTCGGCCGACGTCACTCCCCCCGGCGTCTTGGACGGTCCGACGGCCTGCATGAACCCGGAGCTGACGCCCACGGCGAACGTGCCACCGGGGATCCGGATGAACTCCCAGTCGAACTCGAACAGGCTGAGCAGGATGTCGTCGGTCCCGAACGTGTCGGCGTAGGGCGAGGCCGAGCCGCCGAACTCGGAATCGACGTCCGGCAGGTACGGCCCGAACTTCAGCTCGAAAGCGAAGTTCTGCGGCGTGCCGACCCAATCGGCGTTCGTGGCGGCCCCGCCGACGCCGAGCGCGTCGCTGGCGTCGTGGGGTGCCGGACCGGGCGCGACCGTCTCGTCCAGGTCCTGCGCGCGGGCGCCGGGAGCGAGGAACAGCATGAGGGCGAGCGTTGCGAGCCCAGGCCGGGTCATTCCGCCTCTCCCGCCTTCCCCCGCAAGACCTTCGTCGCGCCTTCGCGGCGCCGCTGGCGCAGCGACACAGCCAGCAAGGCGAGGACGGCGATGCCGATGCCGGCGACCGCCCCGTCGCCCGAGGCCGCGGCGCAGGCGCAGCCCCCCTCGGCCTGCCCCCCGTCCGCGGTGTACGTGTCCCAGAAGTCGTCCACGACGTCCGGCGTCGTGCAGGAAACCGCGGACACGAGGCTCGGGTTGCGCGCCTCGTCCAGCGCCACGACCCCGAAGTGGTACTCCGTGCCGTTCGTCAGGTCGTCCACCTCGTGCTGCCGCACCGTGGAACCGACCAGGTCGCCCGTGCAGTAGTAGGCCGGATCGGGGATCGAGCCGGCCGCGAAGGCGCCCCCGGAGGAGCAGCCCCCATCCGCTGCCGCATCGCCGCCGGCGTCCGCGTCGGCCGCCGTCTCCGCCTCGTCCACCGCCCCGTCGTTCGCTTCGCCGCCCTCGGCCTCGTCGCCGGCGTCGGCGTCGGCGCCCGCATCGGCGTCGGCGTCGGCGTCGGCGGCCCCGGCCGTCCCGTTCGGGTCGCAGAGGATCCGGAAGCCCCATTGGTCCACGGTCGCGGTGCTGGAGGACATCGTCCACTCGACGAACGCCCGCGTCTCGCCGAATCCCGCCGAGACCGAGGTCGGGGCGGGGGGGCGCTTGGTGTCGTAGTGCACGTCGGGGTTCAACGTGGCCTGCTCCGCAATGCTCTGTTCCGCGTCGGAGTTGACCACGAGCAGCCAGACCTTCGCGTCCCCTTCCACCCCCGAGTCCCCGCCGCATCCCGGGGTCGCCGCGCCGACGATCATCGGGGCAAGGAGCGTGAAGTGTCCGGAGCGGTCGACGGCGCTTAGTCCGGAGTAGACCTCGTAACAGGTCTGGGTCGTTCCGCTGCGGTTGGTCGCGGTCTCGCAGGTCGTGCCGATCCAGACCCCGACGCTTGCACCGGAGGGCGGCGTGGAATTCAGGGTGTACTCGAAGTTCCAGTCCTCTTCATTCGCGCAGTCCTCGATGTTGACGGCCGTGGGCGCGTCATCGACGTTCGTCCGGTTTCCCCGGCTGTCGACCCGGAGCGACGTCGCCGCCCCCACGGCCGGCAACAGGAGCGCTGCCAACAGCGTTCCGACGGTCGCGGCGACTACGGGCATCCGTCCGCGGATGGGAATCATGCGCGTACTATGGTCCATCGGGTTTCCCTCCCGCAAGCGCCGGACGCCTCGAGCCCGCGACCCGCCGCGATCGCCGCCGGGCGAACGGGCGTGCGCGGGGCGGGCGGCGCGTGCGGTTCGCGGGCGGTCGTGAGGGCGAGGCGTACGGCAGGCTTGCGCTTTCCTGCCACGCTTCAACCCGCGACCGGGCGGCTTCATTCCTCCCTCGCGACGAGCTCCGCGATCTGCACGCCGTTGGTCGCCGCGCCCTTGCGCAGGTTGTCGGCCGCCACCCACATCACCAGGCCGTGCTCGACCGTCGGATCGCGATGGATCCGCCCGACCGCCACGGCGTCCGTGCCCGCGGAGTCCCGCGGCGTGGGGACCTTGCCCACCGATGGCTCGTCCACGACCACCACGCCCGGCGCCTGGCACAGGATCGCCCACGCCTTGTCCGGGTCCATCGGCCGCTCGAACTCCAGGAACAGCGCCGCGGCATGCCCGACCATCACCGGCACCCGCACCGTCATCGGCGCGATCCGGATCGAATCGTCCCCCAGGATCTTCCGCGTCTCATCGACCGTCTTCTGCTCCTCGAACGTCCGCCCGCTCTCCAGCATCTTGTCGATCAACGGCACGCAATTGAAGCCGAGCGGGCGCGCGAACTTCTCGCGCACGGGCGGCCGGCCGTCCAGGAACGCGCGGCTGTCCGCCTCCAGTTCCGCTCGCCCGGCCTCGCCGGCGCCGCTGGCCGACTGGTAGGTCGACACGACCATGCGGCGGATGCGCGCGGCCCGGTGCAGCGGCGCGATCGCCACCACGATCTGGATCGTCGCGCAGTTCGGGTTGGCGATGATGCCCCGCGGCCGGTTCCGCACCGCCTCCGGGTTGACCTCGGGCACCACCAGCGGCACGTCCGGCTCCATGCGGAAGGCGCTCGACTTGTCGATCGCCACCGCCCCGGCCGCCGCGATCACCGGGCAGACCCGCTTGCTGATCGCCCCGCCCGCCGAGACCAGCGCCAGGTCGATCCCCTCGAACTCCCGCACCACGCACGCCAGCTCGCGCACCGGCACCTGCCCGCCCGCGAACGGGACCGCGCGCCCCGCGGAACGGGCCGACGCGAACAGCCGCAGCTCGCCGATCGGGAACCCGCGCTGCTCCAGGACGCGGAGCGTCTCCCGCCCCACCGCCCCCGTCGCCCCCACCACCGCCACGTTGCGCGTGCGACTCATGGCCCCTGCGTACGTCATCCCAGCCGGGCGCGCAAGTTCACAGAGCGTCCTCGAAGTCCCGGCAGCTTTCCTGGTCGAGGGCCCCGGCCAGCTTGTCGATCCAGCCCTCGCGGGCGGCCGCCTTCCCCTTGCAGCGCTCCAGGATCGCGCCGTCACTGCCGCTGCAGTCCCACTCCTGGAACCCGGGCATGCGTTTGCGGCACTCCTGACACCGATCCAGGAGGCGCGGGCACATGTACGCGGGGTCCCGCGAACGGTCCCGGGAGGAAGAGCTGCACGCGAGCACGATCGCCATCATGACCAGCAGCAGCGCCGCCGGCCGCCGCCAGCCGTCCGGGAATCGCCTCGTGCTCCCCCGATGCATCACCCTTCTCCGGCCACCACGATACCCGCGCCCCCCTCCCGAGTCCAATCCCCGACACGTCCGGACCGACAACTCCCCCGCCCCTCCCGCCCTATCTGTACTACTAACCCCATGGTTCGTGACGACGCGTCACGGTTTTCCGGAGCCGGCCAAGGAGAGGTGGAGAGGTCGGCTGGAGAGGTGGGGAGGGCCTGGGTGCGGGTGCCCCGGCGCGGCGAGGCGCCGCGCC
>JACRCX010000096.1 GCA_016218815.1 Deltaproteobacteria bacterium
CCCAGCGGGGCCTTCCCGACGTGCTGGCCCCCAACGGGGGCTTCCCCACGTGGCCAGCCCCCAGGGGGGGCTTCCCTTCGCCCCAGGCCCCCTCGGGGGGGCCTTCCTAAACCCACGCCCTCTGGGCGTGGTCGTTTAGTCGTGGACGGCGTGGACTGCGAGGCGTCGAGCGGATAGCCGATGGCGAAGATGTCGTCGCGCGTGCGCAGGCTCGGGGACTCGCCCATCGGCGGAAGCTCGACGTAGCAGCGGAAGTTGCCCCGCACCTTGATGAACGCGTAGGGGTTAGATGCCAAGCGCGTGGACCCGTCGTACTCGGGCACCGGGGAAGATGGCAGCGCGGGCCGGAACGGTAGCCCTGCGGGAACGCGCGAAGTTTCTTCTACGACGCGAGACGGTTCGGCGCAAGGCCGGCGCGAGGGTCGCAGGCGGGGTTCCGAGCTTGAGGAGCGGCGCGCGTGGGGGTCAAGCCTCGGGCGTGGGGTACCACGATGGCGGAGCAGTGGTGGCTCTACCCGACGCCGGGAGTGGTCGGCCGCTTCGGCAACGCGGTCTCGCCGTCCGCCGATGGAAGTCGGGCACTCGTGGGTGCGCCCATCGGTACCGGATCCTGGGACGATGGCGGCGCGGCGGCAGTCTTCCTGCGCACCGGAACCGGACTGTGGAAGGAAGAGGCGACCTTCCCCGGCGGCACCGACGACTCGTTCGGCAGCGGTGTCGCGCTTTCGGCCGACGGAACGCGCGCCGCCATCCGCGGAGAAGGCGTTGTGCGCGTGTTCGTGCGCGACGATCGAGTGTGGACCGAAGAGGCGAGCCTGACCGCTCCCGGCGCCGAGTTCTGGGGCTACCTCTCCTCGGCATCGGTCGCTCTCTCCGCCGACGGCGGCTGGGCCGTGGTCGGTTTCCCGGGCGAGGATTTCGCCGGCACCGACTCCGACGCCGCGCACGTCTTCACCTTGTCCGGCGCCGCTCCGCTCCCCGACGGCGTGGAGTGCGACGGAGACGCCGCCTGTGCAAGCGCCGCCTGCACGGACGGCGTCTGCTGCAACGAGGACTGTTCCGGCGCGTGCGTCGCCTGCGAGCTACCCGGCTCCGTGGGCGCATGCGCACCCCTTCCCGAAGGCGAGGATCCGGACGACGAGTGCCCGGGCGAGGCCGCTGGCAACGGCGCCGGAGCTTGTCCCGCGCCGCCCGGCTCGGACGTCGACGCGGATGGCGACGGCGGTGCCGACTCCGACGAAGACGTCGGCGCGGAGTTGCCGACCGCACCGCCGAGGACGCGGACCGCGACGTCCCCGCCGTCGTGCGCCTCGGCGGCGGCGGCTGCGGCTGCAGGGCGACGAGCTCCGCGACCGGAACGGGCCAGCTCCTTTTCCCCTGGGCCGTTGGGCTGGCATTCGCGCTCGCGCTAGGCAGGACGATCGGCCGCCGATGGCGCGAACACCTGTGAGGTCGCCCGCGGCGCGGCAGTTCCTCCACGCCCGAGCACCGGCGCCTGCCGCACGCTGCCGGATGCCGGCTTGCGGCGACCTCCCGGCCGTGATGGAGTTGCTGCGATGAAGTCGCCTCGGATGAGGATCCCGCGCCGGACGAGAGCGCGGTCGTCCGCGATGGGCATCGTCGGCGGGCCGTCGATCGCCAGACTCATCCTGTCACTGTTGCTGTGCTGGGCGGCGATCGCCGGCTGCGAGAAGAAGAGCGGCGATCGGGTCCCGGCGGCGTCCGGGTCCGCGCCGCTCCGCCCGTCGGCCGGCGGGCCGCCGCGACTGTTGCCGGCCGTGCCGTCGTCGAGCCTGCCGCCCGCGGTCGTCGCTGCTGTCGGCCGCCCGGTCGAGGCCGTCCGCGTGGCCGGGCGCGGGACCACGGAGCTGCTGGGGTTCCGCGTGTCGTCGGCCGAGGCGCTGGCCGTGTGGCAGAAGGTGCACGCCGTCAAGGAGCAGAGCGGGTCCTATCCCGTCGTCTTCGCCGGCGAGGCGGATCTGCTGCACCTGCCGGGCGAACCCCACCCCGACCCCGCCGCGCTCTCGCCGGAGGCAACGCTGCGCCGGGCCGCGGGTATCCACGCCGGGGAGTGGCTCCGGCAACGCCCCGGGGAACTGGGTCTGGAGCCGCCGCGCGACCCCGCCGCGTCGGGCAGGCCGAACGACGAGTTCCTCCTCTTCGACGACATCGTGACCCGCCGCCCGCGCGAGGATCTGGTCCTCCTGCTCGTTCCGACGACGAAGGCGTGGGAGGTGCCGGCCTACCTCGCCTTCGGCGGCTGGAACGACTGCCCGACCGACGACATCCAGATCGCCGTCCAGAAACGCTGGTTCGATAGCTACGGCGCGGAGCTGGTGGCGATGGACACCGCGACCATGGAGCTGAGGGTCGCGCGTCCCCCGACCACCCGGGAAGCCGCGTTGGCGTTGGCGACCGAGCAGTTCGCGTACTGCTACGACATCGTCGACCAGGGCGTCGGCAGCCTCGACGCCCTTGCGGCCAGCCTGCGAAACGCGCACGTCTGGTTCTTCTGGTGGGACTGAAGGGCGGTTGGTTCCTGGTCCGGTGGGGGCGGCTCATTCCGGGGTCAGTTCGTCCAAGCGCGTGGACCCGTCGTACTCGGGCACCCGGGAAGATGGCAGCGCGGGCCGGAACGGTGGCCCTGCGGGAACGCGCGAAGGAAACATGCATTCTATCCACGACGTGGCGAGCGAGGGGACGGATCGAGGCGAGTTTCCGGGGGGATCACGCGATCGGTTTGACCGCCGGGGCCTTCCGCGCCAACCTTGCGGCGTGGGGTCCCATGCCGGACGTCGGACTTCGGGCTCATTGTGCCGTCCTGTGTCCCGCGCGACCGGCCCGGGCAGCGGCCCGTGGGGGGCCGCAGTGCACGGCCGATCAACAGATTTCCCCGCTACGATGGCGGTTCCGACCGTCGGGCGACCGTTCGCGTCGACGCGGCGGGCTGGATCGGACCTCGCAGCGGCTCGCGAGTCGGCGGAGGTGACACGTGAGCTCACGACTCCTCGCGGTTCTGGCAATCGCGGCCATGGGCTGTTCGGCGGAAGACGCCGACCGCGACCCCGACGCCACCGGCGACCTGGACGCCTGGTACGCGTCGATGCCCCGTTGTCCGGACGAGGTGGTCGGCGGCTTTCCGGACTCCATGATGAACCACTTCCCGATGTACCCCATGAGCTACGTGGACATCCTGACCGGCGCCGAGGCGGTGCCGTCGGGCGCGTTCGAGGCCACGTGGACCGGGATCCGGAGGCTCGATCCTCCCATCGTGCGCGACTGCCTGCCCGCCTTCGTCACGGATCCGCCCGGGATCCCCTGCCGCGTCGACACCGTGATCCAGCTTGCCTTGGCGGACGGGATGCCCGTCGAGGTCGTGGCTGGTCTGGCGTTCGAGGAGCTCGAGCCGCTCGCCGACGGACGCGCGGTCACCGTCCTGCTCGGGCGGGTGATGAACGACCTGGAGCCGGATCGGTCTCCGGGCTGGTCGGTGGAGATTCGCGAGGCCGGGGCCGGTCCGCTGCTGGTCGCGGTCCGGAACGTCCGGTACTACGTGTCGGGGCCCCACCCCCTGACCGGCGTGACCTGGAGTTGGGACGACATCGAGCTCGCCTACGGGGATACCTCGTGCGTCACCGAGCAGGACCCGTGCCAGCGCGTGTTCGCCTCGCGACCCCTCGTGGCGACCTCGCCGGAAGGCGTGTTGACGCTGGAGCCTGGGGAGGGAGCGACGGTCGCGAGCGGGGCGTACCGCTACCGTGTCACGCACCGTCGCGCGGTCGAGCGGCTGTACCACGTGTTCCGCTACGAGTGCGCGGACCTCACCGACACGACGGAGAGCGTCGCGCTGATCAGGCTGCCGTAGGACCGGTCGTCCGCAAGTCCCGGACCGCGGCTCGAAGATCAGGGTAGGCCGGACCGGGCCACGCCCTCCTCGGCGGCAGAGCTGCCGAGTCCCCTCGGGGCCGGACGGGGAAGCGCGCCCTTCTTCAGGCGCCGGGCTTCGAGTGCCGGGCGGCTGCGCCGAGCGCGGCCTCGACGAGTTTGTGCGCGAGGCGCTCCATCCGCGCGAACGCAGCCGGCGTCCGATGGTCGCGACCCAGAAGGTGCAGAATCCCGTGGGCCATGAGGTGTGCCAGGCGCCGGAGCGGCGGGCTACCCTCGGTCCGCGCCTGCCGCAAACAGGTCGGGAGCGAGACGACCAGGTCGCCGAGGGGCTGCGGGCGGCCGGAGATGCGGGGAGCGACGCGCGGCAGTCCGAAGGACAGGACGTCGGTCGCCCGATCGATGCGCCGGTAGCGGCGGTTCAAGGTGCGCATGGCGGTGTCGCCGACCAGCAGCACGGCAAGCTCGGCGGGTGCGGCGCCCGCGGCGCGGACCATCGAGCGCAGAATCGATGCGACCTGCGACCGGGACGGACGCCAGGAGCCCGGGGGCAGGCCGGCGTAGCGCACGTCGATGACACTGTTCATGCGCCGACGAGGTCGCGCGGCTGCGCCTCGAGCCTGGCCGCGGGCTCCGGCGTGACGATCGTGGGCGGGGGCGGGGCCGGACCTTCGGCGGGCGGCGTCGGCGGCCCGCCGGGAACGGCCGGGATCACGGGCTCGGCCGGCGGGCGGTCCGGGCAGCCGTCGCGGGACGGCAGCGGGCGGATGCGGTCGCGCAGGACGCCGGCGAGACAGAAGCCGAAGTAGCCATCGGAGCGCAGCGCGCGGCGGTAGTTGGGGGAGCTGCGCATGTTCTCCAACATCGAGCGGGTCTCGCTGTCGAGGTTCTCGTAGGCGTCGCTGAACTTGTACATGATGTAGATGCGGCTCTCGGAGGCCGTGACCGGGTCGGCCAGCCGCACGTCGCCCTCGCCCTTGATCTCGATGTGCTCCGAGGAGGCGCCGAGCTGCACGACGCGGGCGCTGCCGCGGGTGACGCGGAGCTTGAGGGTGAAGGCGCCGACCTTCATCGGCGGGATGGCGACTCCCTGGTCCTCGCGATCGAGGAACTCCTGCAGCTCGGCGTACTGCGGCTTGACCTTCAGCTTGAGGCGGGCCTTGCCATCGCCGACGATCACGTTCTTGGCGGCGAATTCGATCGTCCCGGCGGCCTTGGCGAACTTGTGGTCACGCATCGTGAGATCGATTCGCCCGGTCATTCGCCCCTTGAGCGGCAGGCCGACCATTTCGCGCAGGAAGCTGATCTCGTTCGGCGAGACCTCGGCGAGGTCGGCCACGATGCGCGTGTCCTTCTTCGTGCGGAAGATCTGCCCGTCGACGTGGCCGCCCATCATGTCGGCGGCGATGTCCAGGTCGAGGTCCCCGCCGAAGAGCGAGCCGATCGACGCGCGCACGACGAAACGGTCGGCGTGGAACGTGCGCAGTCGGCCCTGCCGGTCGGGCTTGCGCGTGCGCAGGGTGACGTCGCTGAACTCCAGTCCCGTCAGCCAGCTCGGGCCGATGGCGCCGATGCGCACGTCCATGTCGAGCTTCTTGGCCAGCGCCGCCTCGGCGTATCGCGCGGCCCGGTCCCACGGGAACGCCAGGTACAGGAAGCCGACCATGGCCACCAGGAACAGCAGGACGTGCAGCCCGATGACCAGCAGCCGGCGACGCCAAGTCTTCACGGCGCGCCCCCCGCGGCCGCCGGGGCCCCGGCTTTCTCGACGTCCGAGGCCGGCTTCTCGTCCTCCTCGCGCCGCTCGGCCAGCCGGTAGGCCGAGACGATCATTTTGTTGATCGAATACAAGGCGGTCTCGGACTGGTCGAGGTGCATGTCGAGGGCGGTGACGGCGAGCGGCAGCTCGGGGTAGCGCTCGCGCAGCTTGAGGAGGAACTCGTAGACGAACTGGGCCGAGACCTTGCGGAGCTGGAATTTCACCGAGAGCCGCATCCACGGCTTCTTCTTTTGCCCCGGCAGCCCGACCGGCTCCGGCTGCAGCTCCTGGAAATCCTGCCGCGCCTGGCCCAGCTCGGTCAACACCTCGCCGACGATGCTCGGCAGCGGCGGCATCGAGGTGGCAAGGCGACGGTTCAGCTCGTCCTGCTGCGCCAGCCGATCGCGGTACATCTTGCCCTTCTCGCGCACGAGCTGCAGCACCTGTCCGTTCGCCCGGTTTCGCGACTCCTTCTCCGCGAGGCCGGACTGGACGAGGAAGACGGCGGTGCCGAGCCCGAACGCCACGACGGCCAGCCCCAGCGCCGCCAGCGCCCGGCGCTCGCGCGGCGCCAAGTCACCTAGCCGCCGCCGCACGCCTTCCGTCAAGCTCGCCCACTTCCCAGCCACGTCGTCCTCTCCCGTCCCCGTTCCCCGTTCCGTCGGCCGTCCCCGACCCCCGACCCCCGACCCCCTCTTTGTCCCCCTTCCCCCTCCCCCAGCCCCCCCCTACGGACAGATCGTCGTTGCCTCGATCTGGTACGTGTAGTTGCCCTCCGAGCCGGACCCGGAGAGGGTCCCCACGTCGCGCACGCACTCCTCGTACTCTTCCAGCACCTTCGGGATCCGCGCCGCCTCCTCGGCGTTGCGCGTCATGCCGTTGATCGCCAGCTTGCCCGGCTCGATGTCGAGCAGGGTGATGTTGTTGCGGATCTCGGAAGGCATCGTCCGCGCGAGCTGGGCGAGGATGTCCAGCGCGTCGGCCCGGGGGACGGGGCCCTCGATCCGGGGCGACGCCTTGGAGACGAGGGAGCGGACGACGGCGAAGTCGGAGTACTTCTTCCCCATGACCTCGAGCGTCGCGCGCTCCAGGGCGGTCTTCTGCTGTGCCGCCTCCCGATCCAGCGCGCGGTGCTGGGTCCAGGCGTGGAAGATCCAGCACAGGAGGGCGAGGGCGGCGGCGATGGCGACGTTGCGCAGCGAGGCGCGGGCGGCCGCGGCGTCGCCCCGGTAGCGCACCTCGCCCTGCCGCAGGTCGAGGCGTCGGGAGCGGGGTGCGACGCCGGAGAGTGCGATGCCGATCGCGCGGCCGAACGCGGGCAGCGCGTCGGGGGGTGCCTTGGGCGGCGCCGGGACCGATGCGGCCAGCGTCTCGACCGGCACGCCGAGCCGCTGGGCGAGGAACGGCGCCAGGCCGGGGATGCGCGAGCCTCCGCCCGTGAGCAGGACCCGCGCCGGCTCGATCGCATCCGAGCCCCGCGCCCGCAGCTCGACCACCGTCCGCCGCAGCGGTCCGAGCAGCGCCGCGAGGCCGCCCTGCGCGGCCTCGACCAGCGCCCGCATCGCGGGATCCGCCAGCGCGGCCGGATCCTCGGCGAGCGACAGCCGCGTGACCTTCACCGCCTCCGCCTCGCCCCGCGGAACGCGGAATGCCTTCGCGATGGCACGCGTGACGTCCTCGGCGCCCACCCGGAACGACCGCAGGAAGGCGGGACGGCCGCCGCGGAGCACCAGCAGATCCGTCTCCAGCCGGCCCATGTCGAGAATGGACACGCCGTCCTCGGTCAGCGCCGCGTGTCCGTGCGGCAGGAGGTGCAACAGCGGCAGGGCGCCGACGGCGAGGGAACCCGGGTCGAGCCCGTGAGCGGCCAGGGAGGCGACGAGCGCACGGACCGTTTCGGTGCGGGCGACGGCGACGAGCAAGGAGGCGGGGTCGGCGCCGGGCTGCGAGAGCAGCATGTGGTCCACCACGGCCTCGGACGGCTCGAACGGAAGCTGCCCCTCCAGCTCGATGCGCACGGCGGCTTCCGCCTGCCGCAGGGCGGCCCTGGGGAAGCCGAGGATGCGGATGGTGGCGTCGCTGCCGGAGAGCGCGGCGGCCCGCGACTCGATCCCGCGCGGGAGCTTCGCCGCCAGCTCGCCCAGCGCTTCCGCCATCGCCCCGGCCTCGACCGGTCCCCCGTCGTCAGGCACCCGCAGCGGCGTCTCGACCAGCGCGACGGACTCCGACGACCGGAGCCCGACGCGCAGCACGGCCGCCCGGACCGAGCCGGTTCCCACATCGATGCCGCACACGAGCCTCGCCATCGCTCAACGCTCCGCCACGCGGCCCGCGACCATAGCGGAATCGGCACCCGCGTTCCAGAAGGGCGCGCTCACAGCTCCCTCCAGTACAGGATGCGTCCGCCCTGCGTGTCCCAGGGGCTGGTCGTGTCCATCACGACGTGCAGGCGCACGACGACCTCGCGGTCTTCCGGGCGGTCGGCCGCCTGCGCCTCGCCGCCGGCGCCGGAGGCGCCCGCGCCGCCCCCCTGCGTCCGCTGCGCCGCCTCCGCGGCCCGGTGCTCGGCCCGGGAGACCTGCTCCGCCCGCGGGCGCGCACGCCCTCGGGTCGCGGCGGCGCCCCCCGGTCGGCCGCCCACGGGAGCCCGTCCTTCGACGTACAGCGAGAACACCTTGCCGATCGTGGTCAGCCACTTGTCGGCCAGCCCACCGTCGATCGGGATGCCGGGGACGTCCTCGACGCCCTGCGACACGGCGCGGGTGAAGTGTCCGGGCGAGGCGAAGTGCCCGCCGCCGGCCTGGCGGACGGCGTCGACGAGGAGGAGGACGCGCTCGAAATGCCGCGGATCGCAGGCCTTCTGATCCATGGCCAGCGCGCAGATCACGGCGGCGAGCACCCGGGGCGGGGCGGAGTTGACGTTGATCTTCCCTTGCCCCCACACGGTCAGCGTCCGCGCGTCCGGGTCGGCGGGGTCGGGGTCGACGAAGGTCGACCAGAAGTCCTCGCCGACGCCCCGCACCCGGCGCAGCTCCTCGACCGAGTCGTACGGGCAGTCCTTGCGCATGTAGGGGTGCGGCAGCGACTGGTAGCTGTTGTCCTCCGCCCCGCGGCTGGCGCCGGCGCGCTGGTACATCTGGTCGTTGGTGTCGGCCCAGTCGATCAGGGCCGCGACGAGCTGGTCGCGCGTCGTGATCTGGCCGTCGGCCCCCTCCTTGGAGAACAGGTCCTCGTACTGCTCCGGGGCGATGAGCCACGAGAGCACCCGATCGATGAACTGCTGCGACTCGTCGCCCTGGGCCGCGACGTTGAGGTTGATCCGGCCGTCCTCGTCGACCACCGTCACCGCGAAGTTGCCGTCGAACACGGCGAAGCCCTTGACCATGTCTCCCGGGATGCCCGCGAAGCCCTGGAGGAGAGTGTTGCGGCTGTCCTCGTTGGCGAAGAAGTCGAAGACCATGTTCGACCACGGCGTCACGTCCACGCCGCGACTGCCGCCCTGCCCCTGGCCGCCGAGCTGGCCGTTGACGAGGCCCTGGAGCACGAGGGTGAGCCGGCCCAGGCCCACGGCGGAGCGGGCATTGTAGTACGCGACCGTCCGCCGGTCGCCGATGTGCGTCGCCTTCTGCACCACGAACATGTTGGCGTTCAGGTCGAGCACCAACATGCTCACGATGGCCGTGACGGCGAGCACCATCACGAGCACCACGCCGCGCTCGGCGCTCCGCGCCGAGCGCAAGTTCTCGGTTCTCGGTTTTCGGTCTTCAGCCCGGAGCGGACCCGGCGTCGGAGCGCCCCCCGACCGGCGGCCCCGGCTCTGAAAACTGAAGACGGAAGACCGAGAACTCACTGGAATCCTCCGGGCAGCAGGATCGGCTGCTGCATCTCGAGCGGAAACTGGGTCGCCAGGTTGATCTCGCCGCCGAAGCGGTCGACGAGGGTGAGCAGGACGCGCACCTGCAGGGGCAGGCGTTGCGGCTGGGCCGTCGCCTGCGTCGTGTCCCATTCGTCCTCCCACTCGTCCCGCTCCACGTCGTAGTACTGCAGGTCGAACAGCACCACGTCGTGCACCAGGATCCGCGTCTCGCCCCCCTCCAGCGGCGTCTCGTCCGGCGAAGCCGACTCGCGGCGCGCCAGGTGCATCACCCGGCCGTCGTCCGGGTCGTCCACGCCGAACCACGAGACGTCCGCCTGGTCGGAGTCGTTGGCGTCGTACTGCCGGTGCACGTGCGTGAACGTGGTCACGGTGACGCGGTCGATCGGGTCGTCGTCCTCGCCCACGAAGACCGAGTCCACGACCGGCTGCAGCGGCTTCTTGTGCCCGGAGAGCCAGGCGCTGCGCAGGTCCCGGCCGAACATGTCCAGGGCCGCCTGCGCCTCGCGTACCCGCTCCGCGTCCCCCTCGATCCGCGCCTTCGTCTTCGTGACGTCCCGCGCCGAGACGTAGATGAACGTCGCGATCCCCGCCGCGATCGACAGCGCCAGCATCACCTCGATGAGGGTCATGCCCGGGGAGGACGAGCGGTCGAGCGGCCGGGGGGAAGCGAGCGGACGGGCGGAAGCGAGCGGTCGAGCGGACGGGCGGAAGCGAGCGGTCGGGAGACGGCTCATGGGGTCTTCCCCTGATTGCCGCCGCCGGTGCCGCCGGTGCCGCTCTCGTCGCCGCCGAAAAGCAGGTCCATCCAGGCGTTGGGGCCGCCGGTCATCAGGCGCTGGATCAGGTCGCCCTGGAGGAAGGCGCCGAGCGATCCCTGGGAGGGGTTGGTCAGGTACTGGGTCACGGTGAAGTCGTAGACGCGGTTGCGGTACTTCCAGACGATCGTCACCTCCGCCTTGCGGATGGCGTCGGTGAGGAAGGTCTGGAGCACGGGCAGGATCTGGGTCAGGGCGCCCATGCTGAGGAACGCCTGCGTCTGCTCCTGGAACGACGACCCCTCCTGGTCGTCGCCGGTCGCGACCAGGGTCTGGTCGGTGCGATCCTCCTCCATGCGCTGCTGGATGTCCGCAATCGCCGGGAGCTCGATCGGCGTGATCTTCCACGCGCACTCGAACCGCTCGTCCTCGAACGCCTCGCAGCACGTTCCCGAGTCGGCCTCCTCCGCGGGGGGGAAGCCGTCCTTCTTCATCGCCAGCTCGAGCTCCGACATCTTGCAGCGGACCTGCAGCGCCGCCGACGCTTCCAGCCGGGCACGGGATTCCAGCACGACCGAACGGGCCTGCTCGGTGAAGGCGCTGGAGAAGAAGAGGCCCATGACCAGGATGGCCAGGAGCACTTCGATGAGGGTGAAGGCCCGCCTCACGGCTCGACCTCCGGCGGCTCGGGCACCCAGGGGTAGGGGTACAGCGCGCCGCGGCCGGTGAGCGGCTGGATCGCGATGGCGTACACCTCGCCCCGGTCGTCCTCGAGGTGCAGCACCGCCGGGTCGGCCGTCCCGTCGTCGCGGTAGAAGATGTAGGTCTTGCCCTCGGTGATCGGCTCCTCGGATCCGGGCAGGTAGACGCGCATGGCCTTCACGCCCTCGAGCGTGAACGGCACCATGCGCGGCTCCGAGATCGGCGAGAAGACCGGCGGGCGGTAGACGGGCGGTTTCTCCAGCTCCGCCAGCGCCGATTCGTCGCCGAACAGCCCGCCCACGCCGCCGAGGAGGTCACCGAGCCCGCCGCTCTCCTCCTGGCCCGGCTCCCCCTCGCCGCCCGCAAGCTCCTCCCCCGTGCCCGTCGCCGGCTCCTCGTAGCCCGTGGCGCCGAAGTCCTCGACGTCCTCGCCGCCATCGGGCACGACCATCGAGCCCGATTCATCGACGAGCGCCGGGCCGCCCGCGGCCTCCAGCGAGAGCTTGAACTCGTCGAGGTCGACGACCATGCGCACGGTGGTCGCGCGGCTCAGGGCCCAGATGAGGGCGTTGCGGCTGTAGCGGGAGATCTTGAACGCCTGGTCCTGGAGCCTGGCGCGCCGCACGCCGCCGAGCCCGGTGAGCCCGACGACGGCGATGAGGCCGATGATCGCCAGCACGACGAGCAGCTCGATCAGCGTGAAGCCCCCGCCCGCCGCCCGCGCGGCGCGCCGGGATGCTCCAGCGCCGGGACAGGGGTCGTGCAACTACTCTTCCTTCTTCTCCGAATAGAAGATGTCGTCCTCGTTGCCCATGTTGCCGTCCGCGCCGGCCGAACGGACCTCGTCGACCACGTCGCCGGCGCACGAGATCTCCAGCTCATTGCCCCACTGGTCCTTCGTCTGGTCCCTCTTGAGCAGATCCTCCTTGACCAGGTCGTCGAGCGACGGGCAGCCGCCGCCCGGAGGCGCCACGGTGTAGTACTCGGCCGCCGCGTTGTAGACCTTCTCCACCAGGATCTTGGCCGTTCCCTCCTTGGCCTTCTTGAACCGCGGGATCACCAGGAAGGTCACGGCGCCGGCGATCAACCCGATGATCGCAATGACGACCATGATCTCGATCAGGGTCATGCCCAGGGAGGCCGAGCGGCCGCGGGGCGAGCGGTCGAGCGGTCGAGCGGTCGAGCGGCCGCGGGGCGAGCGGTCGCAGGTCGAGCGGTCGAGCGGCCGAGCGGTCGAGCGGCCGAAGAGCCGACCGGTCGCACGACGCCACGCCAGCCGCCACACGTGCCGCCACCGATTTCCCCTCGTTTCGTGTTCCATCACGTCCTCCTGCGGGGTCCAACCCCCGCGTCTCGTTGTCATTCCCCCGTCCGTTCGCTTCCCCGCGACCGCTCGTCCGCTCGCTTCCCCGCGACCGCTCGCTTCCCCTCGACCGCTCGCTTCCCTACAGGTTCTCAATGTCGTCCCCCGTGCCCGGCACACCGTCGGGTCCGCAGGACACGACGTGGAAGACGCCCGGTGCCGGCTCGAGATCCAGGCGGTAGCGGAAGGGGTTGCCCCAGGCGTCGTTGGGAATGCCGTCCAGGTAGGGCGGCTGATCGGCGGGCGGCCGCAGGAGCTGGTCGAAGGAGTCGGGATAGCGCTGGAGGTCGTGGTGGAAGCGGAGGACGGCGTCGGTCAGCTCGGCGATCGTCATGTAGGTCTTGCGGCGGCGGAGCTTGTTGTTGGAGTAGCTGATCGCGGCGGTGGTGATCATCAGGGCGGCGGCGGCGAGGAGCACGAGACGCACGATGCGCCAGAGCGGGCGTTTGCGGGCGGCGCGACGGGGTCCGCCCAGCAGGATCTGGTCGCGCCCGCCGCGCCAGCGGCCGAGGATCTTCATTGCACGAACTCCGAGAGCTTGAGCAGCGGGAGCAGAATCGAGGCGGCGATGGTCGCGGCGGCGCCGCCCATGACGACGATCATGAGGGGTTCGAGCAGGGCGGTGAGGGCGGAGAGGCGCGTCTCGACCTGCAGCTCGTAGCTCCCCGCCACGGAGATCAGCATCTCCTCGAGCTGCCCGCTGCGTTCGCCGACGGCGATCATGTGGGTCACGATGGGATCGAAGCGGCCGCTGCGCTTGAGGGGCACGGCGATCGATTCGCCCTCCTGCACGCTCTTGCGGGCGTCATCGATGATCCCCTCCAGCTCGGCGTTGCCCATGACGTTGCGGGTGATCTCCATCGCGCGCAGCACCGGCACGCCGCTCTTGAGGAGCGTGGCGAGCGTCCGCGCGAACCGGGCGATGGCCACCTTCATCGCGATGTCGCCGGCGATGGGCAGGCGCAGGACGAAGCGGTCCCAGATCTTGCGCCCGCCCTGGCTGCGCCGCCAGGTGCGGAAGAGCACGACGATCCCGACGACGCTCAGGATGCCCGCCCACCACCAGTTGGCGACCATGTACGAGAGCCAGATCATCAGGTTGGTGTACCAGGGCAGGTCCTTGCCGAAGTCCTTGAAGATCGACGTCACCTGGGGCACGACGACGACCATGAGGATGCCGACGATGATCGTGCCGAGGACGGCCATGATCGCCGGGTAGGCGAGGGCGGCGATGATCTTGCTGCGCATGCGGCCCTGGCCCTCGGTGAACTCCGCGAGACGGTCGAGCACCATTTCCAGCGTTCCGGACTGTTCGCCGGCATGGACCATGTTCACGTAGTAGTCGGCGAACAGCCTGGGATGCGACCGCATTCCGTCGGCCAACGAGACGCCCTCGTTGACCTGGTCGCGGACGGCGACCAGCGCCTTGCGCAGGTCGGCCTTCGGCGTCTGCTCCACGATGGCGGTGAGCGACTCGACCAGCGGCACGCCCGAGCGGATGAGCGTGGAGAGCTGGCGGGTGGCGAGCGACACGTCGGCCGGCTTGGCCCGGTCGCGGAAGCTCCCCAGCCGGATCTCGCGGCCTCTGACCCTGCCCGCCTGGGCCTTGTCCGCCTCGGTCTTGGGCGCCTCGCGGATCTCGACCGGGACCAGCCCCTCCTTGCGCAGCAGCCCGCGCAGCGCCTCGACGGTCTCGGCGTCCCGTGCGCCGCGCATCGTGCGCCCGGAAGTCGTGAGGCCGCGGTATTCGTAGGTGGGCATGCGTCAGCCGTCACCCCTCATCGATGTCCTGCTCCGTCGCGCGCAAGACCTCGTCGGCCGTGGTGACGCCCTCGAGGACCTTGCGCATGCCGTCGTCGCGCAGGGTCTCCATCCCCTCCTCGACGGCGGCGCGCTTGATCGCCGTGGAGTCGGCGCGCTGGTTGATCAGGGCGCGCACGCGGTCGGTGATCAGCAGCAGCTCGTAGATGCCGGTGCGGCCGAGGAAGCCGGTCTGCAGGCACTGGGGGCAGCCGACCTTGCGGCGTCCGAGCGGGACGCGGCCGTGGCGCAGCGGCTCGAACTGCGAGTTGTCCACCATGTACGCCGGATGGGTCTGGCGCGCGAAGCGCGCCTCTAGCCGCGGGCCCATCCCCCCCAGCTCCGTCAGCTCCGCGTCCGCGATCGGCGCCTGCTCGGCGCAGCTCGGACACAGCACGCGCACGAGGCGCTGGGCGAGGATGCCGACCATGGAGGAGGCGACGAGGAACGGCTCGGTGCCCATCTCCACCAGGCGGGTGATCGCGCCGGCGGCGTCGTTGGTGTGGATGGTGGACATGACGAGGTGGCCGGTGAGGGAGGCGTGGATGGCGATCTCGGCCGTCTCGCGGTCGCGGATCTCGCCCACCATGATGACGTCGGGATCCTGTCGCAGGAAGGCGCGCAGTCCGGAGGCGAAGGTCAGCTCGATCTTGGGGTTGACGTGCATCTGCGAGATCCCCGGCAGGTCGTACTCCACCGGGTCCTCGACCGTCATGATGTTCAGGTCCTTGGTGTTGATCTGCTGCAGGCAGGCGTACAACGTCGTCGTCTTGCCGCAGCCGGTGGGCCCCGTGACCAGGATGATGCCGTGGGGCCGCCGGATCAGGGCGTCGACCGCGCGGTCCGTGCCGGGGGCCAGGCCGAGCGTCGACAGCTCGCGCAGGACCGTCGTCTTGTCCAGGAGCCGCATCACCACCCGCTCGCCCTGGCTGGTGGGGATCGTGGAGACGCGGACGTCGATCGACTTGCCGGCGATCTTGAGCCCGATGCGGCCGTCCTGCGGCAGGCGCTTCTCGGCGATGTTCAGACCGGCCATGACCTTGACGCGCGAGATGACCCCGGCCAGCCAGCCCTTCACCGCGCGCTTGCGCTCGTACAGGTCGCCGTCGATGCGGTACCGCACGATCACGTCCCGCTCCCCCGCCTCGATGTGGATGTCGCTCGCGCGCTCGCGCACCGCCTGGAAGAACAGCGAGTTCACCCACCGGATCACCGGCGCCTCGTCGGTCACGTCCAGGATGTCCGGCAGCTCGTCCGCCGCCTCGTGGTCCTTCTCGCCCAGCTCGGACGCCTCGCGCTCGTAGACCTGGTTGATCACCTCGAGGATGCGCTCGGACCCCGCCAGCGCGGGAATGGGCTCGGCGCCGAGGACCGCGCGCAGGTCGTCGAGGGCGGCGGAGTCCAGCGGGTCGGCGAGAGCGACGAGGATGCCGCCGTCGACCCGGCCGATGGGCAGGACCTTGTGCTGCTTGGCGAAGCGGATCGGCACGAGGCGGATGAGCTCCGGCGGGATCTTCTCGGGCTCGATGCGCGGCAGCACCGGCATCGACAGCTCGTCGGCCAGGAAGCGGACGATGGCGTCCTCGTCGAGCACCCCGGCCGCGACCACGGCCTCCTGCAGCGGCCGGTCCGCGTGCTGCGCGGCCACCAGCGCGAGCTGCTCGGCCGTCAGGATGCCGCGGGAGACGAGGATGTCGTTGATCAGTCGGTCGTTCATCGGACTCAGTACACGGCCGGCTGCGGCTGGATGACGACGGGCGCCGGCGCCGTCATGCCGGGGGAGGGCGCGAACTGCCCGGGGGCCGTCTGGATCACCGGCTGCTCCGCGCCGCCGGGCCCGATCTCGACGTAGGTGTCGCCGGCCGCCGTGCTCCACGACTCGGTCGAGATCGGCTCCGACGGAACGTGCGCCGGCGGCGGTGCCGCCTCCATCTGGCGCTGCAGATCCTCCTCCACTTCCAGATCCTCGATGGTCTGGTTGATGTCCTCCAGCAGGCCGTTGGTGCGCGAGTAGTCGATGTCCGGGCTCCACTCCCGCTCGCGCAACGCCGAGATCTCCTCGATGAACGCGCGCCGCTCCTCCATCTTGCGGTTGAAGATGCGCCGGAAGTCGCTCGGATCGCGGATGATGTACGGGGTGAGGAAGATGAGCAGGTTGCGCTTCGTGGTGCGCGTCCGCGTGTGGCGGAAGAGGTAGCCGAGGATCGGAATGTCGCCGAGGAACGGCACCTTCTCCACCGTCTCGACCTCGCTGTCCGTCATCAGGCCGCCGATGACCACGGTCTGCTGATCGCGCACGACGCTCGTGGTGTGCGCCGTCTTCTGCCCGATGATCGGCCCCAGGGAGCTTTCGCCCGTGACCTCGGAGACCTCGAGCTCGATCTCCAGGCTCACCTGGTCGCTCTCGTTGATCTGCGGGGTGATCTTGAGAGTGATGCCGACCTTCTGGTAGCCGACGCTGACGAAGGGGTTGAGCCCGCCCAGCAGGCTGGAGGCGGACGATCCGCCGGCCTGTCCGGCGAGCGCCGCGAGCCCGCCCAGACCGCTGCCGTAGCCGCCCTGCTGCACGGGGATGTTGCCCCCGACCATGATCTCCGCCGGCACGTTGTCCGTGGCCAGGATGTTGGGTGTGGACAAGACGTTCACGTCATTGTCCGTCTGCAGTGCGTGGAGCAGCACGCCGAAGGCCGGGATGGACACGCCAGTGCCTGCCAGCCCTGTCGTGTCCGACCCCGCCAGTTCGAAGCCCCGGATGCCCACCGCCATACCCTGCAGGGCGTCGGCGCTGACCGAGATCGTCTCGAGCGGGTAGAAGCCGCCGTAGACCAGCGAATCTTGGCCCGCCGTGTCGACCATGTCGCCGCCGTGGAACGAGAGCCCGACGTTGCGCAGGCGCTCGAGGCTGACCTCCATGATCACGGCCTCGACGAAGACCTGGCGGCGCGGGATGTCGAGCTGCTGGATGACCTGGCTCAGGGCGGCGTAGTCGCGCGGGCTGGAGACGATGACCAGCGAGTTGGTCGCCGTGTCGGCCTGGATCCGCACCTCGCCCGCCAGAGCCTCGCCTCCGCCCGGCGCTCCCGGCGCCCCCATCCCCGGCCGCCCGCCGATCCGACCCCCGCCTCCCGTGGCCAGCGAGTTGAGCACCCCCGCCAGCTCCTCGGCGTCCGCGTGCTGCAGCGGATGGACGTGGATTTCGCCCTCGCCGGCGACGGGCACGTCCAGCCGCCGGATCAGCTCCAGCACCTGGAGGTACGCGGGTTCCGTGGCCACGATGACCAGCGAGTTGGTGCGCGGATCGGCGATGACCTTGGTCAGCCGCGTCACCACGCGCTCCTCGGTGCCGGCGGCACCGCCCTGCGGCGGGTACTTCACTTCCTCGACCGGCGCCCGCCGGTTCCCCCCCTGCTGCGCGCTCGCCGCAATCCCGCTCGCCTCGAACACCTCCTGGATCTTCTGCGCCAGCTCCTCGGCGTCCGCGTAGTGCACCGGCTCGACCCAGATGCGCTCCCCGGTCCCCGCCACGTCCAGCTCCTGCACGATGAGCAGCAGGCGCTGCACGTTGTTGCCGAAGTCGGTGATGATGAGGGTGTTGGTGGGCGGATAGGGCGTGATGTCGCCGTCGCGGGACTTGAAGCGGTTGAGCAGGTTCGCCATCTCCTCGGCCGAGACGTTCTCCAGCCGGTGGATGCGCGTGACCATCCGCGCCTCGGTCGGCGTGGTTTCCCCGTCGCGGTACGTCGAGACGGACTCCTGGGCCGCGCCGGCGGATTCGGTGATCACCCAGTAGCGTCCGGAAGGGACGACCGTCATGCCGTTGGCCGCGAGCACGGCGAGGAACGCGCGATAGGCCTCCCCGGCGGTGACCTCGTCGGGCGAGAAGATCGTGGCCTTGATCGAGCGGGCCTTGGCGCCGAGGATGAAGCGGCGGCCGGTGATGTTGGAGATGATCCGCACGAGGACCGGCAGATCGACGTCCTGGAGGTTGAACTGGAAACGCTGGCCCGACGGCATCGGCTCGTAGTCGATGTTCGACTGGAGCTGCGCCTCCTCGGGCACCGGGCTCTCGACCGGCGTCGTCGTGGACGGCGGGGGCGGGGGCGGGGGCGGGGGCTGCTCCGCGGGCGACACCGGCGCCGGCACCGGCACCGGCGGGGTCTGGCCCTGCCCCTGCGCCGCCTGCGCCGCCGACGACAGCCCGGGAGCCGTCAGCCTCGGCCCCGGCAGCGCGGGGCGGACCATCGACCCGGGCTGGACGATCCCCGTAGCGCCCTGGATCACCGGCGCGGGCGGCTGCTCCCCGGGATCGCCGTTCTGCTGCGCGCCCGTCCGCTCCGCCGGAAGCAGCGCCAACGCCAACGCCAGCACGGGCGCCCGCACCAACAACTTCGAACCAACAACCAACAACCCTATCCTCCCGTCCGGCTCTCACCGGATGTTGTAGTTCAACGTGATCGACTCGCCGCGCCGCGTGACCGTGACCGAGATGCGATCGGCCATGCGCAGCCGCCCGTAGGCCTGCAACGCCTTGTCCGCCCCGGTCATCGGAATGCCGTTGATGTTCTGGATCAAGTCGCCGTTCTCCAGCCCGAGCTTCCCGAACAGGGAGTCGCGGCGGATGCCGTAGACCTTGAACCCGATGACCTCGCCGTTCTCCTCGTGCGGCATCACGCGCGCCTGCCGCATGGCGATGTCCTGGTTGTCCAGGATCGTGTTGATCAGCGACCGCTGGATGTTGCGGTCGGTGTCGCTCACCACCTCGATCGAATCGTTGACCGCCGCCGCGAATCGGTCCTCGCGGCTGGAGGCTTCGGCCGGCGGCGGTGGAGGCGGAGCCGCCTGCTCCGGCGGCTTGACCTCGACCGGCGGCGGCGGCGCGGCCCCCGCGGCGCTGGCGAGCTGCGGGTAGCGGATGTCCAGGAAGCACTCCAACCCGCTCCCGGCCTGCGCGATGTAGACCCGGTTCCAGGTGATGCGCGAGATGTGGTGCCCCCCCAGCTCGTAGCCCACCCGATACTCGGACGGCTTGCCGTCCTGCACGATCGTCGCGAAACCCAGCTCCGGGCGGCTCGGCGAGCCGGCGACGAGCGCCTGGACCTGCAAGGCCATCGGGCAGGGAGGGATCGTCGCCTGCGCGGGGCCGACCTCCGGCTCCGCACCGGCGTCCACCACCTCCTCGACCTCGACGTCCTCCCCCGCATCCGCCTCCTCGGGCGGCAGGTCGAAGAGGTTGCCCGCCAGCAGATCGTCCAGCCGAAGCTGCTTCTCCGTCGGGGCGAACCCCGCCGCCGTCCCCGCATCCTGGTTGATGTTCGACGGCGGCGCCTGGGAGAGATCGACGCCCTTGCCGACCGAGGACAGGAGCATCTCGCCAATTCCCCCCGCGACGAAGTAGGCCATCACGACCGTCAACCCGGCCGTGGCCACCCAGACATAGCGCTTCAGGACCGCCGACATCCGCCGACCTCGCCGTCGTAGGCCTCCCTAGCGGAGATCCCGCCCGCGATCAAGGGTCGAATCTGCCCGACGACGTTGACTTTCCTGCCGGTGACAAAGCGACAAACCGACCACTGAACAAAGGTCCGGGGTGACATTCTGTCAATCGTCGTGCCGCGCCCCATCATGGCTCTCTCTGCCCTGCGCGGTCCGTCGCATCGGCCCCCGCCGCCGGCTCCTCGGACGTACGCCCCGCCGCATAGAGATCCAGCTTGCGGTAGATCGTCCGCGCGGCGATCCCCAGGAACTGCGCCGCCAACTTCTTGTCGCCCTTCGTCCGCCGCAACGTCTCCTCGATCAACCGACGCTCGACCTCCTCCAGCGGCGTCCCGATCGCGACGGCGATCTCGCCCGAATCCGCGCGTTCTCCCGGCACCGTCGGTGGAAGATCGCCGACGTCGACCATGGAACCCCGGGCCAGCACCACCGCCCGCTCGATCGCGTTCTCCAGCTCGCGCACGTTCCCCGGCCAGGCGTGCCGCTCCAGGGCCTCCATCGCGGCTGGCGTGAAGCCTCCCAAGGCCCGCGAGTCGCGCAGGCAGAACTTGCGCAGGAAGTGGTGCGCCAGGAGCGGGACGTCGCCGTGCCGGTGCCGCAGGGGCGGACAGGTGATGGCGATCACGTTCAGCCGGTAGTACAGGTCGTCGCGGAACCTCCCCGCCGCCACCTCCGCCGCCAGCTCGCGGTTGGTCGCCGCGATGAGCCGGACGTCGGCGTGCCGTGGCTTGCCGCCCGAGCCCAGCGGCTCGTACTCTCCGGACTGGATGACCCGCAGGAGCTTGACCTGGACCGCAGGCGAGATCTCGCCGACCTCGTCCAGGAACAGCGTGCCGCCGTGGGCGGTGGCGAAACGCCCGTCGCGCCGCGTGACCGCGCCCGTGAACGCCCCGCGCTCGTAGCCGAACAGCTCCGATTCGAGAATCGTCTCAGGGATCGCGGCGCAACTCACCGCAATGAAAGGTTTGTCCGAGCGGGCGCTGTGGCGATGGACGGCGCGGGCGAGGACCTCCGTGCCCGTGCCGCTCTCCCCCAGGAGCAGCACGGTGGACTGGCTCGACGCCACCTGCTTGGCCATGTCGACCGTCCGCCGCCAGGCGGGGCTGGTGCCGACCAGCGAGCGGGCATCCTCCTGGACGCCCTCGAGTGTCGCCCGCAGCTCGGCGTTCTCCCGCACCAGGAGTGCGCGTTCCGCGGCGCGGCGGATGGCGCGGACGATCAGCGAGCGCTTGAGCGGCTTCTCGACGAAGTCGTACGCGCCCTCTTTCATGGCCTCGACCGCGGTCTCCACGGTGCCGTAGGCCGTCATGAGCACGACCTCGGTGGCCGGGGAAATCTGCTTGACCGCGCGCAGCAATGACACTCCGTCACCGCCGGGCATGCGCACGTCGGTCAGGACCACGGATGGAGCCTCGCGACGGATCTCCTCCAGCGCCTCCCGGGCGTCGCGGGCGGCGGCCACGCGGTACGGCTCGCGGTCGAAGATGCGCCGCAACGATTCGAGATTCCCCGCGTCGTCGTCGACGAGCAGCAGGAGCGGGCCGCTCTTGGCTTGGCCTTCCACCGCGTCCTGTCCCGTTCCTTCGTCCGCCACCGCGACCTCCCGCGTCGCCTCGCGACGCCCCTCACTGCACCCCGCGTGCCAACGCGATCGCCCGGAGCTCAGCCCTGGTATTCCAGGGTACGCGTCAGCTTGTGGCTGCCGTACCAGCGATTGAGCGTCGTATGCGGCTCGTGTCCCGTCACCGAGTCGACGACGGCGTAGGTCAGGCCGGTGTCCTGGCCCAGGTGCGCGAGGTCCAGGTTCAGCACGCGGACCCAGCTCCCGGTGTTGATGTACAGCTTCCCGTTCTCGATCACGCGGCAGCGGGGCAGGTGCGAGTGGCCGGTGATCAGCGTGTGCACGCCCTGCGTGCGGCGTAGCGTGCGCATGGCGAGGCGATCGAAGTCCGCCAGCGGCGAGAACTCGTCGCGCATGATGCGCAGCGTGTCGACGAAGCGGCGGAAGATGTTGCCGTGCCGGCTGAAGCGCGTGCGGACGAAATGGTAGATGGTCCGGAAGAGCATCTTGACGGTGAAGCGGAAGTCGAAGAACAGGCCGGCGAACATGAGCCGCTTGAGCGGGACGATGTGGTCGACGAGGTAGCGCTCCATCTTGGCCGGGTTGAGCACCTTGAGCACGAACAGCGAGCCCCACGGGAGGTTGATCACCGGCTCGCGCCCGCTGCGCGAGACGGTCAGGCGGCGGTAGTCGAAGCGGTGGATCGCCTCCCACTGGTGTCCGTGCCGGATCTGGATCCCCTCGGGCAGGTGGTAGCTCTCCCCGCGCGTCACGAACTGCACGCGGTGCCGCTCCGGTTCGGCCGCGATGCGCTCGACGAGCGCGTCCTGCGGTCCGGCCAGCATGAGCTCGATGTCGTGGTTCCCCGGAATGTACGTGATGCTGGTCCGTCCCCGGCGCAGGAAGGCGTGCAGGGCGTCGAAGAACACCGGGTGTCCGCGCAGCACCTGCCGCACCTTGTCCACCGCGATCGTCTCCGTGATCGCGTCGGGCCAGATGCCGCCCACGCGCACCTTGAGCAGGTCGAAGATGTCCCCGTTGAGCACCAACTCGACGTGTGCCTCGTCGTACTCCCCCGCGGTGTGGTGCCCCAGGAACTCCGCGAACCGCTCGTCCTCGTGGAAGTCCTCGTACGGGTTGAAACTGCCGCGCTGGCTCCCCGTCCCCAGGTGGAAGTCGCTGACGACGAGCCGTATCTGCCGCTCGTGCACGTGCTGGAGGATGCCACGCGGCGGGGAGGCGAGGCAATGCGCCCGGCCCTATCTGTACTACTAACCCCATGGTTCGTGACGACGCGTCACGGTTTTCCGGAGCCGGCCAAGGAGAGGTGGAGAGGTCGGCTGGAGAGGTGGGGAGGGCCTGGGTGCGGGTGCCCCGGCGCGGCGAGGCGCCGCGCC
>JACRCX010000092.1 GCA_016218815.1 Deltaproteobacteria bacterium
CGAGGACGGCGTGCGCAAGGCGTTCGTCGCGCGCCGCGCCATCGAGTTCCGCCTCGGTCTGGACCTGGAGATGGAACGCGGCCGCCACACCTTCGTCGAGTCGCCCCAGGAGTGGATCAACGACATCTTCCGCATCGCCGAAGTCGGGGACCCCACGGCCCCCGGGACCGGTACCGGCGTCGACCTGGATCTGGTCGACTACGTCGATCGGCTCCGGTTGTACGTCGAGAGCTACCCCTTCGATCACCCCTTCACCGACGGCCTGGACGTCGCCGTCATCTCCCTGCGCGACGACGTCGTCCGCGCGGAACCGCTGTGCGGTGTCGCGGCCGACCCGGACAACCGGGTGCGCTGGAGCGAGGATCTCGCCCGGACCCCCGCGTGGCAGGCCACCGAACCGATCGACTCGGGCGCCGTGATCCAACCGTGGGCCGAGGATCCACCTCGCGTGGAGGGCTCGTACCATGACCCCGTGCTGTGCGAAGGCCAGTGGAGGTACCAGTACGTCGCCACCGACGACGCGGCCGCGGGACAGTCCTACACCTTCTCGGTGTGGGTCGCGCCCGCGACCACCACGGACCAGCAATTCGGGATCGGCCTGTGGTTCTTGGGGGAGGAGAACGTCGGCCCCGTGTGGCGCCCGCTCCCGGCCGCGTCGGGCTGGCAGCGCGTCGAGCTCACGGTCGACAGGCCCGGCGGCGGGGGCGGCTACGTCGTGCCGATCGTCGCTGCTCTGCGGGTGTCCGATTCCACCCCGTTCGCCTTCTATGCCTGGGGCGCGCAGCTCGAACGGGGCGACCACGCCGCTACCTACCACCCGACCATGGATAGCACGATGGTCTTCGAACGGGACGACCGCGTCGACTGCTCCGTGGACTTGGACCCGACGGGCCACTTCCTGGCCGCCCACCCCCCCACGGACTGGGAAGGTGACGTCTTCCGCACCGCGTTCAGCGTCGTCTGCGCCGACGGCACGGGCCCCACGCCCGTTCCCGAGGCGCTGGCGCGCGAATGCACCATCGAGTGGCTCGCCAACGGGTTGGTCAAGTGCGCCGGCGACGACGGTCCCAGGGAAATCGGCGATCTGCTCTGTGCCGGTGCCCACCCCGATGGCCGGCCGTACGGCGGAGTCGCGTACTACGAACTGCCGTTCTCCTTCCACCAGGCTGCGATTGCCGAAGGCGATCTGTTCGCCGAGGAGTCCTTCGCCACCGGAAACTACAACTATCGCATCGACCGCCTGGCGCTGAACGTCGTGGGCACCAACGTCCGCAACTGTGCCCTCTCCGAATACCCGGCCGGCTGCTACGCGCGCGCCGTCACGCCCTACTCGCTGGCGGAGGGGGGCGGCGTGTCGGTCCGCAACTACCGCGGCTCGGACGTGCCCTTCACGATGCCCGCGGCCTGGGTCCACGATGCCAAGGCGCTCGCCGCCGAGCGCGTCATCACCACCCCCATCACCTCCTCCGATCAGGCCCTGCTGACGGACCTGTACCGCTCGGAGTTCCGCGGCCGTCCCGTCGAGGGCTCCTACTCCTTGCAGATCGAGCAGACCGATGCCCTCGACTTCGACGCGCTGGAGGACATCCAGTTCATCCTCTACTATCGCTACTGGAGCGCCAGCACCATGAGCAAGTCCGCCCGGGGTGGTGCACCCTCTGACGCAGGGGAGTAGGCGCCGATGACCCCTCGGCAGATCATCGAACTTGGCCGCGCCGATCCGCCGAAGCGCTCGATCCATACCGTCCGGTCGGCGCGGGTCGCCGCCGCCTTGTTGGCAGGCATGGCAGGGTACGTCGCCTGCGACTCCAACGGCTCTGTCGGCAGCGGCCTCCGCGTCGGCGACCCCTGCTCCGCCGACTGGCAGTGCCAGGACGGCTCGGCCTGCAACGGCGCCGAGGAGTGCCGTTCCGGCCGCTGCCGCCGCCGTCCCCCCGTCAACTGCAACGACCGCCTCGGCTGCACGCAAGACGTCTGCACCGAGCCGACCGGTGCGTGCATGTACATCCCTCACGACGAGCGCTGCGACGACGGCTCCTTCTGCGACGGCCACGAGTCCTGTCTCGTCGGCTTCGGCTGCGCCCCGGGGATCGCGTTCGCTTGCGGCGACCCGTTCTCGTGCACCACCGACTCCTGCATGGAACCAACGCCGCCGTCGACCGTTCCCGCCTGCCGGCACCTGCCCGACGACGCCCTCTGCGACGACCTCCAGTACTGCACCGGCGCCGAACGTTGCGCGACCGAAGCGGGCTGCGTTCCCGGTACCCCCGTCGTCTGCGAGGACGACCTCGGCTGCACCGACACCGCCTGCGACGAGGACGCAGACCGCTGCGCCGTCGATTTGCACGACGAACGGTGTGCGGACGACGTCACGTGCACCGTCGAAACCTGCAACGCGAGCGCCGGCTGCCTTAGCACCCCCCACGACGAGCTCTGCGACGACGGCATCGCCTGCACCGTGGACGCGTGCGATTCGACCCTTGGCTGCAACTCCATCCCCGACGACGGGCTCTGCCCCGTGGCGCCCGCGTGCCGCTCCGCGCGCTGCGACCTCGCCGCCGGCTGCTTCGAGCTGGTCGAGCCCAACGGCACGGCCTGCGATGTGCTCCCGGATGTCGATGAGATCTGCGTCACCGGCCTCTGCGTCGCACGTCGCTGCGGCGACGGATTCGTGGATCCGACCGAGGAATGCGACCCGCCACATCCCCTCGTCGGCTGCGCGGCCGACTGCACGACCACGGACTTCGTCGTCAGCGACGCGTCCACCGCCGGCGGCGACGACGGCCGCGAGGAACTCGCCCCGGCCGACCACACCGTCGCGGTTCTCAGCGACGGCAAACTCGTCGTGGCGTGGACCCAGGACCAGGACGATGATCCCTCCTACGCCGACATCATGATCCGCGCCATCGACCCCGCAACCGGCATCATCGGTGGGGACGTCGTCGTGACCGGCGACGCGATGTTCGGCGGGGCGCCGCTGCCGCAAGAGCGCCCCGTCATGGCCGCGTTCTCCCGTGGGGGCTTGGTCGTCGCGTGGCAAGGCTACGGCGCGGACCCCGACGGAGAGGATGTCGACATCTACTTCGCGATCTGCGACGCCCCCGCCGCCGTCGTTCGGGGCGAAGGCACAACCGACCTCACCGTGACGTGCGGCGACCCCGTTCTCGCCAACACCACCGTCGGCGAGGCCCAGCTCAACCCCACCCTGGCGATCCTGCCCGGGGCTCGCGACGAGACCTTCGTCCTGGCCTGGGAGGACTGGAGCCGCTACGCCGAGACCGGCGATCCGTGGGACCTCTCCGGCATCCGTTACCGCGTCTTCACCAGCGACGGCGCTGCCGCGCCCGGCTTCGACTTCGATGCCGTCGCCAACACCACCACGATCGGCGCGCAGGCGGAGCCCGCCGTTGCCGCCCTTCCCGGCGACGGCTTCCTCATCGCCTGGACGGACGGCAGCGAGACGGAGACCGGCGCCGAGGCGTCGGGATCCGCCATTCGCGCCCGCCTCTTCGGGACCGGCGGCGCCGCCAGAACCATCGGGGGCTCGACGGATCCAGTTCCCGACTTCGTCGTGAATCACCGCGTCCGGTTCGAGCAGTACGAGCCCACCGTGGCGGCCGTCGCGCTTGCTCAGCCCGGCTGGGTCGTCGCCTGGACCGACATGGAGGACGACGGGCGACTCACCGTGCGCGGCAACTTCGTCTTCTCCGACGGCGCGCTCGATCCCGACTCGGAGGTCGTTCTTCCGCATGCGGTGGTCCCTCCTCCGGGCCCCCGGCCGACGGAACCGTCGCAGTTCGCGCCCAGCCTGGCCTCGGACGGCGAGCGGATGGTCGCCATCTGGGTCGAGGAACCCCGCGGCGTCCCGCGGTTGGCCGATTCGTCCTCGACCGCCATTTCCGGCGTACGTCTCGGCGTCACCTGCACCCTCGGGCCCTGCCAAGCCCAGGTGGTCTCGCCCGCCGACGTGTTGCTGAACACGACGTTCTTCGACGCCCAGGAAACCCCCTCCGCCGCATTCGGCGCCGGCGGCCCCACCGGTCCCGGCCCGATCACCACGAAGAGCGGGGGAGGTTCCGGCGGCGGCCCGCTCGCCATCGTCTGGACCGACTGGAGCGGCGCCGACGGGTCGGGCGGCCTGGATGAAGTCCGCGCACGCTATCTGCCCCAGGGTTGGGTGACCGAATGAAGGCCGGCCTCAAGATGATCTGCGTGGATCCGGACAGGGAATTTCGCGCAAAGGTCGCCAAGGTCGCCGACAACGCCAAGGACGCCAAGAGGGAAAGGACAGGTTTCAGGATCCCCTTTGCGTCCTTTGCGGTTCTTTGCGTCCTTTGCGCGAAATCCGCCCCCGCGCAGACCAACGACCCACAGCCTCCCACACGCATCTCGTCCCCCGCCCAGGACCCCCGCCAGCTCGCCGAGCAGGCGCTCGAACGCCTTCGCAACGGCGAGGGCTGGTACGGCGCCCCCGCCGCCGAGGACGAAGCCGACACCGATGACGGCTGGTGGGGCGTCGACGATGATGATGTCGACGTCGATGTTGGCCCCGGCGGCCTTCGCGATGACCTCGCCGCCGAGACGCGCCGGGACGCTGCCGGGCACGCCGAGAACCCGCGCTCGCAGCGCGCCTCCGAAGCCGACCGCACCGATCCGGTCGAAGGGCGCCCCTCGCCGGCCTCTCTTCCCACCGGCGAGGACCGCTCCGCCGTCAAGCCGCAGGTCATCCCGCTCCCCTCGGGCGAAGGCAAGATCGAAGGGATGGGCGAGTCGTTCGCCCCACAGCTCAACACCGGCACCGCCACCTTCAGCATCCCCATCGCGCTCCCCCCGGGCCGCGCCGGCGCACAACCCAGCCTGGCCATCATCTACTCCTCCAGCGGCGGCAACGGACCGCTCGGCATCGGCTGGGATCTGGCCGTTCCCTTCATCGCTCGACAGCTCGACAAGGGGATGCCCACCTACCGTGATCTCTCCGGGGGCCTCGCCAACGACCGCTTCAAGTACAACGGCGGCCAGGAGCTGGTGCAGATCCTCACCAGCGGCCCGGGCGAGACGTTCCAGCTCCCCGGCGTCTGCGTCGACTCGACCCCCTGCGGCCCGTCCGGCTGGCTCTACTTCCGCGCCCGCGTCGAGGGCGCGTTCCTGCGCTTCTTCCTCCGCGGCGACGGCCGGCAATGGAAGGTCCAGGACAAGAACGGCACGTGGTTCACCTTCGGCCCGGTCGAGGACAATCCCGACGTTCCCGTCGGCGTTACCGAAGCCTCGCTCGTCTCGTTCACCATGGACGTCGGCCTCGCCGCCCCGCGCGAGGTCACCTACCGCTGGAACCTCACCCGCATGACCGACGCCAACGGGAACGACGTCTGGTACACCTACCAGCGCGACGAAGCCGCCTCCGCCGGAGGCTACGGCGGACAAGCCTACCTCTCCGACGTCTACTGGAACTCCCCCGTTTCCGCCTCGCGGGCCTTGGCCAACTACCAGCACCACGTCCACCTCGTCTACGACACGACGAGCCGCCAGGACGTTTTCACCGGCTACGCGACCGGGTTCCCGCTCACCACGGCGTGGAGGCTGCACCAGATCATTGTGCAGAGCGTGCGCTTCGAGGATGATCCCGGCGAGCCGTCCCACACCCGGAGCTACATCCTGACCTACGACCCCGACAGCTTCCTGTCCCTGCTCACCGGCGTCCAGCTCTTCGGCACGGAGTGCTTCCCCGATCCCGTGGCCGACGGCACGGCGACGCCGCCTTCGACCTGCACGGTCACCGCGAACACCGCGTTGCCCGCGCTGGCGCTCAGCTACACCGAGGTGTCCTCCGGCCAGTGGGCGGACGGGTTCGGCTACATCAACGACGGCGTCGAGACATTCGCGGCGTCCCCGGACCGGTCGATCGACGACGATCGGACCGATCTCTTCGACGCCAACCGCGACGGCCTCCCCGATCTCCTGATCACCGACCCCGTCCGTTGCGGCGGCGGCCACTGCCTGTACATCAACGAGACCGACGCCTCCGGGAGGGTCTCGTTCGTCCGGGCCGGCGACATCGTCCTTCCCGGCTCGATCGGCGCCGACTTCACGATGTCCAACACCAACGTGAATCCCCTCGACATCGACGCCGACGGCGCGGTCGAATGGATGCACATGCCGCACTCGCTCTGGTACCGCTACTTCCGGCTGGAGCACGACGGCGAGGCGCCGGCCGATCCCGCCGACCTGTGGCTCGGCGGGTACCGCTGGCAGGAGTACGGCCCCTTCGATCCCGGCGTCGTCGATCCCGATATCGACTTCACCCGCGACGCCTCCGAAATCCGGCTGGTCGACGTCAACAACGACCACCTCGTGGACGTGGTACGCACGACCGGCACGCGGATGGAGCACTGGATCAACCTCTCCCGCTGCGGCACCGACGACTTCTACGACGGCCGCTTCGGCACGCCCGTCATCGACGCCTTTGGCAACTGCGTCGGCGCCGAGGAGGACGCGTCGGGGCGCGACCAGCCGATCGCGACCTGCGTCCTGCACCGCGGGATGTCGATCCAATTCAGCGACGGTGACATCCGTCTCTCCGACATGAACGGCGACGGCCTCCAGGACATCGTCCAGCTCAAGTCCGGCGACATCGCCTACTGGCCCGGCCGCGGGTACATCGCCGGCCAGTCCGATCCGATCTTCTGGGGCGTCGCGGCCGATCGCGAGAGCTGCGAGGCCGGCACGTACGGCCCCGACCTCGAGCAGACGATGGCGAACTCCCCGCACATCCTCACCATCGAGGATGACGCGCGGATCAGCTTGGCCGACGTGAATGCCGACGGCCTCACCGACCTCGTCCAGGTGCGGTTCGATGCCGTCGACGTCTACCTGAACCTCGGCGGCTTCGCCTGGAGCGACCGCGTCATCCTCGACGGCGTGCCCTACCATCCCGGCATCGTGAACCGCGTCCGCGTCGCCGACGTGAACGGGTCCACCACGACCGACGTGCTGTGGGGGAATGGGCGCAATTATCAGTTCCTCGACTTCACCGACGGCATCCAGCCGCGCCTGCTCGTCTCCGTCGCGAACGGCATGGGCAAGACCTCCGAGATCTCCTACCGCTCGACCACGACGTACGCTGCAGAAGCGCGGGCGACCGTCGACGAGACCGCAGGCCAGGTTCGCCCCTGGACGGCCTTCGCCCCGTTCCCGTCCCAGGTCGTCGCGTCCTCCACCGTCTCCGACGGGCTTGGCGGACACTACGTGACGGAGTACAAGTACCGGAATGCCTTCTACGACGGGTGGGAGGCCGAGTTCAGGGGTTTTGGCGAGGCGATGGTGAAGACCGTGGGGGACTCGAACTCGCCGGCGTCGGTCTCGGTCACCCGCTTCGAGCCGGGGCTGATGCCGGAGTGGGCCCGTGGCAACGCCGCCGGCCACGACTCCTACGAAGACCACCCCCTCCTCAACCCGAACTGCCGGTTCCAGGAGAACCCGCTGGAAGCCCTCAAGGGCGCCGTCACCTCGACCGAAACCTGCGACGAGGGCCGCTGGAACAACGCGCCGACCTCGATCTGCCAGGGCGCCGCGACCAGCCGGTACGGCGTGCGCCGCCTCTACCAGCCGGGCCTGGGTGGCCGATCGGTCTGGCATGCGTACGCCAAGGACAGCTACTTGTGGGTCTACGACACGAGCGTCCGGCCGACCGGCACGGTCCCCGCGTCGCCGGCCGGCGGCTACTCCGTCTACGACGGCGCCGTGGACGACGGGACCGTCGGCTCGCTCGGCGGCGGGTCCTGGGACCTGCGGGTCAAGAACCTGGGCGCTGGGCAGCAGTACGTGTTGCACTCGGCCGTTGCCGACGTCGACTTCTGGGGCAACGTGGGAACGAGCGTCAACGAGGGTGCGATCGATCCCACGGGCGCGGACCCGGACTTCCTGGACGACGAAGTCACGACCCATGCGCGGTACGACGCCGCCCTGATCCGCATCCTCTACATGCACCCGGTCGCGGAGAGCTGGACCGAATCGGACATCGCCGGCGAGAAACTGGTGGACGCCTTCACCATCTTCGAGCCGGGCGACCCGTGCGGCCACCTGCCCCGCTTCGTCTACATCGTCGGCAGCGACCCCGAGCACTGGAACGCGCCGGACGCCAGCCTCTCCTACATCCGCAGCGAGGTGGAGTACGACGCCGACCGCTTCTGCCAGCCCCACCACACCTGCGCCGGCGGAACGTGCAGCGCGCCGATGGGACAGGCCTGGTTGGAGTACGACGCCGACTTCGCCGCCTCGCCCGTCCAGGAGACGATCGACGTCTCCGGCCCGAGTACGACCGGACCGACCGCTGGCGTGCGTTCCAACGGCAGCCCCGCGACGCTGTCCACCTCCGCCACCTGGTTCGCGGAGTACGGCGCCATCCGCACGGCGACCGACCCGTCGGGTCTCGAGACCACGGTCCTGCTCGACAGGCTCGGCCGCCCCACCCGGATGTACCGCTCGGGCTGCGGCGAGCCGGTTGCCGAGATCGACTACCACCTGCGCGCCGCGCTCTCCTTCGTCCACACGCGCACGAACGAGGACTGCGACTCGACCGGCAGGGTGGACGCCATCGCCGGCGAGGCGCTGGAGGCGTGGGCCTACGTCGATGGAATGGGCCGTTCGCGCACGGCGATCGCCGAGGGCGACGCCGAGGACGGCCTGGACTACATCCAGTCCGGGGTGCAGTCGTTCGACGCGAAGGGCGCCGTGCGGCAGGCGTTCCTGCCGTCCGTGGCTCGCAGCCCCGACCTGCCGGACGGCGTCGCGCCGGCCTCGCCGTCGCTCTACGCGCGCTCTTCGTACGACCCGTTCGGGAGGGTCGCGCGGGCCTGGACGACCGACGGCACGGAGGTGGTGGCGACGCGCTACGGCGCGCTGGTCACCGACATCTGGGACGCCGGCGACCTCGGGCCCGGCGTCTACCACGGCACCCCGGCGACCGCGTACACCGACGGTCAAGGCCGCACAGTGCGGACCGTCGAGCGCAACCGCTCGGCGGATTCGCCTGGGCTTGAGATCTTCGCCACGGGGCTGCGCTACAACCCGCTCGGCGCCGTCGTGGAGATGACCCGGGGCCGAACCGGGGGCGACGCTCGGGACGCGGCGTTCTCGTCGACGGAGAGCGTCACCAAGACGCAGACCTACGACACCCTCGGCCGGCGCGTCGTGAACGACGACCCTGACGCCGGGCTCTACCGGTACGCCTATGATCCGTTGGACAGGTTGATCGCGACGAAGGACGCCCGCAGGATCACCAACCGTTACTGGTACGACCGCGGAGGAAGGCTCGTCGCCGAGGATCTTGAAGGCGAGGTGCCCTACGCCTCCGGCTCGTGGGCGACCAGCGGCGGGGCCGCGGGCCAGACGTGCACGCTCGGCGACGACAACTTGCCGCCCGCCGGCCACGCCCCGTGCTTCGACGTGCTCTACCGCTTCGACGAGGCATACTCGCCGGCGTCTACTGGCTGGTCCGCGCCCATCCTCGCCGAGCCGATCCCGCCGTGTGGTACTCGGCCCACTCGCCAGGGGCCGCTCGACGGCCGGCCGTCGTGGACGCGCGACCGCGCGGGCACCGTCGTCCTCGGCTACGACTGCCACGGGTGGGCCATCTGGTCCGGCCGGCAGATCCACCCGGACGTGACCACGGGGTACTTCTCGCACTCGGTCTTCGACGAAGGCCAGCGCCTCCAGCTCGAGGCCAACCCTGACACCTCGCTCATGGCCTACTCGTACGGCCAGCGCGGACTGGTCGAGACCGTGAGTTTCCTCGAAGTCGGCGCCGCTGCCTACCAGCCTCTCGTGCGCCGCACGGAGTACGACGTGCAGGGTCGCAAGGTCCTGGTCGAGTACGGCGATCAGGTCTGCCGGGACTCCTTGACGGATCTGTACTGCACGCCGTCCGAGGACGGCTCTGCCTCCACGTGCGTCTGCTCGACCGCCGGTACGCTCGAGACCTACGCCTTCGATGCCCGGCAGCGGCTCGCGCGCAAGAGCGACGTGCGGCAGTTCGACGGCCTCGTGCTCCAGGACTATCGCTACACGTACGACTCGGCCTCGAACATCGTGCGCATCGACGACGGCCGTCCCGACTGCTGGGTGGCGATGGACGATGGCATCGAGCCGTCCGCCGAGTGCGCAGAAACGGCCGAGCACCGGACGTTCGTGACGTACGACATCGAGTACGAGTACGACGCGCTCTACAGGTTGACGAAGGCGGAGCCGCTCTACAAGCGGCAGCAGCCGGACCGCGTCGCTGCGCAAACGTGGACCTTCGATGCGCTGGGCTCGATGCGGACCTGGGACGACGACGACGACCATTTCTACGGCTGGAGCCTGGGGAACATCGTGAACGGCCTCCAGGTCGGTGCTGATCCCGGCCTCGGTCCCCTACCGGTGAGCGACGACCCGGCCTGTCGGGCGAGCAATGGCACGGATCCTGGCCGCGAGGATATCCTGGGCCGGTGCGTGGCCGACCGAGCGGGCAACGCGGCTCCCCACGCGGTCTACGCGGCGACCGCCGCCGCGGGAGACGACGAGTTGCGGGCGTACTACGATGCCGCCGGCAACATTGCGGCGCTGGTGGTCCACCGTCCGCGCGGCTGCTCCCAGGAGAATGCCACGGGCGGCCCCGACGGCGAGGGCTGCAAGGAGGCCGCCGACTTTGGGCTCTTCTTCGCCTGGGACGAAGTCGGAAACATGATCGCCGCCGAGCGCCGCACCCCCGTCGTCCAGCCCACCGGCGACCCCAGCCCCGGCGACGACTGCTCCCTCGACCCCTCCTCCGCTTCGACGGTGTTCCACGCGTCCGGCGAGTCGGTGTGGTGGTGTCCTGCGACACGGCTCGTGAACCTCTACGACTTCAGCAACCAGCGGAGGGTCAAGTACGAAGAGTACCCGGACGGGAATCCGT
Organism: Deltaproteobacteria bacterium; assembly: GCA_016218815.1. GTDB lineage: Bacteria > Myxococcota_A > Polyangia > DRWM01 > JAAZOP01 > JAAZOP01. The sequence continues at coordinate 10,931 of JACRCX010000092.1, forward strand.
TCGAGATGTCGGAGGGGTACTCGCTCTACATCTCCGGGATGCACGAGAAGCGCGACGGCCATTTGGATGCCGGCGTATACTCCGGCATGGACTCCAGCTACCTTCGCGACGGGTTGGCGACTGTGTGGGAATTGGACGTGCAAGGGCCCGACGCGACGGACCGCGGCAAGCTCCGTCTGGTACTGACCGACCACCTCGCTAACGCCTGCGACGTCGTCGATGCTCTCGCCGGCGGCCTATTGCGTCAGTCCAGCCAAGTTCCATATGGCGCCGACGAGAAGGTGGTGTCCGCCAATGCCAGTCCAGTCGGCAGGTACCAGTTCATGGGGAAGGAGGAGGACCCAGGCGCCGGAGTAGCTAGCTTCGGCGCTCGCTACTTCGGTGTCCGTGTCGGACGATGGCTTTCGGCTGATCCGGCGGCCTATCACTACTCGCAGTCGTCGAGCCCTGCTCCCCGGTCCACTGTGGACGCGAACTGCTTCCGCTTCGCGCGTGGAACTCCGGTGGTACTGGTCGATCCGAATGGACTCGAGACGATCCTGGCAGGCGAAGCCAGTCGATCCGACGTCGAGTCAGATCCGGCCGCTATTCAGAGCCGATCCCAGCAATCCGAGATGCGTGCCCAGGAGCAGGTTGACATCATCGCCGGAGTATCCGGCCTCGTCAATCCAGGCGAAGAGAAGTACTACCACCACGAATGTAATGGCACGGCCTGCTTCCTTCGCATGGCCACGCCGGAGCAAGTGGAGTCCGAACTCCACCGGGTCAGCGACTACTACCGCGGCTGGTACGAACGTGCATCGACCCAGGAGTGGACAACCTACGTTGTCAGTGGCGCCAACCCGAATCGCGGGGCGCCAGGCCTCAGCGTGCCCGTCACAGATCAGAGCGCCAGCATCGCTTGGATCGAGGACCCGGTTGCTCGAGCACGGCGCTCCGGCGCACGAAATGCTGAACTTGACAGCTACCGCCTGTCTGGAGGAGCGGTACTCTACGAAGAGGGCGTCATCCACAGCAGGGGCTACCAGCTCGACTTCTCATGGAGATACGGGACCGTGCCGTTCCTCATGCAGGCTTCTGGAGTTCCGTCCGACGATGCCGAAGGGAACTTCGCGAGGATGCGGATCGCTGGCACCTACCTCCTCACGGCGCACAGCTACAGCCAGACTGGCTGTGCTGGCGCGGGTACGGCCGGTCCCTGCAGGCAGCCGGGCCGGATGTTTATCTCGCCGACAATGCACAGCATCTTCAAGCAGTTCGGCATCGACCCGACTAGGCCAACGTGGACAGATCGAGCAGTGACGGAGTGGTACGACACATTCCAGCGGGCCTTGGACTCGCCATGAGAGCCAGTGGTCCGAACGGGCCACGCCGCGCAACATCCTTGGGTCGTGGCGGCAGAACGGATTCCGGAAGGATCCGGTACTTCCTTGTCATGACAGCCATTTGCGCCGGTTGCACCGCGTCCTGTGCGGCGGCAACCGATTGTGTACCCGGGCATCTCACTTCCACGCAGCCCCGTACCGCACCTACGGTTGTCGGCGAAGCCCCCGGGAGTGTGGCATGGCCGGCTTACCTGATGGGCGTATGGATCGGCGAATCGTACGTCGTCGGCTTTGACCTGCTTGAAGGCGAGCGAACCACCGTCCACTTCGAGTGGATCGATGCGGCGCTTGCCCCGCGTGGGTTGTCGGCGGACATCCCTGCGGATGAGCCGGGATTCTCCGCGGCCGCCACGGATGGTCGTCTGGTGGTCGCGGTGAGTTGCCTGGCCGATGGAGAAAGTCGCATCTGTATCTACGTGCTTGATGATGAAGGCTCGCCCGCTCAGTACTTGGCCTCCGTCAAGACACCTGTCGAGGACGGACTGGACCTCGATCCTGCAGTGGCAGCGTCAACGGAACTGATCGCTGTGGCATGGTCGGGGCTGCATGGAACACCCACCGACGGCCTGGCCCGCGAGTGGGGGGTCGGCGGGCTGCACTGGGCGTTGCTGGACTGGTCTGGGCGGATCGTTCGCGAGCCCGAGCGGTTGGATCCCCAGCGTGCAGGCTTTTCCCCTTCGTTGAGCTGGGGCAGAGATGGCCTGCGCTTGGCTTGGTGGGCGGAGGACCCGACCTCCGCGGGGGCCCCGTGCTTTGGGTGCGAGAGTGTTCGCGCATACTTGTGTCGCGGTTCGTTCCAATCTGAAGCGAGCGACGTGATGCAGTGGTCGTGCCGACCGGAACCGGAGGATGCGGAAGAGACCGCGATCTCGTGGAGCGGGACGGGGTTGATTCTGGCGTCGGTTCGGGGAGCCTATGGTCCGTATCAGGAAGGCGAACTGAGCGCTGCGGTGGAAGACGGCATGCGTCCGCGCGAAGAGGTTCTTCTTTCACAGGGAGAGGAATTGGGCTGGTGCGGTCGGTTGCGTGTTGCGGCAGGTGGCGACGACCTCGCCGCTGCTTGGTGGTGTGCTCGCGCTGTCGGCATTGAGAGCTGCAAACCCGGGTCCGCAGATGCACCCGCCGCGTGGAGGCTCACGTTGGGCAGTATCCAATGGTCCGGCAGGGCGTCGGACGGGAACGTGGAGCAGGCCACGGTGGGGGAGTGGTGCGCCCCGGGCGAGTCGGCATTGTTGGCGGATGCTGCGGTCGTGTGGAACGGCCGCGATTACGCTGCGTTCTGGCTGCTGCCGTTGGGTGCGGGCCGGTACATGTTGGCGGCGAACCGCGTCCGACCGGCAATCGACCCAGGTTGAGCCGACCCTCGTCAGGATCGCCGCCAACCCCCGGTTCGAAGGCGTACAATGATGCCGGCCTCGATGTTGAGGAACGCCACGGATCCCGGCGGGCGGCACATCTCCTCCAAGCCCCCCGAGCCGGGGAGCATCGGGGACGTCGACCCCGACCAAGGTGCGCTCGATGGTGGTCACGCGGACCGTGGCGCCGTCGCGTGCCGGGTGTTTTCGCGTCTCCACGTCGAACCACGACGCCGTCCCAAAGTTGCACCCCTCAACCGCTCGAACATCGCGTCATCCGGCTCGATGGCCGCACCTCCCAGATCACGGTCACCAAGAACGCTACAGCCTCGGCGCCGTGCCGCGGGCGGATGCCGTATTCGACCGTTCGGCCCCGCAGGCCGCGGTGTCCCCTGCCCCGAATCCCCCGCAGCCCCCTTCACCGTTGACAAACTCCACAGTCCGGAGGATCATCACCCCCCAGCGGTCCAACGGGGCGGTGAGCCGCGCAAAGGAGCGGGATCATGAAACGACCTGTCCAGGGTTTGATCATCGCCATCCTCGCCTTGCTCCCTTCGCTCGCCGCCGCCGGCGGCGAGGGCCTCGAGGTTCCCGAAGCCGTGGGCAAAAAAGTCCCACTCGAAGGCCTCACCGGGATCAACCTCTGGGCCAGCCAGCTCTACAACGACAACCTCTGGCTCTTCGCCGTCGTGTGCACCGTCGTGATGGGCGTCGTCGGCGTCACCATCGCCTTCGGCACCGATCTCATCCTGAAAGCCATCGGGATGGAAGTGCACAAGATCGAGCACAAGGAGTAGCCATGTTCGACATCTATCTTCCAATCGCCGGCGTCGAATTCAATATCCTCATCCTGCTCGCCATCGGCCTGACCGTGGGCGTGCTCGGCGGCTTCTTCGGCGTCGGCGGCGCCTGGGTCGTCACCCCAGCCCTCAACATCTTCGGCTTCCCCATGGCCTACGCCATCGGCACCGACCTCGCCCACATCTTCGGCAAGTCCATCGTCGCCACCAAGAAACACGGCAAGATGGGCAACGTCGACGTCAAAATGGGCCTCATCTCCATCGTCGGCTCCGTCATCGGCGTCGAGATCGGCGCCCAGATCGTCATGTGGCTCACCGCTCACGGCCTCGCCGGTCCCGTCGTCCGCTACTCCTACATGGCCCTCCTCTTCGGCCTGGGCCTCTTCATGCTCTGGGACTACTTCACCAAGGACAAGCGCGCCGCCGCGAAAGCCGCCAAGGACGCCGCCGCCGGCGTGGTCCCCGGCCAGAAGCCCAAGAAGTCCGGCTGGAACCTCCCGCCCATGATCCACTTCCCCGTCTCCGGCGTCACCATCTCCCTCTGGACCGTCGTGGCCGTCTTCCTTTTCACCGGCTTGCTCTCCGGGTTCCTCGGCGTCGGCGGCGGCTTCATCCGCATGCCCGCCCTGATCTACCTCATCGGCTGCCCCACCGCCGTCGCCGTCGGCACCGACCTCTTCAGCGTCGTCTTCTCCGGCGCCTACGGCTGCTTCACCTACGCCGTCAAGGGCCGCGTCGAGATCATCGCCGCCCTGATCATGCTCATCGGCGCCTCGATCGGCGCCCAGGTCGGCGTCACCGCCGTCAAGTACATCCACGGCTACGGCATCCGCCTGCTCTTCGCCGTCATGGTCATCCTCGCCGGCTCGTCCGTCGCCTTGAAGCAGTTCCAGGCCACCACCGCCGCCGGCTTCGTCGTGATGATCTCGGCCGTCTCGATGTGCGTTATCATCGTCATCCAGATGTCCCGCGGCTTCTCGCGGGAGAAGGCAGCCAAGGCCGCCGAGGCCGCCAAGGGCGCCGCGGAGGCCAAGAGCCCCGCGGGCTAGTCTTTCGGCCCGCGGGGCCGGGAGCGGATCGCCATCATGGGCCTGTTCCAGAGGATGTTCGGCAAGGGCAGCGACGAACACCTCGCCGCGCTCCGCCGCATCCGCCAAAAATTCTCGCTCTTCCGCTCGCTGCTCGACCGCCAGAACCGCGTGCTCAAGGAGATCGGACAGCTCGAGGTCCGCTCGCGCCGCCACCTCCCGATCGAGGCCTCCGACGTCGTCGCCGTCGAGGAGGGCGTCGCGGCCCTCGTCGAGCAGATGGTGGAGCTGGGCGGCGAGTCGTACGCCGTGCTGCGCGAGCGCCTGGCCGAGGTGCGCCGCGAAATCTGGGCCGACGCCGCCGGGCCCCGGCGGATCGCGCCCGACGAGTTCGTCATCCCCTACGACCGCCTGGGCCGCGAGCGCGCCCCGTCCGTCGGCAACAAGAACGCCAACCTGGGCGAGCTGCGCTCCCGCCTCGGGCTTCCCGTCCCCGACGGCTTCGCAGTCAGCGCCTGGGGCTTCCATCGCTTCCTGGAGGCCAACGCGCTGGCCGGGAAGATCGACGCCCTGCTGCGCGCGCCCGGAGACGCCGGCGCGCGGGAACGCGAGGCCGCGGCGACCGGCGTCCGCGCCCTCGTCGTCGCCAGCCCCGTCCCCGACGACCTGCGCGCCGCGATCGAGGACGCGTTCGACAAGCTCGCCGCACGCTGCCGCGACCGTCGCTTCGCCGTCCGCTCCTCCGCCATCGACGAGGACGGCGTCCTCTCCTTCGCCGGCCAGTTCGTCACCCTCCTCAACGTCGGTCGCGACAATCTCCTCGAATCGTACAAGCAGGTGCTGGCCAGCACCTTCACGCCCGCCTCCGTCAACCTCGCGCGCAGCCACGGGGCCGAGCAGTTCGAGTCCCCCATGGGCGTGGGCTGCCTCGCCCTCGTCGACGCCGCCGCCAGCGGCGTCCTCTATACCCGCGACCCGCTCCAGCCCGACGCCCCGCGCATGCTCGTCAACGCCATCCGCGGTCTCGGCGCCTACCTCGTCGACGGCGTCCTCACCCCAGACGTCTTCCACGTCTCGCGCGATGACCGCTCCGTCGCCCTCGTCCGCGCCGCGAAGAAGACCGTCCAGCTCGTCCCCCAGCCCGGCGGCGGCGTCGCCGAAGCCCCCGTGCCCGACGCCGAACAGGACCAGCCTGCCGTCTCCGACGACCAGCTCCGCATGCTCGCCGGCTTCGCCCTGCGTGTCGAAGAGCACTACGGCGTCCCCCAGGACATCGAGTGGGCCATCGACCGCGACGGTCGCCTGTTCCTGCTCCAAGCCCGTCCCCTGCGCCTGGTCCCCCACCGGACCCCTGCGCCGTCGCCCCCGGAACTGCACGGCCGCATCCTCGCCGCCGGCGGCACCTGCATCTGCCCCGGCGCCGCCACCGGCCCGGTCTTCCACGTCCGCTCCCCCGGCGACATCCACCTCGTGCCCGACGGCGCCGTCGTCGTCGCCGAAAACCCCTCGCCCAGGCTCATCGCCATCATGCACCGCGCCAGCGCCCTCGTGACCCGCGTCGGCGGCGCCGCCAGCCACATGGCCACCCTCGCTCGCGAGGCCGGCATCCCCGCCGTCGCCGGCATCGATGGCGCCGGCGACCTGCCCGACGGCCTCGAAGTCACCGTCGACGCCACCGAAGGCGCGCTCTACGAAGGACCCCACCCCGAGCTGGTCGAGGCGCGGCGACGCGAGACCGAGCCGCAGGAGGACGAGTCCGGCGGGCCCCCCAGCCCCCTGCGCCGCACCGTCGAGCGCATCGCCCACCTCAACCTCATCAGCCCCGGCGATCCCGAGTTCCGCGCCGAGCGCTGCCGCACCCTCCACGACATCACCCGCTTCATCCACCAGCGCGCCATGGAGGAGATGTTCGGCACCGCCCGCGCCACCGCCCACAAGGACCGCATCGGCCTCCGCCTCCGCACCGACATCCCGCTCGCCGTCGACGTCATCCGCCTCGACGAGGACCACGCCGACGCGGCGCGCCGCGGCAAGGTCGCCGAGGCCGAGCTCGACTCCGTGCCGATGCAGGCCCTGTGGAGCGGCATCAAGGAGGAAGGCTGGCCGTCACGCCCCGTCCCCGCCGACTTGAAGGGCTTCCTGGCCGTCATGGGCACCAACATCACCGAGGGCAACCAGCCGCAGTTCTCCGAGAGCAGCTACGCCTTCATCAGCCGCGAGTACATGCTGTTCAACATCCGCATGGGCTACCACTACGCCACCATCGAGGCCCTCCTCACCGCGGAGCCCAGCGCGAACTACGTGCGCATGCAGTTCAAGGAGGGCGGGGCGCCGCTCGAGCGCCGCGTCCGCCGCATCCGGCTCATCTGCGACCTCCTGCGCCGCATGGGCTTCGAGACCTCCAGCCAGGCCGACTTCATGGATGCCACGCTCGCCTACCAGGACGCCGACACCCTCGCCCACCGCCTCCGCCTCCTCGGCCGCGTGAACATCATGACCAAACAGCTCGACATGGCCCTCTCCAACGATTCCGTGACACAATGGTACACGGACGATTTCTCGCGGCGGCTGGGCCTCGAAACCGCGCCCGCCGGCCGGACGGGGATGCGCCCGGGCGGCGACGTGCCGATCGCCTCGCTGCCGCCGGAATCGGGAGGGTCGAGCCATGCGTGACACGGGCGCCGGATCGCCGGAACCGCGGGGGACGGGAGCGCGGCCGATGACCTCCAAGCGCGCGGGCGAGATCATGATCCCCCTCGATCGCTTCCCTCACATCCCCTACTGGTTCACCCTGCGCCAGGCGATGGCCGAGCTGAGCGGAGTGGGGCCCGATCAGACGCTGCGCTGCCCGTGCGGCATCGTCCTGGTCTTCAGCGCCCAGAACCAGCTCCTGGGCATGCTCCGCGCCCAGGACATCCTCGGCGGCCTCCGCCCGCGCCTCACCTCCAGCGCCGCCGAGAACCGCGCCGACCGCGCCTTCGACGTCGCCGTCGACCCCAACCTCTTCCGCTTCTACGAGTACGAGCGCTCCGTCGGCAAGTTGCCCGAGCAGATCGAACGCCCCGTGATGGAGTTCATGCAGCCGCTCACGACCACCGTCGCCGTGGACGACGACCTGCTCCAGACCGCGTACCTCATGATCCACGAAGGCCTCGACCAGGTCCCCGTCCTGCAGGACAACCGCATCGTCGGCCTCGTCTCCGCCCTCGACGCCCTCCGCCACATCGCCCGCCTCGTCGTGTGATTGGAGGAGTGCGGGAAGTGCGGCGTCGGGGCCCCCCGGCGCGCGCGCGCCGGAACGCGGCCGCCACGTGCTGCCGGATGTTCTCGCGGATCGGTTCGCTGACGTCCATCGTGGCGAGACGCGACAGCAGCACGTCTTCCTCGACCAGTCCGGCCCGGACCGCGCCGTCGAGGAACCGCCAGTCCTTCTCCCGCCCCGCCGCGCCTTTCGACAGGACCAGGTCGTGGATCTCCGGACACCAGCCGATCGCATCCCGCGTGTTGCGGTTCTGGATCCGCACCAGTCGGTCGGACCACCCCTCGGGCAGCGTCGCCGTCTCCGGCCCCACTCCCTGGGCGTAGTACCCGAACGTGTCGTGGAACGGCGAACCCTCGCCGATCGATCCATCGATGAGATCCGCGCGATCCGGATGGTTCCGCGGGTACACGTCCGCCTCGATCGACACCAGCAGCTCGGGGGGCGCCGCCGGAAACTGGCCCAGGACCGCCTGCGAGCCGACGATCACGATCTCCTCGTCGTCGGCGATGACCGCCGACGCCCGGATGATGTGCTCGAGCTGCTCCCTGGTCATGTCTCGCCCGATGCCAGGCGCTCCCGCACCTCGCGCCACAGTCTCCAGCGCTCGCGCGGCGGCACGACGAAGCTGAAGGGCGAGGTCTGTCGCAAGGAGCGACCCGCCTCGCTCTCATCGACCAGCACCCGCTGCAATTCCCCGCGAGGACCGCGCAGCAGCCCCATCCAAAGGTCCGCGTACTCGCCGTGAAGCGTGCCGCGAACCCGCCAGGACGCGACCCGCTCCGCTGCTCGCGACACGATCGTTCCGTCACGCGCGATCTCCGCCGCGACGCGCCTGTGCAACTCCAGGCTCCGCTCCTCGGCGAGCCGATGCGGGTCAAACCCGGTCACGGCGCCATTCTAGCATCCGGCGCGGGAAGTGCGGGAACTGCGGAGTTTCACCTCACCGCTCGCTCGCTGATACGCCGCGCGAGCGGCCGCAACACCCCGCCCCGTCCCTTCCCTCCCATCGGTGTTCATCGGTGTCCATCGGTGGTTCCTTTCCCGCCCCCCTACCGCACCGCCACCGCCATCCCCATCGCCGGCCAGATCGCCCACACGAACAGCGCCAGCACCCCCAGCAGCACCGCCGTCATCGGCAGCCCCACCAGCAGGAACTCCCGCGCCGTGAACTGCCGGCTGGCGTAGGCGATCGCGTTCGGCGCCGCCCCCACCAGGAGCACGAACGGCATCCCCGCCGCCACCAGGATCGCGTACAGGATCACGTCGGGCGCCACGCCGAGCTGCGGGGCGATGACCAGCGCCACGGGCAGCGACACCGAGATCGCCGCCACGTTCATCGTCAGGTTCGTCATCGCCAGCACGACGAACGCCACCGACAGCACGAAGACCAGCCCCGGCGCGCCGTCGAACGTGGCCAGCCATTGCACCGCGAGCCAATGCGCCGCCCCCGTCTCCCACAGGCACAGCCCGATGCTGGTCGCCCCGCCGAACATCAGGATGATGTTCCACGAGGTCCCCTCGAGGTCCTCGATGGCCAGGACGTTCAGCACGAACAGCAGCAGCGCCGCGCCGGCCAGGATCGCGCTCTGGTCCAGTCCCCCCAGCGCCGGAACCAGCGCCCGCAGCGCGAAGAGCACGAAGGCGCCCCCGACGACGAGCAGCGTCCGGATCTCCCGCGCCGAGATCGGTCCCAGGCTGGCGTGCAACCGCTTCGCCCGGTCGCGCAACCCCGGGATCGTCTTGCGCTCGGGCCGGAACACCAGCAGCAGGAACAGCCAGACCAGCAGCGTCATCGCCAGGCCGATCGGCAGCATGTACCAGGACAGCTCGAAGAACCCGACCGTATGCCCGGTGAAGTGACGGAAGAAGCTCACCGACACCGCCGCCCGCGCCGACCCCAGGAGCGTGATCACGCTCCCCGCCCCGGCCGAGAACGCCATGCCGATGAACAGCGCCTTGCCGAACCGCGTCGGCCGATCGTCGTCCGTGTACAGCGCGTGGACCGCCAGGAACAGCGGGTACACCGTCGCCGCCACCGCCGCGTGCGCCATCACCAGCGTCAACCCCATCGTCAGGAGCAGGCACCCCAGCAGGATCCGCTCGGTCCGCTCGCCGACCAGCAGCAGCGTCCGGTACGCGATCCGCCGCGTCAGCCCCGTCTTGGTGAAGGCCATGCCGATCGCCAACGCCGCGAAGATGAACCACACCCCCGGATCCATGAAGTCGGTGAAGGCGGTGCGCGCGTCGCGGATCGAGAACAACCCCTGGCCCGCGGCGACCGCGATGCTCGTCACCCCGATCGGCAGCACCTCCGTCATCCACCAGCACAGCGCCAGCAGGAACAGCGCGATCGCCGCCTTGGCCTCGTGGCCCAGCACGAACACCCGCCCGTGCGCGTCGACGGCGTCCGGCCAGGCGGGAGAGAGGTAGACTCCGGCGAACAGCGCCGCACCCAGAAGCAGGAACCCCGCGCGCCGGAGGTCGAATCCCCGCCAGCCCCCGCGCAGATCCCGGGCGCTTTTCTCCGGCATCATGCCCCTCACTCCCGTGCCGCCGAGAATGCCGCCCGGATGCGCAAGCTGTCAACGCCGGCATGCCTCCGCCGGTAGACCCCGACCGCAGGACCACCTCCGCACCTCCGGACCAACAACTCGACCCGTTCGTCCAACCAACCACCAACAACGCGGCGGCAACGACCGCCCAGCGGTCGCTTGCCGCCGCCCGCCTTCCCGCCTATGCTCGACAACGTGTCGAGCCGCGTTCCCGCACCCGGGGGTGCGACCGTGCAGGCGGGTCCGCCGGCGGATGCACCGGGGCGCACCGACTTCGGCCGCCTGCGCAGCAAGCTCCGCTGGCAGCTCCTCGTCGCCTACGTCACCCCACTGCTGCTCCTCGCCGCCTACTTCCACTACGCCTACGTCGACATGATGCAGGAGTCGATCCGCCGCCACCTCGTCTCCGTCGCCGAGAACCAGCGCAACACCGTCGACCTGTTCCTGCGCGAGCGCGTCTCCGGCGTCCGCCGCGCGCTCTACTCCGGCATGCTCACCTTCCCGCCCGGCCCCGGCGTCATGGACCGTCTCCTCGAGGAGATGCGCACCGCCAGCCGGACCTTCGTCGACGTCGGCCTCTTCAGCCCCGACGGCAAGCTCGTCGCGTACGCCGGACCCGAAACGTCCCTGGTCGGCCGCGACTACTCCAGCCAGGCGTGGTTCACCCGCATCCGCCAGGAGCCCCACGACTCCGTGATCAGCGACGTCTACCTCGGCTTCCGCGGCAAACCCCACTTCATCGTCGCCGTCCGCCAGTCCACCGATCACGCCGGCTGGGTCCTGCGCGCCAGCGTCGATCCCGAGTCGTTCGCCGAGTTCGTCGCCAGCTCGTACCTGCTGGCGGATGCCGAGGCGTTCATCGTCAACGTCGCGGGGCAGCGGCAGACCCTGCGGGACGCCGGGGCCGTCGCGTCCGAGCCCGTGGACCCGGGGAGCCGGACGGCGGAGACCGTCGCCTCCGAGTCGACCACGGGCGGGACCGATTACCTCCGCGTCGTCGCCTGGCTCACCGAGAACGAGTGGGCGCTCGTGGTCCAGGTGCCGCGCGACCGCGCCTACGCGCCCATCGCCCAGACCCGGCTGATCGTCACCGCCATCGTCCTGGTCGCCCTGCTCGTCATCGTCGGCGTCGTCCTGCGCAGCACCCGCAAGCTCGTCGCGCAGCTCGAGGCCGCCATCGCCGCCCAGGAGAGCCTGCGCCACCAGCTCTTCAACGCCGCCAAGCTCGCCTCCGTCGGCGAAATGGCCGCCGGCGTCGCTCACGAGATCAACAACCCCCTGGCCATCATCTACGAGGAAGCCTCGATGATGACCGACACGCTCGACCCCGAGCTGGGCGGCAAGCCCGACCTGGAAGACTTCAAGGAACGGCTCGACGCCATTCGCGATGCCGTCAAGCGCGGCCGCACCATCACGTCCAAGCTGCTCGCCTTCGCCCGCCGGCACGATCCCGACCCGGAACCCTCGGACCTGAACCTGCTCGTGTCCCGCGTCCTCATGGTCAAGGAGCACGAGTACTCGCTGGCCAACATCGAGATCGCCCGCGAGTTCGCCCCCGACCTGCCGCGGGTGATGGTCAACCGCAACCTCCTGGACCAGGTCGTGCTGAACCTCCTGAACAACGCCCACGACGCGATCGTCGCGCGGGGATGCCGCGGCCGCCTCAGCCTGCGCACGACTCGCCGCGAGGACGGGGCGACGCTCGAGATCGGCGACAACGGCTGCGGCATGACGCCCGAGGTCATGGCGAAGATCTTCTTCCCCTTCTTCACGACCAAGGGCGTGGGAAAAGGGACCGGGCTCGGGCTGTCGATCAGCCACGGGATCATCGAATCGTTCGGCGGACGCATCGACGTCAGGAGCCGGGTCGACGAGGGCTCGACGTTCACCATCTTCCTCCCCGCCGCCCCCGCCGACGCCAGCGCCGGCGGCACGGCGGAGAAGGATGGTCGGCGCGGGGGCGCGGAGGTCGCAACATGACGCGGAAGATCAAGCTGCTGATCGTCGACGACGAGGAGCGTTTCCTCCGTACCCTGGCGCAACGGCTCACGCTGCGCGACTTCGACGTCACGCCCGTCGGCAACGGCGCACAGGCGGTCGAGATCGCTCGCGAGCAGGCGTTCGACCTGGCGATCGTCGACCTCAAGATGCCCGGCATCGGCGGCGAGAAGGTCCTCGAACTGCTCAAGAAGCAGGACCCGCACATCGAGGTCGTCATCCTGACCGGACACGGGACGATCGACTCCGCCGTCGAGTGCACCAAGCTCGGCTCGTACCACTACCTCCAGAAACCCTGCGAGACCGAGGAGCTGCTCGACGTCCTCAAGAACGCCTACTGGCGCCGCGTCCAGAGCAAGCTGCGCGTCGACGAAGACAAACTCTCCGCCCTGCTCGACTCCGCCACCCACGAATCCCCCCTCTCCATCCTGCGCAAGCTCCGCACGCTCGAGGAGTCCGGCAAGCCGCCCGAGAAGTAGGCCGCCGCGTAGGCGCCGCAGGTCGTCGTCTTGCCGGCACCTTCAGGCGCCGGCCGCGTTGTTTCATCGCTTCCCCCGACTTTGCATCGTCGCCCGTCCGGATTCGCGTTGCGTAACAACGCGAAATGTGGTTGACTTCCACCGTCGCGGGGGCGGGAGCGACGCGCGGCGTGCGCACGGTCGCACCGGATGTTGCACGGTGGTGCAACAGTAGCGGCCTGCTGCCGCGCAGGGGGAGGGTCGGGAGATGAAGACGGGGTGGGGATGCAAAGGCCCGGACGTGGAAGCACACGACCCCCAGTTCGTCGAGACCATCCTCAACTCCATCGCCGACGGCGTCTTCACCGTGGACCGCGAGTGGCGCATCACCTCCTTCAACCGCGCCGCCGAACGGATCACGGGGATCTCCGCCCCGGACGCGGTCGGCCGGCGCTGCTCCGACGTGTTCCACGCCGACATCTGCGAACGCGGCTGCGCCCTGCGCCAAACCATGGAGTCCGGCGGCGAGCTCGTGGACGTCCCCGCCCGCATCCTCAACAACCGCGGCCAGTCGGTTCCGATCAGCCTCTCCACCGCCGTCCTGCTCGGCCCCGAGGGCGCCCTGCTCGGCGCCGTCGAGACCTTCCGCGATCTGTCCACCGTCGAACAGCTCCGCAAGGAGATCATTCTCGGGTATACCTTCGAGGACATCGTCGGCCGCAGCCGCGCCTTCCAGAAGATCTTCGCCCTCCTCCCCGACGTCGCCGAAAGCGATTCCACCGTCCTCCTCGAAGGTCCCAGCGGCTCCGGCAAGGAGCTTCTCGCCCGCGCCGTCCACAACCTGAGCCCCCGCCGCTCCCAGCCCTACATCGTCGTCAACTGCGGCGCGCTCCCGCCCAACCTCTTCGAGTCCGAGCTGTTCGGCTACACCCAGGGCGCCTTCACCGACGCCAAACGCGACAAGCCGGGACGCATCGCCCTCGCCGAAGGCGGCACCGTCTTCCTCGACGAGGTCAGCGAGCTGCCCCAGCCCACCCAGGTCAAGCTCCTGCGCGTGCTCCAGGAACGCCAGTACGAAACCCTCGGCGGCGTCAAGTCCATCCAGGCCAACGTCCGCGTCGTCGCCGCCACCAACCAGAAGCTCGTCGATCTCGTCTCCCAGGGCCGCTTCCGCGACGACCTCTACTTCCGCCTCGCCGTCGTCCGCATCTCCATCCCCCCGCTGCGCGAACGCCGCGAGGACATCCCCTTCCTCGTCGAACACTTCGTCCACCGCTTCAACGCCAAGCGCGGAAAGTCCATCCTCGGCGTCACCCCCGCCGTCATGGAGCTGTTCATGCGCCACGCCTTCCCCGGCAACGTCCGCGAGCTCGAGAACCTCATCGAGTACGGCTTCGTCCTCTGCCACGACCGGTTCATCGACCTCCGACACCTCCCCGAAGACGTCCAGTCCGCCGCCCGTCCCCCCGCCGCCCCCGCCGACTCCGCTCCCCGATCACGGCTCGAACGCGCCGAGGCCGATGCCATCCGCACCGTCCTCGAACGCACCGGCGGCAGACTCCAGGACGCCTGCCGCGAACTGCGCGTTTCCCGCACCACCCTCTGGCGCAAGATGCGTCGCCACGGCTTCTTCCTCCAGGACTTCCACAAGCCCTACCACTCGTAGCCCGAGGTTCCGTCCGCGAAACAACGTTTCACGACACCTGTTGCGTTGCTGAAACCGGAGGCCGCGCGTCACCGCTCGGTTGCAAGCCGATGAAGGATCGGGCTTCCGCCCTTCCCCCTCCCGAAATGGCCCCGTTCCCTCTGTACCTCTGCGTCTCTGCGACTCTGCGCGACCTTCCTTCCGTCCCCTTCCCCTTCCCCCCCACTCCCTTGGCCCGGAACTCGCTCTGCGCCGCGCACGCGGGGGCCGGGGGCTGGAGGGTCGGGAGTGAAGGTCGCCGTCCCGCGGTTCGCCGAACAGGTCGCGCCCTGCTTCGAGTACTCCGCGACGATCACCATCTTCTCGATCCGCCGGCACGAGGTCGTCGAGCAACAGGACTTCCGGCTCCAGAGCCGCGACGCGCTCGATCGCGTGCGGCTCATGCGCGACCAGCAGGTCGACACGCTGATCTGCGGCGGCTTGCACGAGCGCGTCGAACAGATGCTCTGCGCCTCCGGCATCCGCGTCATTTCCTGGGTCGCCGGCGAGGTCGACGACCTGCTCAACCGCTACATCGATGGCCGGCTGACCGCGGGGGAGGGACGCCCGGGCGGCAGGCCCGGCGCGGCCGGCGGGGAAGGAGTCTGAGTCTTGGCCCAACCCAGCGGCAAGTACAGCTACTACGTCGAGAGCCGGGCCGGCGATGTCTCCGACCGCCCGCGCAAGTTCCTCGAGGCGTTCGCCGCCGTCCTGGAACACTCCAGCTACGGCATCGCGCTCGACGCCTACGCCCGCGTGGGCGCCAAGTGCAGCCGCTGTGCGGCGAGCTGCCAGCTCTACGAGGCGACGGGCGACCCCGAGGACATCCCCTGCCTGCGTTCGGAGCTGCTCCTGCGCGTCTATCGCCGCTACTTCACCTACGGCGGGATGCTGCGCGCGCGGTTGTTCGCCGACTTCTCCCTGACCGACGAGTACCTCGACCGGATGGGCGAGCAGTTCTATCGCTGCACCGCGTGCCGCCGCTGCAAGCTCACCTGCCCCTTCGGCGTGGACCACGGCCTCGTGACCCACCTGGCGCGCTACCTGCTCGCCGAGGTCGGCGTCATCCCCAAGGCCCTCGTCGTCTCGGTCCGCGAACAGCTCTCCGGCGTCGGCAATACCTCCGCCATCCCGCCCGCCGCCCTGCGCGACACCTGCGAGTTCCTCCAGGACGAGCTCAAGGAGACCTACGGCGTCGACGTGAAGTTCCCCATCGACGTCGAAGGGGCCGAGCACGTCTTCTTCCCCGCCGTGTCGGACTACCTGCTCGAGCCCGACACGCTCATGGGCAATGCCGCCGTGATGCACGTCACCGGCGGCTCGTGGACGATCGGTACCGGCAACTTCGACGGCATCAACTACGGCCTGTTCTACAGCGACCGCATGATGGAACGAATCTGCAAGCGGGTGGGGGCCGAGGTCCGCCGCCTCAAGGGCCGCAAGGTGCTCGTCGGCGAGTGCGGCCACGCCACGCGCTCGGCCTGGCTCCTTCCCAACTTCCTCGGCGCCGACGCCCCGCCCGTCGTCGCCTTCCTCCAGTACACGTACCGCGCCCTCGCCGCCGGCAAGCTCCCCCTCAAGCGCGAGAAGATCCCCGAGCGGCTCACCTACCACGACCCCTGCAACCTCGCGCGCGCGGGCAAGATCACCGAGGAGCCGCGCGAGATCTTGAAGGCCATCAGCGCCGACTTCGTCGAGATGACGCCCAACCGCACGGAGAACTACTGCTGCGGCGGGGGAGGGGGCACCGTCTCCATCGACGAGATCCGCGCCTTCCGCACCAAGAAAATGGGCAAGCGCAAGGCCGACCAGATCCGCGCCACCGGCGCGAAACTCGTCGTCGCCCCCTGCGCCAACTGCAAGAAGCAGCTCAAGGAAGTCTGCGAGGACAACGGCCTGGAAGACGTCCGCATCGTCGGCCTGCACGACCTCGTGCTCAAGTGCATCGACTTCGGCAGCACCGGAGGCCGCCATGCCGAATAGCTCGCCTCCCGTAGGGGAGCTACGTGGCGCGGGACGTCCGCGCAGCGGACGTCCCGGCGCGAGTGCTCCCGCAACCCAGCAAAGGAGGCCATAGCACCATGCAAGCCTGGCTGGAATGGGCCCGCGGGCCCGCGTTCGTCTTCTCGTTCGTCTTCCTGCTCCTCGGCCTGTTGCGCCACGTCGCGCTCACCGCCTGGGAGGTGGCCCACGTCTGGCGCCGCGCCGGCGACAAGAAGCTCCCCCTGGGCAAGCTCCTGCGCACCACCTTCCTCTGGCTCCTGCCCCTCACCCGCCTGCGCAACCGCTTCTGGTTCGGACTCACGTCCTTCGTCTTCCACATCGCCATCCTGGTCGTGCCGGTCTTCCTCGCCGGACACGTCGCCCTCTGGGCACGCGGCCTGGGGCTCTCGTGGCCGGCAGTCCCCAACGCCGTCGCCGACGTCCTCACGCTCGTCGCCGTCGTCACCGCGGTGCTGCTCCTCGCCCAGCGCGTCTTCTCCCGCGCCACGCGCTCCCTCTCCCGCTTCCAGGACTACGCGCTCCTCCCCCTCATCGCCGTCCCCTTCGCCACCGGCTTCCTCATGATGCACCCCGGAAGTAACCCCTTCGACTACCAGGCCACCTTCTTCGTCCACGTCATGAGCGCCAACCTCATCTTCGTGCTCACGCCCCTGACCAAGCTCAGCCACATGGTCCTCATGCCTTCGACCCAGCTCGTCGCCGAGCTGGCCTGGCACTGGCCCGTCGATTCGGGCTCCGCCGTCGGGCGCGCGCTCGGGAAGGAGGGCGACCCGGTATGACCGCAGCCAAGGCGATCCTGAACGACACCACCCGCTGCACCGGCTGCGAGAAGTGCGTCTCCGCCTGCAAGCGCGAGAACGGCCTGGCCAAGGACCTCCCCCGCCGCTGGAAGCTGCGCATCGACGACCTCTCCTCCACCCGCTTCACCACCATCCAGCGGCGCGAGGACGGCCGCCCCGTGCGCCGCATGTGCCTGCACTGCCTCGAGCCCGCCTGCGTCTCCGCCTGCATCGTCGGCGCGCTGCAGAAGCGCCCCGACGGCCCCGTGATCTACGACGGCGATCGCTGCATGGGCTGCCGCTACTGCATGATGGCCTGCCCCTTCGGAATCCCGCGCTACGAATGGGAGCAGCCCGTCCCCTACGTCCGCAAGTGCATCCTCTGCTACCACCGCCTCGACCAGGGGAAGCTCCCCGCCTGCGTCGAAGCCTGTCCCGAGAAGGCGACAATCTTCGGCGACCGCGACCAGCTCCTGGCCGAGGCCGAGCGGCGCATCCGCGACCAGCCGGCGCGCTACCGCAACACCGTCTTCGGCCGCGACGAGGTCGGCGGCACCTCCGTGCTCTACGTCTCCGACCTCGACCTCGGATTCCTCTCCTGGAAGCCCGATCTCGAGGCCCAGGCGCTGCCCGACCTCACCTGGGCCGCCCTGGGCAAGGTGCCGACGATCGTCCTCACGATGGGCGGCCTGATGACCGGCGCCTGGTGGCTCATCGGCCGGCGCAATAAGCTCGCCGCCGAAGCCGCCGCCGCCAAGGAACAGGAAACCGCCGCCCCGGCCGTCAAGCCGAAGACGGGAGAGAAGTCATGACCCCCTTTGCGCCCTTTGCGCTTCTTTGCGTGCTTTGCGCGCCTGCCCGGAGCGAAGCCGAAGGGAACCTCCGGTGCGCGAACCTCCGGAATCCGCTGATCGAAGGGAGGTCCTTCGCCCCATGACCCGCCGCCTCACCGCCCTCAAGACCGTCCTCTGGCTCCTCGCCGGCGTCCTGGGCCTCCTGACCGTCGTCCGCTTCCTGCGCGGCCTGGGCGCCACCACCGCGCTCACCGACACCGCACCCTGGGGCTTCTGGATCGCCTTCGACGTCATGAGCGGCGTCGCGCTGGCCGCGGGCGGCTTCGTCGTGGCCGCGACGGTCTACATCTTCGGACGCGAGCGCTACCGCGCCTTCGCCCGCCCCGCGATCCTCACCGCTTTCCTCGGCTACGCCGCCGTCGCCGTCGGCCTCCTGTACGACCTCGGACTCCCCTGGCACATCCTCAACCCCGTGGCCCACCCCCAGCACCACTCCGTCCTCTTCGAGGTCGCGATGTGCGTCATGCTCTACCTCACGGTGCTGTTCCTCGAGTTCAGCCCCGTCATCCTGGAGCACCCGCGGCTCCAGCGACCCCTGCTCGTGCGCATCCACCACGCGCTCAAGAAGGTCACCATCCCCCTGGTCATCGCCGGCATCGTCCTCTCCACGCTCCACCAGTCCTCGCTGGGCTCGCTCTTCCTCATCGCCCCGTACCGCCTCCACCCCCTCTGGTACAGCCCGTACATCTGGGTGCTCTTCTTCACCTCGGCGGTCGCGCTCGGCCTCGCCATGGTCATCTCCGAGTCGTTCTTCTCCGCCTGGCTCTTCGGCCACAAGCCCCGCCGCGAGCTGCTCGCGAACCTCGGCCGCGCCGCCTCCTTCGTCCTCCTCCTCTACGTCGCCCTCCGCCTGGGCGACCTCGCCGCCCGCGGCCAGCTCGCCCGCGCCCTGGAGCCCACCGGCCACGCCGCCCTGTTCTGGCTCGAGCTGGGCGTGAGCGCCCTTCTTCCCGCGCTGCTCCTCCAGCTCCCTCGCGTCCGCTCCGCTTCCGGCGGCCTGTTCGGCTCCGCCGCGCTGATCGTCTTCGGCATGATCGGCTACCGCTTCGACGTCTGCATCGTCGCCTTCGCGCGACCCGAGGACATGCCGTACTTCCCGAGCTGGATGGAGATCGCCGTCAGCGTCGGCATCGTCGCCGCCGCCATGATCGTCTTCGTCTTCTTCGTCGAGCACCTGCGCGTCTACCCGCCTGAACGACTACCTTCCGATCCCTGCGCGGAACGCGCAGGAACTGTCAACTCTCGACTGTCGACTCTTGACGCGCCGCCCGGACCCGAGACCGTCCGGCCGCTGCTCGTCGGCCCCGCCGCCGCGCCCCGCCGCTACTCGCTCGCCCTCGTCCTGGGCGCGTCGCTCGCCGTCGCCCTCCTGCCCGCCACTGCCCTCTTCGGCGAGCAGGTCCAGCGCACGCCCGTCGCCGCCCCGCGGATGCTCGACGTGCTCCGCCTCCCCGCCTCCGGCCGTCCCGCCGCGCTGGTCCTGCCCGGCGACCTCGAACTCCGAACCGCGGGCCTCGGCCCGCGGCCGGCCCTGCTGGCGGCGTCGCGCCCTGAACGGCGCGGCTCCGTCGCGGAAGGCGATCCCGGACTTCCGGGAGGCCATACGCAGGGCGAGCCGGTCCGTGCCCTGCTGCTCGACGCCGACCGCGACGGCCGCACCGTGCTCTTCGCCCACGACGCCCACGTCGAGCGCGCGGGCGGCGAGACCTCGTGCGGCCGCTGCCACCACCAGAACCTGCCCTTCGACCGCGCCTCGTCCTGCGGCTCGTGCCACGCCGACATGTTCCTCGTCTCCGACACCTTCCGCCACCAACGCCACGTCGAGCGTCTCGGCGGCAACGCGAGCTGCACCGGCTGCCACGACGGCGCGGAAGGAGCCAAGACGCGGGCCAAGGCGCGCGCCTGCGACGACTGCCACCGCGACATGGTCGTCGCCGATTCCGTCGTCGCCCCGCGCGCCGGTGGGCTCGACGGCCATGCCGTCGGCTACATGGACGCCGTGCACGGCCTGTGCGTGAGCTGCCACGAGCGCGAGGTTGCGGCGCGGCCCGGTGAGCTTCCGGACACGCTGGCCGACTGCGGCACCTGCCACGGCCGGGAGGATCCCGGCCGGCTGCGCCGCCAGGGTCCCTACCTTCCGCATTCTGCGCGCCGCGCGCAGGGACTCTCGACTCTCGACCCTCGACCCTCGACGCGCGGCCCCCGGGCCGCGCCAGGCCCCTACCGCGTCGGTGCGAGGCCCGCGGAATGAAAGACGTCCGCCGCTGGATCCGCGCGAAGCTCTGGGACCAGGTCCCGGTGCGGATCAGCGTCATCGATCGGAACTACCGCATCGTCGCCGCGAACCCCGCCTTCGCCAAGGCCTACGGGCGCTGGTACCGCCGGCCGTGCTACGTCGTGTACAAGGGCCGCGACACGCACTGCTCGCCCTGCTCCGCGCTGTCCTCGTTCCGCGACGGGCGGATCCGCAACATCGAGGAGCAGGGCGTCCCGCAGGGCGGCGTCCCGACCTGGTACTACTGCCAGATGGTCCCGCTCGTGCTCCCCAACGGCGACATCCCGTACATCATCGAGATGTCCACCGACATCACGGCGCTGAAGCGGCTGGAGCGCGAGAAGATCGAGGCGGAGCGGCTGGCCGCCGTCGGCCAGACGGTCGCCGGGCTGGCCCACGGGATCAAGAACGTGCTGATGGGCCTGGACGGCGGCATGTACGTCGTCCGCTCCGGCCTGGAGCGCGGCGACCCGGCGCGGATCGCGCAGGGCTGGCAGATGCTCGAGGGCAACGTCGCGCGCATCGGCACCTTCGTGCGGGACGTCCTCGAGTTCGCGCGGGGCCGCGTCCCCCGCGTCCAGCTCGTCGAGCCCAATCGCATCGTGCGCGACGTGGTCGGCTCGTTCGCCGAGGCCGCCCGGCACGCGCGCATCTCGCTCAACGCGCAGCTCGAGCCCGACGTCGGCTCGGCGATGATGGACCCCGACGCCCTGCACACCTGCGTCGCCAACCTCGTCTCCAACGCCCTGGACGCCTGCCAGGTCAGCGACAAGTCGCGCCGACACGTCCTGGTCGCGACGGCGGACCGGGCCGGGGTGCTGGTCATCGAGGTCTCCGACGACGGGGCCGGCATGGACTACGACGTCCAGAAGAAGGCATTCTCCACCTTCTTCAGCACCAAGGCCGTGGGCAAGGGGACCGGACTGGGCCTGCTCACGACGCGCAAGATCGCCCAGGAACACGGCGGCCGGGTGTCGTTCGAGACGCGACAGGGGAAGGGCTCGGTGTTCCGGCTCGAGTTCCCCCGCGACCGGCTGCCCAAGCTCGAGCCCGCGGCCGAAGGGGGAGGGGAGACCGCCGCCGCACCGCGCTGAGCGCGGCGGATCTTTGGGAGGTGTGGTGATGACGCAACCTGCGGACAAGCTGGTCCTGGTCGTCGACGACGAGCCCAACGTGCGCGAGTACCTCCAGGCGATCCTGGAGGACGCCGGCTTCCGCGTGCTCACGGCCGGCGACGGCGAAGAGGCCCTCAAGCTGATCAAGTCCAAGAAGCCCGACTTCATCTCGCTCGACCTGGTCATGCCGCGCAAGTCCGGCCATCGGCTGCTCTACGAGCTGCGGCGCAGCAAGGAGCTCTCCCGCATCCCCGTCCTGATCGTCACCGCCCACGCCAAGGACGACCTGGGCGGAAAGGACATGAAAGACCTCCTCGACAACCGCATCATGTCCGGCCCCGGCACCTACCTCGAGAAACCGGTCAACCCGCGAACCTACGTCGACGCCATCCGTCGCGCGCTGAACCTGCCCGTCTCGGAGGAGAACCACGATCGTGTGGACCTCGCGGAGCAGATCCGCAAGGGCCTCACCGGCGCGAGCCCCGACGCGCTGCGCCAGGCCTTGCAGGCGCTGCAGAAGAAGGGCGGGTGAGCGGAGCGTTGGCTTGCCCGCCGAAGCCCGTGCCGGGCGAAGGCGGGTGCGGTGGAGGGGAGCGGAAGGAGAAAGACTTTGACGGCGGAACCGAAGAAAGTGCTTGTCGTGGATGACGAGCCCGACGTCGTGACCTACCTGGAGACGCTGCTGCGCGATAACGGCTACGCGACCATCGCCGCGGCGGACGGCAAGGAGGGGATGGAGAAGCTGCGCCGCGAGCATCCCGACCTCGTCTGCCTCGACATCACCATGCCCGTCGAGTCCGGCATCCGTTTCTACCGCGACCTCCGTTGTGACCCCGAGCTGGGCCGGACGCCCGTGATCGTCGTCACCGCCGTCACCGGCTACGGCGCCGACCCCGCCCCCTTCCGCAACTTCCTCGGCACCCGCAGGCAGTTCCCCCCGCCCGAGGGCTTCTTCTCCAAACCCATCGACCGCGACAAGTTCCTCGCCGCGGTGAAGAACGTCCTGGGCTGACGGCCGACGCGGGACCCTACCAGACCACCTCGACGCACGAATTGCGGATCCGCGCGTCGCGGGTGACCAGCGGCAGCCCCAGGTGCAACGCGGTGGCCGTGATGATGCGGTCCGGCATGTCGGGCACTTGCTCCCGCGACACGCGCTGGACCGCCTCGGCGACACCCCGGTCGAGCGGCACGAGTTCAAGGCCGGAATCGGGGTCGTCCACATGACGGAGGACGCGCCGGCGAACCTCGACTGGAAGCCGACCCTTGTCCGTCAAGTAAATGAGCTCCACGAGGCAGATGGTCGGCACGTGCAAGGCGGATCCATCCGCAACCGCCGCGCGCATGCGGACCAGCGCCCCAGCAGACAGTTGCGGCGACCCAAGAACAAACCAGACCATGGAATGCGTATCGAGCACCAGCCCAGCCATCAGATATCCTCGTGCGGGAAGTTGCCCCACATCTCCCGCCGGGCCTGAGCGATGTCCTCCTCCGTGATGTCGATCCCCAGGTCCGCGCACAGACCTTCCGGGCTGTGCAGCGACTTCCTCCCGCGGGTTCGCGCCCGCACGAACTCCACGAAGTCCAGCACCTCCTCCTGCTTCTCCGGCGGCAGTTCCTTCGTCCGCTCGGCGATCATCTCCCACGTGGTCATGTCACGCCTCCTGCCGCGCGCCACACCCTGACAGTCTATGCGCGACGCGACGCGCCTTCAACCGCGGACTTCACCCGATCGCCCCGGAATCGGTGTCCATCGGTGTCCATCGGTGGTTTCTTCCTTCCGGACTTCCGCCCCCCTCCCCCCGTGACGTATGCTCCGCGGAACCGTGGAGGTGAACCCCATGCGTCCCGTCCGCTCCTACCTCGTCCATCCCAACCTGCCCGAGAAGCTCCGCGCCCTGGAGAAGCTCGCCCTCAACCTCCGCTGGTCGTGGGACCACGAGACCATCAGCCTCTTCCGCCGCATCGACTCCGCCCTGTGGGAAAAGACCGAGCACAACCCCGTCCGCATCCTCCAGACCGCGCCCCAGGAACGCCTGGACGAGCTGGCCCGCGACGAGGCCTTCCTGGCGCACATGGAGCGCGTCCAGTCGAGCCTCGATCTCTACATGGCCGGCAACAACACCTGGTACTCCCGCACCCACGGCAAGGCCGACCGGCCGCTCGTCGCCTACTTCTCCATGGAGTTCGGCATCACCGAGTGCCTCCCCATCTACTCCGGCGGCCTCGGCATGCTCGCCGGCGACCACCTCAAGTCCGCCAGCGAGCTGGGCGTGCCGCTGGTCGGCGTCGGCCTCCTCTACCAGAAGGGCTACTTCCGCCAGTACCTCAACGCCGAGGGCTGGCAGCAGGAGCGCTACCCGATCAACGACTTCCACAACCTCCCCCTCCAGCTCGTGCGCGAACCCTCGGGCGCTCCCCTTCGCATCCTCCTCGACCTGGCCGGCCGCACCGCCCAGGTCCAGGTCTGGCGCGTCCAGGTCGGCCGCGTCGCCCTGTTCCTGCTGGACACCAACGTCCCCGAGAACCCGCGCGACATCCAGGACATCACCGACGAGCTGTACGGCGGCGACACCGAAACCCGCATCCGGCAGGAGGTCGTCCTCGGCATCGGCGGCATGCGCGCCCTCCTCGCCCTCGACCTCCGCGCCCGCGTGTACCACATGAACGAGGGCCACTCCGCGTTCGTCGCCTTGGAGCGCCTCGGGCGGCTGATGCAGGCCCACGACCTCAAGCTGCGCCAGGCATGGGAGATCGTCCGCGCGACCACCGTCTTCACGACCCATACCCCCGTCCCCGCCGGCATTGATGTCTTCCAGCCGGCGCTCGTCGAGCAGTACCTCGGCTCGTACCTGGAAAAACTCGGCGCCGGCCGCGACCTGCTGCTCGACCAGGGCCGGCTCCATCCCGGCGATCGCACCGAGCCGCTGAACATGGCGGTGACGGCCCTGCGCCTGTCCGGCTGGGTCAACGGCGTCAGCCGCCTGCACGGCAAGGTCGCGCGCGCGATGTGGCACGACGTCTGGCCGGCCGTGCCCGTCGACGAGCTGCCCATCGCGCACGTCACCAACGGCATCCACCCCGGCTCCTGGATCTCCGACGACATGCGCACGCTGTACGACCGCTACCTCGGGCCGCGCTGGTCCGAGGAGCCCGGCGACACCCGCGTCTGGCAGGCCGTGCACCAGATCCCGGGCGAGGAGCTGTGGCGCACCCATGAGCGGCGCCGGGAGCGCCTGGTCGCCTTCGCCCGCCGGCGGCTGGTCCAGCAGCTTCGCGACCGCGGCGCCGGGCGGGCCGAGCTGGCGCAGGCCGAAGAGGTGTTGAACCCCGAGGCCCTGACGATCGGCTTCGCCCGCCGCTTCGCCACCTACAAGCGGGCGACGCTGATCCTGCGGGATGCGGAGCGGCTGGCGTACATCCTCAACAATCCGGCTCGGCCGGTTCAGCTCATCTTCGCCGGCAAGGCCCATCCCAAGGACGACGAGGGCAAGCAGCTCATCCGCGACATCGTCCAGTTCGCCGCCCGCCCCGAGTTCCGCCGGCACATCGTCTTCCTGGAGGACTACGACGCCTCCGTCGCTCGCTACCTCGTCCAGGGCACCGACGTCTGGCTCAACACGCCCCGTCGCCCCCGCGAAGCCAGCGGCACCAGCGGCATGAAGGCCCTGTTCAACGGCGTGCTCAACCTCTCGATCCTCGACGGGTGGTGGGACGAGGCGTACTCGCCGCGCGCGGGATGGGCCATCGGCGGCGGCGAGGAGTACTCCGACCTCGAGCTGGAGGATCGGTCCGAGGCGGGGGCGTTGTACCAGCGGATCGAGCGCGAGGTCGTGCCGTTGTTCTACGAGCGCGGCAGCGACCACCTGCCGCGGGGCTGGATCGAGCGGATGAAGACGGCGATGGAGGACCTCTGCCCGGTCTTCAACACCAACCGCATGGTCTGGCAGTACCTCACCGAGGCGTACCTGCCGGGGCGGCGCAGCCGCGAGACGCTCGAGGCCGACGACTACCGCAGGGCCCGGGCGCTGGCCGCATGGCGCGCCCGCGTGGTCAAGGCGTGGCCCGACGTGGTCGTGGTCCGCGTGGCCGCCGAGGTGCCCGACGAGCCCCGCGTCGGCTCCTCCTTCCCCGTCCTGGCCTGGGTCCGCGCCCCCGGCCTCGAGGCCGCCGATCTCGCGGTCCAGGTCGTCCTGGGCGGACTGGACGACCGCCAGCAGCTCGTCCCCCGGGAGAACCTCTTCATGGAGGCCGCCGGAATCGCCGACGACGGGAGCCTGGCGTTCTCCGCCGCCGTCCCCTGCCGCACCAGCGGCATGCAGGCCCTGGCGGTGCGCGTCTTGCCCCGCCACGAGGACCTCACCCACCCCCACCAGACCGGCCTCGTCGTCTGGGCCTCGTGAAGCTGTTGACAGGAGGTCCCAACAGCGCTAAACACCCGCGTTCTGCCGTGCCGAGCGACCTTGGCCGGGGCGGCGAGGAGTCGGGTCCGATGTTGAGCAAGACCTATCAGCCCAAGCCGGGCGACGTCGAACGGAAGTGGTATGTCGTCGACGCCGCCGGCCAGACCCTCGGGAGGCTCGCCTCCCGCATCGCCGCCGTCCTGCGCGGCAAGCACAAGGCGTCCTTCGCGCCCCACCTGGACGTCGGCGACTTCGTGATCGTCACCAACGCTCACAAGGTCGCCGTCACCGGCCGCAAGGAGAAGCTGAAGGCGTACTACTCCCACTCCAACTACCCGGGCGGCCTCACCACCCGGATGCTGGGAGATGTCCGCAAGCGCCACCCCGACCGTATCCTGCGCGAGGCCGTGCGCGGCATGCTGCCCCACACCACCCTGGGCCGGAAGCAGATCCTCAAGCTCAAGCTCTACGCCGGCTCCGATCATCCGCACGTGGCCCAGAAGCCCGTGCCGCTCCCCAGCGTGTAAGGGAGGAGAGCGATGCCCACCGACGTCCAGCGTTGGCAAACCACCGGCAAACGCAAGACCGCCATCGCCCGCGTCCGGCTCGTGCCGGGCACCGGCACCATCACCGTCAACAAGCGCACGATCGAGGACTACTTCCCGCGCCTGCCCCTCCGCACCGTGCTGATGCGCCCCCTGCTGCTGGCCGAGTGCCAGGGGCAGTACGACGTGATCGCCAACGTGCGCGGCGGCGGCCCCACGGGCCAGGCCGAGGCGATCCGCCACGGCATCGCCCGCGCCCTCGTCCTAGCCGACGCCGCCCGCCGCCCGACCATCAAGAAGGCCGGCCTGCTCACCCGCGACGCCCGGAAGAAGGAACGCAAGAAGTACGGCCAGCCGGGCGCCCGCAAGCGCTTCCAGTACAGCAAGCGGTAGAGAGTTCTCAGTCCGCAGTCATCGGTTCTCGGTCCGGCAGCGGACCGGACTGCCCGCTGTCTGCGGCATGACGGCGAGGTCCCGGACCAGCCGCGGGACAATGCCCCGCGGGCGGGCCCCGTGCCGCCGCCGTCGGCTTCGATCCGAGAACCTAGAACTGAAAACCGAAAACTGAAAACTGAAAACGGAAGACTACCGTACGCGCGCCACCCGCACCCGCAGCGCCGCCGTCTCCGAGCCCGTCACGCGCACCGACAGCGTCGGGCTCGTCCCGTCCGCCTCGAGCAGCACCAGCTCGTTGCCCGTCGGCGGAATCTCGCCGTCCGCGGTCGCGAGCGTGACCGTGTGCGCGCCCTCGAGGTTGAACATGCCCATGAAATCGCCGTACGGGTCCAGGCCCCGGTTGTTGCCCGTGACCGCGTCGACCACCCGCGGCAGATAGGTGAAGCGGGCCTCGACCGGCAGCGGCTCCCCCGCTCCGTCCGTGCGTCCCGTGAGCAGCAGCGCCGTGTACCAGTCGAAGACGATGTCGTCGATCGGGGCGCCCACGGTGTCGGCGAAGTTGGCCCGGCCCTCGAGCGCCGAGTCGATCGTTTCGTGCGCCCAGGCCACGGAACCCAGATCCGTGATCGAACCGTCCGTCTCCACGCGCTCGCCGCCCGCACGATCCCACAGGTAGCGGAGGAAGAGGTACGACGCCCCGCGCAACATCCCGTCGCGCGCCGTGTCGTAGCCCCCCCCGTTGCGCAGGATCTCGATCGCGCCGTACTGGTCCGAGTCCTGCAACCCGGCCTGCTGGATGAAGAAGATGCCCCGCCCATAGCCGGAGACGTCCTCCCCGACCTCGGCCCATCCCTCCAGGATGTACGCGTTGTCGTCCCCGCGTCCCCCGCCTAGCGACACCTTGTGGTGGAAGTAGATCAGGTGCTGCAGCTCGTGCGAGATCGTGTCGAGGATCGATGACGGCCGCGCCATCCGCGGATCGAGCATCGACGGCGGCGTCGCGTAGAGGATCTCCTGCTCGTTCGAGTACGGACAGCCCAACGGCAGCGCCCCCGAGTCGAACAGGTCGCACGGGTAGAAGTACGCCATCGCCCCCAGCTCGTAGACGATCGGCGACCACAGCACGTTGACCACGCCGTCCGTGTCGATGTCGGGCTCGTCCCCGAAGTACTCGCGCTCCCGCGGCAGCACCGTGCCGTCGAATCCCGCCATCACCTCCGCCAGCGTCGCCGCGTCGGGGTCGCTCCAGGACGGGGTCGTCGTCGTGCGGTCCACCCAGGCCGCGATGTCGTCGCCCACGGCGATGCACTCGCCGTCGACCGTCACCACCCCGGCGGAGGGGTCATCGATCTGGAAGTCGCGATGGTCGCCGACGACCGGCGTCGGCAGCGGGTCGCGCGCAATCCGCGCCCCGCCCCCGCGCAGCGCCCGCGCCAGCTCCGGCTCCAGCGCGGAGAAGTCGCGGCCCGGCCGGTCCCACGGCGGGCCTCCCGCCTTCGCCGCGCCGTCCCCCGCGCGCGAAGCCGCCGCCCCGGTCGCCGACAGCTCGTAGCTCAGCGTCCCGGTGACCCAGGCGGCCGAATAGAACACCAGGCCGAACTGCCGGTCGTCGCCGGGCGTCGCCAGGTCCGCCGCGAACTCGCCGCCCTCGCCCGCGGTCAGCTCCACCACCTCCCCCAGGGCGAGGTCCAACGGCAACGGCCCGGAGTCCTCCTCGGCCGCCTCGTCCGCGGCTTCCTCCGCGTCGTCGACGTCCGGCACCACGTCCCCGCCGTCCGGCTCCGCGTCCGCTCCCCCGTCCCCGGCGTCGCTGTTCCCGCCGTTCGAGCCGCACGCCCCCGCGAGCATCCCCACCACGAGCCACAATCCGACGCCCACGATTCGCGACATGCCTGTTCCTCCAGCGCCCCGGCAGCGTGCCCGCCCCCCGGGGACGAAGCGGGAAGATACGGCGAATGTGCGGAAGGCGCCAGAGGGCTCGACGAGCCCGGAACCGAGCCGCGAGCCGATTGTCTGAGGCGCGCTTGCCGGACCGCAGCCGACCGGCCGCCGGACGAACCGGCCGGGACGGAACGGAAGAAGGAGGGAGTCATGAGCGGAGCTCTGCGCCTTGCGTGTGCCTTGTGCCTCGTTGCCTTCGTCGACTGCCGGCACGTCGCACCGCCGGCCGCCGGACAGGACGAAACGGCCGCCGCTGCGGCGCCGACCGCGGAGCCGGAAGGCCTCGTGGCCATCGAGGACATCGAAGTTGTCCATGAGCCGGCAGTCGTCCTCGACGGTCCGAACGTGGCGGACGAGCCGCGGATCTCCGTCGACGTGCCGAACCTCGAGTCCTCGCCGCCCGTGGAACCTGCCGCGACGGCCTCGCCGCCCGTTCCGCCGGCGCTGGCCGTCGCGCCGCCGCAGTTGGGCGAGCCGACCACGCCGTTCAGCCCCTACACGACCGTGCTCGGCAACGATCCCGTGGACGCTCGGAGTTGCCTGATGGGCTCCGACGACGGCAGCGCCTACGGGATGAGCGGCCTGGGCGTGTTCGGCACCGGCGCGGGTGGCGAAGGGTCGAACATCTACGGCTTCGGCCTGGGCGATACCGGCCAGATGGGTCAGGGCTACGGCACGGGCGACAGCGTCGGCTTCGGAGCCAGCGGCGGCACGGGCGGCGGCGGCGATGCATCGGGGGCCGACCTCGCCGACCGCACCGGCCGTTCCCCCGACCTCCGCCTCGGCGACGCGACGACCTACGGCGGCCTCTCCAAGGAGGCGATCCGTCGCATCGTGCAACAGGCACAGCCGGACGTCCGGCGCTGCTACGAGGCGGCATTGCGACGCGATCCCTCGGTCGCCGGGCGCGTGACGGTCCGGCTCGTGATCGCCGCCGACGGCCTCGTGCAGGGAGCGTTGGCGACGGGCGACGAGACGGGGGACGAGGCTCTGGTCGATTGCCTGCTCGATGCCGTGAGCGGGCTGACCTTCCCGGCAGCCGACAGGGTCACCGTCGTCGGGTACCCGTTCCAACTCCAGCCGTCGGAGGTCGTCGTCCTGGCGACTGACGAGGGCGTCACGGCCGAGCCGGAAGGCGACGGGGGGACCTTGCGCGCAAAGGATTCGGACGGCCGCGACATCGGCGAGTTTCCGTTGCGGCACACCGAGGTCGAGGCCGAGGTGAGCGGGTATCTCGCGCGCACCGCGGTCGAGCAGACCTACGAGAACACGTTCGACGAGGCCATCGAGGCGGTTTACGTTTTCCCCCTGCCGGCGATGGGCGCCGTGCACGACTTCCTGATGGAGATCGGCGACCGGAAGATCGTCGGCATCGTCCGGCCGCGCGAGGAGGCGCAGCACGTCTACGAGGAAGCGCGCGCGCGGGGCCAGACGGCCAGCCTCCTGAGCCAGGAGCGGCCGAACATCTTCACCCAGAGCGTCGCCAACCTCGAGCCCGGGGGACAGGTGAAGATCCGGCTGACCTACCTGGAGAAGCTGGCCTACGAGCGCGGGCGCTACGAGTGGGTCTTTCCCATGGTCGTCGGCCCCCGCTACATCCCCGGCCGGCCCGCCGACGCGTCGGCAGGCGACGACCGTGCCCCGCCCACCGCTCCACCGCTCCACCGCTCCACCGCTCCTGCCGCCCCCACCCCGCCCGTGCTGGAGCCCGGCGAGCGCTCCGGCCACGACATCGGACTCACCGTGAAGCTCGACGGGGGAGTCCCGCTGCACGACGTGGACTCCGTCAACCACCACGTCACGATCGAGGAGGTCTCCGATTCGCAGCGGGTGGTCAGCCTCTCGCCCCGCGACGTCATTCCGAACAAGGACTTCGTCCTGCGCTGGAAGGTCGACGACGACGAGACGCAGTTCGGCGTGCTGACGCACAAGGGGGACGACGGCGGCTACCTGGCGCTGATGATGCAGCCGCCCGTCGCCCCGGACGACGACCAGGTCACGCCGCGCGAGCTCACGTTCGTCCTCGACGTCTCCGGCAGCATGATGGGGCTCCCCGCCGACACCGCCAAGGCGGTCATCGACCGCTCGCTGGACAAACTGCGCCCGGACGACCAGTTCAACATCGTCTTCTTCTCCGGCGGCAATGCCCAGCTCTGGGAAAGCCCGCGACGCGGCTCGTCCGCCAACCTGCAGGAGGCCCGCGACTTCCTCGCCGCGCTCGAGGCCGGCGGCGGCACGGACCTGGTGCCTGCCCTCCGCCGGGCGCTCCGGGCCGAGCACGACGCCTCGTCGCTCCAGATGTACGTGCTCCTGACCGACGGCTACGTCGGCAACGAGGAGGAGATCCTCCGCCTCGTGAAGACGGAGCGCGGCGAGGCGAGGTTCTTCGCCTTCGGCATCGGCTCCAGCGTCAACCGCTACCTCATCGACGGCGTGGGCGAGTTCGGCGGCGGCGCGTCCGAGGTCGTGTTCCCGCACAACGCAAACCACGCGGAGGAGGCCGCCGGGCGGCTCTTCGAGCTGATCGACTCGCCGGTGCTGGTGGACGTGGCGATCGACTGGAACGGCCTGCCGGTCGAGGACGCATACCCGGGAGAATTGCCCGACCTGTTCGCCGGCGGGACGATCAACGTCGTGGCGCGGTACACGGAATCGGCGAGCGGGACGATCTACGTCGAGGGGCGCGTCGGCGACCAACCGGTGCGCGTGCCGGTCCAGGTCCAGCTGCCGGAGACGGACGCCGACGACGAGGCGCTGGCCCCGATCTGGGCCCGCTGGCGCATCGCCGAGCTGGACGAGCAGCGGCTGACCGCCGGCGAGGACGAGAGCGCGGAGCTGGAGCGGCAGATCACGGAGCTGGCGGTGGACTACCGGCTGGTCAGCGCGTTCACTTCGTTCGTTGCCGTCGATGACTCGCGCATCGTCGGCGAGGGCCATCCCGCTCCCGTCTTCCAGCCGATCGAGATGCCCGACGGGGTGTCGTACGAGGGGGTGTTCGGGGGGGGGGGGGTCCGAGGCAGGGAAGCGCGCTGACGACCTGCGAAAACGCCCTTGGCGTCAATCGTCAAGCACGCCCCCCCCCACTCCCCACGCGCACCTCCACCACGTCCGCGCCGATCTCCGTCACGCGAACGTCCACGTCGAGGAACCGCCGGATCACCTCCACGTTCGTCAGCGTGTGGCGCGAGAGCCGCACCGTGCGGAAACTCCCGCCCCCGGCCTGCGCCAGCGGCAGCAGGAGCTGCTCCGCCAGGCAGGGGCCCACCGGAAGTCGAACGGCGGCGCGACCGGGTTGCGCGTCCCGCCTTCCAGCACGACTCTGCCATCCTGGCGCGAAACGGGCCGACGAGGTTCGCCGAGACGTTGACCTGTAGTCCCGGCTGCATTCGGCCCGGCATCCCTCTCTCACAGGCGAACGGCGTCGATCGCGCCCACCCAGTGTCGCGCGTCCAGGCGCCCGGCCGCGAAGTCCGCCACGACCTCGAACACCGCGTCCGAGAACCCGCCGACGTTCAACACGTCGTCGCGCTCCTGCGCCTGCGTCGTCCCGTACGGCTGCAGGTCGATGCACACCAGCTTCGCCCCCGCCCGGCGGGCGGCGAGCGCGTTCCACTCGCGCAAGAGCGCCGTGCCGCGCCCGCCGCCCGCGTCGACCCACGACTGGCTGTCGGACACGAAGAGCACCAGGTCCACCGCCTCCCTCCGTTCGTTCAGCCGCGCCAGCGGCGCCGAACAGTTCGTGCCGCCGCCGCCGACCGCCCCGAGCCTCGCCGCGTTCGTCATCACGCTGTCCCGCGGATTCAACGCCACGTCCACCACCCCGTTCTCGAACGCCAGCACCTCGGCCCGCGGGTTGGCCCGCAGCACCGACGCCGCCATCAGCGCCGCGACGTCCACGCACCGCACCGCCGTCGTCGCGCCCTTCCGCGCCCCGGTGAGCGGCGAGCGCATCGAGCCCGAGACGTCCGGGCAGATCACGACCCGCCCCTCGAGCGCCGGCACGTTGGCCGTCGCCGCTTCCAGCGCGTCCTGCAGCGCCTCGCGCACCGCCGCCGGCACCCCCGTGCCCGCGCTCATCACGTACGCGGCGAGGAGCTGGTACGGGAACGCCTTCGCCCGCCGCACCTCCTGCGGGTCGCCGACCTTCTCGGCGACCTTCCGGGTCGTCACCGGGTCCTCGAACACGCCGTGCCGCGCGAAGGTGTTGAGGTTCATCCGCGTCGCCTGCCACGACGCCCGCGCCGCGATCCCGCACCAGGCCGTCCGGTCCAGCGGCAGCGCCGTCAACATCAGGAACGGGACGTCCGGCGCCTCCCTCGTCCGGCCCGCCTTGAAGTCCTCGAACCGCCGGACCGCCTCCGGCAGCGCCGCCGCGTCGTGCTCCCGACCCAGGAGGTAGCCGTAGAGCGCCGAACGCTCCGGCGTCAGCGGGCGCGGGTGCACCATGCGGATCACGTCCGCCAGCGACGGGCTTCCGCCGACCGACGCGCGGAACAGCTCCTCCTCCGTCCGCTCCTGGAGCCAGTTCCGCACCAGCCGCCGCGGATGCGTGCCCAGCGACTTGCGGCCCGCGACGCCCGAGCGCACGACCTGGACGTAGTTGCGCAGCATCTTGCCGTCGTCCACGACCCGCGGGAAGACCGCGTCCAGCAGCTCCGGCTTGCGCGCCGTCAGCACGGCCGCCAGCACGGCCGGCGCATCCTTCATCCGCCCGCGCTGCCGCGCGTGGATCGCCGCCCGCGCCACGAACTCGGGCTCGACCTCGTTCGTCGCCGCGAGCAGCTCCTCGAGCTGCCGCTCCGCGGTCGCGTAGAACGCCCCGCCGAAACACCCCGTCGACGCGAGCTGCGCGAGACGGTGCTTCGGCGCGTACGCGTACGCCGGCGCCCCCTCGCGGTTGCGCGCGTCCGCCCGCGGAACGAGCTTGCCGACCAGCGTTCGGAACAGGCTCCTGCTCGCCATCTCCCGCCTTCCCTTCTCCGGCCCGCTGCCTCGGGCCACGTCCTCGTCTCGCCCGCAGGAGCACTGCGCGGCCCGTGCCAACCGTCGGCTGTCGAAGAACAGTCGGTTCCTTGCCCCGCTCTGGCTCCTGACATATCCTGGCGGCTAAGTCCGTAGCCGGAGGGATAGATGCGACGCAAGACCGTGATGATCGGCCTCCTGGGCTCGGTGCTCGACAAGGGGCCCGCCGGCACGGCGCGCTGGGAGAAGTGGCGCCCCACCGTCGCGCTCTGCCAGCATGCCGACCTGCTGATCGATCGCTTCGAGCTGCTCCACCAGTCCCGCTTCGCGTCCCTGGCCCGCATCGTCGAGGGGGACCTGCGGTCGGTGTCGCCGGAGACCGAGGTGCGGGCGACGGCGCTCGAGCTCAAGGACCCGTGGGACTTCGAGGAGGTCTTCGCGGCGCTGCACGACTTCGCCCGCGCGTATCCGTTCGACCCGGAGCGCGAGGACTACCTGGTGCACATCACCACCGGCACCCACGTGGCGCAGATCTGCCTGTTCCTCCTCACCGAGTCCCGCCACCTCCCGGCCCGCCTCGTGCAAACCGCTCCACCCCCAGGAAGATCCCGCGGCTCCCCCGGCACCTACCGCATCATCGATCTCGATCTCTCCCGCTACGACCGCATCGCCTCGCGCTTCCGGGTCGAGCGCGACGAGGCGCTGGTGTCGCTCAAGTCGGGCATCGCCACGCGCAACGCCGCGTTCAACGTGCTCATCGAGCGCGTGGAACGGGTGGCCATGCGCTCCACCGCCCCCATCCTGCTCCAGGGACCCACCGGCGCCGGCAAGACCGTGCTGGCGCGGCGCATCTACGAGGTGAAGAAGGCGCGGCGGCTCGTCGAGGGCCCGCTGGTCGAGGTCAACTGCGCGACGCTGCGGGGCGACGCGGCAATGTCCACCCTCTTCGGCCACGTGCGCGGCGCCTTCACCGGCGCGCTGCGAGACCGCCCCGGCCTGCTGCTGGCCGCCCACAAGGGCCTGCTGCTCCTCGACGAGATCGGCGAGCTGGGACCGGACGAGCAGGCGATGCTGTTGCGCGCGCTGGAGGACCGGCGCTTCCTGCCGCTGGGCGCCGACCGCGACGTCGGCAGCGACTTCCAGCTCATCGCCGGCACCAACCGCGACCTCGGCCAGGCCGTCGCCCGCGGGACGTTCCGCGAGGATCTGCTGGCGCGCATCGACCTGTGGACCTTCCGCCTCCCCGGCCTGCGCGAGCGGCCCGAGGACGTGGAGCCGAACCTGGCCTACGAGCTGGACGAGTACGCGCGACGGACCGGGCAGCGGGTCGGGTTCAACGCCGAGGCCCGGGCGCGGTTCCTCGCGTTCGCCGCCGACAATGCCGCCCCGTGGCCGGCGAACTTCCGCGAGTTCAACGCCGCCGTGACCCGCATGGCCACGCTGGCGCCGGGCGGGCGCATCACCACAGCCGTGGTCGACGACGAAATCGCAAGGCTCCGCAGCGCCTGGCGCCGGTGCGCCGACGCCTCGCCCGCCGGCGCACCGGCCGACCTCCTCCCCCCGCGCCTCGCCGCCGACCTCGACCGCTTCGACGCCGTCCAGCTCGCCGAGGTCGTCCGCGTCTGCCGCTCCTGCCGCTCCCTGTCCGAGGCCGGCCGCGAGCTCTTCGACGCGTCCCGCCGGCGCAAGGCCTCGCCCAACGACGCCGACCGCCTCCGCAAGTACCTCGCCCGCTTCAACCTCGGTTGGGCCGACCTGCGCGCCTCGATCCCTCCCACTCCAACCCGTTCCTAGCTCCCCACGCCCCCTTCCCATTCCCTCTCCGCCCGTACCCCGCGTGCATGCCTTCCTTCGTCGTGCTACCCTTGCCCCCGGTGTCGATGCCGGCGGCCCGGCGGCCGGGCTGCGGTGCACGGGGCCGAGGAGGAAGCCATGGGCCGGACAATTCGGTGGGGACTCCTGGTTGCGCTGCTCGCCGCGGGGCTGCTCGGCTGTTCGCCCTCCGGAGGCGACGACATTCGTCCCGACTACGGCGAGGTCCGCGACGGCACCGACGGCGACGTCGTCGGTCCGCCTCCTCCGGACGCCGACGGGGACACGATCTCCGACGCCGACGAGGGGCGGGCGACGGGAGAGGACTTCGACACGGACGGCACGCCGGACTACCTCGATGCCGACAGCGACGACGACACCATCCCCGACTCGCTCGAGGCCGGCGACAGCGATCCGCGCACCCCGCCGGGCGACGCCGACGGGGACCACATTCCCAACTTCCGCGACATCGATTCCGACGGCAACGGGATCTTCGACATGGCCGAGAGCATCGATGACCTCGACCATGACCTCGCGCTCGACTTCGCCGACCAGGACGACGACGGCGACGGGATCGGGGACATCGACGAGATCAACGGCAATCCGGCCCTGCCACCCGATTTCGACGGCGACGGCATCGCCGACTACCGTGACGCCGACTCGGACAACGACACCATCTCCGACCGCGAGGAAGCGACCTCGGACGTCGACGGCGACCTGATCCCCGATCGCTTCGACTCCGATACCGACGCCGACGGCTGGACCGACGCCGAGGAGGCCGGCGATGCCGATGTCGCCACCGTCGCGATCGACACCGACCTGGACGGGATCCCCGACTTCCGCGACCACGACAGCGACGCCGACGGGTTGCTCGACAGCCTCGAGCGCGAGGCCGGCACCAGCCGCACCGACACCGACTCGGACGACGACGGGGCGGACGACATGGTCGAGTACGCGGCGGGGACGGATCCGCTGCTCCCGACCGACAACCCGCACGCGCGCGGCGATTTCGTCTTCGTCGAACGCTACAACAACCCGGCGGAGCCGCCGGTGCCGCCGTACGACCCCGACCCCCTGGAGGACACGCTGGTCTTCTCCACCAACATCCAGTTCGCCGACGTCTACTTCCTCGTCGACTGCACCGGCTCGATGGGCGGCGAGATCACCAACCTGCGCAGCTCCATCTCCGGCACCGTCATCCCCGGCCTCGTCGCCGCGATCCCCGACGTCTGGATCGGCGTCGGCCACATCGACGACCTGCCGATCGGGGGCTACGGCGGCTCCGGCGACTGGGGCTACGAGAACCTGCAGAACCTGACCGCCGACCGCGCCGCGGCGCAGACCGCCGCCAATAACCTGCCGGGCCATTACGGCGCCGACGGGCCGGAGAGCGACATCGTCGGGCTGTACGCGGTCGCCAGTGGCGACTACACGCGTACGATGCCGGCGATTCCGGCGCCCTCCTGCGCTGCCGGGACGTGGGGCTACCCCTGCTTCCGCGACGGCGCCGTGCCGATCGTCATCGTCATCACCGACTGGCCGATGCACAACGGGCCGTCCGGCAACAACTACGGCAGCGACGCGGCCTTCGCTCCGTCCTACGTCGAGACCATCGCCGCCCTCAACGCCCGCTCGGTCCGCGTCATCGGCGTCAGCTCCGACGACTACGGGGTCGGCGCCCGCGCCGATCTCGAGGCGGTCGCCGTCGCCACCGGGGCCGTCGATCTCGGAGGCACGCCGCTGGTCTATGACATCCCCAGCGACGGCTCGGGGCTCGGTTCCCAGGTCGTCACCGCCGTCCAGACCCTCGCCACGTCGGTCCCCCTGCGCATCGATGCCGTCCCGGTCGACGGCATCGACGAGCCGGCCGGTCCGACGCCGGTCAACGCGCCGGCGGAGTTCATCGACTACATCGAGGCCAACGCATCCGGCGAATCGATCACCGACCCGGTCTCCGGCGAGGTCCGCATCTGCACCGTCACCGACCCGCTGCCCATCGACGAGACCGGCGACACGCACCCGGACTACTTCCCGCGCGTCCTGCCCGGTACCTCCGTCTGCTTCGACATCCACGCCAAGCAGAACTGGACCGTCCCCGCGACCCGCGAACCGCAGATGTTCCGCGCCACCATCCAGGTCATGGGCGACGGCATCACCATCCTCGACGAACGCGAGGTGTTCTTCCTCGTGCCCCCCGAGATCAGCGAGATCATCGGATAAGCGACCTGGGCCACCGGCAGCGCAGAGAGCTTCTCGAGCGGGTCCCTACTTCCGCGCGGCGGCCGCCGCGCGCTTGCGCTCGCGCTCCTTCTGCTGCACCTGCTCTCCGGCCATCCCGCCCAGGTAGGCGATGCCGAGACACAGCACGGCGGACGCGACCAGCATCGCGGTCGAGACGCCGCGGTTCCGGTAGACGAAATGCTCGAGCAGCCAGTTGGCCGGCGCCGCGACCAGCGCGGCCAGGACCGGCTCGCGCACCAGGTACCCCTTGGAGTACCGCCCCAGGACGAAGCCGGCCGCGAAATACACCGCGACCACGATCAGGATCATCGCCGACCAGAAGCCCACCAGATTCGGCGACCGGCCGCCCAGCATCGATGTCGACAAGAGCGGCACCAGCGCCAGGCCGACCACGACCTGCAGGCCGATGATGATTGCCGCGCCCAGACCGGCGGCGGCCCAGGAGATGGATGGCTTGTTCAGCGCGTCGAAGCCGTACATCGACTCCTGCGACGGCGCCGGCGCGGCCGCGGCCGCCAGCTCCGCTCCGCACCCGGCGCAACGCGCCGCTCCCGCCGCGTTCTCCGCTCCGCACTTCGTGCACTTGTTCCCTGACGCCATCGCTCTCCTCCCGTCGCGGCCCCGCGGCCGCAGAGCGCGAGCGCCGGGTGGATGGTTGGGCCGGGTTCCTCGCGGCCCCGCCCGGCGCGCTCGCGTGCCATCATCCCGTGCCGGCGGCCCCGAAAGCAAGGAATCGGGCGAGGGCCACGGCCAGGCGCGACAGCCGCGCCCGGCTCCTCCCCACCTCTCCAGCCGACCTCTCCACCTCTCCTCGCCCGGTCCGGACAAGCCTGACGCGTCGTCATGTACCGCGGGATTCGTGGTTCAGAACATCGAGAAGCCCACCAGGACCAGGTGCGTGTCGGCGAGGTGGTACGCGACGTCGGCGGGGATGAACCGGTAGCCGACGCTGAAACCGCCGAGCGTCACGTCCGCGCCGACGATCAGCCCCACCCCGTGCAGCCCCAGGTCGTCCGGAGTCGGTCCCGACACCAGCCGGCACACCGCCCCCGGCACCGACGGATCGCACGCCGGGTCTCCCGAGTAGAAGGCCGGGCCGCTCGGATCCCGCGCCAGGTACTCGTAGCGCACCCCCGCCGCGAAGCGCAGGTGCAGCGGCATCGACCACCGCGCGAGCAGCAGCCGGTATTGCAGCTCCAGACCCAGGTCGATCCCGAGGTCCTCCACGGTCAGCCGGCCCGGGCCCACCGTCGCGCTCGGCGCGTCCAGCCGCAGCTCGTGCACCCCCGAACCCCCGTTGACGCCGAAGTCCAGGACCACCCCGAGTTGATCCCACAACGAGATCCCCAGCTCGAACACCGCCCCGCCCGTGCCGTCGGGGATCCCGCCCCATTGGTAGTAGCCGCGCAGTCCCAGCACCGGCAGCAGGGCCATCGGCCGCGGCTGCAGGCTCTCCGGCTCGAGCAGTCGGGACACCCCCACCACGCCCGTCCCCCAATCGACCAGTCCGACGATCCGCCCCTGGGCATCCAGCACCGGGGCACCGCCGAACGTCTGCTCCCCCGTCATCCCCAACGTGAAGCGCGACGCCGAAACCGACGTCACCCGGGTCTCGACCAGCTCGAACTTCGTCTCCCCGTCGTCGCCCGTCGTCTCGTCCAGCGTGTACACCCGGTCGCCCAGCGCCGGGAGCCCCGGCGCGAGCGCGAGCGGTCTGCCGGCGAGCGGGCGCTCGAGCGTCAGGACGAAGAACCCGTAGTCGACGTCCCAGACCACCGAGCGCCGGACCTCCGACGCGTCGCTCTCCGACTCCGGGTGCCCCACCGGGTGCACGGTGATCGTCCGGCCCGCATCCGCCCCCGGCTCGGGGAACACGACCGTGCGGTCGTCGCGGACGAGCAGGCCGTAACCCGAGGCCCACGGCGTATCGTACTCGACCACCGCCTCCAGGACGCGCTCCAGGTCGATGGGCGGAGCCGCCGCCACCGGCTGCTCCCCGGTCGCGTCCGTCGCCTCCGCCGCCGCCACTTGCGCCGCGGCCGGCCCCGGTCCGGCCGAGACGATCAAAAGCAGGACGAAGGGAGCGGCTGCCTTCTGCGGTACGATCGTGAGCTTCATCGGCGCCTCCCGACCCCCGACACCGATAGGCCCGATCCCACCCCCCGTCAACTCGCCCACGTCCCCCTCCCCACCTCTCCAGCCGACCTCCCCACCTCTCCTCTGCCGGTTGCGCCGCCCACCGCTCACCGGTTCCTCTCCCACAGGAGGCGCAGCCCCGTCAACGTCAGGTGCTCGTCGACCTCGTCGATCGTCGCCGAGCCCTCGGCGATGAGTCCCGCCAGTCCGCCGGTGGCCAGGACGCGGACCGGGAACCCCAGCTCCGCCCGGAGGCGCCCGACCAGGCCGTCGACGAGCCCGACGTAGCCGAAGTAGATGCCGGACTGCAGCGAATGGACCGTGTTCTTCCCCACCGCGTTCTTCGGCTTGCGGATCTCGACGCGGAACAGCTTCGCGGCGCGGGTGAAGAGCGCGTTGGCGGCGGTGTCCAGGCCGGGGGCGATGGCGCCGCCCAGGTACGCGCCGTCGGGGGCGATGCAGTCGAAGGTGGCCGCGGTGCCCAGATCGACGACGATGCAGCCCCCCTGGACCCGCTCGTGCGCCGCCACCGCGTTGACGATGCGGTCGGCCCCGACCTCGCGCGGATCGTCCAGGCGGATCGCGATGCCCGTCCGGATCCCGGGACCGACGCAGAGGGGCGGGCGGCCCAGGACCCGGCCCGCCAGGCGCTCGAACGTCACGGTCAGCGCCGGGACGACGGACGCGACCGCCAGGCCCTGGAGGTCGGCGAACGCCAGGCCCTCCGCCGCGAGCAGTGCGCGCAGCGAGACCGCCAGCTCGTCCGCCGTGGCGTCCGCGATCGTCCGCAGGCGCCAGTCGTGACGCAGCGTCGGGCCGACGAACAGGCCCAGGCAGATGTTGGTGTTGCCCACGTCGGCGACGAGCAGCGGCGCGGGCGTCTCCGGGGCCGCGTCGCCGGTCGGCGCGGCCGTTGCGTCCTCGGGGCTCACGGGGACCTCCTACGGCGCCGGCGGCGCGTTGTTGGCGCGGTACCAGGCGATGAAGTCGGCGACGTCGCGCCGGAGCCGCGCCTCCACCTCGCGGATCGTGTACGGCGCCTCGGGCATGTCCGACGGCGGGTTGGGCTGGAACCGGAAGTGCTGGTCGGTGAAGACCCGGAGCATCAGGCTCTCCTGGGTGTCCTTGCGCTGGACCATCACCACCCGCGGCATGTCGTCCGGCGACGCCTGGATCGGCACCCGGTCGCCGATCCGCTCGCGATCCTGCGCCGTGAGGAACTCGACCGCGACCGGCAGGTTCGTGCCCACCACGTCGACGGTCCACTCCGTCTGATCCGGCAGCAGCACCGTCACGAACGTCGCGGTCTGCACGCTCTTGGCGGCCAGCGCCTGCACGATCGTGTCCAGCGCCACCGCCTGGTCCAGCGGCCGCTCCTCGATCTCGTGCTCCACCCCGCCCGGACCGCAGCCGAGCAGCGCGAGGGCCAGCGTCGTCCCGAATCCCGCACCGTTCCTCATCTCCGTGCTCCTTGTCCGTCCCGCCCTTCCCGCTCTTCCCGCTCTTCGCCCTGCCGGCCCTTCCCGCGGCGGCGCGGTTTCAGGGCCAGGACCCCGAGGAAGGACAGCGCCGCGGCGATCGACGCGCCCGTGCCCTGGGCTTCCGCCCCGCAGGTACAGCCGCCGCCGCCGCCGTCCCCGTCCGTGCCGGCGTCGTCCGAGGCGTCGACGCCGGCGTCGCCCGAATCGGTCCCGCCGTCGCTCCCTCCCGCGCGCAGCTCGAACCACGTGCTCGCCCGCCGGCTGTCGACGATCCCGTCGTTCACCCAGACGCGCCAGTAGTAGCGGTGCGGCGTCAGCGCGGACGGCACCTGCCACGAGGTCTGCCCCCCCGCGCCTTCCTCGACCGGCCCCGACGTCATCACCTCGGAGCCGGCGAACGTCCC
The DNA here is from genome assembly GCA_016218815.1 of Deltaproteobacteria bacterium. Lineage (GTDB taxonomy): Bacteria > Myxococcota_A > Polyangia > DRWM01 > JAAZOP01 > JAAZOP01. Next base: position 52,801 of record JACRCX010000092.1, read on the forward strand.
GTCCGCGTCGAACTCGAAGAAGTAGGTCAATGGGTCGCCGTCGGGATCGGTCGCGTTCCCCACCACCAGCGTGGGCCGCGGGTCGAAGCTGTTGATGCGGTCCGGCGAGACGATGGTCGGGGCGCTCGGCGGCGCGTTGGGCACGACCGTCAGGGTGAAGGTCTGCTCGCCGTAGTCGCCGTCGTCGTCCGTGACGCGGACCGTGATCGCATGGTCCCCCAGCACGTCGTCGGTGTCCGGCGGCGTCCAGCGGATGACGCCGTCGCTCTCCCCGACGGTCATCTCCGCGGGCGCCGCGGGAAGGCTGAAGGAGAGCACGTCGGCCGGCGCGGCGTCCGCCGCCGTCACCGTGTGGGTCCACTCGAAGTTGCGCAGCACCGTGGTCTCCGCCGGCGGCTCGGAGGTGAGCTCCGGGGCCACGTTGAGCACGGCGACGCGCAGGCGCCGCGTCAACGTCTCGGTGCCGCGGGTCCCCCGCATGCTCACGTCCACCGTCGTCGGGCCGTCGAGGTCGGCGGCGGAGAAGGTGACGGTCGCGCCCGTCCCGTCGTCGGTTTCGCCGTCGGCGTCCAGATCCCAGGTGACCGTGTACGCCCCGCCGCCATCGTCGGGGAACTCCGAGACCAGCTCGACTTCGCCCCCTTCGGGGACCGTCACCGAGGCGCCCCAGTTGACGACGAGCGCGAGGTCTTCCCCGTCCATGTCCGCCGTCGCGGCCCCGACGTCGCCCACCACGGTCTCCATCTGGGTCCGCACGCCCGCGCGGGAGTTGCCCTGCCAGCCGAAGAGGATGAAGCCGACGGTTTCCCCGGCCGCGATGGTCACGCTGAAGTCGACGGTCGTCTGGCCCGAGGTGAGCCGCTGTGCGGTCGGCGCCACCGCGGCGCCGTCGCCGAAGTACGCGTGCCCGAGCGTCGGATCGCCCGAGCCCTCGGTGTCGTCCGTGCCGAACCAGTAGTCGTCGGCACCGATCAGCATGTCGCCCGAGGACGTGCCGTAGACGCTCTCGCTGCCGTCCGAGCCCAGATCGCAGAAGTACTCGACGGCCACGGTCTGGCTGGTGGTGCCGCTGTTCTCGATCGTGTCGAAGTAGCGGCAGTAGTCCCCGCCCGTGGCGGGCACGTAGGCGTGGCGCGTGACGCGAAGGTTGCTGCCCATGAGCGAGGTCGCCATCGTCACATGGCGGCCGTCGGTCGAGACCGTGCCCGGGATCGAGCCGGCGCTGTACGGCGCGCCGCCGATGCGCAGGATGTAGCAGCCGTCGTAGGCGTCGATGCTGCCGTTGGAGAGGCTCCCGTCGACCGTGTCCTGGATGTCGAAGAGGAACCCGCCTTCCGACGACAGGTTGATCACGGCCGCCGCGGGTGCGGCCCGGACGCTCACGACGAGAGCCGCGATGCTCCCCCAGCCGAGCAGACGCTTCATGACGACTCCCCTTTCCCGCTCGCGCCGGGCGCCGCACGCGCGTGCCGCCTGGTGCGTAGGTCGCGGCGGCAGTCTAGCGGGGCAGGGCGACCCGTGCAACGCCTCCACACCCGCCGCCGTTTCGCCCCCCCCTCTGCGTCTCTGCGTCTCTGCGCGAAAATTCCCCCCGGCCCGGACCAATAGCCAATAACCAATAACCAAGAACCCTGACGCCTTGACACCTCCTCCCCCGGGTTGCTACCGTGCCCGAGGCCTGAGAAGGCCCCCGGATGGAGGGTGGTCCGATGCGCAAGCGTTCGTTCCTTGCGGTTCTCCTGGGCGCTCTCGCGCTCGCCGGATCCGCCCAGGCGAACCCGATGGATCTGACCTTGTCTCGACTGTACCGGGACAACCAGGACTGCGACCTGGCGCTGCGTGGCATCCGGGTTGATCCCGACACCGGCGACCCGATCCCGCCCGACAACGTCGCATGTGCCGATCAGGCCGCCTTCCGGGAGCTGTCCCGCGAGTTCGGACTCGCCATCGCGCCGGTGCTCCTCGCCCCCGCCGAGACCCTCGGCTATGCCGGCTTCTACCTCGGTCTCGAAGGCTCGATCACCTTGATCAACAAGGACAACGGCGTCTGGGAACGCGCCGTGGAGGACGGCAACCCCGACGGCGCCCTCACGGCCTGGTCGATCCACGCGCGCAAGGGCCTGCCCTTCTCGTTCGAGCTGGGGACCAGCGTCTCCTACGTCGCCGCCACCGAGGACGTGCTGCTCGGCGCCGACGTCCGCTGGGCCCTGCTCGAAGGCTACCGCACCGGCTGGAAAGCCTACTTCCCGGACATCGCCGTCCGCGGCGCGGTCAACCGCCTGATGGGCGACGACGAGATGGACATGACCGTGTGGAGCATCGACGTCTCGCTCTCCCACCCCTTCGCCGTCTCCGGCGCCATGACCATCACCCCCTACGCCGGGTACCAGTTCGTCCAGACCATCGCCGATACCGCGCTCGTGCTCAACGGGCTCCCGGACGACCCCAACGGGACCGGCTTCAACACTCCCAGGCTGGAGTGTGATGCGACGGCGGCGGACTACCAGACCGACTGCATCGGCGGCGTGAACGGCCCCCCCGGCCTGCACTACCTGGAGTTCAGCCGCGAGTACATCGACCGGCATCGCGGGTTCATCGGCGTCCGGTTCCTCTGGGAGCACTTCGTCGCCATCCTGCAGGGCGCCTTCACCGACGGCCAGCAGAACTTCGGCGTCTCGCTCGGCTTCGACTACTAGGCGAGGCCGCGCCCAGACCAACGAGTCTGCGTAGCACGGGTGTGCGCGGGCTGTACCTTGCTTGCGGATCCGGCATGGGGGAGGTGGCGAGGCCGGCTGGGGAGAGGGAGAGGGTCCGGGTGCGGATGCCCGTGGCGCGGCGACCCGAAGGCCCTGCGCGCCGTCGAAGGGTCGCCGCGCCACGGCATCTACACCACCGCACCTCGCCACCTCTCCAGCCGACCTCCCCACCTCTCCTTGTCCGGTTCGGAAAAGGCCGACGCGTCGTCACGAACCGGCGCGTTTCGGTGTGCAGTCCAGAAACTTGGGGGCCCCTACGGACGCGGGACGGCGACGGGCGAGACCGGCATGCCACCGCCGGGCGGGGCATCAATGTACGGCCCGGGGCTCGTCGCCGGCGTCCAGGTCGGTGCCGGGGGAGTGATGACCGGCGTCGTCGGCGTTCCCGGGCTCGTCGTCGGAGGCGTGTAGACCGGAGTCGCGGGAGCGACGACCGTCGTCGTGGTCGGCCTTGTGACCGGCGTCACGGGAGCGGTCGGACGAGGGGTCACGACCGGGGTGGACGGGTACGTGGTGCCCGGCGTGGTCGGGTAGTACGTCGGCGCGACGGGCGCCACCGGCGTGACGGTCCCGGGAGTCACGACCACCGTCGGCGTGCTGCCGGGGGTCGTCGGGTAGTGGGTCGGCGCGACGGGCGCCACCGGCGTGACGGTCCCGGGAGTGACGACGGTGGGCGTGCTGCCGGGCGTCGTCGGGTAGTAGGTCGGCGCGACGGGCGCGACCGGGGTGACGGTTCCCGGGTTGACGACCGTCGGCGTGGCGCCCGGTACGGTCGGGTAGTAGGTCGGCGCGACGGGCGCGACCGGGGTGACGGTTCCCGGATGGACGACCGTCGGCGTGTTGCCGGGCGTCGTCGGGTAGGTCGTCGGCGCCACCGGAGTGACGACGACCGGTCCCTCGATCGTGCCGGGCCCGGTCACGACGACCGTCGGCGGCGGAGCGACCGGGGTTACCGGCCGGACCGGCCCCGGCCCCGGGTACGAGCTGCCCACGATGACCGGTGGGGGAGGCGTGTTCGACACTGCCGGCGTCGCCGGAACGACCCGCGGCGGAGGCGGCGTCGGGGACTCCGGCCGCCAGTAGCCCGGATTGTAGCGGTACCCCGTGCCGTAGCGCTCGACCCGCGGCGCCACCCAGCCGTAGCCGGGACGCGGCGGGACCCAGCGGCCGTCGACCCAGATCCAGGTGTCGCTGCGCCAGCTCCACGAGCCCTCGATCCAGATGTACTCGGGCGCCGGGGCGATGCCCTGGACCTCGACGCGCGCCGGCGGCGGCGCCGTCGCCACGTAGAGCGGCTCGGGGTGCGCATAGACGACCCCCGTCTCGTAGATCGTGCAGCCCCCGGCCGCCAGCAGCAAGGCGGCGATCGTTGCGAGTGCGAGGACGAGCAGCGTCTTTTTCATCTCTCACCTCACCACCGGACCGCGTCCGGCTTCACGCCCACTCAGACGTGCCGAGCGCGCGGACGATTTAGAGCATACTACCTCCGGGAGGGGATGTCCGGTATTAGCTGTTGGATTCCGCGGGCGTCGCCGGCGGCTCGGCCGGCGGCGGTGACTTGGCGACTCGTCGCCCGAACTCCTTGCGCCGGCGCCACAAGGGCAGCACCACCGCGAGCCCCAGCACCGCGACAACTGCCCCGGGCAGTGCGCCCAGGAACATGCCGAGCAGCCCCTCCGGCCGCGCCTTGAGCAGGCCGCCCACCGCCAGCCCGATCCCGGCCAGCAGGATCTGCGCCCAGGTCCCCATCGCCGTCGCCCACCCCCAGAGCCGGCGCCTGTAGACCCCGATCGCGCCCGCGACCAGCGCGCCGGCGAAGGCGATCGCCGCGACCACGATCGCGGGCAGGTTCGCCGCGAGCTGCGGCGGCGCCTCCGGCCTCCCGGAGAAGACGATGGCCGCCGTCCCGCCCGCCAGGACCGCGAAGGCGAAGAACCCGTTGTACGCCGGGATCAACCGCACCATCCCGTGCGCCGCCCAACGCTCGGAGAAGCCCACGAACATCACCCACAGCGCGGGCACCAGGAACAGCGTCAGGAACGTCGCCGCCGTCAGGCCGCCGATGATCGTCTTGGCCATCGGCGCCCACGTCTCCGCGCCCTCGCCGAACTCCGCCGCCAAGGGCACCATGCCGAGGATCGTCGTGAGCGCGGTCATGAGCACCGGCCGGAAACGCAGCGTCCCCGCCTCGACCGCCGAGGCGAGCAGCGGCTTCCCTTCCTCGCGGTGCGACTGGTTCGCCCGGTCCACGAGCACGATGCCGTTGTTCACCACGATCCCGACCAGGATGACGATGCCGATGATCGCCGGCACCGAGACCGTCATCCCCGTGATCACGAACGTGAGCGCCACCCCGATCGCCCCCATCGGCATGGTGAAGAAGATGATGAACGGCTCCAGCAGCGACTCGAACTGCGACGCCATCACCATGTACACCAGCAGGATCGCGACCAGCAGCGCGATCGACATGTAACGCTGCGTGTCCTTCAGATCCTCCGCCGTGCCGCCGATCTTGAAGCTGAAGTCCGGCGGGAACTTGTACTTCGCCAACGCCTCGTCGACCTTCGCCACCACGCCGCCAAGGTCCGAGCCGGGGACCGAGGCGACCAGCGTCACGTAGCGCTGCTGGTTCTTGCGCGTGATCTCGCTCGGCCCGATCGCCGGCTCGACCGACGCCACGGACGACAGCGGGATCTGCTTGCCCGTCAACGTCGAAACCGGCGTCTGCTCCAGCTCGCGCACGTCCAGCCGCCGGTCGCGCGGGGCGCGCACCAGGATGTTGTAGTCGTACGCGCCCTCGCGGTAGCGCGAGGCGATCACACCCTGGAAGAAGGTCTGGATCGTGTTCGTCACGCCCAGCGCCGGCACGCCCAGCGCCGCCATCCGCTCGCGATCCAGCCGCACACGGTATTCCGGCTTCCCCTCCTCCATGCTGAACGTGACGTCCGCGGTCCCCGGGATCCCCTGGAGGATCTTCTTCAGATCCATGCCGACCGTGCGGGCCAGCTCGAGGTCGTCGGCGTAGACCTGGATCTCGATGTCGCCCGCCGAGCCGAGGAACATCGGCTGGAAGACGGTCGACTCGAGCCCCGGCACCCGGCGGAACCGCTCGGTCAGGTCCTTCTCCAGGTCCTTCTGGTAGCGCGAGCGCTCGCGCAGCGGCTTGTACTTGATGCGCAGGATGCCCGAGTGCGGGCCCTTGGAGAAGATCGCCGTGAAGCTCTCGCCCGTGCCGATGTCGCTCGCGACGAGCTCGACCTCCGGCACCTCCGTCTGCGCGATGCGCTCGATGTCCCGGAAGCGCTTCTCGGTCTCATCCAGCGACGTCCCCACCGGCGCCTCGATCTGGAAGATCGAGAACCCCTGGTCGGTCTTGGGGAAGAAATCGAAGCCGAGGCCCCTGCCGGCGGCCATGAGCGAGCCGACGAGGGCCAGGATGCAGACCAGGATGGTGGTCTTGCGGAAGCGGACGACGCCGCGCAGCGCCCAGCCGTACGCGTCGCGCACCTTGTCGATCCCCCCGTGGATCCAGCGGCGGTAGAAACGCTTCCGGTCCAGCTCCGTGTCGCGCGCCAGGAACCAGGAGGCCAACAGCGGCGTGAGCGTGATCGACACGACGAGCGACGCGGTGAGGGAGACGACGATCGTCCACGCCATGTCGCGGAACAGCAGGCCCGCGATGCCGGGGACGAAGGGGATCGGCGCGAAGACCGCGATCGTCGTCAGCGTCGAGGCCGTGACCGCCATGGTCACCTCGGCCGCGCCCCGGATCGCCGCCGCTTTCGGCTCCATCCCCCGCTCGACCAGCCGCTGGATGTTCTCCAGGACGACGATCGAGTTGTCCACGAGCATCCCGATGGCCAGGGCCATGCCGGCCATCGACAGGATATTCAGGGTCAGGCCGAGCTGGTCCATGACGGCGAGCGTGACGATGATCGAGATCGGGATCGACAACGTCACGACCAGCGAGCCGCGGATCGAAACCAGGAAGATGAAGATCACCAGGAACGTGAAGAGCAGCGCCTCGTAGCCGGTGCTGACCAGGTTCCCCAGGGAGAGCTTGATGAAGTCGGACTGGTCGAAAAAGACGTCGAGCTTCGTCGATGGGAAGCGCTTCGCGATCTCCGGCAGCGCCTTGCGCACGGCGTCGGCCGCCTGGACCGTGTTGGCGCCGGACTGCTTGCGCACCGCCAGGAACACCGCCGACTCGCCGTTGGTGCGCACGATGCGCGTCGCCTCGTGGTACCCGTCGACCACGTCGGCCACGTCGCGCAGGTGCACCGGCACCATCCGGGCCGTGGCCGTCGGCACCCGCTGCCCCAGCGGACCGTCGGCCAGCCCGGCCTGCTTGTAGCCGACCACGATGTCCCCCACCTGCGCGACCGACGTGAACCGCCCCTCGCTCTGGATCGCGAACTCCTGCCCGCCCTGCTCCAGCGACCCCGACGGGATCTGCACGTTCTCCGCGCGCAGCGTGTTCACGATCTGCTGCACCGTGATGCGGTACGAGCGCAGCCGCTCGGGCAGCACCCGCACCTGGATCTCGCGCTCCAGCCCACCGTAGGTGTCCACCGCCGCCACGCCCGGCAGGCGCTCGAGCTGCGGCTCGATGTCCCGCGTCGCCATCCGGCGGAGCTGCGACTGGTCGTAGTTCCCCGAAAGGTAGAGGAACATCACCGGCTGCATCGAAGGGTTGAAGGCGAAGGTCAGCGGGCTCGAGGCGTCGGGCGGCAGGAAGTCGCGGATGAAGTCCAGCGCCTTGCGCAGGTCCAGCTCGCCCTGGTTGATGTCGTACCCCCACTCGAACTCGACCAGCACCACCGACGCGCCCTGCTTCGAGGTGGAGGTGATGTCCGACACGCCCTTGACCGACGCGGCCGCCTCCTCGATCCGCCGCGAGACCAGCTCCTCCATGTCCTCCGGACTGGTGCCCTCGTAGGTCGTCACAATCCCGGCCAGCGGCAGCGAGACGTCCGGGTACATGTCCAGGCCGAGGCGGGAGAGCGAAAAGAGGCCGAAGCCGACCGCCACGACGTACAGCATCAGCGTCGTGATGCCGTGGCGGACCGAGGCGCCCGCCAGCGAGCCCTTGCGCAGCTCCACCTGCAGCGGCGGCAGCGTGCTCTGGCCGTGCGCCGGCGGTACGCTCGGGCTGCTCGGGGCCGGCGCGCCCGGTTCCTGCGGAGGTACCGAGCTCATTCGCCCGCTCCGCCCTCGCCCCGACCGCTCGCTTCCCCTCGACCGCCCGACCGCTCGCCTCCGTCACGGCCGCCCGACCGCTCGCCCCCGCCCCGACCGCTCGCTTCCCCTCGACCGCTCGACCGCTCGCCCTCGCCCGGCGCGGCGCCGTTCGTGATGACCTCGACCGCCGTCCCTTCCTCGAGCAGGTTGAATCCCTGCACGACCAGCAGGTCGCCCTCGGCCAGGCCGCCGCGCACCTCGGCGTGGCTGTCCTGGAGCAACCCGCGCTCGATCGCCACCCGGTGCGCCTTCCCGTCGCGAACGACGAAGGCCGCGTACGCGGTCGTGCTGCCGCGCTGGGTCGGGTCCAGGATCAGCGCCGAGGTCGAGGCCAGGAGCACGTCCTCGCGCCGCTGCAGCTCGACGTCCACCGTGGCCAGCATGCCGTCGCGCAGGATCGTTCCCGGGTTGTCGACGCGGTACCGGAAACGCACGCTGCGCGACTCGCGGTCGACGGTCGGGCTGACCAGGTCGACCGTCCCGGTGAACGCCCGGTCCGGCGCCACCTCGACGTAGACCTGCGCCGTCGGCTGCCGTCGCACCTGCTCGACCTCGTGCTCCGGCACGTCGACCCACACGTAGACCGGGTCCAGCCGCACGATGGTCGCCAGCGGCGTGACGGGCGAGGCCATGTCGCCGACGTCGACGAAGCGCTGGGAGACCCAGCCGGTCATCGGCGCCTTGACGACCGTGTCCTCCACCCGGAGGTTCGCCTGGTCGACGCCCGCCAGGACCTGGCGGCGCTGCGCCTGCAGCGCGCGGATCTGGGCGTCGATCGGGTCGAGCTGCGAGGCCGGCACGACGCCGTCCGCGATCAGCCGGCGCAGGCGCTCCTGCTGCGTCTTGAGGCCGTTGATTTGCGCCGTGATGGCGTCGGCACCCGACTCGGCCTGGCGGACGCCCGTGTCGACCAGGGCGGTCGCCAGCTCGGCCATCACCGTCTCGTCCTGCGTCACGAAGTCGCCCTCGTCGAAGCCGAGCTTCAGGATCTTCTCCGCCATGCGCGGCAGGACGTTGACGGATGCCGACGGGCGCACCTCCCCCACGTAGCGCGCCACGTCGCTCACCACCCCCCGCGCGACGCGCTCGACCTGCACCGGCACCGCGCGCGCCGCGTCCTCGCCGTCCTCGCCGTTCTTCTTGGCGCACGCGCCGGCGCCCAGGGTGGCGAGGGCCGCGAGCAGGGCGGCGAGCCGGGGAGTGTGCATCGTCCGAGTTCGCTGATGTGCCATCGAGCGCTCCGTCCGTCCCTCCCGCCCCCGGTTCGGAGCCGCCAATCAAACGCTTGTTTGGTAAAATGTCAAGGGGGGCGATCGGAGGAAGTTGTCGGTTGTTGGTTGTTGGTTCCGGACCAACAACCAATTACCAAGAACCAACGACTGTCCCTCTCGTTGACATCCCTCCTCGGGCGCTTCTACGATCCGCGCTCGTGCTGATCCTGGAGTTGTACCGTCGGCTGTACAAGGCGTTCGCGCTGCTGTTCTTCATCCTGGCTCTCGGCACCTTCGGCTACCGCTGGATCGGGTACAACGCCGGGCAGGAATGGCCGTACCTCGATTGCCTCTACATGACGGTGATCAGCGTGGCGACGGTCGGCTACGGGGAGATCATCCCGGTGCGGGAGGTCCCCTGGGGCGAGTCGTTCACGATGTTCATCATCCTCTTCGGGGGCGCCGCAATCCTGTACTTCGGCTCGACGACGGTCGCGCTGTTCGTGGAGGAGGACCTGCGGCAGGTCTTGCGCCGGCGCAAGATGCGAAAGGTGATCGCCCGGATGAAGAACCACATCATCGTGTGCGGGTCGGGGGCCACGGGCGCGACGGTGATCCGCGAGCTGTTGGCGACGCGGCACGCGTTCGTGGCGGTGGATCGGGACATCGAGCGGATGCAGAAGCTCGAGGCGGAGGCGGGCAAGGGCCGGTTCCCGCACATCCTGGGCGACGCGACGGATGACGAGATCCTGGTGGCCGCGGGGGTTCATGACGCGCTGGGGCTGGTGGCCGCGCTGCCCACCGACAAGGACAACCTGTTCGTGACGGTTTCCGCGCGGCAGCTCAACCCGAAGCTGCGGATCGTCTCGCGGTGCATCGAGGCGGGGACCGAGTCCAAGCTTCGTCGCGCCGGTGCTAGCGACGTCATCTCGCCCAACGCCATCGGCGGCATGCGCATGGTCTCGGTGCTCATCCGTCCCCAGGTCGTCGAGTTCCTGGACAAGATGCTACGCGACCGGGAGAAGAACCTGCGCATCGAGCAGGTGACGGTGCCGGCCGACTCGCCGGTCGTCGGCATGGCGTTGCGCGATACGCCGATCCGCAAGATCACTCAGCTTCTGGTCATCGCCGCGTACATCCCGGGGGACGAGGACCACTACGTCTACAACCCCGGGCCGGACTTCGTGCTCCAGGCCGGGAACGTCCTGGTCGTGTTGGGCATGGTCGACGACGTCATCCGCCTGCGCGAGTTCTTCGGCGCGCCCGAGCTCCGCACCAGCATCCTCCCCGGACAGTAGGGGCGCTCGCCCCCCTATTGACGCCCGGAATTCGATGCTTATTATCACGCCGTCGCAGGACTCCCCCGGGGAAAGGGAAACGTTACGGGAGGTTTGTCGTGAGCAAGATCATCGGAATCGACCTCGGTACCACCAACAGCGTCGTCGCCGTCATGGAGGGCAAGGAGCCCAAGGTGATCGCCAACGAGGAGGGCGGACGGCTCACGCCGTCGGTCGTCGCCTGGGACGACCGCGGCGAAGTGCTCGTCGGGCAGATCGCGCGACGCCAGGCGATCACGAATCCCGAGGCGACGGTCTACTCGATCAAGCGCTTCATGGGGCGCAAGTACGGCGAGGTCGGCCAGGAGATCTCGATGGTGCCGTACAAGGTCTTGAAGGCCGACAACGGCGACGTCTACGTGGAGATCCGCGGCAAGCGCCATTCTCCGCCGGAGATCTCCGCCAAGATCCTCCAGAAACTCAAGCGCGCCGCCGAGAACTACCTCGGGGAGAAGGTCACCGAGGCGGTCATCACCGTGCCGGCCTACTTCAACGACAGCCAGCGGCAGGCGACCAAGGATGCCGGCCGCATCGCCGGGCTCGAGGTCAAGCGCATCGTCAACGAGCCGACGGCCTCGGCCCTGGCCTACGGGCTGGACAAGAAGAAGGACGAGATCATCGCGGTCTACGACTACGGCGGCGGCACGTTCGACATCTCGATCCTCGAGGTCGGCGACAACGTCGTGCAGGTCATCTCGACCAACGGCGACACGCACCTCGGCGGCGACGACATCGACCAGCGGATCATCGAGTACCTCGCCGGCGAGTTCAAGAAGGACCAGGGCATCGACGTCACCAAGGACAAGATGGTCCTGCAGCGCCTCAAGGAGGCGGCCGAGAAGGCGAAGATCGAGCTGTCCGAGCTGCACGAGACGACGATCAACCTCCCGTTCCTCACGGCCGACGCCTCCGGCCCACGGCACATGAACATCCGCCTCACGCGCGCCAAGCTCGAGCAGCTCATGGATGATCTGATCGAGCGCAGCTTCGGCCCCGTGGAAAAGGCGCTGGCCGACGCGAACAAGCGGCCGCAGGACATCAACGAGGTCGTCCTGGTCGGCGGCTCGACCCGCATCCCCAAGGTCGTCGAGCGGGTGAAGAAGTACTTCGGCAAGGAGCCGCACCGGGGCGTCAACCCCGACGAGGTCGTGGCGCTGGGTGCCGCGGTCCAGGCCGGCGTGCTCTCCGGCGAGGTCAAGGACCTCCTGCTGCTCGACGTCACCCCGCTGTCCCTCGGCGTCGAGACCCTCGGCGGCGTGATGACCGTCATGGTTCCCCGCAACACCACGATCCCCACGCGCAAGACCGAGATCTACTCCACCGCCTCCGACAGCCAGACCTCGGTCGAGATCCACGTGCTGCAGGGCGAGCGTCCCATGGCGCGCGACAACCGCACCCTCGGACGCTTCCACCTGGAGGGCATCATGCCCGCGCCGCGCGGCGTGCCCAAGGTCGAGGTCTCGTTCGACATCGATGCCAACGGCATCCTCAACGTCGGCGCCAAGGACATGGCCACGGGCAAGGATCAGCAGATCCGCATCACCGCCTCCAGCGGCCTGAACGACGACGACATCAAGAAGATGGTCCATGAGGGCCAGGAGCACGAGGCGGAGGACAAGAAGCGGCGCGAGGAGGCCGAGCTGCGCAACAAGGCGGACAGCCTCTGCTACCAGACCGAGAAGATCCTCGACGACAACCGCGACAAGCTCGACTCCGCCGACGTCTCCGCCGTGCGCGAATCGATCGCCGCCTGCCGCAAGGCGGTCGAGAAGGGCGACGCCGACGGGATCAAGCAGACGATGGACGAGCTGACCAAGGCGACGCACAAGGTGGCCGAGGCGATGTACAAGAACGTCGCCGGCGCGGCGCCCCCGACGGGCGGCGACGGCGTTCCTCCCGCCGAAGAGGGCGGCAACGGCGCCGGCGCCAAGGGCCGCGGCAAGAAGTCCGACAAGGGCGACGTCATCGACGCCGAATTCGAGGAGAAGTAGGGGCGGTCGCAGTTCTTGGTTTCTGGTTGTCGGTTCTTGGTCCGGACGGGAACGCCGCATCCGCAGGGTTTGCTGGCAGCTCGCGAGAACGTGACGCAGTCGCTGTCGACAACTCGGCGGTCAATCGGCAACTTCGTTGCCACCCCCGCGGCCGCGCAGGGGCGGCGAACAGCCGATCGATCGCCCCCCGAACCAGCGGACATTTCATCGAACTTGCCCCTCTTCTGCCAGCCACGAGCCACCGGCCACGAGCCACCAGCCCCCCGCCTCCCCCGGCCCGCTCCTTGCAACTCCCCCTTCGCCCCCGCCGTCCCGGGTGACGCGGCGGGGCGCCGGCCCGGGCGGCGTTCGACCCCTTGAACGTCGCGGGCGCGCAGCGTATAGTCACCCGGTCGCAGACGAGCGGCTCGGGCGCGAGAGGCGGGCGTCGACGGGCCGCTGGGAAAGGGTGAGGCCATGAGAGTTGCTCGATGGGTGTCTGTCCTTGCGTTCGCCGGCCTGATCGCGACGCTCGGCTGCTTCGATCGCGACCTGACCGACATTCGTCCCGTCACGACGACGGGCGTGACGATCCAGGTCGAACAGGTCGGAGTCATCCGCGTGGACATCGTCGTCCTCGTGGACAACTCGGGCTCGATGTCCCAGGAGCAGGCCGCGCTCGTCCAGCGGTTCCCGGAACTGATCACGGAGCTGCTCGACCCACCGCCCGATCCCGAGACGGGCCGCCCGTCCCACCCGCCGGTCGAGGACCTCAACATCGGCGTCGTTTCGTCGGACATGGGCACGGCCGGGCACCGGGTGTCGACGTGCAGCATCTCCGACGTCGGCGACAACGGCTGCTTCCGCAACACGCCCAGCCCCGCGGTCCTGGACTGCGAGGCGACCTACCCCGCATACCTCGCGCGCAACGACACGAACGCCGGCGTCTACCTCCCGCCCGACATGGCGCACGACTTCGCGTGCATCGCGACGCTGGGCACGCAGGGGTGCGGCTTCGAGCAGCAGTTCAAGGCGATGCGGGCCGCCGTCACGACGGACCCGGACACCGGCCTGTGCAACATGGGCTTCCTGCGTCCCGACGCGCTGCTCGCGCTCATCTGGGTCACGGACGAGGAGGACTGCTCGGTCCGTTCCGACCACAACGAGATGTTCGACCCGACCCGCGACGACCTCGGCCACCTCAACATCCGCTGCTTCGTGCACCCCGAGTTCGTCGAGTCCGTCGAGGACTACGTCGCCGCGTTCCGCGCCTTGAAGCCGATGGAGGACCAGGACAAGATCGTCCTCGGGATGATCGTCGGCGTGCCGCCCGATGCGCCCGCCTGCATCGGCAACGGCGACGACCTGGATGGCTGCCTCGGCGTGCCCGCCATGACGGCCCAGATCGACCCGACCGACCCCACGAGCCTCGTCCCCTCCTGCAACACCTCGATGGGCCAGGCGTTCCCGCCGCGCCGCTTCGTCGCGATGGCGCAGGCGTTCGGCTCGTCCGCGATCGTGGACTCGATCTGCAAAACCGATTGGACCAGTGCCATCAGGGGCATCACCGACAAGCTGGTCGAGCGTCTCCCGTCCACCTGTTTCCCGCGCGCCCTGACCTTCGACGAGAACGCCTGCACCGCCGACTGCAAGGTCGTCGAGACCCTCAACAACGACCGTCCGTGCCAGGCCGACTCCGGTTGCACCAACTGCCCGCCGGCGACCATCGATGACGTGCACAACCTGGCGCCGTGCACCGTCAGCGCCTCCGACTCGACCACGTGCGAGCCGCTGAAGCGCGACCTGGGCCTCGTCGAGGGGAGCGAGGGTCAGTTCTATCGCCAGTGCCTGGTCCGGCAGGCGACGCGCACCAACAGCGGGACCGGCTGCGGCGCCGCCACGAGCCTGGTCCAGGGTTGGTACTACCTGCCAACCGGGGCGATCCTCGCGGATGATCCGGCGACGCCGGAGCTTGATCCCAATCCGCCCTGTCCGCAGGTCTACTTCGGCGACGGGAGCCTTTCGTTCGTCGAGGACGGCTCGACGGCCGAGCTGCGCTGCCTCTCCGAGCTGTGCCCGGAGGACCTGCAGTGCGGCCCGGAGAATGTCGTGGGTCAGAGCCCGACCATCCCTTGCTGCGCCCACGTCGACTTCAACGACGACCGGATCGACGACCCCGCCCACTGCAACTCGGCCCCAGGGCGCGCGAGCCCCGGGACCTGCGTTCCCGGCGAGTGCAGATGGCACTTCGTGGGCAGCGCGTGGGTCTGTCTCGATCCCGACGGCAACCCGCTGTGAGAAAGGGATGAACCGCGCGCCCTCGGAATGACCCCCACTTCCCTCCTCCTCCTCGGCTGGTCCGGCTTCAAGGCCCTGGTCAAGCGTCCCTTCAAGGCCCCGCACGCGCTGGAGCGCGTGCTGCGCCGCGGCGCCGCCGAGCGCCTCGTGTCGCTCGAGGCGTCGGGGCCGGCTGCCGTGCGCCGCTCCTCGGCGTGCCTGGCCTGCGGGCGTTGCGACGAGGTCAGCGGCGCGGCCGGGGGGACGGCATCGCCGGCGGACTGGGTGCTGGCCGGACTGCGCGACCTGACGGACCGCGATCTCGCGGCCGGCGCGCCGGGAGACGCCCAGCGGCTGGAACGGATGGAGGCCGCGTGCCCCGTCCGCGTGCCGTTCCGCGAGCTGGCCCGCCAGGCCGCCGCGATGCGCGACGCGATTTCGTCATTGTAGGTCCATCGGCCTGCGCTTCGCGTCGCGCCGCCGCCGCATCCATCCACCCAGGCGTCCGCCCAGCCAGCCGAAACCGAAGGCGAGAGCGGCGCCCGGGAGGCCCATGATCGGCAGGCCCCCGCCCAGGAAGAGCAGGGACAGCAGCACGAACGTCGCCGCGGCCAGCCCGGCCTCCAGCGCCCCCGCGCGACCGTAGTACGAGACCACCGCTCCGGTCAGGAACAAGCCCAGGACGAACGCCGCCGCCATCGCGAGCAGCGCCTGCAGGAGCGCATCGCCCTGCGGACCGGACAACAGGCCTTCGACCACCTCCATCCGCTCCGCGTTGCCGTCGATCCCCGCGACCGACTCGCCCAGCCGGTTCAGTGATTCCTGCGCGCCGGGCACCAGCGAGCCGGCGGCGACGGAGAGCAGCGAGGTCGCCAGGAGGGCGACCAGCGCGCCGAGCGGCACCCAATGCCAGACGCGCCCGTGCGGCTCCGGGTGCGCCGCGCCGCGGTAGGGCTCGGCCGACGCCCGTCGGGCACCCTCGGTCCCGTCTTCCGCCAGGGGCAGGTGGCGGATCGGCAGGACGCGCAGCGGTCCGTCGTCCGGCGGCGGCGGAAGATCGGCATCCTCGGCCGCTTCGTCCTCGTCCCCGTCCTCCTCCGTCTCGCCCTCGGCGTCGCCCGCATCCTCCTCGGTGCCGTCCGATCGTTCCGGCTCGTCCGCCCGCTCCGGCTCCGGCGCGTCGGGCCCGCGGTCCTCCGGCGGGCGAGGATCCCCGGGACGCTCGTCGCCGGGGCCTGGGCGCGCCCCGTCCGCGGCGTCGCCGTCGTTCTTCGCGTCGAGGTCCCGGTCGTTCCGATCCACCCGCTCCTCCGACGCCTCCCATAGGTCAGGAAGGGGAACAGGGCAAGTCGCCGGGGGGTTGCGTGGTGGACTGCCAAGGACTCTGGTAGGCTCGGCGTCGCTCTCTTGCTCGAGGCGCGGAGGTGTGCGCGATGGGACGTTCTTTCGATGATGCGCCAGCCGATCGGAACCGAACCGCGCCCTTCAGGGCGCGGCTGAGTCCTCCGGGCCAGCCGCGGGCTGAAGCCCGCGGTTCGGCTACCGGAACCGGGCAGCGGTGCGGGTCGTCACGTATTTTCGCGATGGTGGTCCTTGGGGCGGGGGTGGCGACGTGGTCCGGGGCGGCGGCGGCGCAGCCGGCGGCGCCGGCGTACGCGGGGCCCAGCTCGGGCGTGGTCCGGCTGCCGTGGTCGGACTTCCGCGAGCTGATGGATCGGCTGCGCGTGTTGCAGGAGCCGGAGGAGGCGCCTCCCCCGGTGCCGACCGTCGTCGGCGGCGCGACCTACCGCGTGACCATCGACGCCGAGGAGCGGCAGGCGAAGGTCGAGGCGCAGATCGAGCTGGTGGTCTTGCAGCGCGAGGGCTGGGTCGACGTGCCGCTGCTCCCGGACACCGCGGCGCTCGAGGCGTTCGCCGTCGACGGCCGTTCGGCCACCCTCACGCAGCGGGACGGCTTCCACCGGTTGATCGCGCAGGCGGGGTACGCCTACTACGGGACGACCACGGCGAGGAGCCTGACGATGACGTACCGGGTGAACGTCGAGCGCGACGGCGGACCCCACGGCCTGGCGCTGCCGCTCGTGGAAGCCGGCGTCACGCACCTGGAGATCGTCCTGCCGCGGACCGACCAGGAGGTCCGGATCGAGCCCGGCGGCGTGGTGCTCGAGAGAGTCTCGACGGACGCCGGGACCACGATCACGGCGTTGGTCCCCCGGACGACGCAGGCGGCGATCCACTGGTCCGACCGCGCGGCGCCCGTGCTCGAGGAGCCGGTGCGGGCGGTGGCGGACGTCGTCCATCGCGTGTCCTATCAGCGGCACGTGGTCTCGGGCGAGGTCACGGTCTCGCTGCACGTGGAGCGCGGGTCGTTCGAGGCGGTGGTGCTGCGGTTCCCGAAGGAGGCGGAGGGGATCCGGGCCACGGGGGACTTCGCGGTGGACGTGGCGCCCGAGGGCGCGGCGTCGCAGCTCGCGACGGTGCGGGCGGGGTACGCGCGCCGCGAGGACACCGAGCTGGTGGTGCGCTACGAGCTGACGCAGAACGTCGGGCAGGTGTCGCCTCCCGACGTCAAGGTCGTCAAGCTGATCCAGGCCGGCGAGGATCGCGAGATCGTCCGCCAGGCCGGGTTCCTGGTGCTGCACGCGGCGGAGGGGATGGAGGTCGCGCCCCAGGGCTCGCCGTCGGGCGCCGAGCCGTGTGACGTGGGCGAGGTGCCGGGGACGACGGAGCTGGAAGGCCAGGCGGTGATCGCGTATCGCACGAGCGGCCTGCCGTACGCGGTGCCGCTGTCCGTCACGCGGCACGAGGAGCGTGCGGTGCTCGCCTCCGCCGCCCAGCAGGCGCAGCTCGACCTCGTGGTCAATCGCGAGGGCAAGGCCGTCGGCGACCTGGTGCTCGGCGTGCAGAACAACGAGCGCCAGTTCCTCGGCGTCTGGCTCCCGCGCCAGGCCCAGCTCTGGGCCACGTTCGTCCGCGGCCTGCCGGTCAAGCCCAGCGGCGAGAACGAATGGGTGATGATCCCGATCCCGCGCTCGACGATCGGCGACGACGGCGTGCCGGAGACGATCTCGGTCGAGGTCATCTACTACCAGGACGTGCCGCGCATCGAAGGGTTGTGGGGGGAGGGAACGCTCGATTTCCCGCGCGTCGATCTGCTGGTCTACAATTACGCGGTCTCGGTCTGGGTGCCGGAGGACTTCCGCTATTTCGGTTTCGAAGGCGACGCGACTCCGGAGATGGAGAGCGTCGGGCCGAACCAGGCATGGGTCGCCGACTACCTCTCCGTCGATTCGTCGTCGTCGATGCGGTTCGCGTTCCAGCAGGACCAGCCGCAGGGCTACGGGCCCGCGACGGGCCGGGTGCCGGCCGTCACCGAGCCGAACGCGGCGACGGCCCCGATGGAGGCGAACGCCCAGGACGAGGAGGAACGGCTGCGGCAGACGCAGCAGGAGATCGATGCGAAGCTTGAGGCCACGGACGCGCTGGGCTCCGAGAACGCCAGTGGCCTGCCGGTGAACCTGCCCGAGCAGACGGCGAGCGGGCTCGACGACGGAGCCCGCGTATCGGGTGCGCGGGGCCCGCTGTTCCACGGGGAGGAAGCGAAGGCGAACCAGGACAATCGCGAGCGCGACGTCCACCGCACCGTGACCGGGGAGAGCCGCGGACTGCTGCCGATCCGCGTGAGCGTGCCGCGGACGGGGCTGATGTTGCGTTTCACGCGGAGCCTGGTGGAGTCGAAGGACGGGACGGAGATCGGCTTCCGCTACCAGGGCCGCCCCGTGCTCGCGACCTTCCCGTGGCTGCGGTGGCTCGCCGGGCTGCTCCTCGCGCTCGGCCTGGGCCGCCTGGCGCACCGCTCGATCCTGCGCCGCCGCTTCGCCGTGGGCGTCGCGGCCCCGGCGCTCGTCGCCGCCGGCCTCGCGCTGGCCGTGCTCCTGGCTGCCATGCTCCAGGCGCCGATCGGGGGAGCGTTCTGGTCGCTGGCCGCCGGCCTCGCCGTCTACGCCGCCGTCGTCGCGGCCGTCTACCTCTGGCGCTACCTCAAGCAGCAGCGACTGCCCTGGCGCGCCCCGCCGCCCCCCCCCCCGGGGCCGGGACCCGACGTCCCCCCGGGCCCTCCCCCGGCCCCCCCCGTCGCCGCCGGCGAAGGGGTGTCGCCATGAGCCCCACGCATTCTGCTGTTCCCCGTTCCCATTCCCGTGTTCCGTGTTCCTTGTTCCTAGTTCCTAGTTCCTTGTTCCCATTCCCCCCTTCCCCCCTTCCCGTTCCCCCCCTTCCCGTTCCCCCCATTCGCCGCCGATTCCTCGCCCTGTTCGCCCTTCTCGGCGTTCTCCTCGCCGCCGCACCGTCGTGGGCGCAGCCGGAGGATCCGCCGTCCGAATCGGCAGCCGAGGCGCTGCCGGAGGTCCCGGGAGCGTCGGTCGAGCTGTCGTGGGCGGAGGTGCGCGCGCTGCTCGAGCAGCTCACGCGGTTCCAGCTCGAGGGCACCGGGGTCGGGCAGCGTCCCCCGCTGGACGCGATGGTGCACTCGGCGCACCTGCGCATCACGGTCGGGGAGGGCGTGCTGCTGATCGACGGAACGGTCGACGCCGAGGTCCTGGTGGACGGGTGGACGACGGTGCCGTTGTTCCCGCTGCCGACCGCGCTGCGCGGCGTCTCGATCACGGGGGCCGGCGAGCCGGCGCGGCTGGTCGCGACGCCCGACGGCGGGGTCGGACTCCTGCTCCACGCCGCCGGCCCGCATCCGATCGAGCTGTCGTACGCGGTGGCGGTGGATCCGAAGATGGGGCCGAAGACCGTGGCCGTGCCGCTCCCGCACGCGGGCTCGATCGAGGTCACCTTCGTGGCCGACGCGCGGCTGGAGAACGTGACGGCGCAGGGCGCGGTGCTCGTCCGCTCCACCGGACTGCGCGTGGGGTCCGGCGAGGCGGACCTGATGACGCAGCGCATCTTCGCCGTGCGCGACCCGGACGCCTTCGTCCTGGACTTCGTCGCTCGCCGGCCGCTCTCCGGGGCCTCGCCGTCGCTCACCGGGCTCCCGGTCGGGCCCGACGGACAGCCGGTGGTGGAGCCGGCGGCCCCGGCCGAGCCGCCGCGGCCCGTGCGCTACCGCGCCGACACCGGCATCGACGTCGCAATCGATCCCGCCTCCGTGCGCGCCGTCGTGCGCCTCGAGCTGTCGATCCACGACGCGCCGCTGGAGACGTTCGACCTCGACCCGCTGCCCGGCTGGGAGCTGGTCAAGGCGTCGCTGGACGGGACCGACGAGCCGCTGCGCGTCGAGCCGGCCGAGGGGGCGCTCCGGGTGCGCCTGCCGTACCCGGTCGAGGAGCAGGCGGGATTGACCCTGCTGCTGGAGCAGACGAACGAGCGGAAGCTGGCGACGGTGGCGGCGCCCGCGATCAACGTCCACGGCGCCTATCGGCAGGAGGGGGCGATCGGGTTCCGCCTGGACAGCACGATCGAAGGGGCCGCGGGGAGGGTCGAGGGCGGCGGTCCGGCCGATCCGGGGGAGCTGAGCCTGCCGGGCGGCGTGGTCGCGCAGGTGGCGTTCCGCTTCCACAAGGTGCCGTACGTCATCGAGATGGCGCTGCGCTACCACGAGCCGCGGGCCGTGCTGACGGCCGCGGTCGAGCGGGCGCTGGTGCGCGTGATCGTCCTGCGCGACGGCAAGACGGCCGTCGACGCCGCGTACCTCGTGCGCAACAGCCGCCATTCGTACCTCGCCATCACGATGCCCGCGGGGGCCGAGCCCTGGGGCGCGTTCATCAACGGCCGCGCCGTGCAGCTCGGCCAGCGTGCCGACCGCCCGCAGGTGGTGCTGGTCGCGCTGCCGCGGCCCGAGGACGCGGCGGGGGAGCCGGAGCCGTTCGTGGTGCAGGTCACCTATTTCCTGCGCGGCGACCCGGTCGAGGATTCTTCCGGCTGGGACTTCGCCCTGCCGCGCATCGATCTGCCGATCGCGACCCTCGACGTGGAAGCCTACCTGCCGTCCGACCTGACCTACCGCTCGGCCGAGGGACGGTTGGACTGGGTCGAGTCGATCGCGGCGGCGCCGCTGGAAGGTTGGAGCGCCGGCAGCTACCGGGAAATCGGGATTGCCGGGAAGGCGCAGGAGAAGAGCGGCGAGCTGGAGAATGCGCTGTGGGACCAGACGGTGGCGCTGACCAAGGGGGCGTTGGCGGCGCGTTTCGAGCTGCCGCAGGAAGGGACGCTCCTGCGGTGGCACGGGGCGATCGTGCTGCCCGACGAGCCGGTCGGGGTGGAGGTGACGACGCGGCCGGTATGGATCGAACGGCTCGTGTGGTGGGGCTCCGCCGGCTTCCTGTTCGGCGCCGGCGGCCTCCTGGCGCTGGGACTCGCCGCGTGGGCGGCCTCGCAGCGGCGTCGCGGCTGGCTGCTCCTGGGCGCCGCCGCCGCGACCGCGGGCCTGGTTGTCGCGACGCACGCGTTCTCGATCCCGGTCGCCCGCCCGTACCTCGCCTTCCTCGGCTTCGTTGTCGCCGGCGTCGCCGTCGGCGCGATGAACCTCTTCCGGGCGCTGGCGGCGATGCGGGCGCGTGTACTAGACTCGGGCCGTCCGAACGGGAGACAAGGATGAGCCAGAGCGAAAAGGCGACGATCGAGGACGACGAACCGTTCGACCCGGACAGGCGGGAGCTGTGCCCCGACGGGCTGTGCGTCGGCGTGATCGGGCCGGACGGCCGGTGCAAGGTCTGCGGCAAGCCGGGCGCCGGCGGGCCGAAACCGGGGCCCGCGAAGGACCGCGCGGCCGGCGACGGACCCGGCGACGGCGCGGACTCGCGCCCCCCGGACCAGTGGCGGCCGTCCGCCGTGCCGGGCGGCGGGACCGCGGAGCCCCAGGAGCGGGAGGAGTCCGCGGCCTCCGCGGGTGGACACGCGAACTGGGAGCGCGAGCGCGTCCCCTGCCCCGACGGCATGTGCGTCGGCGTCGTCGGCAAGAACGGCAAGTGCGGCACCTGCGGGAAGCCCTGGGACTGGAAGGAACGCGAGTAGCGCGACGGGCCGCAAGCTCCCCGTCCGTTGCACCCCGGCCTTTCGTCCAGTCTCGATCCGCCCCGTCTGCGTCTCTGCGTCTCTGCGCGAGAATTCCCTCCCCGCCCTCCCCGTTGCCACCACCGCCAACTTCGTATACGATCCGTCGTGGAGTTGTCGGCCGTGGCAGAATTGTTGCCGTGGAGCGTCAACGGGGTCTACGAGCTGACCGAGCGGCTGGCGGAGGGGGAGGTCGCGGTCGTCTGGGGCGGACGACGCCTGGCGGACGGTCGCGAGGTGGTCCTGAAAGCCTACCGGCCCCCCGCCGCGACGCTCGCCGTCGCGGAAGCCCGCCGCCTGCGCGCCGTGCGCCACCCGGGCGTCGTGGAGGTGCTCGAGGTCGGCGTCGTCGAGACGGTCGAGGGTGGTCCGGCCGGAGCGCCGCCTCCCGGTGCGCCGTTCGTCGTGACGGCCCGCGCCCCGGGCGAGGACCTCGATCGCTTTCTCGACCCGGCGGAGGCCTCCCCGCCCGATCGCACCGCCGCCGCCGCCGAGATCCTCGCCCAGGCCCTGGCGGCGCTGGCGCATCTGCACCGCCGCGGCGTCATCCACCGCGACCTCCATCCGGGAAACATCCGCGTCGCCGCCCAACCGGACGGGCTGCACGTCACCCTCCTGGACTTCGATCTCGCCGTGCCCCTCGGCGCCGCCGCCCCCGCCGCGGGGCGACTCGCGTTCGTCCCGCCCGAGCAGCTTCTCGGCAAGCCCGAGCCCCGCTCGGACCTGTGGGCCCTCGCCGCCGCCGTCCGCTGGAGTCTCGTGCGCCGCGACCCCCTTCGAGGCTCCCCGGATCTGCCGGCCGACCTCGCCTCCTGGGCCCCGCTGCTCCTGCGCACCGACCCGCAGCCGCTGGCGGCCGTCCTGCCCGGCGCCCCGGCGCCGCTGGCCCGCACGCTCGACGCCTGCCTCGCGCGCGAGCCCCGCCGCCGGCCGGCGTCCGCACGCGAGGCGCTCTCGACGCTCGATCCCGCGCGCGCCGGACGGCTGGAGGCGCCGGACCCGCTCGTCTTCGATCCGCCGTTCGTCGGCCGGGCCGACGAGTGCGAGCGGCTCGAACGGGCCCTCGCGGAGCGCGAGCCGCTCATCGTGGTCGACGGACCCGACGCGTCGGGCCGGCGCAGGCTGATCGCCGAGGCGTTGGCAGCCCTCGCCGAGCGCGACGTGCTCGAGGGGCGGGGGACGTCGCGGCCCGTGCGGCTGTCGATCGCCGAGCCCGCGCGGGGCCTGGTGGAGCTGCGCGACGCCCTGGCCGCCGGGTCTCTCGTCGTCGTCGACGCCACGGCCGTGGCGGACGCCGACGCCTTCGTGGCCCGTGCGGTCGAGGTCGCGGGTGCGGCGCGGACCGTCTGGACCGCGGCGGCGGCCGGCAAGCCGCGCTGCGTGCTCGTCGCCTGCCCGCCGCTCGGGTCCGAGCCGCGGGCGACGCGGCTCACGCCGCGCGCCTTCGCGGCCGAGGACGTTCGTGCCCTCGCCGCGTCGGTCCTCGCGGAGACCCCGGCGCCTCCGGTCGTTCGCGCGCTCGTCGAGGCTTCGGGCGGGTGGCCGGGTCTGGTACTGGCAGAGGTCGCGGCGCGGTTTCCCGACGGGCGGCCCGCGGTCGGGTCGCGCCCGGCGGCGACCGGGTCGACCGCGGCCTCGCTCGCCGGGCTCGACGACGAAAGCCGCCGGGCGCTCGCCCGGCTGGTGCCGGAGCCGTTGCCGGTGCCCGAGGACCAGTTGGGGGACGACGGCGCGTCGCCGCCCGACGACGGCGTGGCCCGCGCCCTGCCGCGGTTGCAGCGGCTGGGCTGGGTGCGTCATTCGGCGGAGGGCTGGAAGGTCGCCGACGAGCGGCGCGCGGCCGCGGGCCGGATGCTGGCCAAGGGACCCCGCCTGCGCCTGCAGCGCGCGCTGGCGGCGGCGCCGGTTCGCGACCGTGCCGGCTTCCTGCGCCGGGCCTTCCACCGCCTGTCCCTCGCCGGCGCCCCGGAGCTGGCCCGCACCGCGGCGGCCGAGGCGTCGTCGGCCGTGGCGTTCGGGCGCGAGGCCCGCGCCTCGGTCCTGTGCTGGGCGTTCGGGCGATCGCCGGCGGTGCTCGACGACGCTCTCCTGGAGGAGCTGGCCGGCGAGTGCATCGACCTGGGCCGCTACGACGAGGGGCGGCGCGCGCTGGACGAGGCGTCGCGGCGCGGACGGCGCGGGGGGGGGCCGGCAGCGCGCCGTCGCGGCGGCGCGGCGCCCTCGCCGTCCCGGGCCCTGCTGCAGGCGACACTGCTGCGGCGGACGGGGCGCACGCGCGAGGCGGAGCGGCAGCTCGAAATGATCCGGCGGACGACCGGCTCGGACCTTGTCCGCGCGCGGGCGACGCTGGACCTCGCCGATCTGGCGCAGATGCGGGGCGATGCGGCCGCCGCGCAGCGGGCGGTCGATGGCCTTCCGGAGGTTCCGGCCGTGCTGTTCCTGCGGGCCGCGGAGCTGCGGGCCCGGCTGGCGCTGGGGCGCGGGGACGCCGGCGCGGCGCAGTCGGCGCTGGACGAGGCGTTCGCGCGGGCGGGCGAGCCGGCCGGGGCGGCCGC
>JACRCX010000094.1 GCA_016218815.1 Deltaproteobacteria bacterium
GCGCCGGTGCGCGCGGAGCTGCGGCCCGCGTGGTCGCGCCGCGGCCTGCGGCCGCGCCGCGGGGTCGGGGGTCGGGGGCTGGCAGGAACGGGGGAAGGACCCGGACCCGGACCGGACCACGTCTACGACGACGACGACGACGACCACGACGAGGGTGGACAGGGATGAGCGACGAAGGGGCAGTCAGGATCACGCCGGGGGCGGAGGAGAGCGGGCTGGCCAACATGGTCGCGGACCTCGTGCGCCAGAACATCGAGGCGCACCCGGAGCGTGCGGGCGAGCTGGGGAAACTCGACCTGTGGCTGGGGATCGACGCGACGGACGTCGAGATGGGGTTGACGCTGGTGTTCGAGGGGGGTCGGCTGACGGTGGTCGACGGGATCCTGCCGCGGGCGGAGGTCGTGGTGACGGCGACGTCGGACGCCATCCTGGACATGTCGCTGGTGCGCATCGGGCGCAGCGGACTGCCGGTGTTGTGGGATACGGCAGGGCGGCGGCTGGCCGGACGCTTCCTGCGCGGCGAGCTGAAGATGAGCGGCGTCGGCGCGGCGGGCCGGCTGATGCGGGTGATGCGGCTGTTGTCGGTCGCGGAGTGAAGACCTGATCTTCGGCCGTCATCCCGGCCACCCCGCGACGGGAAGTTCGCGCAAAGCTCGCCAAGAACGCCAAGGACGCAAAGAGGAGGGGGAGGGTCATGACCACGCCTTGACTGCGCGGGCGGCAGACGCACAATCCCGGTCATGGATCTTCAACTCCAGGATCACGTCGTCCTGATCACGGGGGCTTCGGGCGGGATCGGCCGGGCGGTGGCCGAGGCGTTCGCGGCGGAGGGGGCGCGACCGGTGCTGCACGGGTTCCGCCGCTTCGACGCGCTGCGGGAGTGGCTGGCGGAGCAGCCGTGGCGCGAGCGGGCGCTCGCGGTGCGTGCCGATCTGACGCGGCCGGGCGAGGCGGACGCGGCGTTCCACGAGGCCGCGGAGCGGTTCGGGCGGGTGGACGCGTGCGTGGCCAACGCGGGGGCATGGCCGACGACGGATCTTCCGATCGACCAGATCCCGGAGGAGCGGCTGCGGGGGACGGTCGAGGCGAACCTGTGGAGCGCGATCTGGACGGCGCGGGCGTTCTTCGGAGCGTTGCGGCGCAGCGGGCCGCGGGCGGACGGGCGAGGAGCGGCCCTCGTGTTCACGGGATCCACGGCGGGGCGTTTCGGGGAGCGCGGGCGGGTCGACTACTCGCTGAGCAAGGCCGCGTTGTACGGCCTGGTGCGGTCTCTCAAGAACGAGATCACGGCGCTGGACCCGTACGGGCGGGTGAACATGGTCGAGCCCGGGTGGACGGCGACGGAGCGGGCGCTGCCGGAGCTGTCGAAGCCGGAGACCGTGCGGCGGATCGTGCGGACGATGCCGGTGCGGCAGATCGCGCGGCCGGCGGACATCGCGCGGGCAATCGTGTTGCTGTGCTCGCCGGCGGCGTCGCGCCACATCTCGGGCGAGATCCTGACGGTGGCGGGCGGGATGGAAGGCCGCGTGCAGTGGGAGCCGGATCAGATCGACGCGGCGGCAGTGCGGCGGCGGCTGGAGGAGGAGTAGCTACGGCTCGTCGACGTCGAGCTGCTCCTCAAGCTCGCGGATCTTCGTCAGGACTTCCTGCCGCAGCTCTTCGGCCATGTCCGGGTCCTCGGCCAGGTAGCGCAGGTAGGCGCCGATGGCGCCGGCGGCGTCGCCGAGCCGTTCGTGGCAGGCGGCGATGTTGAAGAGGATCGCGGAGCGCGGCGACAGCTCGTAGGCCTCGTCGAACTTGTCGAGCGCCGTCGCCCAGTCCTCGAATTCGAACGCGCGCACGGCATCCGAGAAGAGGGTCCTGGCCGCCTCGAGCCGCGGGTCGGGCGGCGGCGGGGGCGGGAGGGGGATCGGCGGCTGCCCGCCGAGCGGGCGAGGACGAAGCGGCGGCGTGGGGACGGATGTCGCGGTCGCCTCGTCCTCCGTGCGGTCCGAGAGTGCCGACGCCGCAACGTGCGCCTCGTACGCGGTCCGCACGGCTTCGTCCTGGGCGGGGCCCACGCACGCCGAGACGAGGGAAACCGCGATCGCCAGGATCATCCGTGCGATGCCCCATCGGTGTCTATCGGTGTTCATCGGTGGTTTCTTTTGCCTCGCCGTGCCTCCCCTGCCGAAGCTCACCGTGCGGCATCCGCGTCGATGCGCCGCAGGAGGCGCAGGGTGAAGTCGAGGGTGTGATCGAGGGCGCGGGGGTCGATGTTGTCCGGGGAGTCGGTGTGCCAGTGGTAGTTGGGGGGGTAATCGTCCTCGTCGAGGGCGAGGAGGGCCATGGCGCGCAGGCCGCGCACGGCCGGGACGAGGGCGTCGGTGGCGAAGGTCATGGTGTACGGCCGCGCGGGGGGTGCGCCGTCCTCGGCGGCGACCTCCCGGCAGAGGCGGACGAACTTCCCGTCGTACGGGATGCGGCGCAGGAAGCCTTCGCCCGTGCACCAGCGCAGCGCGCCGGCGCCGACGGTGTCGATGGCCAGGTACCAGGTGTTGTACGCGCCCAGCCCGGGGGCGTGGCGATCGCAGAAGTCGAGCGCGCCGCCGAGCATGGCCTCCTCGCAACCGGTGGCGACGACCCAGACCTCGGTATGGGCCAGCGGCTCGGCGGCGAGCCGGTCGGCGGCGGCGAGCATGACGGCAACGCCGGAGGCGTCGTCGGACGCGCCGGGAACGGGATCGGAGAAGGCGGCGCGGCCCATCTGGAGGGCGACGAAGGCGTGGAGCTGGGCGAGGGCCCACTGCGGCAGGCGGGTAGGCAGACCTGCGAGGCCGAGGGCCTGGAGGGCGGTCTGGGCGACGCCGCTCCAGAAGACGAGCTGCACGGGGTTGGGGGCGCCGCCCAGCTCCCGCCGGAAGAAGCGCGCGGCGGCCTTGGCGCGTTCGGGGGCGAAGAAGAGTGGCGGGCCCTCGCGCGCGACATCGACGTGCGCCATCAGCACGACCCGCTCCCGCACCTCGCCGGCGGCGGGGATGCGAGCGACCACGTTCTGCGACGGGCCGGCGGGCAGCAGACGCGCCAGCCAGAACCAGCGGCTTTCCAGGTCGCCGAAGAAGGAGGCGTTGGCCGCTGCGGAGAGCGCGGTCCCCAGCCACGGTGCCGCGAGGCCGATGGTGCCGGCGGCCCAGAGCAGGCCGGCGTGGGCGGCGAAGCGCGCGTAGCCGTTGGCCTGGAAGCGGAAGGGCTCGGTCGATGGCTGGAGGCCGAGGGCGGCGAGGCGCGAGGCGACGTGCTCGTGCCCGCGGCGTTCGCCTTCGGAGCACGGCAGGCGCGGGGGGAGGGCGCAGAGGGTGCGGATCTCGTCCATCATGTCGATGCGTGTCGGGTTGGGCATGGGGCGGATGTTCGTGCGTTCGCGGGGCGGCGTCAACGAAGGAAGGAACCACCGATGGACACCGATGGACACCGATGGGGCACAGGGGGGGAGGGGGAGGAAGACCAGTGCCGGAGAGCGGTGAACCCGGGGAGGGAGGCGTTGCTTCGGCGGCACGGGTGCCGTATCAAGCGAAGGGATGGCGTTTTCGCACGCCGGCGAGCTTGCCGCATTGGGTACTGCCTGTTGCTGGACGCTGACGGCGATGATCTTCGAGTCGGCGGGCAGGCGGGTGGGCTCGCTGCCCGTCAACCTGCTGCGGCTGGTGATCGGTCTCGCGTTTCTTGCGGCGTTCGGGGCGGTGGTGCGGGGGACGCCGGTGCCGACCGATGCGCCGCCGCGAGCCTGGCTGTGGCTTTCGTTGTCGGGGCTGGTCGGGCTGACGCTGGGCGACCTCTGTTTCTTCCGGGCGCTGGTGGTGCTGGGTGCGCGGCTATCGATCCTGCTCATGGCGCTGGTGCCGCCGCTGACGGCGCTAATCGGCTGGGCCGTGCTGGGCGAGCGGCTGGAGGCGCTCGATTGGCTGGGGATGGCGCTGACGGTCGGGGGGGTGGTGTGGGTGACGCTCGAACGTCGTCCGGCGGAGGAGGGCCGGCCGGCGCGCATTTCGGCCTCGGGTTTGCTGCTGGGGCTGGGGGCGGCGTTGGGGCAGGCGGTGGGGCTGATCCTGAGCAAGTTCGGGATGGGCTCGTACGACGCGTTCGCGGCGACGGAGATCCGGGTGATGGCGGGGCTGGCGGGATTCGGCGTGGTCTTCGCGGTGCTGGGGTGGTGGTCGCGGGTCGGAGCGGCGCTGCGGGACGGGACCGCGATGGCGCGGATCGGGCTGGGGGCGTTCTTCGGGCCGTTCGTCGGAGTGTCGCTTTCGCTCTACGCGGTGCAGCACGCGCCGGCGGGGGTGGCGGCGACGATCATCGAGATCCAGCCGGTGTTGATCCTGATCCCGGCGGCGCTGGTGTTGCACGAGCGGATCACGATCCGGGCGGCGGCAGGGGCGGTGCTGGCGGTGGGGGGCGCGGCGCTCCTGTTCCTGTGAGGGGTGGGGACTCGCGGGTCACCACGCGACTTCAGCGGCGAAGCCGCGGAGGCAGTGGTCGCTGGACATGCTCGAGCCGTAGGCGCCGGCCGGCAGGAAGGCGAGCAGGTCGCCCTCCGTGACGCGAGGCAGCGCGATGCCGCGGGCGAAGACGTCGTTCGACTCGTTGATGTTGCCCGCGACGGAGCAGACAGTGTCGGCGGGGGCGAGCGGCCGGGCGACGTGGACGACCTCGACAGGGATGCCGTAGTGTGCGGCGTACACGTTGATGTTGTGTCCGGCGTCGACCCCCAGCCAGGTGACCCCGTCCTTGTCCTCGACGGTGTTCACCTGCACGAGCAGGACGCCGGCCCAGTCCACCAGGAGCGTTCCCGGCTCGCACGCGACGCGCCCGCCCCACGGGCCGAAGGCGGCGCGCAACGCGTCGGACCACTCGGCCAGCCCGAGCGGCACGTCGGACGCGCGGCGGCGCGCGCCGAGGCCGCCGCCGACGTTGAGCGTCCGGACGGTGGGGAGGCGGGCCGCGAGTCCGGCGAGCCGCTCGAACGTGCGGAGCATCGCGGGCAGGGCGCTCGCGGGCAATCCCCAGCCGCCGTGGACGTGGAGGGTATCGACGACCAATCCCAGCGCCGCGGCCTCGGCGGCGACGCGCTCGACCGTCTCCGGCAGGAGGCCGAACTTGGAGCGACCGTAGGCGACCTTGGGATCGTCGCCGTAGCCGACGGCGACGTCGGGATCGATGCGCAGGCCGACGGGCGTGCCGCGGGGGACGCGAGCGGCCCAGCGGCGCAGGGCGGAGCGGCTGTCGAGGTTGATGTGCACGCGGGCGGCGGCGAACGCGTTCAGGTCGCGGTCGGCGAGCATCGAGGCGGTGACGGAGATCTCGGCGGGGGCGAAGCCGTGCCGGAGGGCCAGGGCGACCTCGCGCGGCGAACAGGCATCGATGCCGATGTCACGCTCGGCCCGGATCGCGTCGAGGACGGGGCCGAAGCGGTTCGCCTTCATGGCGAAGTGGACGCGGCGCTCCAGGCCGGTGGCGTCGAGCGCCTGCTTGAGAACCCGTGCCCGGCGCCGGACTTCGGCCGTGTCGTACAGGTACAGTGGGGTGCCGTGCTCGGCGGCCGCGGCAGCGACCGGCCGTCCGCCGAGGGTCAGGCCCTCGGGCCCGCATCCGAACGCTCCGTCGACCCACCACGGCTGCGTATCCGGCACGGGCGGAGTATCGGCGAGCGAGTCGGGCGGATCAACGTCGCGGGGGGTGCGGTGCTACTCGTCCTCCGAGTCGCAGCCGATGGTGAACGCGACGGGCCCGTCCGGCTCCAGCTCGAGCGCCGGATCGCCACGCAGCGCGGCGATCAGGTAACCCGTCGAGCACTGGAAGCCCTTGGCGTACGCCTCGCAGAAGCCGAGGGCGGCCTCGCCGCCGATTTCCAGCGGGGTGTCCTCCAGCGGGTTCCACTCCCAGCAATCGTCGCCCAGCTCCAGCTTGAGCTCGGTCTTCAACTCCAGCTTGGCGCAGGAGGCACAGGCGACGGTGGAGACGAGGTTCTCGACCTCGTCGATCATCTCCTCCGTCACCCCGCCCCAGGTGAGCATGGCGGCGGCGATGCCGAACTCCACGCCGACGGCGCCGGTGTGCATGCCGATGGCGAAGGCGTAGTTCTCGTTGAGACCGGCCTCTTCCGTGGTGATGCCGACTTCGATCATCCCCTGGTGCTGGCCGTCCTCCGCCACGCCGACAAAGCGGCCGGAGACGGGATCGATCTCCCACCAACCCCAACGCTCGCGTCCGGCGAACGGGACGGCGCGTTCGGGAAGGGCCGCCTCGTGCCCGCGGTCCAGGGTCTCGGCGAGGCGGACGGCGACCAGGGGGGGCAGTCCGGCGGGGAGCGTGGCGCGGTCGGCGGGTCGGAGGCGAAGCGTGCCGATCCCGAGCCGTTCGGCGGTCGCGAGCAGCGCGGCGGTCGTGGCCGGGACGCCGCCCAGGGCTCGTCGGAGGACGGCACCTTCCAGGGACGACTCGAGGATTCCGCGAGCGACCTGGAACACGCGGGCGGCGCCCTCGGGCCAGCCGGACCGTGGCCGGGCTTCGACCTCATCGAGGCGCAGGTCGATCGTGGCGGAGGCCGGGCGATCCGCGGTTCCGCCGTCCACGGTCGCGACGAACAGGCGCGGCACGGCGCGGCCGATGACAACGCCGCCGGCGGCGGCCAGGCGGTCGGTGAGCGCGTCCGACTCGGCGGCGAAGGCGAGAGTGAGGAGGTGACCGGCGGGGGCGCCGACGGCGTCGTCGAGGGCGGCGATGCGGGCGAGGGCGGCTTCCTGGCCGCCGGCGGCGGCGGGATCCTGCGCCAGGGCTTCCAACTCGCGGCGGCCGTCTTCGGGCGCGACGTCCGCGGGGACGGCCGCGAGCGCGGCGCGCACGTCGGCCTCTCCCACGCGACCCGAAGCGACGAGGATCGAAGCGCGGCGGAAGAGGGGGGGCAGCTCGGCGTCGGCCGCGGCCGCGAAGAGATCGAGCGCCGTGACGCGCGTGGCGGCGCCGGGAGCGGCGAGGGTGAATTCGAGGCGTTCCCGGACGAGGCACGCGTCGTCGCGGTCGCAACGTGCGGTCCATTCGGGGACGGCCATGGCCTCGGCGCCGATGCGGAACGAGCCGTCGAGGCGCACGGTGTCGACGGTCCCCGCGCCTCCGGAAGTTTCCCCCGAGCCCAGGGCGCCGGTCATGGAGCCGAAGCCGAAGGCGGGAGCGGCGGGCGGGGCGGATTCCTCGCGGATCGGCACGCCGCGCAGGACCAGCGACAGCGGGACGAGGGCCAGGTCGGCGACCGGGCGTTCGACGAGCGGCACGTCGTGTGCGGCGCCGTCGGCCGTCTGCCGGCGCAGGACGACGGCGAGGGTCCATCCCGGATCGGGAAGTTGGTCCTCGACGGCGGGTATTGCGGGCGAGCCGGCTCGGCCCGGGCAGCCGCCGGCGAGGGCGGCGAGCGATGCTGCCACGGAGCAGACGAGGAAGGCAGTTGCGGTGCGTGTCATGAGTCCTCCCTGGTGGTCTGTTGCAGGATGGTGCCGAAGCCGCCGACGACCCAGAGGTCGTGGTCGCGGAGGCCCCAGACGCCTTTGAGGCGGGTGCGAGCAGTGCAGGGGACCGCGGACCAGCTCCCGCCGTCCCAGCGTTCGACGGCGCCCATGTTGCCGACGGCCCAGGCCTCGTCAGCGGTCGCGGCCCAGACGCCCTCCAGCCAGTTGCCGGTGGCGCTGGGCACGCGGGTCCAGGCGGTGCCGTTCCAGTGCTGGACGGCGCCGGCGTCGCCGACGGCCCAGACGTCATCGGGGCCGGAGCCGGCGACGCTGCGCAGGAAGGCGGCGGGGCCGGCGCGGACGGCGCCGAGCCAGGGAACGTCGGGCGGCGGTGCATCCGGCATGACCAGGCCGGCGATCCCCGGCATCGGGCCGGAGCGGACGTCGGACCACGCGTGGCCGTCCCAGTGCAGGATGGCGCCGCCGACGGCCCAGACGTCGTCCTCCGCGCTACCCCAGACGTCGTAGAGCGGGACGTCAGTCCCGGCGGCGACGAGCGTCCAGGCGGAGCCGTCCCAGCGCAGGATGGTGCCGACATCGCCGACGACCCAGGCGGCGTCATCGGCGGACTGCCAGACGCCGTTGAGGTTGACCTCGATGCCGCTGGTCGGCGGCGACCAAAGGGCTCCGTCCCAGCGCAGGATGGTGCCGGCCTCCCCGGCGATCCAGGCGTGGTCGTGATCGCCGGCCCAGACGGCGTCGAGCCAGACGCTCGAGCCGCTGGGCACGCGGGTCCAGGCGGCCCCGTCCCAATGCAGGACGAGGCCGGCGTCGCCGACGGCCCAGACGTCGTCCGAGGCGGAGCCGCGGACAGCGGCCAAGCCGATGTCCGGAGGCGCGCCGGCCACGGCGCTCCAGCCGGCGGCGGCGTAGTCTCCCGCGACGAGGGACGCCGCTCCGGCGTCGTCGGGGGCGGCGGCGGTGCCGGCGGAGGCGTCAGGAAGCGGAAGCGGCCCGGTGCTCCCGCCGGCATCCGCGGCGGTCGCGATTGACGTTGCGGTCTCCGGGCGCGGCGTGCCGGTCCGTGCGTTCCCGCAGCCTGCGAGGAGGGCCGCGGCGACGAGGGCGAGGGGAAGCCTGCGGCGCAGAAGGACGTCTGGTTCCATCGGAGTTCCTCCCGGGAGACCCGCGGCCGGCGGGTCCGCGTCAACGGGCGGGGGGAAGCGAAGCGAAGGGGACGTCAGCGTTGCGGATGACGATGTCGGTGGGGCGGATCCCCCCGCCGCCACGGCGAGGACCGTAGCATCGGCGATGTGCCCCGGCAACGGTGAAGAGCGGGGGAGGACGAGGGCTGTCGCTAGCGCGCGCGAAGGGACCGTCGGACGCGGCTCATCCAGACGACGTTGACGTGGGGCTCCCAGCGGCGGACGCCCGCGGCGAGGTCGAGGCCGGTGGTCATGAGCCGGCACTTGTCGGCGGCGGTGAGCGGCTGGTCGGGGGGGAATCCGAGCGCCCGGCGAAGAAGGCCGGTAACGCTGGCGGGGATGCCGGCGAAGTCCTCGGCCATGCCGGCCTGGTCGCCCTGGGCGCTGCGGACGAGACCGCGATTGAGGTAGCCCCACGGGCAGTTGGGGTGGTGCTCGACGAACCGGTCGAGGTCGGCGATGGCTTCGGCGTGGCGGCCCAGAACGCGATACGCTTCCCCGCGCCACAGGACCGCCTCGAGGTCCTTGGGGTCCAAGGCGACGGCCCGGTCCAGGTCGGCCAGGGCGCCGGGGAGGTCGCCGAGCTTGAGCCGGACGGCGCCGCGCCAGCCGAAGACGAACGTGGTCGCTCCGAGGCGAATCGCGCGGTCGAGCAAGCGAAGCGCCGCCTCGTAGTCACCGAGCCAAAGGAGCACCTCGCCGTGCCAGGTCAGCACCTCCCGCCGGACGTGCCGGCGGGCGCCGGAGGCCGCACGTTCCAGCTCGCGCAAGGCCCGTTTCCGGTCGCCGGCCGCGAGGAACGCCTCGGCCATGCGGCAGCGGACCCACCAGTGATCGGGGCACTGGCGGAGGATCTCGCGGCTCACCGCGGCGGCGCCGGCGTAGTCGCCTGCTCCGAGGAGGACGAGGACGAAGGCTTGACGCATCCACGAGTAGCGGACGGCGTCGAGCCCGCGGATGTTCGGGTACTCGGCGTTCGCGTCCCGCCAATTGCCGGCGTAGCTGAGCAGGAGGGCGCGGTAGTAGGCGAACCAGTGCGGGAAGGCGGCGCGGCGGCCCGCGGCGCGGATGCGGCGCAGCTCGTCGTCGAGGAACCGCCACTCGTTGACGGCGCGCCGGTGTTTCCGCCACCAGGGCCACATCAGGGGATGCGGGGAGTCGAAACGGCCGAGGCGATCGAGTACGGTTTCGCCCACGCGGAAGGCGGCGTGGTACTTGCGGGCGCACATCAAGGCGGCGAAGAGCTGGGTCCATTCGGAGAGGAGCCGCTCGCGGGGCCCGGCGGCGCGCAGGCAAGCCAGCACCGCTCCTTCCAGGCGGACGCCGTAGCGGCCCCGGTCGATGAGCGCCAGGACGGATTCGACGCGCGAGGTCGCGGCGCCCGCGGCGTTCGGGGCGAAGGCCAAGGCGGCGAGCTGCTCCGCCTCGGCGGCCCTGCCGCCGGCGAGCAGCACGTCGGCCAGCAGGGTCCGGAGGTCCGCGCGGTTCGGAGCGACGCGAAGGGCGGCGCGCATGGCGTCCGCGACCCGGGCGCGATCCGCCGGGCGAAGATCGAGCTCGGCCAGGAACGCGCCGCGGAAAGGCCGGAACTCGAGCAAGCGGCGCACGACTTCGCCTTTGCCGGCGGACTTGCCCCGGACGAAGACCGCGAGGACGACGGGCAGGTCGCGCACGGCGGCGGCGGCCATGGGGCGGACGACCTCCCGCGCCTCCTCGGGCTTCCCGTCGTTCTCGAGTTGTCGGGCGAGTAGGACCGGGTGCGACGCAGGCGACGGGTTCGGAGCGAGGCCCGACCCGTTCGCGGCGGGCGCGCGCCGGTGGCCCCCCGTTGCTTCGTTTCTTGACCGCATCGTCGCTGGATGCACCCCGAATCCGATTCGGCCGAGCGTACCACGGCGACGGCAAGGCCGCCACGGGGGAAGGCCGATTCGATCGCGGGAATCACGTCTTGCATTATTGGCACTTTTGTATGACATTGGTGACCGGGATGACTGCTTTCGACATTCGGACATCGATAGAAAATGCCGCGAAACGATTCGGAAAGCCGTCTCGGTCGCGGCGGAGCGATCGAGGAAGCAGCCGAGTCGAGCCGCGAGTGCTCCGGTGCGTTGAACGAGCGTTCGCGGGACGGGATCGGCCCCCGATGCGGCGGATGCTCGAGCTGGTAGCCGAGAGTTGCGCGAGGGATGGCCTGGCCCCGCCGTCCCGGTCGACCGTGTACCACATCATGGCGACCACGCGGGGGCGGACGTATCGCGTGGCCGACCTGCCGGTGGCGGTGCGGGCGGCGCTGCACAACCTGGTGGACGAGAGCCTGGTGCCGGCGCGCCAGGTGGCGTTCTACTGTTTCAACTACGGGGACGTGGCGGCGATGAGCTTCGCCGCCGGATTGCCATGGCTGGCGTTGTACCAGGCGGGCCGCTTGCCGGGCCAGCGCCCGCAGAGCCGTGGGCTCATCCGCGCGGTGGCGCGGGTTCGAGGTATCGAGGATGGGCGAGCTTGATCCCGAGGCGGTGATTCCCGCGGCGCTCGTGGAGGCGGTCGGCGATCTTCCCTACTGGTTCGTGATCGGCGGACAGGCGGTGAGGTGCTTCTGTCCCTACCGTCCGAGCCGCGACGTGGACTTCGGCGTCCCGGCGGCGGCGGACCTGGACGATTTCCTGCGCCGCCTCGAATCGCGGGGCACGGTGGAGATCGGCGAGCGGACGAGCGACACGGTCCATCTGCGGTTCGACGGCATCCGGGTGTCGGTGTTCGTCCTGGGGAAGTTGGCGAACCACGTCGCGAACCGCAAGTTGGACACGACGGGGATCCTGGCGACGAAGCTGCACGCGATCCTGGACCGGGGGACACGACGCGACTTCTTCGATCTGTACGTGATGCTGGAGCTGCAGTCGCTGGGGATCGCGACCTGCCTGGCGGCGATGCGCGAGGTCTTCGAGGAGCGGGTCAACGAGTCGCTGCTGCTGCGTGCGCTGACATACTTCGACGACGCGGAGGGAGAGGCGGCGTTGCCCGGCGAGGGTCCGAAGGACTGGGCGACCGTGAAGAGCTACTTCCTCACGATGGTCGGCAGCCTGCTCGTTCCACCGCGCCGTGCCCTCGACATCCAGAAACGGGTGGTCGACGTGCGCAAGGCGTGACGGCCGGGCGCGACGGGGAGAACCTGCCGGGCGTGAGGAACGAGGCGGGTGCGGCGGGCATCGGCGGGCGCTCCGCTCAGCCGATCGCGGCGAGGCGTTCGAGGATCTCGCGATGGCGGGCGCCGTTGCTGGCGACGAAGGGGGCGGGGGTGCGGACGTCCTCCCGATTGTAGGGAATGCGGGCGCCATGGATGTCGGTCACGGCGCCGCCGGCCTCGTGGATGAGGATGTCGGGGGCTCCCAGGTCCCATTCCTTGGTACCGCCGCCGAAGTGGACGTAGAGATCGGCGTCGCCGCGGGCGAGGCGCGCCATCTTGAGGCCGACGGAGCCGCACGTTTCCTCGTGGTGCAGGCCGAGCGCGCTGCGCACGGCGTCGATCTTCGGCGAGCGGTGGGAGCGGCTGACGAGCAGGCGGAAGGCGTCGAGGTCGGCGCGGTCGGAGACGCGCAGGCGCCGCACGCCGGAGGCGTCCTCGGCCCACGCGCCGCCGCCCTCGCGGGCGCGCAGGAGCGTGCCGGTGGTGGGGTGGAAGATAGAGCCGGCGACGGCCCGTCCGTGCGCCGCGAGGGCGACCATGACGACAAACTCGCCGTTGCGGTCGACGAACTCGCGGGTGCCGTCAAGGGGGTCGACGACCCAGAGGCGATCCTTGCCGAGGCGGCTGCGATCGTCGGCGGACTCCTCGGCCAGGACGGCATCGCCGGGAAACTCGCGGCCGAGTTCTTGCACGATGTAGGCGTTGGCCTCCTTGTCGGCTTCGGTGACGGGGTCGCCCCGGCCCTTCCACTCGACGTGGACGCCTTCGCCGTACCAGCGCAGGACGATGGCGCCGGCCTCGCGGGCGACGGCCGCGGCGAAGCGTTCTTCGCGTGCCCACGGTGCGTTCGAAGTTCCGTTCATGGCGCTTGACTCCCGCCCCCGTGCGCCGGACCCTTGGCCCCGGCGGCGTCGCATGGCGACGCCCGGTCGTATGGCCCGGGTCGCCGGGCGGGAGGCTAGCATGGACGCGATGCGGCTACGAAGCCTGGTCGGCAGGCGGGTGTTGTTCCAGTTCGACTCGGGGTCGCAGGCGATCGGCGTGGTCGTGCGTTGCCTGCCGGACGCCGGAGCGGTGCACCTGGTGGAGTTGGAGAAGGCGGCGCTGATCTCGCGCGAGGGGGTGCTGCTGCGCGAATTGGAGACGTACCCGTTCATCCCGGCGACGCCGGTGTCGGCGAGCGAGGTGTGAGGGGGGGGAGGAAAAGAAGAAACCACCGATGGACACCGATGGACACCGATGGGGAAGGGAAGGGGGCGTTGGGGGAGGGGCGGCCTTGCCTGGGTGCGGCGGTGGGGGTAGCTTGCGGCACGGGTAGGGGGGGATCGAAGGAGGGATCGATGCGGGAGTGGCTGCGGAAGCGGAGCGGTCGGGTCGTGGGAATCGTGTTGGCGGTGGGGCTGGGAATCGTCGCGGTGGGTGTCGGGACCGGGTGCCCGATCGGGCCCTACTACGCGGCGGGCGGGTGCGCGTGCGATGCGACGTACGGCTGCGACGCGTGCGGGTGCGAGCCCGTGTCGGAGTGCTGGACGGGGGCGTGCTACTGCGACCTGACGTACGACTGCGACGGCTGCCAGTGCGAGCCGGCGAACGAGTGCATGTCGGGGGGCTCGTGCATGTGCGACCTCACCTACGGTTGCGATGGTTGCGCGTGCGAGCCGTTGCAGGAGTGCATGTAGCGGCTCTTTCGTCCCGGTTTCACCGGCCAAGCTTCCACGTCGCCGGCGTCCTTTGCGCGAAGCTCGTGCGGCGGGTACGCTCTCTCCGCGGGGCTTGGCGGAGGGGTGCGATGGAAGCGAATCGGCAGCGGCGATGGGCTCGAGGGATGCTGGCGGCGGCGCTTTTCGCCGTCCCGGGAATGCTCGCGACGTCCGGATGTGCGCCGGACGGCGACGACGGCGTCACGGACGTGGTCGACGCGCGGGACGACGGGAGTGGCGGCGACGAGGCGACGGACGCGGGAGACGGGGAGACTTCGGGGCCTCCGCCGGCGCTGACGGCGGTGTCGCCGCCGAGCGGACCGATCGCGGGGGGGACGCTGGTGACGCTGACGGGAGAGAACATCGCGCTCGGGGCGGTAGCGACGTTCGGCGGGGCGCCGTGCATGGACGCGTTCCCGGCGAGCGCGCGGCGGATGACGTGCCAGACGCCGGCGCACGCGGCCGGCGCGGTCGACGTGGTGCTGACGAACCCGGACGGGCAATCCGCGACGCTGGCGGGGGCGTTCACGTACGACGCCTCGGGGCCGAGGGTGAACTGGTGCCTGCTCTACTATCCGCCGGAGATCTCGGCGGCGCCGGACGAGCCGGCGGGGCCGATCTACGGCCGGTTGCTGGTGCAGGACGTGACGGCGGGCGAGGGACAGGGCGCGGGGGTGCGGGGGCAGGTGGGCGTCGGGGCCGCGGGGAGCGACCCGGCGACCTGGACCTGGGGCGAGGCGACGTACAACGCGAGCGTGGACGGCATCGTCTCGGGCGATCTGGCGAACGACGAGTACGCGGCGACGATCCTCGGCCGCCCGGAGGGGGAGTACTCGTACGCCTTCCGGTTCAGCGTCGACGACGGGGCGACCTGGGCGCTGTGCGACCGGACGGGCACGGACGACGGCTTTAGCGTGGCGGTCGCCGGATCGCTGCACGTGGTGCCGGGGCCGCCGCCGTCGATCGGCTGGTGCCGGCTCGATCGGCCGGCGGCGACGAGCGCGGACGTGGGGACGGCCACGCCGACCATCTACGGGCGGGTGCTGGTGGCGGGCGTCACGGAAGGCGACGGGCAGGGTGCGGGGGTGACGGGCGAGGTGGGGGTCGGGCTGCCGGGGAGCGCGCCGGAATCGAGTACGTGGACCTGGACGGCGATGGATTACGCGGACAGCGTCGACGGCACGACGTCGGGCGACCTGGCGGTGGACGAGTACGGGACGGAGGTCGACGCGCCGGCGGAGGCGGGGAGCTACGTGTACGCGGTGCGGTTCTCGGTGGACGCAGGGACGAGCTGGACGAGCTGCGACACATCGGGTGCGGGTTATTCGGAGATCAACGCCGGGCGGCTGACGGCGACGGACCCGGCGACGGGGCCGCTGGTGGGCTGGTGCAACCTGCAGTGGCCGTCGTCGCTGCACGCGACGGCGGGAGCGCCGACGGACCACATCTACGGGCGGGTGTGGGTCGAGGGGGTGACGACGCTGGTGGGGCAGGGGGCGGGGATCCGTGGGCAGGTGGGTTACGGCGGGGCGAGTGCGGCGCCGGCGACGTGGACGTGGGTGGAGGCGGGATACAACATCGATGCCGACGGGCTGACCGTGGGGGACCACGCGAACGACGAGTACTGGCAGCAGCTCACGGTGCCGGTGGCGGGGACGTACGCGTACGCGTACCGGTTCACGATGGACGGGGGACTTTCGTGGCGGACCTGCGACCTGGACGGCACGACGGTCGGCGAGTTCACGATCGACCAAGCGGGGACGCTGGTGGTGGAGTAGGGGGGGGCTTCGGGCGACCGGCCCTCCCCACCTCTCCAGCCGACCTCTCCACCTCTCCTCCTCCGGCTCCGCATGCTCGTGGCGGCGGGTAACGAAGTGAGGCCTTGCCATCACAGGAAGCACAGGTGGTTGGCCTTGAAGGAGGAGCGCAGGCGTCCGTCGATGGCGCGGACGGCGGGCGACTTGAAGAAGCGCCGCGCGAGCCAGCGGCGGGCTTCGCGCCGCGGGAGGGACACGCCGCAGCGGAAGTCGTCGTAGAGCGACAGATCGGTGCCTTCGCCGAACGGGAGCAGCTCGGTGATGCCGAAGCGCTCGGGCCGGCGGTGCATCGGGCTGCCCTTGGGCAGGTTGAGCAGGGCCGCGTTGCAGGCGTGGATCCGTTCGGCCTCGCCGGCGACCAGATCCAGGGTCGCCTCGCGATCCTCGTCGGTCTCGCCGGGGACGCCGAAGAGCAGGTAGATCTGGTTGCGGATGCCGGCGGCCGCGGTCGCGCGCAGGACGTTGCGGGCGAGGTCCGGGGCGGCGCCCTTGCCTAGCCGTTCGAGGATCCGCGGTGAGCCGCTTTCCACGCCCAGCTGGAGCATCGCGCACCCGCCCTCGGCGAGTCGTCGCGCGAAGGCGGGATCGGCGAAGGCGGCGTCGACTCGAACGAACCCGTGCCAGGCCAGCGGGAGGCGCTCGTCGCGGATGACGTCGGCGACGTGCGCCAGCAGGTCGGGCGGGAGGGACGAGTCGGTGAGATGGAGCATCGCGCCCTGGGGGAAGCGCGCGGCGACCCGACGCAGCCAGCGGGCCAGCTCGGGCGGCGAGCACGGTTGGTGGGCGGGGTGCAGGTGGTCCGGGCAGAACGCGCAGCGTCGCCAGGAGCAGCCCCGTCCCAGCGCGGCCGGGACGATGGGTTTGGGAGAGAGGTAGGCGTCCCACGGCGCGTCATCGAGGGGGACGACGAGGGGCTCGCGAGCGGGGGATGGGGGCTCCGCGGTCGTGGGGGCCTTTGGGGGGAAAGTCTCGCGCAGAGACGCAGAGTCGCAGAGAGGGGAAGAGGATCCGGATCCCCGGACCAGATTTCCGAGATCCTCGTCGGAGCCGGCGACGACCTGGTGGAAGCGATCGAACGGGGCGCGGCGGATGTCGAAGCCTGCGGCGAGCCAGCAGGAGACGAGGGGTCCGCCGAGGACGCGGCGGACGTTGGGCAGGCCCTCGCGCAGGAGGTGGGCCAGGCGGAAGGCCGCGGGGCCCTGTTGCTGGAAGGTGAGCGACACGGCGGCGACGTCGAAGTGATCGCGGGCAAGCCGCGGCAGGAGGTCCTCGAGGAGGTAGGCGTCGAACGGTCCGGGGGTCGACGCGGCCCATTCGAGCACGGCGGTCGATTCGAGGCGACGCGTCGGGCGATCGAGCGCGGCCATGGCGACGCCGAGCCGCCAGCCGGGCCAGGGCAGAGCGGCGAGGCGCAGGGCGTTCTCCAGATCGTTGACGGCGGAGGTGTAGACGGGGCGATCCGAGTACGTGCCCGGGAGGCGCAACGCGGGCGGATCCCGCCGCGCCGCATCGATGGCCCGGCCGAACGCGCCGCCGCGAACCGTGGCCGTGCCGTTCGGCGCTGCGAGGGCGGCGGCGAGCCGATCGGGTTGCAACGCGAAGCGATGCCATTCGGCGGAGGCATCGATCCAGGTCGCATCGGCACCGAGTCGGGAGAGCACAGAGGCCGCGGCCGCACCCGACAGTCCGGGTTCGGAGGGTTTGAGGGGCGGCGGGGTGATCACCGCGAGGCGCATCGTGCGCTTGTAGCACTTCGCGCCGGACCTGCGGCCGGATTCCGGTTGTCGCGCGGGCTCGGCCGAGGCATGATCGGCGCACCATGCGATACGTGATGAAGGAGAAGGTCTTCTGCCTGGGCAACGACTACACGGTCCAGGACGAGGATGGCAGTGCCCGGTTCGTGATCGACGGCAAGACGTTTTCCGTGGGCGACAAGCTCGCGCTGCTCGACACGGACGGCGTCGAGCTGGCCCAGATCCGTCAGAAGGTGCTGGCGTGGGGCGCGACCTACGAGATCTTTCGGGACGGCGAGCTGGCGGCCGTCATCAAGCAGAAGGCGTTCACGCTCCTCAAGTGCCGCTTCACCGTGGACGTGCCCGGCCCCGACGATCTGGAGGCGACGGGCGATTTCCTGGATCACGAGTACGTCTTCAGCCGGCAGGGCGAGGAAGTGGCCCGGGTCTCGAAGCAGTGGTTCACTTGGCGGGACACGTACGGCATCGACGTCGGCGCCGGGGAAGACGACGTCCTGATCATCGCCAGCGCCGTGGTGATCGACCTCTGCTGTCACGACGACGAAAGCTCCTAGAGCACCGACCGGTTTGAAACCAGCATCATCAAGCCGCCTTCCGCTGTCCGCGCGTCTCGCGCTCGTCGAGGCAGTGCTGGATCTTCTCGAAGTTCTGCACCGTCGCTGCTCGCCGCACATCGTACAGGTTCTTCC
>JACRCX010000097.1 GCA_016218815.1 Deltaproteobacteria bacterium
ACTTCGAGCTGAAGGGCTGGGCGGAACCGAAGATCATCGTCCGCTTCTGGATCATCGCCATCATGCTCGCGCTGATCGGCATCGGCTCGTACAAGTTGAGGTGAGAGCGTGGAGGTAGTCGGACGGAAGTTCGCGGTGCTCGGCCTGGCGCGCAGCGGGATCGCTTGCGCGCGGCTGCTGCTGGCGCGCGGCGCCCGCGTGACGGTCCTGGACGTCAAGCCCCGCGAAGCCCTTCCGCCCGGCGTCGACGAGCTGGAGCGCGCCGGCGCCCGCGTCGTGCTCGGCCCCCATCCCGTCGCGGAGCTGAAGGCCGCCGAGTTCATCGTCATCTCGCCGGGCATCCCGGACCTGCCGCAGGTCGAGGCGGCGGAAGGCGCGGGCGTGAAGGTGCTGGCGGAGATCGAGGTCGCACTGTGGTGGCTCCGCGCGCCGATCGTCGCCGTCACCGGCACCAACGGCAAGTCGACCGTCACCTCGCTCCTGGGCGAGATGGGCCGGCGCGCCGGGCGCCCGACGTTCGCCGGCGCCAACCTGGGCACCCCCCTCAGCGACGCCGTCGACTCGCCCGCCAACGCGCCCGACGGCCTCGTCGTCGCGGAACTGTCGAGCTTCCAGTTCGAGCGCACCGCATCCTTGCGCCCGCGGGTCGCCGTCCTGCTCAACGTCACCGACGATCATCTCGACCGCCACGGCACGTTCGAGGCGTACGCCGAGCTGAAGGGCCGCGTGTTCGACGGCCAGACGGCCGGCGACTTCGCGATCGTCCCGGCGGGCGACGCCGTGTGCGAGGACCTTGCCCGGCGCCGCAAGGGCCGCGTGCTGCGCTTCGGCCCCGGCGGGAACGCCTTCGTGGATGGGGGCGACCTCGCGGTGCGCGGACCGGACGGGGAGGAGGTCCGCGTGCCGCGCTCCGTGCTGCGCATCCGCGGCGGGCACAACGAGGACAACGCCCTGGCCGCCATGCTCGCAGCGCGCTGCGTCGGCCTTCCGGCGGCGGCGCTCCGCGAGGCCCTGGCGACGTTCGCCGGCCTGCCGCACCGCATGCAGCTCGTGGCCGAGGTCGGCGGCGTGGCGTTCTACGACGACTCGAAAGCGACCAACGTCGGCGCCGCGCTGCGGGCGATCGAGGGCCTCGACCGTCGCGGCGTGCTGGTCGCCGGCGGGCGCGAGAAGGGCGGCTCGTACGCCCCGCTGCGCGACGCGGTCCGTGCGCACATCAAGCGCATCGTGCTCATCGGCGAGGCGCGCGCGAACATGAAGGCGCAGCTCGGCGACCTCGTCCCCTGCGACGAGGCCGACACGCTCGAGGACGCCGTGCGACTCGCGGCCGCCGCCGCCGAGCCCGGGGAAGCCGTGCTGCTCGCACCGGCCTGCTCGAGCTGGGACATGTTCCGCGACTACGTCGAGCGCGGCGACCGCTTCGCCGCCGCCGCGAAGGCCACGGGGAACATCCGCGAAAGGGAAGTTCGCGCAAAGGACGCCAAGGGGGAGACCAACGCCAAGAGCGCCAAGGAGGCGGGAAAGCCCGGCCAACCTCCGGCGGGAGGCCCCGATGGGCGTTGAGTCCCACCGCC
Source organism: Deltaproteobacteria bacterium (assembly GCA_016218815.1). Taxonomy (GTDB): domain Bacteria; phylum Myxococcota_A; class Polyangia; order DRWM01; family JAAZOP01; genus JAAZOP01. The sequence continues at coordinate 1,575 of JACRCX010000097.1, forward strand.
CCCCGTTCCCCTTCTTCGGATCCCGTGGCGCCGTCGACCTTGCCGGGACCGAAAACCGAGAACTGAAGACCGAGAACCCGGCACCCAACGCCGCGCCCTTCGATCACGTCCTCGCGGCCGTCGTCCTCTCGCTCGTCGCCTTCGGCCTGGTGATGATCTACAGCGCGAGCCACGTCCTGGCCGAGCGCACCTACCATTCGGGGACGTACTTCCTGTCCCGCCAGGTCATCTTCGCCGTGCTCGGAACGGCGGCGATGATCGCCGTCTCGTACGTGCCGTACCGATTCTACCGGTTGCTGGCCTACCCGATCCTGCTGGTCGGCCTGGCGTCGCTCATCGCCGTCGTGGGCGGCGCGGGCCAGACGATCCGCGGCGCGACGCGCTGGATCCCGATCGGGCCGTTCAACATCGAGCCGTCCGAGATCGCCAAGATCGCCGTGGTCATCTGGCTGTGCTACTCCGTGGCCAAGAAACGCGAGCTGGTGAAGTCGTTCAGCATCGGCTTCGTGCCGCACGTGCTCCTGGCCGGCGGCGCCGCCTTCCTCTGCCTGCTGCAGCCGGACTTCGGCTCCGCCATGATCCTCGTCGTCCTGACCTTCAGCATCCTCTTCGTCGCCGGCGCGCGCATCAGCTACCTCCTGGGCACCGTCATGCTGGCCGTGCCCGTCGTCTGGCAGCTCGTCGCCGGCTCCGCCTACCGCACCCAGCGGATCCTGAGCTTCCTCGACCCGTGGAAGGAACGCTTCGGCGCCGGCTATCAGCTCGCCCAGTCGCAGATCAGCTTCGGCGCCGGCGGCGTGCTGGGCCGCGGCATCGGCGAGGGCCAGCAGAAGCTCCTGTTCCTGCCCGACGCGCACAACGACTTCATCTCGGCGATCGTCGGCGAAGAGCTGGGCCTGATCGGCGTCCTGGTGCTCCTCGCGGTGGTCGGCGTCCTGCTGGCCCGCGGCTTCCGGACGGCGTCGCGTTGCCGCGATCCCTTCGGCAGCTACCTGGCGTTCGGCATCACGATGCTCATCGGGCTGCAGGCACTGATCAACATCGGCGTGGCGATGGGCGCCTTCCCGACCAAGGGGCTGACGCTGCCGTTCGTGAGCTACGGCGGGTCGAGCCTCCTGGTGCAGATGGCGGCCGTCGGAATCCTGCTCAACGTGAGCCGCAGCGCGGCCGGGCCGCTCGCCGCGGCGACGGCCTCCGGCGAGGCCGGGACGGGGGGAGGAGGGACGGATGGAAGGACGACGCGGCCGGGCCGGTGAGGCGATGACCCGCCACAAGCACTACCGCCTGCACTTCGTGGGCATCGGCGGCATCGGCATGTCGGGCATCGCCGAGATCCTGCTCAACCTCGGCTACCGCGTGTCGGGCTCCGACCTGAAACAGAACGACAACACCGCGCGACTCCAGAAACAGGGCGCACGCGTGGTCATCGGACCGCACGCGGCCGGCAACTTGGGCGAGGAGGCCGATGTCGTGGTCGTCTCCTCGGCCGTCCGTACCGGCAACCCGGAGGTGCTCGAGGCGAGGCGGCGCGGGATCCCGGTCATCCCCCGCGCGGAGATGCTGGCCGAGCTGATGCGGCTGCGCGAGGGCATCGCCGTGGGCGGGAGCCACGGCAAGACCACCACGACCTCCCTCATCGCCACCATCTGCGCCCACGCCGGCCTCGATCCCACCGTCGTCATCGGCGGCAAGCTCAACGCCCTGGGCTCCAACGCCCGCCTCGGCGGCGGCGATTGGATCGTCGTGGAGTCCGACGAGAGCGACGGCTCGTTCCTCCGCCTCTCGCCGCGCATCGCCGTCGTCACGAACATCGATCCCGAACACCTCGACCACTACGGCGACTTCGAGCACCTGCGCGCCGCGTTCCTCCAGTTCGCCAACGGCGTGCCGTTCTACGGCCTGTCGGTCCTGTGCCTGGACCATCCCGTCGTCCAGGGCCTGCTCCCCGAGCTGGGCAAGCGCTTCGCGACCTACGGACTGGCGTCCCAGGCCGACTACCGGGCGCTGGGCGTGCGGCACGAGCACGACGGCTGGGGCTCGGCCTTCCGACTCGTCGTCCGGGGCGAGGATCGGGGCGAGTACATCGTGCGCATGCCCGGCATGCACAACGTGCTCAACGCGCTGGCGGCGCTCGCCGTCGCCGACGAGGTCGGCATCGCCCCCGACAAGGCCCGCGAGGCGCTGGCGTCCTTCGGCGGCATCCAGCGCCGCTTCACCGTCGTCGGCTCCGCCGGCGGCGTGACCGTGATCGACGACTACGGCCATCACCCGGCGGAGATCGTGGCCACGCTCGAGGCCGCCTGGGGCTGCCAGCCGGGCCGCATCGTCGCCGTCTTCCAGCCGCACCGCTACAGCCGCGTGGCGCGCCTGGCCGACGAGTTCACCCGCGCCTTCAACCGCGCCGACCACCTGATCGTGACCGAGATCTACGCCGCCGGCGAGGAGCCGCTGCCGGGGGTCGCCGCCTCAAAGCTGGCCAATGCCATCCGGCTGCACGGGCACCGCGACGCCCAGTTCATCCCCGACCTGGCCGCCGTCGTCGCCCACCTCCAGGAGTTCGTGCGGCCCGGAGACATGGTGATCACGCTCGGCGCCGGCGACGTCTCCTGGGCCGGACGCGAGCTGCTGCAGCTCCGCGGCAAGCAGCACGGCCTCGATCGCCGCACGCCGTACAGCACCGAGACGACCCGGGCGCCGGACGGCGCGGAGCGCCGCAAGCCCGCCCGGCGAAGGAAGACGTGATGTTCGGACGGCGCTCTTCGCGCGACGGGTCACGGGCCGATGCCTCGGCTCCGACCGAACCGCGCCCTTCAGGGCGCGGCTGTACCCGCGGCGTGAACGAGCGGGTCGCGCCGGCCGCCCCCGGCGAGGAGAAGGCGACGCGCCGCCGCTCCTGGCGGCGCACGCTGGGCTTCGCGCTCGCCGTCTCGCTCCCCGCGATCCTCGGCCTGGGGGCCATCGGCGCCGTCGCCTTCGCCGCCGACCGCGCGACGAACTACCTCGATCGCTCGTCCGGGTTCCGCGTGGAGCGGATCGAGGTCGTCGGTCAGGAGCGTCTGACGCAGGGCGAGGTGCTCTCGCGCGCCGGTCTGGCGACCGGGGCGAGCATCTTCGACGTCGACATCCGCCGCGCGCAGGAGCAGCTCCTCCGGGACCCGTGGATCATCCGCGCCTTCGTGGAGAAGGAGATGCCGGCCACGGTCCTCGTCCGCATCGTGGAGCGCCGGCCGATTGCGGTGTTGACCGGCAGCGGGCCGCTCTACCTGGTCGGCGAGGACGCCTCGCTGATCGCGACCTCGAGCGCGGGCGAGGCTCCCGACCTGCCGGTGCTGACGGGATTCGACCTCGATCGGCAACGCACCGACCCCGTCGGGCTGCAGGGCGAGCTGGAGGCCGCGGTCGACCTCCTGCGTCTGGTCGACGAGGTGGGGCTGCCGGGCCGGCGGAGCCTCTCGGAGATCCACCGCTCCGTCCGCGGCGGCTTCGATGTCATCGCCGCCGACGGCCTGGTCGTGCACCTGGGCCAGGGCCCCTACCGCCCGAAGCTGCGCCGCCTCGCCGAGTCCTCCGCCGCGCTCGCCGAGCGCTCCCTCACCCCGGCCGAGATCTTCCTCCCCGGCGTCCGCCATCCCAACCGCGTGGGCGTGCGGCTCGGGCCTTGACGCCGGCACGTGTTCTCCCGCGCGGGAAGGAACCACCGATGCACACCGATGGACACCGATGAGCTTCGAATGGCGCAGGATCGGTGTGGGCGAGGAGGATGAAACCACAGATGAACACCGATGAACACAGCGCGTCTGGGCAGGATCTGGCTGGTTCCCGGCTGCGGGATATGCCGCCTGGCCGCGGTACGCATGGGGTCGTTCGGCTTTCGCGACGTTTGCGGGAGGTCAGGTCGAGGTGGTCTGGGAGGCACGGCTGACGAACCGCGGCGCCGTGCCGCCATGGTACAAGGCGTATCCGATCGCGCCGGGTCGGCACAGTCAACTTCTCTCGTTGGAAGTCAAGAGGCAGCTATGGCCGCCGGAACGCTGACGTTCGACCTCACCTGGATGGATGCGCACGGAATCGACGACCCGGCGGCGGCCGCCACGTGGGGAGGGCTGAAGATCGCCGCCGTGGGCGGGAGCGGAGTGCCCACGGTCGTGACCCGCCTCCTCGATCGGCATGCCCGAACCGTGCGCGAAGAAGTGGTTGGAAGCACGCTGCCGCTGGCCGAGTGGCTCGCGCTCTCCTGGCCTCATCTCTTCGACGCTCGACGGCTTCCACCCGACGCGGACGACGAGGCGGAGGTGTACGGCTGGTCACGGGTTCACCGCTGGCGCTACGCGGGCGACGGCGCGGCCTTGCCGGATGCGACGATTTTTCGCGAGGACCGCAGCCGGTGCCGCTTCGAGTGGCGGCGCGACGGCGTATCGGCCGCCGACGCCTTCTCTCGCGCCATCTTCCTGGAATCCGGCTGCCTTCGACTCGCAACCGACGAGGTTCGGCGCGTCTTGTCGGCCTTCGTGGGGACGGTGATTTCCCGGTTGATGGCCGTTTGTCCGGAGGACCCCCGGGCAGCCGATCTGCGCGATGCGTGGCGCGCCGCCACCGACAAGCGCGACCCCCGACATGCAGACCAGGTAGCCGCCGCCCGGATCGGCTTGTTCTGGCCCGATCTCGATGACGCTGGACGACAGCGCGTGCGCCGTCTGACAGGAAGGGCCGACAACCCTGTCGTCGAGGCTCTGGTCGACTCGTGGGACTCTCGACGGGATGACGAATACCTGCGCTTCGCCGACTCCACGTGGGGCCGGCTGCAAGGCGCCCAACCGCTCGTGCCCGACTGGCGGGAACTCGTGACTAGACTGCGTGCCGCGTCGGCTCGTCTGCCGGCAGGTGCGCTGCCATGGGAACAGGGTTCGGAGGCAGCCAAACTGGTTCGCCTCGAACTCGGGTGGTCCGACGACCGGGGGCCGACACGTGCGGAACTCGATCGGAGCCAGGCCGCCGTTCAAGCAACAGTCGAGTTGCCGATGGTCGACTCCCTGGTCGGTTGGGCGCCAGGTCGGACGCCGGTCCGCCTCGTGAGACCGTTGCGACGGCCACTCCAGCGCAGATTCGCCCAGGCGCGCGACCTGTACGCACTGCTGCTGGGCGGGGATCCGGATAGGGCCTGCGTGACGGTTTTCTCCCGGCGGGTCGCCGGGGCGAACTCCGTCGCGAACTCGTTCGCCGCGGAGCTTCTCGCGCCGACGGAGGAGTTGCGGCGGCAGTTCGGACCCGGCTGCCCCGTGGTCGACGAACAGGAGGTTGAGAGCCTGGCGCAGGAAATGGATGCGCCCTACTACTGCGTTGTCCATCAACTTGCGAACAACCGGATCGCCCGTATCGGCGGCGTCGACCCCGACTTCCCGCCGTCGTCGGACGGCGAGCTGTCCTGCGGCATCGACTCCTTGGGCGACCATGACCTTCGGTCGCGGGGACGCAGGGTCCTGCTGGACTGAAGGCCGGCTCCTGACCGAAGGTTGGCTACGGCACATGCACGACCGAGCACCCAAGAACATGCCCTCCGCGCCTGCGGCGCGCGACCCGACCGGTGGGCGACGCACCGTACCAAGCCCCTCGGTGCACACGGGCACGCGGCCCATGGCCGAACTGCTCGACGAGCTCGAGCAGGCCGGGCTCATCGGTCCGGCTCCCCGACCCGGCCGCCTGCTCCGCCCGCTGCGCGTCGCACGGGGCAAGCTGGCCCACCGCTTCCTGGCCGAGGACCGCGACGCCTGAAGGCCGCCTACCCGCGCTCCGTCACCAGCGGGATGAAGCCGGCGTCGCACCGCTCCAACGGCTCCTCGTACTCGGCGACGCAGCCGAAGCTCTGCCCGATCAGACCGTCCGCGACGTCGCGGATCGCGTCGCGGCGCCGGCGCGCCCCGACGTCTGCCTCCTGCGCCACGTGCAACGAAGACACCAGCGGTACGTTGTCCGTTCGATCAAAATCCATCGGATTACCCCCTTCCCGCGGCGCCTGAGCGGCCCGCGGTCGCGCCGCTCCTTGCGAATCCCGGACCAGGGTTCTGACCCGACCCGTGCGAGACGGGTGCACCTCGAAACCGGGCAAAAACTCCGCAACCGTCGGGTGTCCGCATGACCCCCCGTGCGTGTGACGCCGGCGCCGCTCCCGTGCGCGGCGTGGGGCGAACGTCCCGCACGGGGCACAACGCCTCAGTGCGGGCGCAGACTGATCACCGTCGGCCCGGTCCTTCCGCGCCGCAAAGCCAGGAACGGGAAATCCCGGTCCCGCGTGACGATGGCCGCACGGTGCGCCGCCCGCATCGTCGGCTCCGCAATCGGGGCACACGCGGGACGACCGGGGGACGGCGTCACCGCCGCTCGAGCCGCACGAGGACCGTCGTCGTGCCGCCGTCGGCGACCTGTGCCGCGGCTTGCCCGCTCGCACCCTCGCCGTTCACGGAGACCACGTAGTTCCCCGCCGCCAGATGCTCCAGCGTCAGCTCGCCCCGGTCGTCGGTCCGATCCGTACCGCCCAGGAACGGGACCAGGAGAAGGGACGACAGGACGGACTCGCCGGAACCATCCGCCAACGCGACCGCGGTGTCCACGACGGGCTCGTCGCGCACGTCCACCACGCGGACTGCAAGCCGCCCCCCCGCCGTCAGCCGGAAATCCACCGTGGCTCCCTCGTCCGTCACCGCGACCGTGACAAAGGCGCTCGGCGCCAGGTTAGGAGCGAAGGCGCGCATCCGGAACTCGCCGCGTCCCAGCTCGCTGAACTCGAACCGCCCGGAGGCATCGGTCATCCGACCGGCGAACCCCCCCGCACCCTCCACGAACTCCCCGTCGGCCGCTCGGACGTCGATCAGCGCGCCCGCGACGGGACGCCCGTCCGGGCCGACCACCGTCCCGGAGACCGACAAGCCCCGTTCGAGCCGCAGCTCCACCGGGCCGCCGGCCACTCCCCCGGCGACGACCACACGCCCCACCGCCATTCTGTAGTCGGCGTGCGACGCGTGCAGCTCGTAGGCGCCGTCGCCGATGCCCTCGATGACGAAGGCGCCGTCCGCCTCCGACTCCGCCAAGCCGCGGGCTCTTCCGATGATCGCCGCGAAGTCGTCCGGCGCCGGGGGAGGCCCGGAAACCACGAGCTGGACCTGGGCCTGCAGGACCGGCTCGCCTGTCGCGGCCGCGAGCACCCGGCCGCGGACCGATCCCGTCGGAATCTCGACGTCCAGCACGTGCTCGGGAACGTCGGGGATGTCCGCGTGCACGGTAAGGCTCTCGATGCTGAGGATCGTCGGGCCGGGTGCGACTCCGACCACCCGGTAGATTCCCTGATCGTCGGTCTGGCCGGATCGGAACTCGGGCTTCGTCGGAGGATCGGGCATCAAGATCACCGTGGCCTCGGGCACCGGCTCGCCGGCGCGGCTGACCCTGCCGATCACCGTCGTGCCCCCGGCCGGTCGCAGATCCAGCGTCGTGACCTCGCCGACTCGCACCGTCGCCGTGCCGTGGAGCCTGGGCCCGCCGAACGGGTCGAACTCCTCGTCGCCCTCCGGGCCGGCGAGCGTCGCCATCACCTCGTAGCGCGCCGGCTTGAGGCCTTCGAGGCGGTACGCACCGTCGACGCCACATTCGGAGTGCGCCATGCTGCCGGCCATGCTGAAGGCGATGATCTGCGCGCCGCCGGCCGGCGCCCCGTCCTCCCCCCGGACCGTTCCCGCGATGGCACCAGCGGCAGGCAGCAAGATCGCCACGCCCTCGACGCTGCCGTCCAACGGCACCTCGACCGTCGCCCACGCGCCCGGATAGCCCTCCCGGCGGGCGATCAGCTCCCTCCGGCCGGAGCCCACGCAGCGCAGGGTGAATCGCCCTTCGCCGTCAGTGACCGTCGCGGTCTCGCCGTCGGGCTCCCCCCGTTCCTGGGGCTGGAGCTCGAGCTCCGCCTCGCGCATCCAGCCCGACAAGAACCCCGCGTCGTCCGTCAACCTCGACAGCCACACGCTCGCACCCTCGACCGGCTCGCCGTCGCCTTCCCTCCGCACGGTCCCGGACACCGTGGCGCCCTCGGCCAGCTCGATCACCACGCCGACCACGCGTCCGGCAAGGGCGATCTCGAGCGGCGCCGAGCGGCCCGGGGCGCGCTGTGCCGCGTCCGCCTCGACCGCGTAGCGACCCGGCGCCAGGCCCGCGATCTCGAACGTGCCGTCCTCCGACGACTTCGCCGCAACGCGCTCGAGGAACCGCCCGCCGGCGAGCGGATTCGTGTCGTCGAGGCGAACCGCCCGGACTCCGGCGCCGGCGATCGGCGAGCCGGACCCGCGCCAGACGACCTTCCCCGCGATGACCCCGCCCGCCTGCAGCGTGACGTCGACACCCGTGGCGCCCGCGGACACCGGCGAACGCGACTGGTCGACGAACCCGTCGGCCTCGACGTCCAGGTAGTATGCTCCGGCAACCAGTCCGGCGACGACGTACGCTCCGCCCACGTCGCTGGTCCCTTCTTCGGCTCCGGCGGAGCCCCAGCTTCGCATTCGATGCGCCGTGACGGTCGCGCCCTCGATCGCACGGCCCGCTTCGTCGGTGATGCGACCGGAGATCGTCTCCCCGCGTTCGAGCCGGATCTCGACCCAACCTTCGCCGACCTCGGGCACCTCGACCGGGCGTTCGAGGCGGCGGACGTACCCGCCGCCCCACGCGATGACGACCACCGTGCCCGCGGGGGGCAGTCCGGTGGCGCGGAAGAAGCCTCGATCGTCGGTGGTCATGGTGCGACCGGGCTTTGCGTGCAGGGCGTGATTGGCGCTCCACCGGATTACGGCCTCCACTCGCTCGCCCGTCGCGGGCAGGACGGCCACGGAGATGCCCGGGATGCCTTCGCTGTCCCGATCGACCACCATGCCCGCCAGGACACCGCTTCCCGCCCCGTGGTCGAGGGAAGAAGCCGGGGCATCGGCCGGCGCCGTGCCCGGCGCGCTCGCCGGAACGTCCGCTCCGTCGCCGCGTCGGGCCGACCCTCCCTCGCGTCCCGCCGCGGACGCCGGCGGCACCGCGGCAGCCCCGTCTTCCTCCCCGTCGACTGCGGGCGTCGGTTCGGCCTCGTCGAACACGGGAATCACGAGGAGCAGCAGCAGGCTGGCGGCGGCGCCCCCGAGCACGACCAGCGGCAAGACCCGCTTCAGATCCCCGCGTTCCATCGGTTCATCGCTCCCGGGGTCGCGCCTTCACCGCCGCATCCGCAGCAGCGTGCCGCCGCGGAAGTCGCCGAACGCCCCGGCGGCCCAGACCTCACCGTACGAGGCGCCCCAGACCTCGGTCAGCACGCCCGCCGGCAGGCACGCCGGCGCGGTCCATGCGCGCCCGTCCCAGTGCCGGGCGCCGACCGGCGTCCCGTCGGTCCACTCGCCGCCGGGGTCCCAGACGTCGCCGGTCCCGGCGCCCCACACGTCCTCGGGACCGCTCCCCCACAACGCCCGGAACTCGAACGCGTCGGTCACTTCCTCGAAGCGCCAGGCCGTGCCGTCCCGGCGCAACACGCCGGGCGCCGGACTCCATCCCGTCGACGCCCCGCCTGCCGCCCACAACGTTCCGCCGTCCGTGCCCCAGATGCCCGCCAGCGACATCTCCGAACCCGTTTCGACCCGGGTCCACGCCGCGCCGTCCCAGTGCACGACCGTGCCCCAGGCGCCGGCCGCCCACACGTCGTCCGAGCCGAAACCGATCACGCTCTCCAGCGTCGGATCGAGCCCCAGCGCGAACAGCGTCCAGCGCTCGCCGTCCCAGTGCATCGCGCCCGCGTCCCATTCCCGGCCGACGAGCGCGGCGCCGACTGCCCAGACGTCGTCCGAGGCCGCGCCCCATCCGGCGACGCCTTCCATCGCGGAGACTGCGGGTACGGCGGTCCAGGTCGCCCCGTCCCAGTGCCAGCTCGAGCCCGTCGGGGAGCCGACCGCCCAGATGTCTTCCGACGCCACGCCGAAGATCCCCCCCGGCGAGCCCTCGATCGGGAACGCGATGTTCCAGCGCGCCCCGTCCCAGTGCTGGAAGAGCGCCGCGCCCCCGCCCCGCCGGACCACCCACACGTCGTCGGCCGAGGCGCCCCAGATGCCGTCGACGCTGCCCGGATCCTCGTAGTCCGGGCCCGGATCCCAGGCTCCCGTCCAATGCGACTCGCCGTCCGCCCCGACGACCCAGATGTCGTCCGGCGCCGGACCCCAGATCGAGACCGCGGAACCGATCGCGAACGGGTGCTCCTCCGTCCAGGTGGAGCCGTTCCAGTGACGAACCGTGGCGCCGGAGCCGGCGGCAACCCAGACATCGTCGGGCCCGAAACCCCAGATGTCCAGCACGTCGTCCCCGTCCGGCATGGCGACCGGGCGCCACGTCGCGCCGTCTCCGCGCAGCAACTGACCGTCGCGGCCGCCGGCGAACAGCGCATCCGGCGACGCGCCCCAGATCGACAGCAGGTCCGCCGTCCCGACGTACTCCGTCGTCATCCAACCCGGTCCGATGCTCACGATCCTTCCGGCGTCGCCGACCGCCCGGACGTTGCCCCCGTCGAACCCCCACACCGCGTGAAGATCAATGTCCGACAGCGTTTCGTCGACCCGCGCCGTGAACGCCGTGCCGTCCCAGTGCAGGATCGTCCCCGCGGCGCCCACCACCCAAACGTCGTCGGATCGCGAACCCCAGACCCCCAGCAGGTCACGCGGCGTGCCGGTCGCGACGAGCGTCCACTCGCGCCCGTTCCAGCGGCCCGCCGTGCCGCCGTCGCCCACCACCCAGACCTCGTCCTCGGACAGCGCCCACAGTCCCCGGAGGGCCGCCACGCCGCCCAGACAGTATTGCTCCCATCGTCCGCCGTGCCGGCGGAACACGGTCCCCCCGCGCGCCGCGGCCCAGGGATCGCCGCCCGGCGCGCCCCGGACGGCGAAGGCGCCGACGTGCAACAGATCGGTCTCGACCGCGCACCACAGGTCCTCGTCCGTGCGCCCGTCGCAATCGTCATCGACGTCGTTGCACCACTCCGCCGCCCGCCCCGGGCAGTCGTCCCCGTCGGCCTCGACGATCACGTCCGCATCGTCCGTGCCCGCGTCGTCGGCCGCCTCCTCCCCGCCGTCCCTTCCGCCGTCGCTGGCCTCGCCGATGCCCTCCCGGCCCGACTCCGGGGCTTCGCCGTCGGCCAAGTCGACGTGCGAGGACCAGCAGCCCGTCCAGCACAGCCCGCCCGCCAGCAGCCCGAGCGCCGCGACCGAGCTCGACGAGCACCCGCGTCCGATTCGCGCGCGACGTGCCATGACCTGACCTCCCATTCGAGCCTACGCCGCTCGTCCCGTCCCGGCAAGCGGGCGAAGATTTCGTCGTGTCGACCCTGCGGGCGGCGCGCGAGACGCGGATCCGCGCGGCGAAGGGCAGGGCGGGGACGTAGCGGAAGGAGCCCCGGGCCGCAACGCACGGAGCAGCCCCATGTATCGCCGTCAAGGTGATCAACCACTACGGGGACGAGGTGATGAAGGTGTACGGCGTCGGGGGGTGACCTGCCGCCGAGCCGGTCTCAGGTGGCCGCCAGCGCCGATTTCATCCAGTCCGTCAGCCCGCCATCGTAGGCCTGCCACTGCTGCGTGGCGCGGTCGAAGCGAAGCGTGAACACGTAGCGGGGCACCACCTGATGCGGAATCGCGGTCGAGCCCTTCTCGAGAGCGTGGCCCACGAGCAGTCCGAGCAGCAGCCCGGCCGGCCAGGCTCCACCCTTCTTCGATACGGCGGCAGCAATCGCCGCGCCGGCGATTCCGCCCGCGATGGCGCCGCCGCCTCGCGACGGTGGCGGGCTCGGTTCCGGCGCGGTCTCCTTGCGCGCCAGCCGCGCAACGCCGGTGCCGGAAATCAGGTCGAGCACGTAAACCTTCCCGTTCTTCGTGACGTGGAAGCGGCGCCAGAACTTGTCGGCGCGGGTCAGGCCGGCGGGCAATCTCCGGCGGCGAATCGCCGAGACCTCGCTCAGATCGTTCGCGAACACATCAACCGCGTGGTAGCGATTGCCGAACATCTCGAGGGCCCTCACGAGGTCCTCGAGAGACAGCAGGCGTTCGTGCCCAGCGGTGCGCGTGCTGGCAGCCAGCCGGGCAGCCCGCGTACGGGCAATCCCGGCGGCCGCCGCCCCAGACGTCGATGGTCGCTGACGCGGAACGGAGCTACTCATCTCCGGCCTCCCTTTCGGACTCGGTCGTCGGGCCGCGCTGGGCGACCAGCAACGCGAGCTTCAGGGCAGTATCGGGCCCGCGCCAGCTCTGCGCGACAGCGTGGAACTGCCGCACGAGGCGATGAACTTCCATGATGCCCAGGGCGAAAAAGATCACGTCATCGACGATGTCGAGGTTCCGGTCGCGCGCGGCCGTTTCACCGCGCTGGAGGGCCTGACGAACCGAGCCCTTCGACTCCAAGACGGCGCTGGTCAACGGTTCGAACACGACCCTCAGCAATCGATAGAGGCGGACGAAGTCCCCGCGCAACGGACGGCCGGCAAGCTGCTCCAGCGCGTACCGCAACTCGCCGGGATCCGCGAGCGGCGCCGTACGGCGATGGACTTCCTCGCGACGGTGACGCTCCAGGTGACGCACCATCGAGTCCGTGAGGTGGGTGACGCTGAGGAGTTGTTCGAGCAGCTCGGTTTCGTCGGCGCCGACCGGTGTGGCGACGGGCTTGTACCGGATGTCGTGTTCGAGTTCGTTGAACAGGTGGGCGGCGACCGAACAGATCTGGATCTCGCAGATCGCGCCGCCGACCGACAGCATCTCCGGACCGGCGCCCAACCGGACGAGATGATGGATGGCCCGATAGCCGCTCGGCTTGTCATGGATCTCTCGATCGTCAGGACGCCCAGCGTGGGGAAGCCGGTCCTGCACGATTGCGTCGACCTGCTTCGACGCCTCGGGGTCGTAGACGACCACGCGGCAACCCGCGAGGTCGGTCACCACGTCGTTGATGTTCCTGGCCAGCAGGACGTACGCGTACTTCGGATCATCGCGGTTGCGACGCAGCTTCTCGCGAAGATCCTCCGGGTGCTTGGCCCGGAAGGAAAGCAGGTGGCGTTGCTGTCCGGCGCGCAGCTCGCGTCGAAGCTGGTCGGCCACGATCTCGGCAACGCGTTCATATCGAGCCAGCTCCAGCACGTACCGCTCGACCGTCGCGTCGATCTGGGGCTCGGTCAGTTCGTCGGGCACCGCGCGCCTTCCTGCATCTGCCGCCGGGACGACCGTTCGCATCGAAGCAGCCGCCCCGAACGCCCAAACTGGCCCCATCGTAGCAACTCGGCCGTGCCGCGGGCAACGCGGTTCGTCACGCCGTTCCGATGCACCCGTGCGCGACGCACGCACCTCACCGCCGCCCCCCGGGTCTGGGCGCCCGTCCCCCTACCCCCGCGTGAAGATCGGCGGCGCCGCCTCGCGCGCCATCGCGACGTACGCCCCGTTCGGTGGCGTCGGGATGCAATCGACGCATTCGCCCTTGGCGAGCACGGCCTGGATCGCAGTCATGAGCGGCGGGACGAACTCTTCCGGATTCGCCCCCGCTTCGTGTTCGAGCACCACGCACAGGTGCGGGGCCTCCCCGCCCACCGCGACTTGCCCCTCAGCTTGTCGAGCCATCCCATGCCGCCACGGAATAGCACGAGTCGGGCGCCGTTGTGACCGGCCGGGATCCATGGCATGCTCGGCTCCGGGTCCAGGAAACACGAGATAGGAAACCGGGAATTGGCGGGACATCGTTCCCAGACGTCGGCGGCGGCACAGGAAGGGCGGCGGACTCCACCCGGCGCGACCGGGCGCCGCTCCCCGGCGAGGCTCGCCGCGGACCTCGTCGCCTGGGCGCGCGCGAACCGCGAACGGCTCCTTCGCATCGGCTACCGCCTGGCCGTGGCGACCGTGATGGTGGGGTTCGCCCTGGTCTGTCTGCGCGGCATCGCCAACGACTGGCAGTGGGGCCACAACGGCTACAACGGGGCCGCGTTCTCCCAGGCCGCGCGGAACTCCCTCCGCTTCGACGTGATGGGGCAGGCGCAGTACTACACGGGCCTCGCGCCTCCCCCACCCGCGGACATGTACACGCACCACCCGTTGATGCTGCACTTCCACCTCATCGCCCTGTTCGAGCTGCTCGGCGACGCCGAATGGGTGGCACGGCTGGTCCCCGCCGTCTACAGCTTCCTGGGCCTCGTCATGCTCTTCGTCCTGGCGCGGCGCTACTTCGGCCGGGCCACGGCGTTGGCCGCGATTGCCCTGCATGCGCTCATCCCCCTGAACCTCATCTTCGCCAACATGGTCGACCACGAGCAGGGCTCGATCTTCTGGTGCCTGCTCTTCATCTACATGTATTGCCGCTGGACCGAGACCGCCCGCTGGAGCCACTTCCTCCTCGTGATGCTCGGCGTGTCCATGGCCGTGCAGTTCGACTGGCCGGGGTACTACATCGCCTTCTTCCTCGTCGTGCACGCGTTCCTGGCCGGCGTGCGCCACCAGAGCCGCGTCCTGGAGTGGCGGCGCGAGTACACCTTCGCCATCGTCTTCTCGGTGGTGGTGCTGCTCAACTTCTACGTCTTCTACCGTTTCATCATCGACGTCCGCGGCGGGTTCAACGAGATGATGGGCGCGTACCGGATGCGCAGCGCCTCGCCCGACGGCTACTGGACGCTCGTCTGGCGGCGGAGCCGCGATCTGCACGGCCTGCTGCCGCTGGGCCTCCTGGCGGCCTGGCTGGTGCACTTCGCGATCCGGGCCGCAAGGCGGACCCTCCATCTGGGCGACCTCGTCCCGCTCTTCTTCTTCCTCGCCCAGACCGTTCACTCCGTGCTCTTCAAGCAGGCCGGCTCGCTCCACGCCTACTGGACCTACCACACCTCGCCCGCCATCGCGCTCGGCGGCGCCAGCGTGGTGCTGGCCGTCGCGCGCGGACTGCCGCGCGTCTGGCGCGAGGTCGTCTCGACGGGAGCTCGTCGCTTCGCCGCGGCCCGGCGCGACCGGATCCTCGCCATCTCCCGCCCCGTCGAGCTGCTGCTCGGCGCCGCCGTCGTCCTCGTGCCGCTCGCCGTACAGCTCCCCTTCGCCGCCCGCAAGCTGCGCTGGGGCTTCCGCACCGGCGCCGCGTCGTACGAGCCGGCGTACGACGACCAGTACCTCCAGATCGAATGGGCCAAGGAGCTCACCCGGCGGTTCAACCGCTCCAACGCGGACTTCCTGATCCACTCCAGTGTCCATTGGCGGATCGAGTGGATGTGGTACCTCGACGCCCCCAACCGGCCGATCAGCGGCATGCAGGCGCCGCCCGGCGCCCGCGACGCCCGCCGGCACCAGGTCATGCTCTTCGATCTCGACCACGTCCACGACCGCCGCGCGCTGGGCTCCCTGATCGCCCGGCACCCCGCGATCGTCTACGCCCGCCGCTTCCTGGTCGTCGACGCCGCGACCGTCGGCCCGGCCTTCGAGGCCTACGAGTCCGTGGCGCTGCCGCGGAGCGTCTGGTGGCGGTGGCTCGTCAATCCGACACGCCCTCCGCTCGAGTGGCGTCCGGAACCGGACCCGGCGGAGGTCCTGGCGATGTTCGCCAGCGACGTGGAGCTGACGGTCGAGAACCTGTACGGCGGCGGCGGGGGCGGTCCGGCCGAGGCGGACTGCGCCAAGGGCTGGGCGCTCGCAGGCTTCGACGTCTCCACGATCGTGCGCGCCGGAGCGAAGGTGCTGGGCGCCGTCCAGCTCCGCTGCCGGCCGCTCGCCGCGATCCTGGCCGGGCGGGTGGTCGAGCCCGCCACCTTGGCGGTCGGCCCGGCGCTCGACAAGACCCCCGAAGCCGCCGTGCGCCTGGAGTGCCCGCCGAACCAGGTGGCGGTCGGCATCTACGGCCGTTGCGGTGCCTTGGTCGATTCGCTCGGCGTCTCGTGCGCGGTTCCGGTCATGCGGCCGGACGGGAAGGGCGGGACGGAGCTTTCCTGGAGCAGCGCCACGCGCGTGCCGACCTGGTCCGCCGGCGGCGGGCACTCCTTCGAGTCGTCGTGCCCGCCGGGCTTCGCCGCGTGGGGTTTCCGCGGTCGCAGCGGAACACTCGTCGACGCGGTCGGCATCGCCTGCGCGCGGATGACGGGCGAGTTCCTCGCGGCGTCGCCGGCCATCGATGACCCGCCGCAGGGCTCCGCCCCGCCGCCGGCCGCCGCGGTTCCCGGCCCGCTTCCGCCACCCCGTCCCCTGCCCGTCGGTGCGCCGCTGCGGATGTCCCCGCGCCTGCCGAAGCCCAGCCCGCAGCTCCAGTGACGGCCGGGACGTGCGACGGCCCGCTCAGCTCAACGCGACATCGATGGGCAAGGCCCACAGCCGGTCGCCCAGCGGCAGGCTCTGCGTGCCGTTGTAGGCGAGAACCGCCGCGCGGCACTGGGGAGTCGCGGCGAGGAAGGCGCGAAGCCCCGTCAGATCGCGTTCGTTGAATCGATCCGCGGTCTTGACCTCGATCGCCAGGCACCCTCGACCGGCGTCGATCACGAAGTCAACCTCGTGGCGCCCCTGGACGCCCCAGTAGTGGAGCCGCGCGCGGGGCCAGCGGGAGGCGAGCAGCGCGGCAAGGTTGTGGGCGACGTAGGTTTCGTAGAGCGCTCCGCGCAGCGGCTCGCCGTCGCCCGTTGCAAGCCGTTCGACACCGGCGAGGTGGCAGGCAAGGCCGGAGTCGCCGACGAAGAGCTTGGGCGACTTGATCACGCGACTGGCGCGATTCGCCAGGAACGGCGCAAGCCGGGCCAGGACGAACGACGCCTCCATCACCCCCAGATAGCGCCCCGCGGTCATCGCGTTGAGCTTGGCGTCGCGCCCCAGGTCACTCTGGTTGAGCACCTGCGCCGTGCGCAGGGCGGCAAGGTGCAGGAGGGTGCGGAAAGCGACCAGATCGCCGATGCGTCCCAGGTCGCGTACGTCCCGCTCGAGGTAGGTCTGCTCGTAGCCCCGGAACCAGATCTCCGGATGCCTGGCGAGGCCAAGGCAGACGGGAGGCAGTCCGCCCAGCAGCACCTCGCGGGACGTGACTCGTCGGCCGCGAGGCCGGCCGACGGTCCCGCCGTCGAACAGCGTGCGCAGCAACGGCTCGTCGCGCAGGCGCCCGGCCAGCTCGCGCCGCGTGAACGGGTGCAGATCGAAGTACACGGCACGCCCGGCAAGGCTCTCCGTCACGTCGTGCAGCAGGGCGAAGCTGGCGGAGCCGGACAGGACGAAGCGCCCGGGGCGGCGGTCGCCGTCGACGCGGGCCTTGATCGCGAGGAGCAGCTCGGGGCACCGCTGTGCCTCGTCGATGGCCAGCGGCTCGTCCGCCTCCACGAACGATTGCGGCGACGTGCGGGCGGCGGCGAGCTGCGCGAGATCGTCGAGCGACGCACGGCGCCACCCGGCGAACAGGGGATCTCGCTCGAGGAACGTGCTCTTCCCGGTCTGGCGCATTCCGGTGATGACGACGACCGGCACGGTCTCGAGCGCCTCGCGCACCGCCGCTGCCAACTCGCGGGGCCGGTACATGGTGTCAATTCCTAACACCAAGTGTTTGGATAACGCAACGCACTCAATGACCCGCAACGTGTCAGCCCCCGCTCCGGTCGCCCCTCGCACCACACCTTGCCCGTTCCCCGCACGCCGTGTAGTCTGACGGGGTTGCGGCGGGACGCGGTCGCTGGCGCCGCCGCGGGAACGCGGAGGGAAACGAACATGGGCCTTGACCCCCGTTTCGGCCGACCCGAACCCGCCCTTGGCGGTTCTTGGCGTCCCTTGCGGACTTGGCGCGGACCTTTCCTGGTCCTGTTCGTGCTCGCCGGCGCCGGCTTGGCGGCGGGCTGCTCCGACGACGATGCCGCGACCGACGACGGCGGAGGGGACGTCGGGGAGGGGGGCGGCGACATCGACGAGCTCGGCGACGGCGAGGAGTCGGAGTGGGGGCCGGAGTGCGTCGTCGACGACGACTGCCGCGACGACGTCGAGTGCACCGTGGACGCGTGCGATCGCGGCCTGTGCCGCAACACGCCCGACGACGCCCCCTGCCAGAACGACCAGGTGTGCGACGGCAACGAGGTCTGCGACCCGCGCGACGGCTGCGTTCCCGGCGAGCCGTTCCGCGGCTGCAACGACGGCGACGCCTGCACCATGGATCGTTGCCTCGAGCCCGAACCCGGGATGGCCCCCAACTGCGACCATCTGGATCTCGACCGCGACGGCGACACGTACGTCGACCTCCACTGCGGCGGCGACGACTGCGAGGACATCGACCCGCTTTCGCACCCGGACGCGATGGAGCGCTGCTTCGACACGTTCGACAACAACTGCGACACGCTCATCGATACGCTCGACCCCGTCTGCCAGATGAACTTCGACGACTGCACTTCGCCCCGCGAGCTGGTGCCGGGCGTCGAATGGGAGGGGTTCACCAACGGCTCGACCGCCGGCGTCAACGCCTCCTGCGACATCTCCTCCTACTCCGACGTGGTCTTCTCCTTCACCGTCACCGAGACCTCGGACGCCCTCCTCTCGGTCGACGCCGGCTCCGACTACGCCTACGTCGCCCTGCAGCGGACGTGCGGCGACACCGCCAGCGAGCTGCGCTGCGCCTCGTCCTCGCAGGTCTCGATCTTCGAGCGGGCGCTCCCGCCGGGGACGTACTACGTGACGGTCTCGGGCTGGGACAGCCCGGACGTCACCGGCGACGAGTTCACCTTCCGCATCCGCGTCGACCTCACCCCGGCCGGCCCCGCCGCGCCGGGCGACTCCTGCGACGACCCGATCGAGCTGACGCTGCCGGCGCACCAGGAGGGCGACCTGACGCGGATGGACGACGACGTCGCGCTGACCTGCGCGTCGTGGATGGACGGCGCGGACACGGTGTACACCTTCGAGCTGACCGAGCCGCAGGATCTGACGATCGACGTCGCCGCGGCCCGCATCTCGCCCTACGTGTCGCTCCAGACCGCCTGCGTCCCCGGCGCCACGCCGCTCGTCTGCGACTCCGGCTACCCCTTCCACCGCACGATCGGCAACGTGCCCGCGGGGACGTACTACCTGTGGGTCGAGGCCTCGGGGTCGGGGACGTACTCGCTGGATGTCTCCTCGACGACCCCCACGCCGCCCCCGGAGAACGACACGTGCCCGGGCGCGGTCGACGTCTCGGCGGGCGGGCGGTTCGAGGGCACGCTGCTCTCGTCGGCCGACGACTACGCGCCGAGCTGCACGGGCTCGACGCGGGACGTGGCCTACGTGCTGACGATCGCCGAGCCGAAGGCCGTGTCGATCGTCCTGAACGCGCACTACGACCTGTGGCCGTACCTGGTGGTCACCACCGAATGCGGCAACCGCACGGCCGAGGTGGCCTGCCAGTGGTACGAGTACCCGACGACGGTGGACTGGCGGCTGCTCGACGCGGGCACGTACTATCTGATCGTCGAGGCCAGCGAGGAGGGGACCTTCGAGCTCGTGGTCAACATCTCCGACCCGGTCGATCCCTGCGCGGGGCTCGAGGTGATCGACGCCTCGGGCGCGTTTGCGGGCACGACGGTCGGGGGGTTCGACGACTTCTCGAGCACCTGCGGCGGGTCGGGCGGACAGGACGTCACCTACGAGCTGCACGTCGCCGCACCCTCGCGGTTCACGGCCGAGATCGCGCCCATGGCGGCGGGGGACTGGGACACCGTGCTCTACCTGCGCTCGGCCTGCACCGACGCCGCCACCCAGCTCACCTGCAACGACGACTACAGCGGCATCGGCCTGCGCTCGCACATCGAGGTCGCCAGCCTGGCGGCCGGGACCTACTACCTGACCGTCGATGGACTCGGCTCCTACGCCTCGGGCGCCTACACGATGAACGTCACGCTCAACCCGATCTAGACGGTCGTCCGGCGATGCCCTCCACCGCGACCTTGTAGGCCTGGGCGAGGGTCGGGTAGTTGAACACCGCCTCCACGAAGTAGTCCACGGTTCCCCCCAACGACATGACCGCGTGTCCCAGGTGGATCAGCTCCGAGGCGCCCTCGCCGACGATGTGCACGCCGAGAATCTTCCGGGTGTCGGGGTGCCACAGCATCTTCAGCATCCCGACCTCGTCGCCGGTGATGTGGCCGCGGGAGATGTCGCTCCAGCGGGCCCGGGAGGCGACGAACTCGACCCGCGCGTGGCGGAGCTGCTCCTCGGACTTCCCGACCGCGGCCATCTCCGGGATGGTGTAGATGCCGATCGGCAGGGACTCGGGCAGCGGCGGTGGCTGGCGTTCCGCCGCGGTGGCCGCGGCCACGCGCCCCTGCTCGGTCGCGGCGGAGGCCAGACTGGGGAAGCCGACGACGTCACCGACGGCGAAGATGTGGGGCACGGCGGTGCGGAAAGTCGGATCGACATGGATCCGGCCGTTGTCGTCGGCCTTGAGACCGGCGGCGCGGAGGTCCAGGGATGCGACGTTGCCGGCGCGCCCGCCGGCGGTCATCACCAGGTCGGCGGTGACCGTTTCCCCCCCGGCCAGCCGCGTCGCGACGGAACCGTCCGCCAGCGGCTCGATCGTCTCCACCTGCTGTCCCAGCCGGAACGTCACCCCGTTGCGCACCATCTCCCGGTCGCACTCGCCCCGGATCTCGGAATCCAGGAACGTGAGCAGGCCGGGACGCGGATCGATCAGCGTGACGGCGATGCCCGCCAGCGCGTAGATCGAGGCGTATTCGCAGCCGATCACGCCGCCGCCGACGATGACCATCGAACGCGGGAGGCCGTGAAGCGCGAACAACTCGTCGGGAACCACGATCTTCGCCGCGTCGTAGAGGATGCCCGGCGTGCGCACGGCCTCGGAGCCGGTGGCGATGAAGATCTGGCTCGCCCGGATGACCTGGCTCGCCCGGTCCTCGCAGTTCGCAATCTCGACTTCGTGCGGTCCCAGGAACCGCGCGTCCCCCTGCAAGAGCTCGACGCCGACGCGGCCGAGCTGGGCGTGCATCACGCGGAGCTCCTGATCGATGACGTGCTGCGTGCGCGCCACCAGATCCTCCTGCGTGATGGGGCATTTGAGCCGGTACTCGCTGCCGTAGTAGGCGCGCTGCCGGTAGCCGGCCAGATACAACACCGCCTCGCGCAACGTCTTGCTCGGGATCGTCCCGGTGTTCACGCACACCCCGCCCACCACGCCCAGCCGCTCGGCCAACGCGACCTTCGCTCCCGGACGCAGCCGCGCCGAGTCGATCGCGGCGCGGCAACCGGCAGGGCCGCCACCCAGCACCAGGACGTCCACCTCACGCATTGCACCACCGCCTCCCCCGAGGGAGCCTAGTCACTCGTCTGCCGGGCTGGCAACTGGCGGCTTCAGCAGTTGTTCGTGCCGTAGCAGGAGCCGCCGCCGTCGCAGACGTCGTCGATCGTGCAGTCGTCGCCGTCATTGCACGGGGTGCCGGCCGCGGCGGGGAGGTCGGCCGGGCAGGAGGTGCTCGCGCCGTCGCAGTTCTCCGCGGTGTCGCATTGGTGGGCGGCCCCGCGACACGGGACGGTCGCATCGGCCGGAAGGCAGGTGTCGGTCGCCTCGTCGCAACCCGCCACGCAGCCCGCGGCGGGGCAGGGCGGGAGCGAGAGCGAGGCGCAGTGCCCGGCGCCGTCGCACGCGTCGGGCGCCCCGTCGCAGTACAGGCCGTCGTCGCAGGCGGTGCCCGCCGCCTCCGGAGCCCCGACGCAGGCGCCCGCACCATCGCAGCCGTCGAAGAGCGAGCAGGCGTCGTGGTCGTCACAGACCGTGCCCGCCGCCGCCGGAGTGCTCCGACACAGACGGCCGCCGCCTTCGGTCACGCACAGCTCCACCCCGCACGGGTTGCCGTCGTCGCAATCGGCCGCCGCGTGGCAGGAGTAGGTGCAATCGACGTCGCAGCCGTCCCCGTCCGCATCGTTGCCGTCGTCGCATTCCTCGGTGAGATCCAGGGCGCCGTCGCCGCAGCGCGGCGCCGCGTCGTCGCCTTCCGCGTCGTCGCCGTCCGCTCCACCGTCGCCTTCCGGGGAATCGCCGTCGTCTCCGTCACCGGCGTCACCGGCATCACCGCCGACGCACGTCGCGCCGACGGGGAAGTACCCCGACTCGCAGGTGCACAGCGCCCAGAAGCCGTCCGTGGTGCACGTGCCGTGGCCCGAGCAGTCCACTCCTTCGCAGGGATTCGCCGCCGAATCGGAGGAGCTGCACGCCGGCGCCACGGCGAGGAGCATGGCCAGGCAGGCGAGACACGACCGGAGACCGGCCGCCGCCGCCGGTCCCGCTCGACCCTGCCCGGTCCTGCCGCTGGCCCCCAGGGCGCCGTCCATGCTTGGCTCGCGGTTTCGATTGTCCGCCATGGGCCGAGCATACGGTGCGAGTCCGGCGCCTGCAACGGGGTTCCGATCGCGGAACCGGCACTTGACCGGGTGACGGTTCGGATGCATGGTGGGACCACGCTGGAGGGGCGAGGGCGGAGCAGATGGAGTCATCCTGCACGGAAGTCGTTGCCGAACCGCCGGTCCAGGCGGTCCCCGAGTTTCCGCGACGGCGGCCCCTCGTCCTCTCCGACCAGGCTGCCGTCCGGGCGACCTTCTCCGCGGCGTCCCCGGAGATGTCGGACTTCACGTTCGCCTGCCTGTGGATCTGGCGCCGGACGCTCGAGGTGGAGATCGCCGCGATGGACGGCGGTCTCGTCTTCGTCGTGAATTCGGAACGATGTCCGCGATTCGCCCTTCCCCCGTTCGGAACGGCCGATCCGGTCGGCGCGGCGAAGCGCCTCGTTCGGGCGCTCGAGGACGAGGTCGGGCCCGGCGCAAGTCTGCGGCTCGTGCCGTCCGGCCTGGCGGGGGAGATGGTCCGGCACGGCTTCACCGCGGCCCCCGATCCGGGGGCGGCCGACTACGTCTACCGGGCATCGGACCTGATCCAACTTCCCGGGAAGCGGTTCGCCGCCAAGCGCAACTGGGTCCGTCGCTGCCTGGCGGCACATTCCTGCGAGTACGTCGTCGTCCGGGGTCCGGTCGTCGCCGCGTGCGAGGAGTACCTGGAGGAATGGTGCGCCGAGCGCGATTGCGACGGGGACTGGATGTTGCAGGCCGAGGCCCGGGCGATGCGGGAGGCTTTCGCGGCCTGGGACGTGCTGGGCTTGCGCGGCGGCGCGCTCCGCGTCGACGGGAGGATCCGGGCGTTCGCGGTAGGCGAGCGGCTTTCTGCGGCGATGGGCGTGCAGCACTTCGAGAAAGCGGACGCGAGGATCCCGGGGTTGTACCAGGTCGTGACGCAGTGGTTCGCGCGGGAGGAGTTCAGCGGACTCGAGTGGATCAACCGCGAGGAGGACCTGGGGAACGAGGGGCTGCGCAAGGCGAAACTGAGCTACCACCCGGCGCGGATGATCGAGAAGTTCATCGTGGCCCCGGGCGCCTAGCCGCCCTGCAGGAACGACAGCGAGTCGCGGTAGACCTCGTCGCGCGAGTGCAGTACGCCGACGCGCGCCTTGGCCTCTTCCAGTGCGGCCTCGATCACCCGCACGAAGATCTCCTCGGAACGCGCGCCCTCGATGACCCGTCCTCCGATCACGAAATGCGGCGTGCCCGTGAGGCCCCGTGCCTTGGCGAAGGCGACCATCGAGGCCACCCGGTCCTTGGCCGGCCCGTCCAGGTCGCGCTCGAAGCGCGCCGTGTCCAGGCCCAGATCCCGCGCCAGACGCACGACCGCGGCGCGGTCCACGTTCCCCTTCGCCGCCAGCAGCTTCTCGTGCATCTCGCCGAACCGGCCCTGCATCCGCGCCGCCTCGGCCGCCTGGGCCGCCAGGAGGGCGTGGTCGTGGATCGCCAGCGGGTCGTGGACGAACACCAGTCTCACCTCATCGTTGAACCGCGAGAGGAGTTTCTCGACCGTGCGCTCGGCCTTCTGCGTGAACTCGCACTCGTAGTCGCCGAACTCCACCAGGGCCAGGAGCGGCTCGTCCGCCCCTCGGGAAGGCAAGATGGACGTGTCCATGCCGGCATTCGCGGACGCATCGGAAGTCCCCGGACCCGGCCCGCCCCAGGGCACGCCCCACGACCCGGTGACGACCTCCTTGTCGGTCCGGTGCGAGACGGAGAAGTCGTGCCCGGCCGCACGAGCCGCGGCGTCGGCGGACGTGCCGGCGCTGTTCGTGGCTCCCGTCGCGAAGTGAAGAATGACCCACAAGATCGCGGCACAACCAACCAGGATTGCGGCGAATCCGAAGAGGACGACGGGGCGGAAGACGGTGCCCTTCGCGGCCGGCGCCCGGAGAGAAGGTTGAGGGAACGGTGCGGCGGTGGGCGCGGCCGCAGGGGCGGCCTGCGGTTCCGTCGCGGTCGCCGCGGGTTTCTCGCCCTGCTCGCCATCCGCCGGTTCCAAGTTCGTCATCTCGGTTCGCCTCCCACGGCGCGGAGGCTTCCTACGAACAAGCAGGCTGGGCGATCCGGGTCTGGTCCGACGTTGTTCCTGTCTTGCCCGTCTTGCCCTTTTCCCGGTCTGCTCAGCGTCTGTCTCAGCGCCCTCAGCGTCTCAGCGGTAAGTCGGATCTCCGCGCGCTCCCTCCCCTCAGTGCCCTCCCAGCTTGGCCCTCCACGAATCCCAGTACATGTATCCGCACAGCGCGACGAAGGTGCCCAGGCCGAGCCAGTTGCCGAAGGAGCCGACGTTGCCGATGTCGGGGACGATGTGGGCGCCGGTCTGGACCTCGAGCCAGCGCAGGAGGGCGGTCAGGACGCCAATCATCGCGCCGCCGGCGATCAGGCCGGAGGAGACGAGCAGGCCGCGGTCGTAGCGGGCCTGGCCGAGCTTCTCGTTCTCTTTGCCGGCGCTCTTCTTCACGAAGTGCGCGACGAGGGCGCCGAAGATGATCGGCGAGTTGTACTCGATCGGGATGTACATCCCCAGGGCCACGGCCAGGGCGGAGACGCCGAGCATCTCGATCAGCACCGCGATCACGGCGCCGATGCCGTAGAGGAACCACGGCACGTGAGCCGACTGCATCACGCTCCGGGCGACCTCGGCCATCGCGTTGGGCTGCGGTGCGGGCAGCAGGTTGCGGTTCTCGAAGCCGTACACCTTGTCGAACAGCAGGATGACGGCGGTGACGACGACGGCGGAGACGATCGAGGCCAGGATGTTGCCCCACTGGATGTACTTGGGCGTCGAGCCGAGCCAGTAGCCCATCTTGAACTGGGTGACCAGCGAACCGGTCATGGAGAGCGCCGTGCAGACCACGCCGCCGATGAGCAGCATGGCCAGCATCCCCAGGTCGCCCTTGAGGCCCAGGCGGGTGAGGATGAGCGCGGAGAGCAGCAGCGTCGTGAGCGTCATGCCGGAGATGGGGGTGACGCTGATCATCGCGATGGCCCAGGCGGAGACGGCGGCGAAGAGGAACGACACGAGGTAGATCATGACCACCGACACCGTGGTCACGGCGTTCGGACTGCCGACGTCGGGCAGCACCGAGAACCGGATGTAGAACCAGAGGATGGCGGCGATGCCGAGCATCATGAGCACGACGGTCTTCATCGGGATGTCGCGATCGATGCGCGGAACCGCCGGCTGCTCCGCGTTCGGGTCGCGCTTCCTGAACATCTCCCCAAAAGCCTTGCCGAACGCCTGGCCGATGATCGGCAGCATGCGGATGATGGAGATGATGCCCGCGGCAAAGATGGCGCCGATGCCGATCTTGCGCGCGTAGTTGTCGAACAGGTCCACCGCCGACTGGCAGGCCAGGAGCGGGTCGCCGGGCTGGATCGGGACGGCCATGAACTGGCCCAGGTGGGCGAAGATCGGCACGATGACGAAGCAGGACAACATCGAGCCGGCGAGGATCATCGCGGCGTAGCGCACGCCGATGAGGTACCCCAGCCCCGCGATGGCGGCCGTGGTGTTGAGCGCGAAGATCGCCTTCACCTTGTGGGTCAGCGGCGAGAGGAACCCCACCGCCTCCGTCGTGAAGTTCTCGGCCCAGGCCCGCACGGCCACCAGGGCGTCGTACACGCCGCCGATGATCATCGACTGCACCAGCACCATCGCCTGGCTGCCGCCCTTCTCGCCCGCGACCAGCACCTCGGTCGTCGCCGTCGCCTCGGGGAAGGGCAGCTTCCCGTGCATCTCCGCCACGAAGTAGCGACGGAACGGGATGAGGAAGAGCACACCGAGGACCGCGCCCAGGAGCGGCACGACGAAGATCTGGAAGAAGCTCGAATGCTCCTCGATGCCGAGGATATAGATCGCCGGCATCACGAACACGCTGCCGCCGACGATGATGCCGCTGGTGGCCCCCAGGACCACGATGTTCACGTTCTCCAGGAGCGTGCTCTTGCGCTTGAAGAGCTGCGAGAGTCCGATGGCCAGGATGGCGATCGGGATCGCCGCCTCCAGGCCCTGCCCGAGCTTGAGCGTCAGGTAGGCGACGGCGGCCGAAAAGAAGACCGCCATCCCCAGACCGATGACGATCGAGCGCCGGGTCACCTCCGGAACGTTCTTCTCGTCGGGGATCGTCGGGACGTACTTCTCGCCGTCCTTCAACTCGCGAAACGCATTCTCCGGGAGACCCACCACGGGCTTCGTCGGCTGCTCGTCCATGGCCGCGCAGCCTACCAGACTCGGACCGCGCCGGTCGACGGATCAAGCGGACACACGGCTCCCCGATTTGGTGGGACTTGGTTTTGGGTGGGTTGGATCGGGGTACGATCCGAGAACGTAGAGTTGTGAACTATCCTGTTGCGGGAGCCGTGTCGGAACACGCCGGGATCGGCGCGCGCAGCGCCGCGGCACCGCTTGTGCCGGCGCGCACCCGCGACCATCCCGGTTCGTGCGCCATGCAAACGAGCGTCCTGCGGCCCGGGATCGCCAACGCGACCCGCCGCCGTGCCGGACTCCATTGCCGCCAGAACGCTCGCATCGTCAAACCTCAGTTCAGGTCGGCCTGCCGCGCCTCCTCCTGGGGCGCCATCCCGAGCAGGTCGGTCTCGATGATCTCCTCGTAGTAGTGCTGTCCGCGCAGCCCGACGACGCGCTCGAGAATCTTCCCGTCCTTGATGAACAGCGCCGTCGGAGTGGCCGCCACACCCATCGCCGCCACCGCCCGCGGCGCCGTCTCGACGTTGAGGTGGGTCACCTTCACCCGCCCCTCGTACTTGCACGTCAGCTTGCGCATGGTCGGCACGAGCGCCCGGCAGGGCTGGCAGCCGGGAGACCAGACGTCGACGACCACGGGCAGTTCGGAGTCGACAACCTCGGTCTTGAAATTCTCGTCTGTCAGCGCGACTGGCTCGGTCTCGCACCCGCCTTCCAGCCCCAACCATCCGAGAATACCCATCGCCGACCTCCACCTGTGCGAACTCAACGGCCGGTCGATGGCTACACAAGATCGGTGCCAGAGTGGACAACCGAACAGTATCGGACGGTTGGAGCGCGCAAGGTACGACCGGATTGTCCCGCGGCGAGACAGGCGAGACGGATCGGGACGTCGAACGTTCAGTCCGTTTCCAGGATCAGGTCCTGCGGGTTCGCAGGGTCCACTCGGACGGGGACGGCGGCGCCGGGCTGGAACTGGGCGGCCGCCATCGGCGAAAGCAGGAGCTTGGTGCTCGCCTGGTACGGCGCGACCCCCTCCAACTCGACCTGGAGGTGCAGCCGGACCTGCGGCACGTTGTTGATGCTGACACCGGTGGATTCGATTCCGAGAACCCTTCCGGTGGCGCGCTTCCCGTGCAGGCGCAGCCGAGCCGCGCGCTTGCCGGAGGCGCGCATGGGGAGGCCGACCATCAGCATCACCAGGCCGGCGATGCCCGGTCCAAGCGCCCAGGAGTAGCCCATCATCCCGCCCCCGGAGGAACCGGCGACGACGGCGGCGCCCGCGCCGAGCAGCATCAGGATGCCGAACCCGACGAGGAAGGTGCCGACGCCCCCACCCTGGGACGCCGCGGCATGATGTCCGGCCTCGGCGGCGTGGGCCGCGTTGGCCGCGGGAAAGCTGGCGGCGCACCAGCTCCACTCCGCGTTCGCCTGCAGGATCTGTTCGATCGTCTGGCGACCGCGCGCACCGGCCTTCTGCATCGTCTCCTGGAGCACGACGACCGCGCCTTGGAGCTGCCCCGCGCGTTCCCAGGCGTTGGCACGAAGGATGGCGGCGAGGATGTCGTAGGCGTCCATGATCGGGACGTCGGTGTTGTTGGGGCCCAGCGCCTGGAGCACGCGGTTCCAGTCCTGGCGCGCGGTGGCGATGAAGGCGACCGAAAGCCGGAACGAGCTGTCGGACTCGAGATCCTCCGGCTGCGGATCGCACATGCTCAGCCACCGCTCGGCCGATGCCAGATCACCCATCTTGGCGGCATTGCGGCTGAGGAACCCGAGCATCATCTGGCGGTGACGGGGCAGCGTGAAGGCCTCGAGCGCGGTCTCGAACATCGCGCGCTGGCGCACGAGGTCCTTGCCCATCGAGAAGATGTTGGAAAGCGCCATCGTGAGGAAGAGCAGCCGCTCCGCCGCCTCGTAGCTCCCGGTCGCCCGCACCTCGTTGCGCGAGCCCTGCCAGACGGCGAGCGCCTCCTGCATGCGGTGGGGCGGGATCTCGCCTCCGGGACCGAACAATCCCTGCAGGGCGGGCGGAGGCATGAGGGGCTTGCCGTCCTGCGAGCGCAGCGACTGGAGGCGCTGCGCCTCGTTGACCGGCGGCCGATGCGCGAGGTCGACGAGCGCGCTTTCGTTGCGTGTCGCGATCTGGTTCACCGTGCCGCAGTACTGGCACGGGACGTTTCCCCCCGCCGACGCGACCTGCAGGGGTGCCCCGCAGGTGTTGCACATGAGCATCCGGACCCCGTAGCTGAACGTCGTGTTCATGGTTCACTCCTCAGGGCATTCCGTTCGGCGGCACTACAGGCAGAATCCCGTGCCGTCCGGCTGGGGCCGGCAGGTCGTGCCGGCCGGA
This sequence comes from Deltaproteobacteria bacterium, assembly GCA_016218815.1. Taxonomy (GTDB): domain Bacteria; phylum Myxococcota_A; class Polyangia; order DRWM01; family JAAZOP01; genus JAAZOP01. The sequence continues at coordinate 30,508 of JACRCX010000097.1, forward strand.
CAGGGAGCGGCCGCCCACGCCCCGCCCGTGCACGTGCGCACGCCCGACCCGCCCGGATCGCAGACGATCGAGCCGCCGTGGATGGTCGCGCGCATGTCGTCGCAGTCCGTCCCGGTCACCGCCCAACCCGCCGTCGCCGGGCACTTCATCGCGGGGCAGCCCGGGTCTCCGTCACCGTCCCCGTCCCGGTCGCGGTACTGGGCCACCAGGACGCCGTCGTCGACCAGGCCGTTGCAGTCGTCGTCGTAGCCGTTGCACGCCTCGACGTTGCTCGGGTTGCTGCTCGCGCGGTGGTCGTCGCAGTCGTCGCCGCACCACCAGACGCCGAAGGTGTCGATGTTGCAGCAGCCTGCATCCACGAAGCCGTCGGCGTCGGCGTCCTGCGCGACGAAGGGGTTGTCGAAGGTGCGCGGATTGCAGTCCTCGTCGAGCAGACCGCCGAGGTCGCACAACTCGGGGTTGCCGGGAAAGGCGAACCGGTTCGTGTCATCGCAGTCGTCGCCGCCCGACGCGATGGACGAGTGGCCGTCGCCGTCCGCATCGATCCGGCACCGGCCACCGATGCAGACCTCGATCACGGTCGCGGCGATGCCGTCGTCGCAATCCGAGTTCGCCGTGCAGGCCGCCGCGCAGCGGTTGAGCCCCTCGAGACAGATCTGCGGCGGCGTGCACGAGATGGCGAACAGCTCGCACCGGGCCGCGCTCGTGTTGCAGAACTCGAGACCGTTGCAGTACAGGCCGTCGTCGCACTGGCTCGCGTCCGTGCAGCTACAGGCGTCCTCGGCCTCGACGCACCGGCTCGGATCGCAAGGGGGCGGCCCGCCATCGCAGCCCCCCAGATGGCAGCGCTCGACCCCGTTGCAGTACAGGCCGTCGTCGACGCAGGCGGCGGGCGTGCAGCTGCAGCCGCCGAGAGACTCGAGGCAGCGCGCGCCCCCGCCGCACGTGACGGCCGTGCCCGGCCGGCAGAGGCCGTCCGCATCGCAGGTCTCGGCGCCGTTGCACGCCGTGCCGTCGTCGCAGTCCGCGCTCCCGGTGCAGGCCGCCGGCAGCGCGTCGCAGCGCGGCGGCGTGCAGCCCAGCGCGGCCTCGTCGCACGCGCCCGCGCACGGCGGCGTGCCCGCGAGGCAGCCGCGCGCGTCCGCGCCCGCGGTCCCGGGCGCGCACGCCTCGTAGCCGTTGCAGAACACCCCGTCCTGGCAGTCCGCCGGAGAGCCGCACGACGCGGCCCCGTCGTCGTCGACCTCGCCGCCGCCCTCGGCATCGTCGCCGCTCCCGGCATCCTCGCCACCCTCGGCATCGCCCGCGCTTTCCGCTCCGTCGCCATCCGCGGCGCCGTCGTCGGCCCCGACCACGTCGGCATCGCCGCCGCCCTCGGTCGGCTCGGCGCCGCCGGAGCAGGCGCTCATCGCGAGCGCGACCACGATCGCGACCGCATTTCCGTTCGTCATGTGGAACCTGTTTCGGGCAGGACTTGATTCTCTCGGCAAGAAACCCCCTGTCACGAAGGGGAGTAGAGCACGGCCGGCAAGGTACCGCAACCGAGGCAGCCGCGTTCAGACGCCGGGACGCCCCAGGTCCGGAAAGATCTCGACCAGCCGCGCCAGCCGCGCCGCGGCGTCCGCGGGATGCCGCCGTTCGACTCGGCACCGCATTTGGCTCCGCACAACATGGCGCGTCTCTTGGGCTCGTGGTATGCTTCGTCCGTCTTCCGACGCGTTCGTGGCCGCGGTCCGGGTGGGGGCCCGCGATTTCGCGTTCGCGTGTGGGGGCGGCGAGACGACGATGTCGATACGGGAAGACGAACGCGAGCCGGACCGGATCGAGACCGGTGATCGCGTGCGCGAGTCGGAGCCTGCGTGCACTGCTGCGCCGGTCGGTCCGCAACTCGCGCGGCAGGTGCCCGCCGCGGTAGCCGCGGCCTGCCCGCGCGCCCGTCATCGGGGCCGTGGGGCCTCGGCCAGCTCGGCGATGCGGCCCCTACCCGTGAGCCGCGGCGCCGAGTTGGAACCACGGACGACGCCTGGTGCGCGCCGCAGCCCTCACGAACAAGAGGTGAACCTGGCGACCGGTCGAAGGTGGGTGCCCCCCCCCACAGTGTCCTACCTCGGATGACGAGTACCTGAGCCGGGTCCTGCTTGGACGCAGTCGGGTCATGGATGAAGTCCGCGGGTTCGTGCGCCGGGCGGCCGAACTGCACGAGCCGGTGCTGGTGCTGGGCCAAACGGGGACGGGGAAGAACGTGGTCGCGCGCGCCATACACGATTGTGGTCCCCGGCGGGACGGGCCGTTCGTGACCGTGACCTGCCCCAATATTCCGCCGACGCTGATCGAGGGCCAGCTCTTCGGCTATCGGAGGGGAGCGTTCACAGGCGCCACGAGCGACCATCCCGGCCTCCTGGCGTCGGCGCAGGGTGGGACGGTGTTCCTGGACGAAATTGGCGCTCTGCCGATGGAGCTGCAGCGCAAGCTGTTGCACGCGGTCGAGGAGCGCCGCGTGCTCCCCCTGGGGGCCGTACGCGAGGTGCAGTTCGACGCACGCATCGTGGCGGCGACGAACCGTGATCTGCGTGCCGCCGTGGAGGAAGGCGCATTCGCAGAGGACCTCTACTACCGTCTCGCAGTGTTGTGCCTAGAGCTGCCGCCCGTGCGCGAACGTCTCGCCGACATCGTGCCGTTGTTCGAGGTGTTCCTGGATCGGGCCGCGCGCCAGCAGGGACGTGCGCCGCCGGCGCTGACCGCTGCGGCGATCGCATGCTTGGCCCGCTACGGCTGGCCGGGAAACGTCCGGGAGGTGTGCAACTGCGCGCATCGAGTCGTCGCGTTCGGGCGGACTGACGAGGTGCGCCCGTGCGACCTGCCGGTGGAAATCGCGGGCGACGCAGACGACGCCGCGGCGGGCGGCGGCACGAACCACGGGCAGTCCGGCGTCCGGACGCTCGCCCAGTGGGAGGCCGTGCACATCGTGGACACGATGAAGCTGGCAGGAGGCGTCCGCCGCGTCGCGGCGAATCTGCTGGGCATCAGCCTCAAGACGCTGGGGCGGAAGCTCCGCGCCGCAGGGAGGCTCGGGGTAGCGGGATCGGACGGAGCAGGCGAATGACCGGCGGGAGAGCGCTCATTCCGAAGCGACCGTGGTGTAGATGTCGTATTCCTCCCAGGCCAGGAACCCGGCCAGCGCTACGTCGAGGCAAACGAGACTGACGGGGAACTCCGAGTCGACGGCCGAGTCGATCCAGACGCCGATGAGCCATCCCAGCACCCCGGCACCAAAACGCAGGAAGGCCAGGCCCACACCGTGAGCAACGTCGCCCACCAAGTAGTAGGGCAGCTCGGTCGGCAAGGCGCTCGCGGCCATGAGCGCGATGCCCGACCAATACAGGTTCGGCGACGTGTCGGCCAGCATGAGCGCCTGACCGGTCGCGAAGACAGGCACGGTGAGGCCGAGCGACAACCAGACGGAGGCACCCGGGCTCAACGGCAGGTCGTCGGCCGCCCGCTGTCCAGGCGGGTTCGCATCCGGTGCGGTTGCGTCGAGCCCACCCGAAGGCTCGGTGGCGGCCTGAGCGGCTGCGGGCGATGAGCAGACCGCGGCAACCAAGACCGATGCGAGGAGTGCAAGGCGTGCATGGTGCAGGCGGCTGCCAAGCGATGAGTTCCCCAGCCGGCACGCTCCCGTTCTCAGCCTAGCGTCCCCCGCTCCCGGGCTCGGGCAGGTCGCAATCCCAGACAGGATAGATTTCTGATCTGCGGTCCAGTTCGAACGCCAGCAGGACCCCGTAGCTGCCATCGTCCCGGCGGTACACTTGCGGATTCATCTCGTAGCCCGGCCAATTGGTGATCTGCACTTCGGTCATCGTCGGAAGATGGAAAGCGTAGATGTCCTGCTCGCGATCGCGGGCGTGCGTCGGGTCGTCGCCCCCTCGCTGGTCCTCGTACACCACCCACGGTCCGTCCGCGTCCAACTCCTCGCCCTGCATCGAATCCCCCGCGATGACGAGAGCCTGCTCAGTGCCGGTGGCGAGGTCGAATCCGTAGACGTCGGTGGAGCAGGGGGTGAACGAGTCGCACTCCGGATGATGGCGCTGATCCAGCCACGCAATCCAGGACGAGGCGAGGACGGGATACCACAGGTCCGGATACCACAGGTCGGCTGACGCTTCGGCGAACCGGAGACGTTCGCCGGTCAACACGTTGGCGCCGACAATCCCCCTGCCGAACGGGTCGGCGGTCGGCGACCCGCCCCACGCAGCATCGAAGACGGCCAGCCCGTCTTCCAAGTCGACATGGAAGGTGGATCTCCAAAGCCGCGCGGAAGTCGTCGGATCGAGGTTCAAGTTGATGTTCTCCCCCGTTTCGATGTTCGTCGCGAGCGCATCCCACCGGTGGCTGGTTCCGTCCGGTGGCGCGACGGGAACCTCGCGGTTGTCGGCCCAGACCACCCACGGAGCCTCCAGGCTGACGGAGATGATCGAGCAACCGCTATGGTCGCCTGCCGGGATGCGGGAATCGCTGCTCGTCAAGGTCCTATCCTCGCCGGACTCCAGATCGAGGAGCCCGACGAGGCAATGCTCGACGTCGCTCGTGGGCCGCCAACCCCAGGAGTACGCTACCAGAGCGCCCTCGCTGGACGGGAACGCGATTGTGGCGGTCGAGCCCACCGGAGTCAGCGCGGGATGGACCAGCCGCGAGCAGCCTGTCGAACGGCGGTATTCCCACAAGCAAGACCCGATATACTCCGCACTTCCCGCCCCAGAAGAAACCGCCCCGCTCACGACGATGCGGTCGCCGTCCCCGGAGAAGTACCACGCGTAGTACTCGTTTTCCCAGACCGTGATCCGGGTACAGCTCACGCCCGGCGACGCGCCCGGCCGCGTCTCCCCTGATGAACGATAGAGGCAGGGACCCGCGTCCGGATCCACGTCGGTCGTCTCGCCCGCGTCCCCGTCCCGGACGTCGCCCTCGACGCCGTCCGCGGAGTCGCCATCACCCACGCGATCGACCGCGACGTCGGTGGCCTCCACCTCCTCGGCGACATCAGATGCGTCGCCGCAGGAATAGGTGCACCGGCACCGGCTGTCGAGGCAACCCGCAGAACACATCCCGGCCGCCACGCACAGAGTGGCGCACGACGCGGGCGTGCATGCCCCATCCGCGATGGTCGAGTCGGGTGCGGTTGACGACGGGCACCCGCATGCGGTGTGAAGAGCGACCAGAACCGTGACGCTCCCAAGAAGCCAGCTACTGTTTGCGCGCGATCTCAAGCCTGTTCCCGTCCCAGCGGACCGACCACGGCGCGACGTCCACCACGCCCTCGACCCACGCCGGAACGTCGTGCCCGCCGGCCGCGACCCACGTCCCGTCCGGCAGCTCGGCGACGACGGACGACCGCCGCCCCGGTCCGTCAGCATAGACCAATCCGCCCTCGGCGACCATGTCCTTCGCGAACCCGATCGGAACCGATCCTGCCAGAACGGGCGCGACTCCGTTCCGGAAGTCGATCACGTCCAGCAAACCGAGGATGTTGAGGTACACGCGGTCGTCGTCGTAGGCTGCTGCCATCCTGCCGAAGGCGCCGCAAGCCCCTGTCGCGTCGCACAACCTGTCCATCCCGGCGTCGAACCCGGAGCACTCGTGGCCCCACGTCACGCTCGTCGCGTGCCGGCCCGGGACGATTCCCACCGTCTGGAGCACCACTGGCGCCGCCGGATCGGTCACGTCGACCACGAGGATCGAACGGAGGCCGACGACGTAGGCGAGCGGCCCGTCGACGAACACGCGCCGGGCCTGCCCGCACGTCGGGACGGTGCTCAGGGGGAGACCGTCGGCGAAGCCGTAGATGGAGACCCCCTCACCGTCGGCGACCAGCGCCGCCTCCCAGGTCGTCGCGACATCGCGTCCTGCGCGCGCCAAGTTGATCGATTGCAGCCACTCCAGACGCCCGTCCGCGTCGAACACGTAGCTGTCAACGGTCCGGTCATGGAGCGCCACGATCCCCGCCTCGTGCGGGGCGACGGCGCGCAGCCCGGGCATCGCGTACTCCCAGACGCTCGTCCCAGGCGCCACGGGCGTTCGGCAGGCCAGTTCCCCTGCGTCGCAACGCAACCGGCCATACGACGGGAACCCGTCGTCGCCCGCCCCGCAGCGCGCACCGAACAACGCATCTGGAGCCGTATCGCCGTCGCAGTCGGCCCCGGACTCCTCCTGGGCCTGTTCGCTCTTGCTCCGCCACGCGCCGCCCTCCAGCACCCATCCATACTCGCCGTTCGTCCCCACCCCGCGGCTGGCGATGACGGTGACCTGCCCCGTGTGGGGGTCGACCACGAGCGTCTCTTTCCCGGTGACGACCGGGCAGCCCGTTCCGGAACACGCCGCGGCAGCCTGCGACCACCGACCGGTCCCGATCTCGAAGGCCCACAGGTCGGTCAGCGGGCGGTTCGCCGCATCGAGCCCGCCAAAGACCAACAGGCTGTTCGTCCGCGCGTCGTAGGTGACCGCAGGGCTGGATCGCACGGGCATGCTGGCCGCGACTGCCGGTACCAGCTCGGCTGCGCCGGTGTCGAGGCTCACGCGATAGACGTCCGCGACCGGCCCGGACACGTTCCGCCCGCCGGCGAGCCAGAGGTTCCGGCCGACCTGAACGCTGCCGGACTTGGTCAAGCCGCCAGAGGCCGGCGGAAGATACCCGACCTGACGCCAGCCCGACGGCCACGGACCGGTGCTGGAGGAGATGGCCCCGGCCGGCTTGATCGCTGTCGCCGTCTCGTCGTAGATCCAGATGTCGCTGAGAGGTCCGGTGGCGCCTTCGCCGCCGACCAGGATCAGCTTGCCCGCGGCCTCGCGGACGCCGTCCGGTGGCGGCTTGAGGCCGAGCGCGACTTCGGACTTCGGGCACACGTTCTCGCACCCACCGATCCCGCCCGGCGTCCCGCCCGTCGTGGCGACTCCGGTGCACGCCAGCGCGGCCCCGGCTCGCGCGTCCGGCCAGGCGCCCGTGCGACGCACCGGGGCGAGCTCGTAGAATACGCTCGCCGGGTCCGGCTGGGCACCCTTGCTCAGAGGCACCGCCAAGCCTTCGTTCCCGACGTACTTGACCGCCCCGGCCTCGTCGATCACGGCAAGCCTTCCCGTCCACATTTGCTCGCTGAATTCGCCGCCCGCGCCCACGCCGCCGAAGGTCCAGTAGCGGGTCGGATCGCCGTTCTGGTCGTAGGCGAAGGCGATGCTCGCCCGCTTGAGGTCGAACAGCTCGGTGGTCGCCAGCTTGGACCCGAGCACCCAGCCGAGGTTGTTCCCGTCCTTGGTCCAACTCGTGACGGTGAGCCCGGCGACCTGATCCCCGGAAACCTCGAACAGCAGCCCCTCCAGCCAGTCCGGGCACATCGCCGCCCAGCAAGGCAGGTCGATGATGTCAGCCAACGACCACGTGTTGGGAGAGATGCCCCCCAGGTCCTCGATGTCGAGCGGACCCGGCAGACCCTCGCCGCCGCCGAACGGCGGGCGGAATTCATCCGGGGGCAGCGTGATCATCACGTCCGCATTCGTGAAGTACCACGCGGTGTAGGTATTGCCATGATCATCCACGAAAGGATCCGTCATCCATGCCGGGACTTCCTCGGGTTTGAACCACATCTGCACCTGCTGCGTGCAGTCGTCCGTCATTCCGCCGCAGAGCTGGTCGATCCAGTACCACGTCTGCTCGGTCACCCGATCCGTGGCGGCGTCGGTTCCGGCCGGCCGCCAATACGAGGCCCGTCCGCTCTGGGTGAACGGAGTCGCGGCGCGCCCAAGGCCGGGGTCGCCGTAGTACAGCGGTCGGTAGGGGTACGTGACGTAGTCGTGAACGGGATCGTCGTCCGTGACGTCGGCCCATGACCCGCTCGCTTCGCCGTCGGGCGGGCAGGTAAGGTCGAAGCATGTGGTATCGATTCCCCTGACGGCGAGGGAGTACTGGCTCGGGTCGCAGCTACATCCGCGCGCGCGCGTACGCAGGTTGACCATCGGCGCGGCGGTCAGGTCCGAGCCGACGGGGCAGACGGAGGCGGTGATGGGCTCACGGTCGCCCATGCCCCAGTAGTCCCCGCGCGGCAGGGCGAGCTCGGGCTCGTTGTGCGTCGCATCGGTGCCGCGGCAGGAATCAACGCAGGGAGTCGGGTCACAGGCATCCCCGAGGCCCTTTGCCACCGGAGTCGGTGGGTCCGCCAGAACGCCGTCAGCCAGCTCGTCCCGGGCGTTGCAGTTCCACTGGTCGCTGTTCGCGACGGCCTCGCAGTTGTCGCAGCGGGCCCCGACGCGGTCGGCGTCGGCATCCTGGGGATGATGGGCCATCCAGAAGAAGTTGTTCATGTCGTCGGCGCACATCCCCGACGAGCCGCCGGAAGCGGTGCAGGAGGACGGGTCGGGCAGGCCCGGCGCGTACCCCGGGTACTTCATCGAGGGGCACAGGTCGCAGGAGTCAGCGAGATCGTCGCCGTCCCGGTCGCCGGGAACCGCGATGCCATCGCCCGGCGACTGGTTGTAGTGCGACGACCAACGCGGTGGGACCGTGTCGGTCCGGCGCAGGTTCGGGCACAGGTCGCACGCATCTCCCAGGTAGTCGCCATCGAGATCACCCCCGCTGGACACGCAGAGAGTGGGGCAGCCGTCTGCCGCGTCCGCTGCACCGTCGCAGTCGAGGTCACTTTCGAACCAGAACCGCGGGGTGGGCCGCCCATCCGGCAGGGACCCCAGCGTTGCGCCGGTGTACTCGAACCGCGCGAACGTCGACCGGTCCAGCGAGACCAGCGGGCCGGCAAGCATGTTCCACCACTGTCGGCTCGCACCCGCACTCCCCTCGAGGAACCGTGCCGCCATCAAGTCGGCGGGGACGGGGACGGTTGCCCCGCACGTGCCGTCTGGCCCGCGCAGGACGCAGATGCCCGAACAGCCGTATCGCAGGCAGTCGAAACCGAAGACGTCGTCGACATGGTGTTCCAGCATGTTCAATTCCCGCCGGGGATCCGTCTCCCGCGGCAGGAAGTTGACGTACATCTGAAAGAGCTGAGCGGCGCCATCGAGGAAGAGGAGGACCTGGTCACGCACCTGACCCTGCATCTCCGCAAGGTCATCGTTGCGCATGGAGATGATGAGCCCGGCCAACGGCCCGAGCAGGATCGACAGCAGGGTCGCAGCCCCGTCCGAGACGGACGCACCGAAGTTCCAGCTCATGTGGAAGCCATCGAAGTCCTGCGCGTCGAGGCGGACCATGCTCAGGTTCTTGTTCGTCCATTCGGATGTCGGCTCTCCCGGGGTTTCGACGAATCCCTCCCACGAGGCCGAGCTCGGCGCTGCCTGCTCGGCACAGGGTCCGGCGGGACAGTGATAAGCACCTGACTCGAACACGCTGAGGAAGTGCGCATCGAGTCCGCTCCACTCGATGTCTGCCAGGTTGTTGATGTCCCAATCAACTCCACCCACGTCCACCTCACCGGACACGCCGAAACTCACGTCGGCGTGGACCCCGATATCGAGCGCGGGGCCGGGGTGCGTCGGGTCCGGAGACTCGACCCAATTCGCCTGGAACCGGTTGAACGTCAGCCGCGCGGTGGAAATGCTCACACCCTGAGCGGCGGCGATCGCGTCCAGCAACGCGGCGATGTTCCCAAGTGGCCGGCACGGGGCAGGGAGAGAACACGGGAGACCCACGTAGCCCAGCAGACACCCGGCGCCGCAACCCGCGGAGTAGATGTCGTCGAGTTCCTCGAACGAGGCCTCGAAGATCGGCGCGGAACCGCTGCGCGACCAGCCGGCAGTCGTCTCGAGCGCACCCGATGGACCTGTGGACGCAAGCATCGCGTCGGCGTCTGCCCACACCTTCAGCGTCTCGGCCACCACGTCGATTTCGATGCGGATGGAGTTGAGAACGGCATTCAGCCGCGTGGTCATCTCCGCCCTGGCGTAGTTCTGCGACCCGGCTGGCGCCCATTCCGACCGTCCATCGGCGGTGCGCACGGCCAGGATGCTCGGGTCGTCGGGGAACACCCAGTTCTGCAAGCCTCCGATCGAGATCGGCACGGCGGGGATCGTCATTGTGCGACACGCGCCCGAGCCGAGGATGAGCAGCCCGGCCAGCGCGAGCCTTCGGAGGATAGGCAGAATCCTCCGGTTCGCCAGGAGCCTCCCGCCCGTCTTCGAGAGATAGGTGCGGTGGGCGGTGCGCCGTCCGAGGGAATCCGACAAGGAACGCGTGCAGCCTGCCATCGTCGTGCCTCCTCCGCGCCCCCACGGGCGCCGCCGTCTTCGTGGCCTGCCGTCTTGCGGCGGACGGCTTGGCGGAGCGAAGGCCGTGCCATGCGTGCCTGCTTGCGATTTCGGCGGCTTGCGCGGAACAGACCCTGCCGGCCGAGGACATCCTGTCCCCTGCCTGCAACGCGATCGGAACTTCCGTCCCCTGCGCGGTCCCGACGTCGGACATCGGCAAACGGACGTGCCCATCCCGCTCACCGATGACCACACCTGCCTTCCAACGCGATGGAGCAGCGCCGAACCATCGAGTGCCCGCGGCCGCCGGGGGCTCAGGGCGGAGCGGCCACCGCCGGAATCCCCGCGGTCCCTCGGTTCCGGAGGACGGCAAGCGTGGACAAGTCCCAGCGCCCTACCGCCCAAGGTCCGGAAAAACCTCGACCAGCCGCGCCAGCCGCGCCGCGGCGTCCGCGGGATGCCGCCCGCTCGCCGTCCGCTCGGCACGCAGCATGAGGTTGCGCGGCGTGACCTCGCCGCCGGCGAAGTCCACGGCGTCAACGCGGTAGCCGGCGGCCTCCAGGCGCAGGAAGCGGGCGGAGTCGAGCAGCGCGTCGCCGACCCGCGCCCGCAGGCGGCCCGAGGGCGGCAGGCCGAGGGCGTCGAAGCCGCGGCCGAGCTTCGGATGGCAACACGGCACGCAGAGCACGTAGCGCACGTGCGACCGGACGGCGCGAGCCAGGAACTGGTCCGTCGCCTCGCCGCACGCGTGCAGCGCCCACGCGACGTCGATCCGCGGCGGCAGGGGAACGTCGGCCAACCGCCCGGCGTGGAACTCCATGTCGTCCAGGCCCAGGTTGCGCGCGATGCGCCGGCAGGTCGTGATGCGGTCCGCCGACTCGTCGACGCCGACGATGCGGGCGCGCAGGCCCAGCCGGGGCAGCAGCAGCGTCTTGGCCACGAACGAGAGCACCGACTTGCCGCAGGCGCCGTCCAGTATCGTCAACGGGCGCGACCGCGGCGCGCCGCGCAGCGCGAACGCGATCTGCTCGCCGAACCGATGCACCTCCAGCGACTTCTTGCGCTCGCGCCGCCCGAAGCTCGCAACCTCCTCCGCCGCCCGGATCCGTTCCGCTTCCGCGAGGACCTCCCGCTCCGTCGGCAGCTCCGCCGTTCCCGGCGGCCGGATGCGGTACCTGGCGATGCCCATCAACGCTCCGCCATCTTCCGGATCCGAACCGCGGGCTTCAGCCGCGGGCTGAAGCCGGCACAGCCGCGGGCTGAAGCCCGCGGTTCGGATGGCTGCGCGCCGTCCCCGGCTCCGATCGTCGATCAACCCTTCAGCATGTGGCTCGAGATCACCAGCCGCTGGATCTCGCTCGTCCCTTCGTAGATCTCGGTGATCTTCGCGTCGCGGAAATGACGTTCGACCGCGTACTCCTTCAAATAGCCGTAGCCGCCGTGGACCTGGATCGCCTTGGTCGTGAGCTTCATGCACATCTCGGCCGCGAAGACCTTGGCCATCGCCGACTCCTTGCTGAACGGCCGCTTGTGGTCCTTCAGGAACGCGGCGCGCAGCGTGAGCAGCCGCGCCGCCTCCAGCTCGGTCCCCATGTCGGCCAGCATGAAGGCCACGGCCTGGTGCTGCGCGATCGGCCTGCCGAAGGTCTCGCGCTCCTTGGCGTACGCGAGACTCTCGTTGAGCGCGGCGGCCGCGATGCCCAGCGCCTGCGACGCGATGCCGATGCGGCCGGCGTCAAGCGTGGTCATGGCGACCTTGAAGCCCATGCCGCGCTCGCCCAGGCGGTGGGAGACGGGGAGCTTCACTTCCTCCATGCAGATCGAGGAGGAGTGCGAAGCACGGATCCCCATCTTGATCTCCTTGGGGCCGACGCTGACGCCGGGGTGGTTCTTGAGCGGGAGCAGCACGGCGCTGACGCCCTTGTGCCGGAGCTCCTTGTCCTCGGTGGCGAAGATGATCGCCCAGTCGGCGTTGGGCGCGTTGGTGATGAAGATCTTCTCGCCGGAGAGGATCAGCTCGTCGCCGACCTGCCGCACGGTGGTACGCATCGCCGCCGGGTCGGAGCCGGCGCCGGGTTCCGTGAGGCCGAAGCACCCGAGCTGCTTGCCGGCGGCCAGCGGGGTCAGGATGTCCTTCTTCTGCCCGTCGGTGCCGTACTTGAAGAGGGGGTCGCACACGAGCGAGTTGTTGACGCTCATGATCACGCCGGTGCCGGCGCAGGCGCGGGAGATTTCCTCCATCGCCAGCACGTAGGTGACGTAGTCGAAGCCGCTCCCGCCGTACTCGGGGGGGATGGCCACGCCCATCAGGCCCAGCTCGCCCATCTTGGCCACGAGGTCCGCGGGGTACTCGGCCTTGTCGTCCAGCTCCTTGGCCCGCGGCGCGACCTGCTCGTCGGCGAACTCGCGTGCCATGCGCTGCACGGCCAACTGGTCCTCGGTGAACTCGAGCTTCATCGGTTGCGCCTCCTGTCGCCGTCGAGCGCCGGCGGCGGTAGCTGCGTGGCGACCATCGGCCGGCGATGGTAGCCGCGCGGTCGCCGGATGTCCACGCCGCCGGAAGTTGCGCGACGGCGGCCGGAACGCGTATGGTCGCGACCCCACGGGGGGGAGGGAGAAGCGAGTCCATGGGGCTGGTTCTGGTCACCGGAGCTGCGGGCCACGTCGGCGGCAACCTCGTCCGTGCGCTCCTCGCGCAGGGCCGCAACGTGCGGGTCCTGGTCCACAACGACACGCGCGCGATCGATGGGCTGGACGTCGAGCGCGTGAAGGGCGACGTGCTCGATCCGGTGACGCTGCGGCCCGCGGTCGACGGCGCCGAGGTCGTGTACCATCTGGCGGCGATCATCACGATCGAGGGCGATCCCGATGGCCGGGTCCGCCGGACCAACGTCGAAGGCCCGCACAACGTCGTCCAGGCGTGCCTCGACGCGAAGGTCAAGCGCCTGGTCCACTTCAGCTCGATCCACGCGTTCGAACAGGCCCCGCTGCTCGAACAGCTCGACGAGAAGCGGCCGCTGGAGAAGAGCGGACGCGCGCCGGTCTACGATCAGACCAAGGCGGCGGGCCAGCGCGAGGTCTGGGACGGAGTGAAGAAGGGCCTCGACGCCGTCATCGTGCACCCGACCTCGGTCATCGGCCCCTTCGACTTCAAGCCGTCCCGGCTGGGCCAGGTGCTCCTGGACCTGTACTTCCGCCGCCTGCCCTCGCTGGTCGGCGGCGGGTTCGATTGGGTCGACGTGCGCGACATCGTCGCCGGGGCGATCGCGGCGGAAACCCGGGGGCAGACCGGCACGAATTACCTTCTGGCCGGCAAGTGGCGCACCGTGAAGGAGCTGGCGCACGTGGCGGCGTCCGTGACGGGTGTCCGTCCGCCCCGCTTCACCTCGCCCCTCTGGCTGGCGAAGGTCGGCGTCCCGTTCGCCGTGGGCTGGGCGAAGCTGACGCGGTCTCGCCCGCTCTACACCTTCGAATCGCTCCACGCGCTCCAGTACTCCAACCGGGTGATCTCCAGCGAGCGCGCCGAGGCCGACCTGGGCTACTCGGCGCGACCGCTGGAGGAGACGATCGCCGACTCGTACGCGTGGTTCCGCGAGGCCGGCATGCTCGAGGGGGCGAAGCGGAAGGCCGTGAGTTGAGCCCCGACGAACTCTATCGGCTCGTCTTCTGGGTCTGGCTCGGCATCGGCTCCGCCGTGTTCGTCCTGCTGCTCTTCGTGACCGCCCCGTACGGACGCCACGGCCGCGGGGGATGGGGTCCGTCGATCCACTCCACGGCGGCCTGGGTCCTCATGGAGGCCCCCGCGCCGCTCGGGATGCTCGCCCTCTTCGCGATGGGCAACCGCACCACGGAGCTCGTCCCGCTGATCTTCCTGGTGCTGTGGGAAGCGCACTACCTCCAGCGCACCTTCGTCTTCCCGTTCCGGCGCCGCGCCGGCGACCGGCGGACGCCGCTGGTGATCGTCGCCATCGCGCTCCTGTTCAACCTGGTCAACGCCTACCTCCAGGGCGCCTGGCTCTTCGACCTCGGCCCTCGCCTCGGCCGCGACTGGCTCCTCGATCCCCGGTTCCTTTGCGGCGCGGCGCTGTTCGTCGCCGGTATGGCCATCAACATCCACTCGGACGAGGTGCTGCGCCGGCTCCGCAAGCCGGGCGAGTCCGGCTACAAGGTCCCGAGCGGGGGCCTGCACCGCCTGGTCGCCTCGCCCAACTACCTGGGTGAGCTGATGGAGTGGTTCGGGTGGGCCCTCTTCACCTGGTCCCTGGGCGGCATCGCCTTCGCCGTCTGGACCGCCGCCAACCTCGTGCCCCGCGCGATCTCCCACCGCCGCTGGTACCGCAAGACCTTCGCCGACTACCCCCCGGAGCGCAAGGCGCTGATCCCCTGGGTGCTGTGACGGCACCGCGAACCCCGACGTGTTGACAGCACGGGGGACGGCTGAGAGCATCCGTGGCCGACGTCGTGCCGCAGGACGGAAAGGAGACCCCGTTCATGACATTCCCGATTCCCTCACCGCTCCGCTCGATCCCGCTTCTGGTCGTCGCCGCCGCCTCGATCGCTCAGCCGGCGTGCCGCAAGAAGTCCGCCGCGTCCGGCGAGTCCGCCGCGACCACCGGACACGCGGAGGTCGAGGCGGCCGCGACCCCGTCCGAGGTCGTCGGGCCCGACGGCGACGAGGCATCCACGGCTCGGCCGCCGGAGGGCCCCGGGACATCCGCTCCGCCCCAACCCGCCGACGCCGCCGCGGCCGATCCCGGGGACGCGGCAGCAGCCGCAACGCCGGACGCCGAGGCGACCGCCGCCGAGGACGCCCCGGCCGTCCCCGCCATCGATGCCGCGGCCCTCGTCCAGTCGCGCTGCACGCGCTGCCATACCGCGGCGCGCATCGAGCGCGCGCGCGGCCGCGATCGCGACTGGTGGGACCGGACGGTGGGGAGCATGGTCCGCAAGGGCGCCCGGATCAACGACGAGGAACGTGCGGCTTTGGTCGAGTACCTCAGCACCCCTGTCGAGTAGGCGTTTCTCGTTTTTCGTTTCCGGATCCGGCGGGGCGCCGGGCAACAGGCCTGCCGCCCGCGCTCAGGGCCGCCACTGCTCCCCGATCCACTTCCACACGGCTTCCGCCCACGCCTCGGCCCGCTGGTTCCCGAAGTGGTCGTGGCCTCGGCCGGCGTTGGGAACGGCGACGGGGCGCGAATCGAAGTACGGGCACGACCCCGTCCGCCCCCGTGCTTCCTCGACGAACTCGTCGACACCTGCCAGGCGCGGGGGGCCGATCCAGAAGCAGCGGCGCTCGCCGACCCGCTCCGCCAGCCGGTCCCACCAGTGCAGGTATTCCGCCGGATCGTGCAGGTCGAACTCGTTGGTCCCGAGCGTCACGATGACGACGTCCGGCGCGACGTCACGCAGCAGCCCCGCCAGCCGATCGGAGCCGAGCCAGCGGGGAGCCCCGGCGCCCTCCCAACCTTCGAGGCGGTAGGTGCCGCCCGCCTCGCGGACCAACTCGCCCAGGCGCCTGCCGTAGCGCCCCGCCGCCAACGAGTCCCCGATGTGCAGCACCGACAGGCCCGCCCACGTCACTCGCACCTCGGCCGGCGGCGGCTCCAGGAGGACCTCGTCCCCACGGTCGTCGACCAGACGAAGGGCAAGGCGCAGCGACACCAGGCCGGCGGCGGTCGGCGCGCGGACCGGGGCCAGGGGCAGACGCAGGGAAGCCTCCGGCTCGATCGTGATCCACTCGCCCGCCTCCGGCAAGGCGGGCGCTGTCCCGGCGCCGAGCCGCACGCTTGCCGTGCCGCCACCCTCGAGCTCGATTCGCATCGCGGGCGGGGCACCCGAGCCGGCGTCGGCGAACCGCACGTGGGCCGCCGTGACTCCCCGGTTTTCGAGCAGGAGAGCCACCTCGAACGGACGGTCCGCGACGACTTCCTCGGGCACCACGAGACGCCCGACGAGCGGCGGAACGGGCATCGACGTCCCTTCGCCGCCGTCTTCGAACGGAGAGGACGTCTCCGGCGTCGTCGTCGAGCCCGCGTCGACCGGCGCCGGCATGACCACGTCGAGCGCACCCGCGGGCGCGCTGCGACCCGAACCGGCCGCCGGCTCCGCGGTTCCACGGCAGGCGAGGGCGGCGAACGGCAGGAGGAGGATTGGCAGGCAACTGCGGCGTCCGGGCATCGGCAGGTAGTAGTACCACTACTCGGGGAGAACGGAGCGCCAATCAGCCGGACGTGCAGCGGACGAGGCTTCAGCCCCGGGAAGCGCTGGACCCGGAACGCCGGCTGCGGTACACCCGCGTTCGGGAGGAGACACCCCATGCAACGAACGACCTGTCTCGCGCTCGGTCTGGCCCTCACCGCCCTGTCCGGGTGCACGTCGGACGGCGGCTCGTCCGCGGACGACGGGGGCATCGACGTCCCGCCCGGAGACGACGCCGGGATTGACACGCCGCCCGGAGACGACGCCGCACCCCCCCCGGACGGCGGTGACGAATCCGACGCGACGGTCCCCGACGACGGCACGACGGACTTGCCGCCCGCGGAGGACGCCGGCGCCGACGAGACGACCCCGCCGCCGTGCTCCACGACGCTCGCCGATCGCCTGCGGGTGACCACCGTCGACGTCTCGCCCTACACCGTCGAAACCTACGGCGGCGGGTACTGGTCGGCCGATCGGCCGGTGAGCCTGGCGACCCAACCGGACGGTTCGTCGCGCGTGGCCTGGACCGACGGCACCGGCGCGGTCCACGTGACGCCGCTGGACGCCTCCGACGCCCGGCGCAGCACCGACTGGAGCGGGCCGGGAACCGAGTTGCGCGGCTTCGTCGCGATGGACGACGGCGCCGCGGTGCTCGTGCGCCGGGACGACGAAATGGTCGCCGTGCGCTTCGGCGACTCGGACGGCGTCCGGTTCACGGTCGTCACCGTCGGCGGGTCGTCGCACGACGTCGAGAACTCGCGCTGGATCGACGACTGGTCGCACGACGGCCGCCTCGCCTGGTCCGGCACGCAGCTCGCCATCTACCACGGCCAGACGGGCAACTGGGGTTCCTCGGGCAACCATCAGGGCGACCGGCTCGAGTACCTCGACGCCTCGGGAGCGCGCAGCGGCGCCGGCTGGGACTGGGGCTGCTCCCACAGCCTCGACGTACGCCTGGCCTGGAACGGCACGGCGTTCGGCCCCGTGTGCCTCTCGGACTGCTATCCGGGGAAGGGGATCTACTTCGCCCACAACTACCTGGTTCGCGACGAACCGTCCGGGAATTGCGCGGGAACCAGCGACGCCTCGCTCGGCGGCCTCGTCCCCGTCGCCGACGGCTTCTGGCTCAGTTTCGTCACGCGCGAGGGGCGCGCCTCGGCGGACGTCGGGCTGGTCCATGTTGCAAACGACGGGACGCCGGGGACCCCGTTCTTCCTGACCGACACCGCCGGTCGCGACGAGTCCGCGGCGCACCTGGCCGCCTACGGCCCGAACCTCCTCGCGGCGTGGCAAGACCGGACCGAGGCGAACTTCGCCGTCGTGTCCTCGGCGGGCACCTTCGTGGAGGGACCGGTGGTGCTGACGGCGTCGTTCGCGGCGCGGGACGACTTCGTCAACTGGCCGAACGGCGACGCCGGCTGGGCCGTCGGCGCGGGGTCGGCGTTGCAGGTGTATCGCCTGGCGCGGTGCGAGTAGCACGGAAGCGAGCGGTCGAGAGGGGCAGGCGAGCGGACGAGCGGACGAGCGGACGGGCGGGCAGGCGAGCGGACGCGGGAAGGGAGGTGCGGTGTGGGATGGTTCGACGACCGGGTGGCGCTGGTGACGGGGGCGTCCTCGGGGATCGGCGCGGCATTGGCGCGGGAGTTCGCGCGCGAAGGTGCGGACGTGGTGCTCTGTGCGCGGCGCGAGGAGCTGCTGCGAACGGTGGCGAAGGACGTGGAGGCGGCAGGGCGGAAGGCCCTGATCGCCGGGTGCGACGTCACGAAGGACGGCGACTGCGAGCGGGCGGTGGCGGCGGCGCTCGAGCGTTTCGGAAAGCTCGACGTCGTCGTCGCCAACGCGGGCTTCGGAGTGATCGGCCGGGTCGACGAGATCGGTCTGGAGGACTACCGCCGCCAGATGGAGGTCAACGTCTTCGGCGTGCTGCGCACGCTGTATGCCTCGCTGCCGGAGCTGAAAAAGACCCGCGGACGTTTCGTCGTCACGGGCAGCGTGAGCGGCCACCTGCCGCTGGGCAACACCTCTGCCTACTGCATGAGCAAGTTCGCCGTGCGAGGGTGGGCGGAGGCGGCGCACGACGAGCTGGCCCGCGACGGCGTGACCGTGACCCTGGTCAGCCCGGGCTTCGTGGAGACCGACATCCGGCGCATCGACAACCAGGGGAAGCTTCGCGAGGGCGCACGCGACCCGATCCCCAAGTGGCTGCGCTTGTCGGCCGAGGACGCGGCGCGCTCGATCGTGGTCGCCGCCGCGGACCGCAAGCGCGAGATCGTTCTCACGTTCCACGGGAAGGCGGCCGTCTTCGCCTACCGGCATTTCCCGTGGCTCGTCCACGGGGTCCTGGCGCGCGCCGTGGGGAAGAAGCGATCGCGGGCGTTCCGGGAAGAGAAGTGAGCGTCCGGCGAGGGTGCAGTTTTCGGTGTTCGGTTTTCGGTCTTCAGCCCCTACCGGGGGGTCCGGACTGATCTACTACCTTCCGATTCCTTCGCGGCACGCGAAGGAACTGTCGACTCTCGACTCTCGACTGTTGACGCGTGGCCAGGGGCCGCTTTGGTTGCGGCCCCTGGCCGCGCTATGAACCGAGAACTGAGAACCGAGAACTACGAAGCCGCCGGCACGGGCGCCTGCCGCCTCGCACCCACCAACGCACGAATCGCGGCGTCCAGCCCGTCCAGGGTGAGGGCGTACATCGGAAAGATGCGGGCGATGACGGACGCGGTGCCGTGGCGCCACGCCTGGGGCGGCTCGGGGTTGAGCCACGCGGCGCGGGGCCAGCGGCGCGCAAAGCGCAACAGCCAGTCGCGGCCCGCCTCGGGGTCGTTCTCGTAGCGGTACAGCGCACCCCAGGGGTCCATCAGCTCGCTGGGCGCCATCGACGCGTCGCCCACCAGCAGCAGCTTGTACCGCTCGTCCAGCAGCCGCATCACGTCGCCCGTGCGCACGCCCTCCTGGAGCCAGTTGTCCTGGTAGATCTTCCCGTAGACGCAGTTGTGGAAGAAGTAGAAGCGAAAGTCCTTCAGGTGCCGCGAGGCGTGGGCGGCGGAGAAGAGGTGCTCGACGAGCTGCGCGTAGGGCTCCATCGAGCCCCCGACGTCCATCATCAGCACCAGCTTCACGTCGTTGATCCGCGGCGCGCGGAAGATCAGCTCCAGCTCGCCCGCGTTCTTCGTCGTCTGGCGGATCGTCCCGTCCAGGTCCAGCTCGTCCTTGCAGCCCTCGCGCCGGAGCTGCCGCAGCCCGCGCAACGCCACCTTGAGCTGCCGCGTGTCCAGGACCCGGTCGTGGCGGTAGGTGCGGAAACGCCGCTCCTCGGCGACGCGGATCGCGCTACGCGCACCTCCCGGCCCTCCGACGCGTAAACCCGACGGATGCCGGCCGCCGTGGCCGAACGGCGACGTCCCGCCGGTGCCGATCCAGTGGCTGCCGCCGTGGTGCGCCTCCTGCTGCTCCCGGAGCCGCTCCTCGAACATCTTGAGCAGCTCCTCCAGACCCAAGGTCTTGAGCTGCGCCAGCAGCTCGGGCGAGAGCGTCCGATCCCAACGCAACGGGTCGGCCAGCCACTCGCGCAGCTTCTCGGGCAAGTCGATCGGCAACTCGAGCCCCCGGAAGACCTCCAGGAACGCCTCGTCGAAGGCGTCGAAGTGCGCCTCGGTCTTGACCAGCAGCGACCGGCACAGGTGGTAGAAGCCCGTCAACGTCTGCCGCTCCAGCCCCAGCGACAGCGCCTGCATCAGCGCCAGCCACTCCTGGAGCGAGACCGGCACCCCCCTCTTGCGCAGCGCGAAAAACAGGTCGAGGAACACCCCCGTCGCCTGCGTGCTGCCTGCGTTCATCGCCATCGATAATCCGCGCCGGGCTTGCGCGGCTGGGTGCGCCCGTGGATCGCGGCCGAGGCGACCTCGAAGTCGGTCTCCTTCTTGATCAGCGTCCCCAGGAACGGGACGTCGTTCTTGAGCGCGTCCACGCCGAGCCCTCCCCGCTGGAGCGCCGCGATCCAGTCGATCAGCTCGGACGTCGACGGCGGCTTGCGCAGCTCGACGTTCTCCCGCAGCCAGTAGAAGCGCTCCAGGCACTTCTCCAACAGCTTCTGCGGCAGGTCGGGATGATGGACGCGGACGATCTGCGCCATCAGCTCGGCGCCCGGGAACTCGATGAAGTGGAAGACGCAGCGGCGCAGGAACGCGTCCGGCAGCTCCTTCTCGTTGTTGCTCGTGATGAGCACCACCGGCCGCTGCCGCGCGACGAACTCGTCCCCTGTCTCCTGCACGGTGAAGCGCATCTCGTCCAACTCGCGCAGGAGGTCGTTGGGAAACTCGAGGTCGGCCTTGTCGATCTCATCGATCAGGAGCACGACGCGCTGCTCGGCGCGGAACGCCTCGCCCAGCGGGCCGGGACGGATGTACTGGCGGATGTCGCGGACGTCCTTGTCGCCGAAGCGCGAGTCGTGCAGGCGCGCCACCGTGTCGTAGACGTACAGCCCCTCGGCCGCCTTGGTGGTGGACTTGATGTACCACTTGATGAGCGGCATCCCGAGCGCCTCGGCCACGTTCTCGGCCAGGAGCGTCTTGCCCGTGCCGGGCTCGCCGCGGACCAGGAGCGGGCGGGCGAGCGCCACGGCGACGTTGACCGCGTCGCGCAGCTCGGGGGACGCGATGTACCGTTTCGTGCCCTGGAATAGATCGAACCGCTGCGGCATGAAACCTCTGCTCCCCCACACGAAGACCGCGATCCTTGTACTCGACGAGGGTGGGGGGGGCAAGGGGGGAAGGGAATTTCGCGCAAAGGGCGCAAAGAAACGCAAAGAGGCGCAAAGGGGGGGAGCAGGCGGGCAGGGTCAGCCGGGGTACTTGCCCATGATGTAGTCGGTCAGGTGCCGGACCTCGACCTCGGCCTGCTGGGCCTTGGCCTTGACCACGTCGCCGATGGAAACGATGCCGGCCAGACGGCCGTCGTCCATGATCGGCAGGTGGCGGATGCGCCGGGCGGTCATGAGGTCCATGACGTAGTCCAGCGAATCGCCGGGAATGCCGATCAGGACGTCCCGGGTCATGACGTCGGACGTCTTCCGGGCTTTCAGCTCGTCGAAGTGCCGGGCGTTCTCCCGCAGCAAGTCGCGCTCGGTGAGGATGCCCACGATTCGCTCTCCTTCGATCACGAGCAGAGCGCCGACGCCGGCTTCCGTCAACGTCTTGACGGCCTGGTACAGCGGCGTGTCCGGGCCGATGGAAACGACTGTCGAACCCTTGTTGCGTAGGATCTCGGCGACCGTCATGGCTCCCTCCTTCACGGGACAGCCATAAGCCCTCGATCCGAAAGGTCAACCGGGGTGCGGCTCAGCGGGGGCAGCGGAGGTCGACACGCGAGTCGCCGGAGATGAGGGCGACGGCGCCCGTGCGCGCGAAGTCAACCTCCGGGCAGAAGTGCACCGACCAGGCGTCGGGGAGGAAGTACCACCCGTCGCCCAGCGGATCGCCGCAGTGCGGCGCCGCCGGGTCCCGCGGGACCTGCCGCACGAGGCACTGGCGCCGGTCGTATCCGCCGAAGGACGTGACGCCAAGGTCGCGCTTGAGCGGCACGCACTCGGCCCCCGTCGAGGGATCACGGCAGGGCTCGAGCCGGTTGACGATCTCCGCCGTCGCGGGCGTGCACCACGACGGCGGGCATGCCGGGTCCGCGTCGCACGGGCGCTCGTCGCTCAGCGTCTCGATCATCCAGCAGCCCGCCGTGCACGTCGCCCCGTCGAACGGCGGCGCCTCCGCGAGGCAGACGTAGTCGTCGCGCAGGCTCTCCACCAGCCGGCCGCCGATCACCGCGAACGCCTGCGTCCAGTCGGTCTTGCAGATCGAGTCGACATAGGCGTTCTTGCCCCATTCCTGCGCCAGGGTGACGAAGCGGCGCGGAGGGAAGGCCTGGCCCATCGACGTGTTGCAGGACGGAAGCAGGCTGGTCGGGTTCGCGGGGTCGATCCGCGCGTCCATCTCGGGAACGTCCCGGCATCCCGCCAGGCCGTCGCCGAAGCCGATGCACTGCTCGGCATCGGGCGGAACGCCGACGATCATCGCGAGGAACACGTTGGCGTCGCCGGTCGGCCGCAGGCTGCGGAAGGCCGCGACGTAGTCCGAGACGGGCTCCACGTATTCTGGGTGCAGGAAGCACCGGATGTTCATGTGGCCGAGGTCGTCGCGTTCCGCGTCGAACATCTCGTGGTGGTCGGAGCGCACCGAGCAGTCCTCCTCGTCGGTGACCCAGATCAACGCCAGGAGGGAGTCGTTGCGCAGGAAGCCCTCGTTGCAGACCCCCGTTGCCGGATCCACCCCCAATGCCGCGCGCATCGCCTTGAGCTGCTGCTCGAAGCCGCACCCCTGCGTGCCCAGCGTCGCGATGCAGGCAAGATCGGTGGCCATCGTCTCCGGACTGTAGTCTGCCGCGTTGGTCGGGTTGCGCGCGAGGAATCGGGGGTAGACGGGGGCACAGCCGGGAACGAAGGGGCTCGGCGTGCTCCGGAAGCACCCGTTGTCGCCGACGTCCGCGAGCGAGCAGGTCGAGACGCGGTACCCGCCGACGCCCATGTCCGACGAGATGACTCCGACGTTGAGGTCATCGACGGCGGCATGGTCGGGACGGGTGTCGCCGTCGGTGTCCGGAGGATCCAACAACTCGGCCAGCAGTTCGGGAAAACGCTCGGTCAGCGCCGCTTGCTCCTGGCTCATCGAGCCCGAGTTGTCGACCATGAACACGATGTCGAGCTTGGACAGGCCGGGCTCGCGCAGCGTCCGGTCGGCCCACCAGGAGGGCGGCCCGTCACCCTCGGCATCGGCCTCGGCCTCGACCGGAATGTCGAACTCCGAGTCGGTCCCGGTGGCGTCCGCGTCCGTCGGGGGCGGCGTCGTCGGGAAGCAGTACAGCCCGCTCAGGTCGCGCGCATAGCCGTCGTCGCACTCGCAGACGGGGACGGGGCCGGCGGCAACGCACGAGCCGTGGTTGGAGCAGTACACCCCTTCGCACGGGTTACCGGGGTCGTTGGGCACGCATTCCAGGCCGCCAATCGCCGGATGGTAGCCCGGCCAGCAGGCGCAGTACGGCTCCGAGACGAACGGCGTTAGCCGGCACTCGCCCGCTCCGCTGCACGCGACCCCCGCGCACGGGTCCGCGGGGGACCCGTCGCAATCGCACCCGCCGTGCAAGCCGAGCAGCGCGAAAGACATCATCGCCACGAGCGGAGCGGTTCGGTATCGTCTCATCGCGGACCTCCGTTCCAACCGCCCTCAGCATGACACGCACACGGTCCGCGATCCAGCACCCGACGTGGAGCTGCGCGTTGCGCGACGTCCGCTCGTCCGCTCGCTTTCCCCGCGACCGCTCGCCTGCTCGCTTTCCCCGCGACCGCTCGCCTCCCCCGCGACCGCTCGTCCGCTCGCTTTCCCCGCGACCGCTCGCCCTACAACAAGAAGCCGTCCTCGGCGGGGATGACGATGTAGACGTTGCGGCGGTCGAGCGTCGTGCCGCCGACCGTGTCGAAGACCTCGATGTACGCGAGGTAGATCTGCACGTGGGTCTCGTGCGGGCGGAAGTCGTTCTGGAAGACGATGCGGAAGACGACCGTGGTGCCGCCCGAGACCCCGTAGAACGTCGTGTCGTCGAAGCTCGTGGCGTCGCTCGCCCACACGGGGTGCAGCTCCTTGATGAACTGCGTGGCGTCGACGGCGTCGGCGGGCTCGTCCAGGCTCCGTGCGGAGACGTCCTGGGTCTCGGCGCCGACCAGGTCCACGATGCCGCCGACGACGACGTCGCTGACCTGGCCGCCGGTGGCCGGGTAGACCGTCGGGTCGCCCGCACGGTTGAACGAGCCGGTGGCCCTTGCCGCCGCCTCCATGTCGGGGCGGCCTTCGGCCGGGAAGATGCCGATCTTGACGGCGGCGCCGAGGATCTTGACCTCGTGCGAGTTGAGCGTCGCCATCGTCTCCGACCACGAGCGGGCGGTCACCGATCCGTCGTAGTTGTTGATCGAGTCGGAGCCGTTGTGGGCGGGCGCGTCGGTCACCACGACGATGATCGGGTGGCTGTCCTCGCGGAAGCAGGCGGCGCCGAAGCCGCTTCCCGTGCTGCACGAGCCGCCGGAGGAGTCGTACAAGCCCTCCATCTGGGCCTCGGGGGTGTCGCCGCCGCCTCCCACGCGAAGGCCGTCGAGCGCCGACTGGACGGCGCCGATGTCGTTGGTCACGGTCTGGCGCAGGGTGAAGGTCCAGTCGCCGGCCTGGCCCCACGGGTCGACGGGGAAGTCGCGGAAATCGCCGACACCCATGACGACGTCGGCGATCGCAGCGTCGAGCGCGGGGACGATGACGCCGGAGAGCGAGGTCCGCACGTTGGCGATCGCCGTGGCCATGCTGCCGGTGGTGTCGACGAGGAAGAACACGTCGCCCCGGCCCAGGCGCGCGGTGAACTCCAGCTCCCGCTCCTGCGGAGGATCCTCGTAGGGCAGGATCACGTAGTAGTCGGTCGGCGGGATGAAGGAGTCGGGATTGAGCGGGTCCGTGCCGGCCAGGTGCTCGACCCCATCGCTGAACCCGTCGCCGTCGGTGTCCTCGAGCGTGGGATCCGTGCCCAGGATCGCCTCGTCGTCATCGGACAGGCCGTCGGCATCGGTGTCGACCGGCAGCACCTCGGGCCGCGCGTCCTCCGCCCCCGTCCCGTCGTCGGCCGGCGGCGTGTCCGGCAGCACATCGATCGGGACGTCGGCGTCGCCCGCCGTGTCGGCACGATCGACCACATCCCGCGGCCCGGTGGAGTCGTCGCTGCCGGGTGAGCAGGCCGCCGCGGCGAGCGCCGCCAGCAAGCCGATCGCGAGCGGCAGGCCGAACCGGCCCCCGCTTCGTCCCTCCGTGAACCGGATTCCCATGGCAGCCTCCTCCGCTTCCCCCCCCGGCGGGCGGGTCGATCGGACGCCCGTACCAGGGAGGAGGGTACGTCGGGACGGAGTGGGCCGCAAGGCGGACAACTGTTTGACTCCGCGGCGCCGCGCGCCTACCATCCCGCCCCGACGGAGGAAACGCCATGCCGGTCATCGACAAGGACGACAACGCCGCCAAACGCGTGGCTCGCGCGATCGTTTCGGACATCGTCATCTACAACAAGGCCAAGATCGAGGACGGGATCCGCAACGACACGCTGTTCGACCTGCTGAAGGAGACGATCGACGAGGGCCGGACGCTGTACCAGAGCCGCGTCTCCCCCGATCTGTTCCGCAAGAACTACTACGGCCGCGCGCTGGTCGACAAGCTGCTCAAGGTCAACGCGCAGATCCGCTCCAACATCTGGTGACCCCCCCGTCCGATCCGACCCCCAAGCCGATCGATTGCGCCGTCCCGCCCGCGCTGGCCGGCGAACGCCTCGATCGCGTGTTGCCCGAATTGGTGCCCGGCCTGACGCGCTCGCAGGCGCGACGGCTGATCGACCTGGGTCGCGCGACGCTCGACGGCACGACTCCGAAGGCGGGCGCATCCGTCCGCGCGGGCCAGCGCCTCCGGGTCGAGCCGCTGCCGCCCGAAACCTTCAGCGTCGAGGCGGAGGACATCCCGGTCCGCGTCCTGCACCGCGACGACGACCTGATCGTGGTCGACAAGCCCGCCGACCTGGTGGTCCATCCTGCGGCGGGGCACGCGCGGGGCACCCTGGTCAACGCGCTCGCGGCGCTCGGCGCCGGCGGCGGCGACCCGGCCCGCCCCGGCATCGTCCACCGCCTGGACAAGGGCACCTCCGGCGTGATGGTCGTCGCGCGCAACGTCACGGCCCACGCACGCCTGGCCGAGCAGTTCGCCGAACGGACCGTCGAGAAAACCTACCTGGCGATCGTCGTCGGCGAGCCGCCGGAGGAGGGTCGGATCGAAACCCTCTTCGCGCGGCACCCGGTCGACCGCAAGCGGTTCACCTCGCGCACGACCCGCGGCCGCACTGCCCTCACCGGGTTCCGCGTGCGGGAGCGCCGGCCCGGCTGCGCGATGCTCGAGGTGCGCCTGGGCACCGGACGCACGCACCAGATCCGCGTCCACCTCTCCGAGAGCGGCTGGCCGATCCTCGGCGACGCGGTGTACGGGCGCACCCCGCGCGATCCAGAGCTTCGCCGCGCCGCGGAGGCGCTCGGCAGGCCGGCGTTGCACGCCTGGCGGTTGGCCTTCGCGCACCCCCGGACCGGCGAACGGATGGCCTTCGACGCGGATGTTCCGGCGGATTTCGAGCGGGCGTGGGGAGCGATCTCTGCCGGTGCGGTCGGCGGCACGTCCTGACCAGGATCCCCTTTGCGTCCTTTGCGGTCCTTGGCGTGCTTTGCGCGAACTCCGGATCGGTCTGTCGAGCGACCTTGAGGCCGATCACGCCCGCTCGGCCTGCACGAGTTGGTGGAAGCGCGTCGCGTCGTTGTGCATGTCGATGTTGCCGAAGAGGCAGTACGTGTCCGGGTACCCGCGGCAGATGTCGCGCAGCCGGAGCAGCGCCTCTTCCTCGTAGCGGGAACGGAACCCGGCCGGCCCCGGCAGGTGGCAATAGGCGAACGCGGGGTCCGGCGGGAGCTGCGCCAAGGGGTCGACGCACAACGTCAGGTCCATGTCCTTGGCGAAGGCTACGGCCTCCTTCAGATCCCAGCCGCCCTTCGGCTCCCAGACCCAGCGCCGCTTCTGCCGGTCGGTCTTGGTGAAGAAATGCGTCATCGCCCGCAGCAACGTCTTGTCGGGGATGAGATCGGCCGGCGTCTGGAAGACCAGCAGCTTCGCCTTCAGCTCCTTGGACAGGGCCAGGCTCTCCTCGAACGCCGCCCCGACCTCCTTGGTCGCCGCGAACGGCGCGTACTTGCGCCACTGCGATTTCGCGGGCGCCGGCTGGTAGCGGAAGTGCTGGCTCCCCGGACCGTACGTCACCAGCGGCGACACGGCGACGACGAACTCGAAGCCTTCCTCCGACTCGCGCAGCCAGCGCTTGACCGTCCCGTCGCCGGGCGCCCGCACCAGCGTCTGTTCGATCTCGACGAGATCCCACTTGCGGAAATACCGTGAGGGAGGAATCGGAAAGTCGATGCAACCGATCCGAAGCGTCATGGCGAGGCGGATGCTATCATGCCTCCCCGAGGGGGAAAACAGAAACCACCGATGAACACCGATGGACACCGATAAGGGGAAAACAGCGGGAGGAGAGGCGCCGGCGCCGGACGCACCGGACGGCCAGGGCCCGCCGCGTCCGCGCAACGTCGGCACGTTGATCGGCCTCGTCGCCGGGGCCGCCCTGATGATCGGGTTCCTGCTCGCGACCTTCATCTTCGTCTTGCTCCCTAGAGTCGACGGCAAGAAGCCGGCCCGCGAGGCCGGGGCACCCGCCGCGGATCGAGCCGATGGCGCGGGCGACGCTCCGAAGAAACCCGGCCCGGCGGAGTTCTCCGGACTCGTCTCCGTGCCGCCCGGGACCGATCCGCGCACCGTGCACGTTCGCTGGCTCGAGGCCGACGGAGAAGTGCTTGGCGAGGTCGTGCCGGACCAGGACGGTCGGTTCCGCTTCGAGACACCGGAGGCTTGGGCCGGCTCCATCCTGGTTTCCTGCACGGGCATGCCGTCGGTCGTGCGCCGCGCCGTTCCGCCCGCCGTCGGGTTCGACGTGGCGATTGCACCGGGGACGGCGCTGGACGTGCATGTGGTCGACGACACGGGCGCTCCCGTCGCCGGAGCCCTGGTCGCCCCCGACATCCAGGAACCGCTATGGTCCGAGGGCGAGCGGCGGGCCGTGGCGCGCGCCGACGCGGTCACGACGGACGCCGGCGGAGCGGCGCGGCTCCTCGTCCCGGGCACGGGGACGGTGGAGGTGGTCGTCGAGGCCGACGGGCACGTCTCGGGGCGGTCGGACCCGATCGAGCTGCCGGCCACCGAGCCGCTGGAGCTCGAGCTGCCGCGCGGCGGAAGGCTCGCCGGCGAAGTCGTCGACGCGGCGGGGGCGCCGGTGACCGGTTCGACGGTCCGCGTCGTCGGCTCGGGGCTGTGGCCCGCGAAGGAATTCCCGACAGATTCGGGCGGCCGATTCGACGCGGGGCTGATTCCGCCGGGGTTCTACGAAGCCGAGGCCTTCGACGGGACGCGCGTCTCGCCCCTGCGTCGCGGGGTGGAGGTCCGGCCGGCGGAGACGACGACGATCCGGTTGGCCGTGGCGTCCGGTGGGTTCGTCGCGGGACGGGTGGCCGCGGAGGGCGCCGGCGCGGACGGCGTCGCCGGCTTCGCCGTCACGGTGCACGGCCTGCAGTCCCGGCTCGTGCCCCTGCGCGCCGCGGTCGGCGCCGGCGGCCGTTTCCGCGTCGGGCCGCTCCAGCCGGGCCGGTACCTCGTGCGGTGCGCGCAGAGCCCGTTCCTTCCCGCCGAAGCGTGGGTCGAGGTCGTCGCGGGGGGGGAGGGCGCGGTGGTGCTCGAGCTGCGCAACGGCCGGAGGCTCGACGGCCGGATCGTCGGCCCGGACGGCGCCCCGGTCGCCGAGGCCCGGGTCTCGCTCTCGGGCCGCGCCGACGATGGGACGTTCGTCTTCCGCTCGCCCACGACCGAGGCGCTCGCGTCCCTCGACCGTCGCGGCCTCGCCCCGGTGGGCCGCCTCCTGCCGATCGGCGAGCTGGGCGTCCTGGAAGGCCCACTGCCCCCCATTCCCCCGCGCCCCTTCGCCTGGCTCGACGACCAGGCGGCGGCCGACGCGCCGGGTGATGCGGCGGGCGAGGTCGTCAGTTCTCAGTCGTCGGTTCTCAGGCCGGACCCTCCATCGACGGCCGCCGCGCCGGATCTGACAACTGAGAACCGAAAACCGAAAACCGCTCCGCTGACGACCGACACCCACGGCGCGGTCTCCCTCGCGGGCCTTCCGCCCGGCAAGTACACGATCCGCGTGGCCCACCCGGACTTCGCGCCGCTGGCGCAGGAGGTCGTCGTGCCGGACCAGCCGGCCGCGACCTCGGTGGTGCTCCAGCTCGTCGAAGGCTGCACGCTCGCGGGCATGGTGCGCGACGGCGACGGCAACCCGGTGGCCGGGGCGGGCGTGCGGATCCTCTCGGGGCTGATGGACCCGCTGGTCTGGCGCACGGACGAGGCCGGGAGCTTCACGGCGACTCATCTTCCGCCGCACGTCGTGCTGCAGGTCCAGGCGCCAGGCTACCTGACCGCCGACCTGGAACGGGATCTCGCGGGCACGCCGTGCGCGGGCGACGCGGAGATCGGGCTGGTGAGGCTGGGGGGGCGGATCGCGGGCCGGGTGATCGACGCGCGGCGGTTCCCGATCGGCGGGGCGCGGGTGCGGGCGGAGCCGGCCGGCGGAGAAGTGCGCTGGGCGTCGCAGGGCACGACGACGGGGGCGGACGGCACGTTCCGCCTGGCGGCCCCGTCGTCCGGCGAGGTGCGGCTGGTCGCCTCGCATCCCGACTACGTCGAGGCCTCGGTCGACGCGTCGGTGGGGGCGACGGTCGAGGTCGTCCTGGACCCGGGCGTGGTCGTGAGCGGCTCGGTGACCGACGAGGTGGGCGAGCCGCTGACAGCGGCGGTGGCGTTGCGGCGGGACGGACGGGAGATCGCGGCGGCCGTGGCGGGCCCCGACGGGAAGTTCCGCGCGGGTCGCGTGGCGGCGGGAGACTACGAGCTGCGCGCCACGGCCGCGGGTTTCGCGGACCAGACGCTGGTGATCGGCCTCGCGGCACCGGGGGAGGTGGAGGGCGAGGTCGAGCGCGTCGTGGAGATCTCGATGCGGCGGGGGGTGACGCTGGAGGGTCGCGTGGTGGACCGTTTCGGCTCGCCCGTCGGCGGGGCTGCGATCGAGCTGCGCCTCTCGGGCAGCCGGACGGCTCCGCGCTCCGCGCGCTCGGACGCCGATGGCCGCTTCGCCGCCGCTGGCCTGGACCCGGGGCGATGGGAAATCGAGGCTTCGCGCGACGACCTCGGGAGGGTCGCGGCCGTCGCGACCCTGGATGTCGGCACACGCTCGCGCCCCGTCGAGCTGGCCTTCCGCGACGCGGCGGACGCCGGCGCCGGAGCGGAGCCCGGGGCGGGCGCCGATCCTTCCTCCGGTCGCGTCGGATACTCGCTGGTCAACGACCAGGTGATCGTGCGGACTCCCGCGACGTACGCGGCGCCGGGCACCGACCTCCTGCTGGCCGGCGACACGATCTTCCAGGTGGAGCGCGAGCGGATCCGGGACCTGGAGACGCTGCACGGCATCGTGGGCAGCCTGCACCGCGAGACGGTCTCGGTGGCGGTGCTGCGCGACGGCCGGCGCAAGTTCCTCACGGTGGACCGCAACGCGCTGCTCGCCGACGGCTGGGAGTAGGGGGGGGGAGTTGTTGGTACTTGGCTCCCAGCCCGTGGGGGATCCGGATCCGAACCGCGGGCTTCAGCCCGCGGCTGGCCCGGCCGACGCAGCCGCGCCCTGAAGGGCGCGGTTCGGTCCCGGGCGGTGCCGATCGCTACCCCGGGGGCTCGTCGTCGAGGGTCGCGATGTAGGGGAGGTTGCGGTGCTTTTCGGCGTAGTCCAGGCCGTAGCCGACGACGAACTGATTCGGAATCGTGAAGCCCAGGTAATCGATGGGGACATCGACGAGCTTGCGCTCGGGCTTGTAGAGCAGGGCGCAGAGCTTCACGTCGGCCGGGTGGCGCGTCTTGATGTTGCGCATGAGGTAGGTCATCGTAAGCCCGGTATCGACGATGTCCTCGACGAAGAGGACGCGCTTGCCCTCGACGGGACCCGTGAGGTCGGCCGTGATCTCGACGACGCCGGAGGATTCCGAGCGGGCGCCGTAGGAGCGGACGCGCATGAAGTCCAGCTCCAGAGGGATGTCGATCGTGCGGACCAGGTCGGCGAGGAAGACGAAGCCGCCCTTGAGCACGCTGACCAGCAGCAGATCGCTGCCCTTGTAGTCCGCCGAGATCTTCGCCCCCAGCTCGCGGGTCCGGATCCGGATCTCCTCCTCGGAGATGAGCGGGCGGAGGCGATCGATCGAGGCGAACGGGTCGCGCTTGGCGTTCGGCATGGACGGTCTGGTAGCACGGACGGCGCGGGCGGAGCAAGGTGGCGTCGCGGACGGCCGGTGTGCTATGCAAGCCGGCCGTGGAGCAGCAGCTTTTCTCGATCGTCTCGTACCTCGTGCCCATGCTCCTGTCGTTGACGGTGCACGAGTACTGCCACGCCCGCGTCGCCTGGTGGCTGGGCGACGACACGGCCTCCTCGCAGGGGCGGCTCACGCTCAACCCCCTGGCCCACGCCGACCCGATCGGGACCTTCCTGATGCCGATCGTGGCACAGCTCGCCGGCGGCCTGCCGCTCATCGGCTGGGCGCGGCCGGTGCCCGTGTCGCCGCACCGTTTCACGCGCCGGGTCTCCATGCACGCCGGCATGGCGCTGACGGCCGCCGCCGGCCCGCTCTCCAACCTGATCCTCACGTTCCTCTCCGTCCTCGGGCTGCGGATCCTCGCCACGTCGTCCGGCCTCGATCTCAACACGCTGTACCTGGTGGAACTGCTCACCAACCATGGAGATCACAGGACATCCGTCGATATTGCCGCCCATCTGCTGCTGATCATGTCCTTCATGAACGCCGGCCTGTGCATCTTCAACCTCATTCCGCTGCCGCCGCTCGACGGCAGCCGGCTCCTGCCGCCCCGCCTCCAGACTCTGGTCGCGCCGCTGCAGGCCTTCTCGTACATGGTGCTCCTGGCCATCATGTGGTTCGCGGGCGGGATCGTCCGCATCCCGGTGGCCTACCTGCTGATCGGCGCGTTCAACGTGGTCGGCCTGCCCACCGAGATGCTGTGGTGGATGGTGCACGGCGGATGACGGAGCCGGAAGGCCGCGACGACGCGCCGGGCGGGCCCGAGGGGACCGGGGCGCCGATCCACGTTCCGTACGAGCTGGAGCTGCCCGGCTTCTCCGGACCGCTCGAGCTGCTGCTGCACCTCATCCGCAAGCACAAGCTCGACATCCTCGACATCCCCGTCGGTTTCGTGACCGAGAAGTACCTCGAGTACATCGACGCGATGAAGGTCATCAACCTGGACGTCGCCGGCGAGTACCTCGAGATGGCCGCGACGCTGACGAACATCAAGTCGCGCATGTTGCTGCCGGCGAACGCGGCGGAGCCGGAGGAGGCCGTCGCGGAGGAGCAGGGCGATCCGCGCGCGGAGCTGGTCCGCCGGCTGCTCGAGTACCAGAAGTACCGCGACGCGGCCGACCAGCTGGGAGCGCTGGATCAGCTCCAGCGCGACGTCTTCGCCCGCCAGGCGGAACGGACGGTGGGGCCCGCGGATCGGCCGCTGGCCGAGGTCGGGCTGGGCGCACTGCTCGACGCGTTCGCCGCGGTGCTCAAGCGGGTCAGGCCCGACCTCGCACGCGAGGTGACCTCCGAGCGCATCTCGGTGGCGCAGCGTATCCAGGAGATCGTGGGGCTGCTGGAGGTGCGCCGGCGGATCCGGTTCGAGCAGTTCTTCGAGGGGGCCGCGGGACGGTTCGACGTCGTGGTCACCTTCCTGGCACTGCTGGAGATGACCAAGCTGCACATGACGCGGCTCCTGCAGGCCGGCCCCGACACCCCGCTGCTCGTCGATTTCGTCGGCCGCGTGGACGGCACGGCCGACGTCACGTCGGATCGCGTCGAGGACGAAGCGACCCCCGCCGAAGGGCCGGCGACCGGCGAAACCACCGCCGAGACGCCCGCCGAGGTGCCCGCAACCGGCGACGCCGCAGCCGCGGTGCCCCCTGCTACGATCGCTGCACCGGACGAGGAACCGCGCGAGGCGGACGACCGGCCCAAGGGTGAGTCATGACGGACGAGCTCGACGAGAAGGAACCCGCCGCAGAGGAACCTCCCGCCGAGATTGCGGCGCGAGCGGAAGACGAAGAACGGGCGACGGACGCCCTGCCCCCCTCCGCGCCGGAGGACACCTTCGCCCGCGGCGAGAGTCCCGCGGAGCCGGGCGGGGAGCCCGGCACCGAGGAGCCTCCGCCGGTCGAGGTCGGCGCGCGGACGGACGAGGCGACGCGCGCGGAGAATGGCGGCGCCCGCGTCGAGGGCCCGGACCAAGAACCAACGACCAACGACCAGGAACTGCCCCCGGAACGGGGGCCTGCTCCGGCGCGTGTCGAGTACGACGACGAGACGCTGGCGCGGCACGTCGAGGCGCTGCTGTTCGTCGCGCTGCGTCCGCTGAGCCTGGCCCAGATGTCCCGCCCGCTGCGCACGACCTTCGCGGCGGTGCGCCGGGCGCTCAAGTCCATCGGCGTCGCACGGGAGGCGAGCGGTGTGCGTCTGGTGGAGGTCGGCGGCGGCTGGCAGCTCCGCACGGCGCCGGAGTGCGCGGAGGTCGTGCGCAAGTTCCTCGACGTCAAGCCGCTGCGCCTGTCCAAGGCGGCGATGGAGACGCTGGCGGTGATCGCCTACCGGCAGCCGGTGACCAAGCCCGACGTCGACGACATCCGCGGCGTCGATTCCGGCAGCGCGGTCAAGCTGCTGCTCGACCGGAACCTCGTCCGCGTCCTGGGCCGCAAGGAGGAGCCGGGCCGCCCGCTGCTGTACGGCACCACGCCCTCGTTCCTGGAGTTCTTCGGTTTGGGAAACCTCGGCGATCTGCCGTCGCTGCGCGAGTATGCCGAGCTGTCCGAGGACGGACGCCGGCAGCTCGAGCGCGACCTTTTCGCGCGCGCGCCCGAACCGCTCCCCGGCGACGAAGGGGCGCGCCTGCCGGCCGCGCGGCACTGGCAGGATCTGGTCGAGGTGCTGGGCGACGACCTGGGCGGGCTGCCCGAAGGGGTGGAGGTCGAGCCCGTGTCCACGGGCGACCCGCTGGAGGACTATTTGCGGGGAGCGGGCAAGGCGGCGGGGGGAGGCGACGTCCCGGCCGGACAGGGTGCGGGCGAACACGCCTGCCCCGAGCCCGGTAGCGGGGACGACGCCTGCCCCGAGCCCGGTCGAGGGGACCCTGTCGACGACCAAGTCGATGAAGAAGAGGATGGGGGCTGAGGAGGAAGGGCGATGAGCAAACTGGTGTACTCGTTCGGTGGCGGAAAGGCCGAGGGGCGGGGGGCGATGAAGGAGCTCTTGGGCGGCAAGGGCGCCAACCTGGCCGAGATGGTCAACATCGGGCTGCCGGTGCCGCCCGGTTTCACGATCACGACCGAGGTGTGCAGCTACTTCTTCGCGCACGGGAACCAGTACCCGGCGGAGCTGCGCAAGCAGGTCGATGCGGCCCTCGCCCTCATGTCCAAGCGTGTGGGGAAGAACTTCGGCGACCCGTCCAACCCGCTGCTGGTGTCGGTCCGTTCCGGGGCGCCCGCGTCGATGCCGGGGATGATGGACACGATCCTCAACCTGGGCCTCAACGACGCGACGGCGGCGGGGCTGGCGAAACTGACGGCGGACGAGCGGTTCGTGATGGACGCCTACCGGCGTCTGGTCACGATGTACGGCGACGTGGTGCTGGGGATCGCGCGGCACAAGTTCGACCACGAGCTGGAGGCGACGAAGCAGCGGCTGGGCCTGAAGTTCGACAACGAGGTCCCGGCGGCGGAGCTGCGCAAGCTGGTGGCGACGTTCAAGGCGATCGTGCTGCGCGAGACGGGCAAGCCGTTCCCGGAGGACCCGGTCGAGCAGCTCTGGGGCGCGGTGGGAGCGGTGTTCGGCTCGTGGAACAATCCGCGGGCCATCGTCTACCGCAGGCAGTACCGCATTCCCGAGCACTGGGGGACGGCCACCAACGTGCAGGCGATGGTCTTCGGCAACATGGGCGAGGACTGCGCGACGGGCGTGGCCTTCACGCGCGACCCGGCGGCGGGGGAGCACCGGTTCTTCGGCGAGTGGCTGCAGAACGCGCAGGGCGAGGACGTCGTGGCGGGCATCCGCACGCCGCTCCCCCTGGACCGCAACGCCGGCGGCGAGAAGTCGCTCGAGGCGATGATGCCCGAGTGCCATCGGGAGCTCGTGACGTTCCGCGACCGGCTCGAGAACCACTACCGCGACATGCAGGACCTCGAGTTCACGATCGAGCACGGGAAGCTGTGGATGCTCCAGACGCGGACGGGCAAGCGCACGGGATTCGCGGCGGCGCGCATCGCGGTGGAGATGCAGGGCGAGGGGCTGATCTCCAAGACCGAGGCGTTGATGCGGGTCGAGCCCGACCACCTGAACCAGCTCCTGCAGCCGGTGTTCGACCCCAACGACCGCAAGAAGGCGGTCGCCGAGAAGCGATTGGTGGCCAAGGGCCTGGCCGCAGGGCCGGGCGGGGCCTCGGGCAAGGCGGTCTTCTCGGCCGAGGCGGCCGAGGCGTACGTGGCGCGCGGCGAGAAGGTGGTGCTCGTGCGCCAGGAGACGAGCCCCGAGGACATCCGCGGGATGCTCGCCGCACAGGGCATCCTCACCGCGCGGGGCGGCATGACCTCGCACGCCGCACTGGTCGCCCGCCAGATGGGCAAGGTCTGCGTCACCGGCTGCAGCGACATCGTCGTCGACTACGCCACCCGCTCCTTCGGCACCCCAGGCGGCACGGTCGTCCGCGAGGGCGACCCGATCGCCATCGACGGGACGCTGGGCGAGGTGATGGTCGGGGCCATCAAGACGGTGCCGTCCGAGGTCCAGCGCGTGCTGATCACGAAGACGCTCAAGGCCGAGGACGCGCCGGTGTACCGCATCTTCGAGAAGCTGCTGGGGTGGGCGGACGAGGTGCGGCGCCTGAAGGTGCGCACGAACGCGGACCAGCCCGACCAGGCGGCGCACGCGGTCGCGTTCGGGGCCGAGGGCATCGGCCTGTGCCGGACGGAGCACATGTTCTTCGGCGAGGGGAAGATCGGCCCGATGCGCGAGATGATCCTGGCCGACACGACGGAGGAGCGGCAGAAGGCGCTGGACAAGCTCCTGCCGCTGCAGCGCGCCGACTTCACCGGCATCTTCCTGGCCATGGGTCCGCGCCCGGTGACCATCCGCACGCTCGACCCGCCGCTGCATGAGTTCCTGCCGCACGAGGAGAAGGCGACGGCGGAGGTGGCGCGGGAGATGAACGTGCCGCCGGCGAAGATTGCCGACAAGGTGCGGCAGCTCCACGAGTTCAACCCGATGCTCGGCCACCGCGGCTGCCGGCTGGGAATCTCCTACCCCGAGATCACCGCGATGCAGGGAAGGGCGATCCTCGAGGCGGCGCTCGACGCGCGCGAGCAGGGCGTGGAGGCCCACCCGGAGATCATGATCCCGTTCGTCGGGCACGTCCGGGAGCTGCAGCTCCAGGCGCAGGCGGTGCGCGACGAGGTCGCCAAGGTGTTCGCGGAGCGCGGGAAGAGCATCCCGTACACGGTCGGCACGATGATCGAGATCCCGCGCGGGGCGCTCACCGCCGACGAGGTGGCGGGCGTGGCGGAGTTCTTCTCCTTCGGCACCAACGACCTGACGCAGATGTGCCTGGGCATGAGCCGGGACGACTCGGCCTCGTTCCTGGGCCGCTACCGCGAGCTGAAGATCTACGAGCGCGACCCGTTCGAGACGATCGACCGCATCGGGGTGGGGATGCTGATGCGGATCGCGGTGGAGAAGGGTCGGAGCGCCCAGCCGAAGCTCAAGGTCGGGATCTGCGGCGAGCAGGGCGGCGATCCGGCGTCGGTCGAGTTCTGCCACATGATCGGACTCGACTACGTGTCGTGCTCGCCCTTCCGCGTCCCGATCGCCCGGCTCGCGGCCGCCCAGGCCGCGCTGCGGGAGAAGAAGACCCCCGCCAGGCTTCCCGCGAAGAAGACGCCCGCGAAGAAGACAGCCGGTAGGGGCGCCACGCCCCGCCGCCCTGCGGCGCAAGTGCGCCCGCGTCCCGCCAGGAAGGCGGCCAAGCCCGCCGTGAAGAGGACGGCCAAGAAGCCCCCCGCGAAGAAGGCGCCGAAGAAGGCCCGCCGGTAGCACGAAGCACGATCGTCGCCCCGAAGGCGCGGACGCCGACGCCGAGGTCGCGGGGGACGTACCGGCGACCACCGACCACCCGCCACAAGCTACCAGCTACCAGCCACCAGCAACCGGCCACCAGCAACCGGCCACTGCCCGGCCGCGCCGCTTGACGCCGGGCGTTCCCGCGCGATAAGCCGCTGGTGCGCAGGTCGGGGCTCGACTCCGGCCCAGCGGGGCGGGTGGGTGCGAAAAGGCCGGCGGAGCGTCCGGGCCCGCGGCGCCGGCCATCCCTCGCGGCCCGTTGCGGTGTTCCGGAGGCATTTCGCATGGCCCTCTCCGTGACCGGGAAGAACCTGACGATCGACGACGTGGTGAAGGTCGCGCGCAGCGGCGAGAAGGTGGAGCTCTGCGCCGACGCCGAGGCGCGCATCCGCAAATGCCGCACGTTCCTCGAGGAGCGGCTGGCGGCGCGCGAGATCATGTACGGCACGAACACGGGGATCGGCGAGTTCTCGGAGATCGTGCTCTCCGACGAGCAGGTGAGCCAGTTCCAGCGGTTCCTCATCTACAACCACGCGGCCGGCATCGGCGAACCGTGCCCCGTGGACCACGTCCGCGCCGCGATGCTCAGTCGCATCAACGTCCACGCGCACGGGCACTCCGCGTGCCGCCTCGAGATCACCCGCTGCTATGTCGACATGCTCAACAAGGGCGTGACGCCGGTCGTCTGCCGCAAGGGCTCGGTGGGCGCGTGCGGCGACCTGGCCCCGATGAGCCAGATCGCGCTCTCGCTGATGGGGGAAGGCGAATCGTTCTACGAGGGCGCGCGGATGCCGACGGCGAAGGCGCAGGAGCGGGCGGGCATCAAACCTCCGGGTCTCCAGGCGCGCGACGGCCTGGCGGCGATCAACGGCTCGAACTTGATCACCGGCATCGGCTGCCTGACGGTGCACGACGCCGAGCGCTGGCTGTTGCAGGCCGAGATCGCCGCGGCGATGACGCTCGAGGCGCTGAAGGCGAACATGAAGCCGTACGACCGGCGGCTGCACGAGCTGCGCGGCTTCCCCGGGGCGATCACCAGCGCGCTCAACCTGCGCAAGGTGATGGAGGGCTCCGACCTGCTGGCGGGCCGCACGAAGACCAAGGTCCAGGACGCCTACTCGATGCGCTCCACGCCGCAGGTGATCGGCGCGGCGCGCGACCAGCTCCGCTGGACCCGCAGCCAGCTCGAGATCGAGCTGAACGGCGTCGCGGACAACCCCATCTTCGTGCCCGACGACAAGGTCGTGCTCACCGGCGCCAACTTCCAGGGCTCGCCGATCAGCGTCCCCCTGGACACCGCGGGGGCCGCCCTCGCGATGATCTGCGTGCTCTCGGAGCGCCGCCTGAACCGGCTGACCAACCCGGCGCTCTCCGCCGGACTTCCCGCCTTCCTGACCAAGGGCGCCGGGATGTTCTCCGGCATGATGCTCAGCCAGTACACCGCCTGCATGCAGGTGGTCGAGCAGAAGATCCTTTCCGGTCCCGCCTTCATCGAATCCATCCCGGCCGCGGCCGACCAGGAGGACTTCGTCTCCATGGGCATGAACTCCGCCCTCAAGACGGCGCAGATCCTCGAGGTCGCCAACGGCGTCCTCGGCATCGAGTTCATGGCCGCCGCCCAGGCGCTCGACTTCCGCGAGTACCTGCCCGGCAAGGGGACCGCCGCCGCGAAGGCCGCGGTCC
Source organism: Deltaproteobacteria bacterium (assembly GCA_016218815.1). Lineage (GTDB taxonomy): Bacteria > Myxococcota_A > Polyangia > DRWM01 > JAAZOP01 > JAAZOP01. The sequence continues at coordinate 69,572 of JACRCX010000097.1, forward strand.
GCCGGCGCGTCGCGCACCTCGACGAGGACCGCCCGTTGTTCCCGGATCACAACGTCATGATGGAATGCGTCAGGAACCTCGAGCCGCTGCGCGCGGTCGAGGAGGCGATCGGTCCGTTGGCGATCTACTGAACTACGAGTCCCACGCCCTGCGACGGCGCGTCAGACATTTCCGGACCGGGCGGCTTCAGCAGTCCTCGCCCGTGACGTGGCAGGTGCACTCGCAGCGCCCGACCGCCTCGCACTGGCCGTCCAACTCGCGGGCGCACGAGTTCGCGCCGTCCGACACCGCCTCGGAGATGTCGTCGTCGTCGGCGCAGACGTCGACGGTGACCGACAGCTCGTGATCGTCGCACGCCCCGGTGCACGTGCACTCCCACTCGTCGTCGGAGTCGTCTTCGTCGCCGGCCCATGCCGCCGGCGCCGCGCCCATCGCCACCGCAGCCACGATTGCCAGCACTGCCCTCATCTTCCGTCCTCCCGATTCCCCGCGGGGCGTCCCCGGCCCCTGACCGCGCATGATGCCGGCCGCCTCCGCGGGCCGGGCGGCGCAAAGACTACCGATCCGCACGGCGTATTCAAGGGACGAGCACCGCGGCGCCACGGATCCGGCTCTCCTTGAGCCGCCGGAGGACCTCGTTGGCCTCTTCCAGCCGGTACTCCTCGACCTCGGCGCGAATCGGGATCCGCGGGGCCAGGTCGAGCAGCTCTTCCACGTCCCGGCGGGTGCTGTTGGCGACCGAGCGCACGGTCCGCTCGCCGTAGAGGAGGGGGTACTCCAGCTCCGGAATCGGGCTCATCGTGATCCCGGCCAGGGCGAGCGTTCCACCGGGACGCAGGGCGCGCAGCGCGTCGTGCACCTGCCCCCCCGCGGGCGAGAAGATGACGGCCGCGTCGAGCGGCCGGGGAGGGGGGTCGGAGGGTCCGCCGGCCCAGGCGGCGCCAAGCTCGAGGGCGTGGCGCCGGTGCGCCTCGCTGCGCGTAAGGACGTGGACCTCGCAGCCGCGGTGCACGGCGACCTGGATGGTGACGTGGGCCGAGGCGCCGAAGCCCCACATGCCGAGCCGCCAGCCGGGTCGGACTTCGGACAGACGCAGGGCACGGTAACCGATGACGCCGGCACACAAGAGCGGCGCCGCCTGGACGTCGGGGTAGGCGTCGGGGACGCGGAAGGCGAACTCGGCCGGGGCGAGCGTCTTCGCAGCGAACCCGCCGTCCGCATGGAACCCGTTGAATTCGGCATGTTCACAGAGGTTCTCTCGACCGTTCCGGCAATGTTCGCACGACCCGCAGGTCCGGCGGAGCCAAGGGAGACCCACGCGGTCACCGACGCGGAACCTCTCGACGCCGGCGCCCAGCCGCTCGACCACGCCGACGATCTGGTGGCCGGGGACGACGGGCAGCCGGGGCAGGCGCAGATCGCCTTCGACCACATGGAGATCGGTGTGGCAGACCCCGCAAGCGCGGACCGCCACGAGGACGTCGCCCGGGCCCGGTTGGGGCTCCGGCAGGTCGCGAGCGGCGAGCGGGGCCGACTCGATCGGGGCGGGCTTCTCCAGAACCATGGCGCGCATGACGAGGATGGTAACCCAACTTGGCGTTCTTTGCGTTCCTTGGCGTCCTTTGCGCGCCTGCCCTGAGCGACGTCGAAGGGAACTCCGGGCCGGGTCGACCCTGCGGCCATCGGTCCCCTTTGCGCCCTTCGCGCGAAATCCGCTATGCTCGGTGGCCAAGGCGCTCGATGGATTCCCGCGACCGGCTCGTATTCGCATTGGACGTGCCTGACGGCCACGCGGCGCTGCGTCTGGTGCGGCTGCTGGCGGGCGAGGTCGGGACGTTCAAGGTGGGGCTGGAGCTGTTCTGCGCGGAGGGCCCGGCGCTGGTGCGGGAGGTTTCGCAGCGGGGCGGGGCGGTGTTCCTGGACCTCAAGCTGCACGACATCCCGGCGACCGTGGGCCGGGCGGTCTCCCGGGCGCTGGCAGGCGGCGGCGTGCGCTGGCTCACGGTGCACACCGGCGGGGGACGGCAGATGCTCGAGGCGGCCGTGCGCGAGGCCGGCACCGGGGCGGGAATCCTGGGGGTGACGGTGCTGACGAGCCTGAACGAGGCCGGCGCGGTGGAGGCCGGGCTGTCGCCTCCGCTGGGGAATCTGGTCGTGCGGCGGGCGGCGCTGGCCGTGGACTGCGGTTGTGCCGGGGTGGTGGCTTCGCCGCAGGAGGCGGGGGCCATCCGGCGCGTGGTGGGGCCGGGGCCGTTGATCGTGACGCCGGGGATCCGGCCGCCGGGTGCGGCGGCGGGCGACCAGCAGCGCACGTCGACGCCCGCGGAGGCGATCGCCGCCGGCGCCGACGTCGTGGTGGTCGGCCGGCCGATCCGCGATGCGAGCGATCCCGTCGCCGCGGCGCGCGGGATCCGGAGCGCCATCGAAGAGGCGCTGGGAGGAGCAGTCTGATGCGTCGCCGTGGTTCCTCCGCCGCCGGCCATCCGCCGGCATCACAGGAAGAGCTGCCTTCGGTCGTGGCGGGCCCTCGCCGTCACCGGAGCGGGAGGCGCGTCGGGACGCCGTCCGAGGCTCCGCGACCGCCGACCGAGCAGGTGGCGCTGGGGTTCGGCGGGCCGGAGGACGTGGTGGAGGTGGACGTGCCGGGGGGGAGCGAGGCGGGGCGGATCCTGCTTGGACCGCACGCGGTCTCGGAGGCGCTGCGCGGCGGACGACGCGAGGTTCAGGTCGTCTTCCTCTCGGCGGAGGAGCGGGGCGAGCGGTTCCGCGAGATCGCGCGGCTCGCGAAGCAGCGCGGCGTACCCTCGCGGCAAGCCGATCCCGATCTCCTCGAGACGCTGGCGGCCGGGCGGGTGCACCAGGGCATCGCCGCGTTGGCCGGACCCTATCCGTACCTCGGGCTGGGCGACGTGGAGCGCATCGCCGTGGAGCGCGGCGCGGAGACCCTCGCCGTCGCCCTCGATCAGGTCCAGGATCCGCAGAACCTGGGCGCCATCACGCGCTCGTCGGTCGCCTTCGGGGTCGACGTCGTCGTGATGCCCGAGCGCCGGGCGGCGGGGGTGACCGACGCGGTGGTCCGGGCGAGCGCCGGGGCGACGGAGCTGATGCGCATCGCGCGGGTGCCCAATCTGGCGGAGGCGCTGCGGCGCTTGTCGGGTGCGGGCGTCGAGGTGGTCGGGCTGGACCCGGAGGGGGAGGCGGATCTGGCGACGGCCGACCTTCATCCTCCGGTGTGCCTGGTGTTCGGCGCGGAAGGCCCCGGGTTGCGCCGGCTCACGCGGGAGCTGTGCCACCGCCGCGTGCGCATCCCGATCGCGGCGGGCGGGGTGGCGTCGCTCAATATCTCCGTCGCGGCCGGAATCGTCCTGCACGCGATCCGGCACCCCCACCGCACGGAGAGGCCGTAGCGCCGTCAGCGGATCAGCGCCCAGACGGCCAGACCCGCGGCGTAGGAGGCGGCGTTGGCCAGCGCGCTCATCGCGAGCGCCAGCCACGGCCGGTGGGGAACGAGCAGCCTCCAGTAGACGACGGTCTCGACGAGCAGCACGGCGGTCTCCCCGACGACGAGGTAGAGGGGGTAGTTCGGCTTCTCCAGGACCGATGGGAACAGCGTCCAGGGCACGTACCACAGGGCAGGATGCGTGGCGGCGTTGGCGACGAGGGCGGCGACGAGCACCCGGGCGTCGGAGTGCAGGAGGCGTGCGCGGCGCGCGACGTACAGCACGATCGGAAGCTCGACCGCCAGCGTCACGGCGGCGGCGATCGCGTACTGCTCGTGGAAGGTCATCGCCGCGAGCCTACCACGACCGGCGCGACTCCGCGGACTGCCCCGAGCGCGCCGCCGCGTCCGCTACCAGCCACCAGCCACCCGCCACCAGCGCCACCGGCGACCTTGCGCCCCCTCGGGGTCGCGGGTACCATTCCGGCGGCATCCGGCGTGTCCGGGCCGGGGAGGATGGCGACGAATGGTTGGGACCGTCCGGCGTAGACGCTCGGCACTCGCGGGCGGTGCGGCCGTCCTGGCGCTGGTCGGCCTCGGTTGCGCGGCCACGCAGGTCGTGGAGGACGACGACGGGGGCGGGCGCCCGGACGCCACGGGCTCGTGCGGCGCGGGGGGCCCGTGCGGAGGCACGCAGGAGTGCTGTGACGGCGTCTGCATCGACGTCCAGACCGATCCGGCGCACTGCGGGTCTTGCACCGACGCGTGTCCGGCGGGCTCCGCCGACGGTTGCACCTCGGGCGTCTGCGCCTGCGGCGGGGCGGCGGCGTGCGGGGCGGGGTTGAGCTGCTGCGCGGGCTCGGGGTGCGTCGACGTTCAGCAGGACGCGCGCAATTGCGGCGTTTGCGGGGCGGCGTGCCCCGGCGACCAGGTGTGCCGCAGCGGGTTGTGCGTGCCCGACCCGTGCTCGTGCGAGGCGGGCCTGCACTGCTGCGGCACCGAGTGCGTGGACTTCCAGGCGGATCCGGTCAACTGCGGCTCGTGCGGCCACGGCTGCGCCGCGGGCCAGGTCTGCGCGCTCGGGATCTGCGTCACGCTCGAATGCTCCCCGGCTTGCGCCCCGGGCCTCGACTGCTGCGGCTCGCGCTGCGTCAACCTCCAGACGGACACGGTCAACTGCGGCTCGTGCGGCCGGGTCTGCGACGCCGGCGAGATCTGCCTCATGGGCTCCTGTTCGTGCGGCGGCGACACCTGCACCTCGGCGGAAGCCTGCTGCTCCGACGTGTGCCGCAACGTCGCGTCCGACACGGCCAACTGCGGTGCGTGCGGCGTCGTCTGCGACGCGGGGGAGCGCTGCGCGCTGGGCGAGTGCCTCTGCGGCTCGGCGCCCTGCGCCGACGGCGAGGTCTGCGTCGGCGGGACGACCTGCTGCCCGGAGGGGGCGGAGGCCTGCGGCACGACCTGCTGTGCTGCGGGCGAGTCGTGCTGTTCCGGGCGCTGCGTCGACACCTCGACGGATTTCGCCAACTGCGGGGGTTGCGGCAGCGTGTGCAACGACGTGGTCAGCGACCGCTGTTCCGGCGGCTCCTGCCGCTGCGGCAGCGCCGGCGCCTGCCGCTGGCGCGGCATCGTCGTCCCCTGCCTCGTGGACGACGTCATCGGCCCGCGGATGTGCTGTTCCGGCGCCTGCGTCCCGGTCAACGGCGACAACTGCGGCCGGTGCGGCAACGTCTGCGCCAGCGGCACCTGCAACGGCTCGCTCGTCCCGCTCGGCGACCGCTGCCTCTTCCTCTGCGGCTGAATCGAACGGACCCGCTCTTTGCGCCCTTGGCCTCTTTGCGCCCTCGGCGTGAAACGGGTATGGTCCGCGCTCGATGGTCCGTGTGCGACTCAACGGCGTGGAGCGCGAGTTCGAGGACGGCACGACGGTCGCGGCGCTGCTCGCCGGGCTGGGACGCGCGCCGCAGTGGGCCGCGGTGGAGCGGAACCGGGACGTGCTGCCGCGAGCGGCTTTCCCCACGACCGAGCTGCGGGACGGGGACGTGCTGGAGGTCGTGCACCTGGTCGGGGGCGGGTAGGCGAAGGAGACGAGGCGTTGGACACGTTGACGATCGCGAGCCGCGAGTTCCACTCGCGGCTCTTCCTGGGCACCGGCAAGTACCCGACGTTCGAGCTGATGCGGGAGGCGCTGGAGCGCTCCGGGACCGAGGTCGTCACGGTGGCGGTGCGCCGCGTGAACCTCGACGAGGCCGGCAGCGGCAAGTCGATGCTCGACTTCATCGACACGAAGCGCTGCCTCCTGCTGCCGAACACGGCCGGCTGCTACACCGTGGAAGAAGCGGTGCGCACGGCTCGGCTGGCACGGGAGGCGCTGGGCACTCCGTGGGTCAAGCTCGAGGTGATCGGCGATCCAAAGACGCTCTTTCCGGACAACGAGGGGCTGCTGGCGGCGGCGCGCACGCTGGTCGGCGAAGGCTTCGTCGTCCTGCCGTACTGCCTGGACGACCCCGTGCTCTGCCGCAAGCTCCAGGATGCGGGTTGCGCGGCCGTGATGCCGCTCGCCGCGCCGATCGGATCGGGGCTCGGGATCCGCAATCCGCACAATCTCGCCATCATCCTCGAGTCGGTGACGATCCCGGTGATCGTGGATGCGGGTGTCGGGACGGCTTCCGACGCCGCGGTCGCGATGGAGCTGGGCTGCCACGGGCTGCTCTGCAACACCGGGGTCGCGGGCGCCAAGGACCCGGTGATGATGGCGGAGGCCATGCGCGACGCGGTGGCGGCGGGACGCAAGGCGTTCCTGGCAGGACGGATCCCGAAGAAGCGTCATGCCGCGGCCTCGAGCCCGACGCAGGGGATGATCGAGTAGCGGCCCCGGGGGCGGGCGGCAAGGGGAGCGGGACGTGCGATTGGGAACGGTGACCGCGGTGATCCTGGCGGGGCTGCTGGCGGCCGGCAGTGCGCCGATGCAGTGCGCGTCGGACGACCGGGAGCCGTTGCCGACGATCCCCGAGGCGCCCGAGGAGTGCTACCTCCTGGCGCAGCGGCTGCTCGAGCAGGGCGACGTCGGCGGGTGGCGGTCGGCGTTGGAGTACGTGGTCGAGCGGTTCCCCGACTCCCGGTATGCGGCGCGGGCGCGGGACGACCTGGCGCACGGGCCCCTGCCGCCGTCCGGTGCTCCGGTCGCGCCGTGAGCGGGGCGGGGATGCCCGGGGCGGCGGCGCCGCGGCTGCTCGTGATCTCCGACCGTTCGTTGGTGCCGTTGCACGAGCTCGACGAGGTCTTCGCGCGTATCGCCGACGCCGCACCGCCGGGGGCGGTCGGCCTGTACTTCCGCGAGCCGTCGCTGGCAGACGCGGAGATCCTGACGGCGGTGAACCGGCTGGTCGCGGTCGGCTCGGCGCGGGGCAGGGCGGCACCGGTCTACGTTCGCGGGCGGATCGACCTGGCGGCGGCGGCCGGCGCCGCCGGCGTGCAGCTTCAGGCGGACGGCGTCACGCCCGGGGACGCGCGCACGGCCGCGCCGGGCCTCCGCCTGGGCTACTCGGCCCACCGGCTCGACGAGGTCCGGGCGCGGGCGGTGGAGGTCGAGCACTTGACGTTCTCGCCGGTGTATCCGACGCCGGGGAAGGGCACGCCGACGGGGCTGGACGTCCTGGCGGAGGCGTGCCGGGCGGCCGGAGCGACGCCGGTCCTGGCCCTGGGCGGGATCGACGGCGTGGACCGGGCGCGGGCGGCGGCGGCGGCAGGGGCCTGGGGCGTCGCGGCGATCCGGTGCGTGCTCGGGGCGCCCGATCCCGGGCGGGCTGTGCGGATCCTCCTGGAGGCGTTCGAAACGCCCATTTGACGGTGCGGGACGGCAGCGCCTATCATGACTGCGTGAAGTGGTTGCATCTCGGCCTGAAGATCGGCGCTTGGCTGCTCGTGGTCCTGGTGGTCTCGTTCGGCATCGGCGCCCTGTTCCTCAAGGCCCGGCGCGCGCCGGACGACTCGATGGCGCCGAGCCTGATGGCCGGGGACAAGTTCCTGCTCTGCTACCGCTGCGACATCGAGAAGGGCGACGCGGTGCTGTGCGATCATCCCGACCCCGCCCGCAAGGGCGTGCAGATCATGGGGCGCGTGGTCGGCATGGAGGGGGACAAGGTCGAGATCCGGCAGGGCCTGCTGCGCGTCAACGATTCGCCGAAGTACATCACGACCGATTCGAAGATCTTCGAGTACCGCGGCGCGGACGGCAAGTCCAAGAGCCTGCCGTACATGATCTGGGAGCACGGGAGCCTCTTCGGCGAGCAGGTGCCGATCCTGCTGCCCAAGGACGCGACCGGGCTGATGCGGAACCACGATCCGGAGCAGGTGCCGCGAGGGCACTACTTCCTCATGGGCGACCATCGCCCCCTGACCCTGGGCTGGACGTCGGACGGAAAGGTCGCGCCCGGGGGCGGCTGCAACTCCAGCTTCTGCTACGGTCCGGTGCCCACCGGGAACTGCCACGGCGTCATCTGGTTCATCTACTCGGCCACCAACCGCGGCTACTCGGCCACGGCCTCCAAGCGGCGCTTGTCGTTCATGCCCTAGGGGAGGACGCAACGGCGGGGCTCCGGGGCGCGATGGCGGCGCGTGGATCGCGCGGCTCCGTTCCTTCGCGCCGCCGCGGCGACCTCGGTCGTCCTGGCCGTCCTGCTCGCGGTCCGGCTCGGACTGGACCGGCGCGCCGGGGAGCGGGCGGCCACGCAGACGGGCGGCGGGACGATCTGTTTCGAGGTCGTCGGGGCTTCCGCGGATCCCGGACTGCGCTGCGTGGCGCGGCCGAGCGCGGACGAAGCGGCGCCGCTGGCGCCGTGCAGGACGCCCGCGGCGCGGGCGCGGCTCGAGCTGCTGGCGCGGCGGTGCGACTGGCGCGGCCGGCGGCTGGTCCTGGCGCCGGCAAGGGCGGGGGGACCCTGCGTGCCGCGGCTGGAGCCGCTGCCCGCCGCACTGCGCGTGGCGCTGGGCGTTCCGCTGGATCCGGACACGGTCACCCGGGCCGAGCTGGAGGCGTTGCCGGGGGTCGGGGTCGGGACGGCGCGAAGCATCGTGGAGACGCGCGAGCGCCTGGGAGCCTCGTTCCGCTGGGACGCGGTGCCGGGGGTCGGGTCGCGGCGCGCGGCCCGGCTCGCCCCGCTCCTGCGCCGCGGGCCCGCAGTCCCGCCCGAGTGCGTCGGCCCGCATTGACCGGCCCGGCGGCGGGAAGACCGGAAATCGTCGCTTGCCTCCCGACCCTCCGCGTGCTAGCCCGCACGCGTTGGAGGTGGACGATGGCAACCACGCGCATGACAATCCTGGCGGCGATCTTCCTGGCGGCCGTCCTCGGCTGCCGTTCGGACGACGACAACGTGGTCGACGCACGGGACGACGGAACGACGTCCGACGACGGCAGCGGGGCCGACGCGGACTCGGGCGCGGACGCCGACGCCGACGCCGACGCCGAGGTCCCCACGGAGGGCGACGGCCCGGTGGAGGACACCGACGCGCTGTGCGGCAACGGGCTGGACGACGACGGCGACAGCTTCGTGGATTGCGACGACTATGACTGCACCGGAACCCTCCCGTGCGACACGGAGCGCACGGACACGCTGTGCGACAACGGCCTGGACGACGACGGCGACGGCTTCACCGACTGCGACGACTGGAGCTGCGAGGGCACGACCCCGTGCGACACGGAGAACACGGACGCGCTGTGCGACAACGGCCTGGACGACGACGGCGACGGCTACACCGACTGCGACGACTGGGGCTGCGAATCCACCTCCGTCTGCGGGGAAGCGAACGACGCGAACTGCAGCAACGGCACGGACGACGACGCCGACACGTACATCGACTGCGCCGACGACGGCTGCGGCAGCAACCCGTGCGTCACGGTCTGCCAGCACGAGACCCCGGCCACGTGCGGCAACGGGATCGACGACGACGGCGACGGCCACGCCGACTGCGACGACTGGGACTGCTCGCGCGATCCCCGCGTGACGGCCTGCACGTGCCCGGCAGGCGGCGAGTGCACGGACGCCGCGTGCAGCAACGGCACCGACGACGACGCCAACGGCCACATCGACTGCGACGACTTCAACTGCCTGCGCAACGGCCACATCACCGTCTGCGGCGGCGAGAACAACGACACGGCCTGCGGCAACGGCATCGACGACGACGCCAACGGCTTCACCGACTGCAACGACTTCAGCTGCAGCCGCTCGCTCTGGGTCACCGTCTGCTGCGGCTGACCGCGAGCTACGGAACTTCCAGCACCTCGAGCCGCACGCGCACCACGCCGGCCCGGACCATGTCCAGCGCCTCCGCGGCGGCGCGCGAGAGATCGATGATCCGGTCGCGGCGGCCGAACGGGCCGCGATCGTTGATCCGCACCTCGACCGAGCGCCCGTTGTCCAGCCGGCTCACGCGTACGCGCGTGCCGAAGGGCAGGGTGCGGTGCGCCGCGGTGAGGGCCTCCGGGTCGTACGTCTCCCCGCTGGCCGTCGGGCCGCCCGCCAGCGAGTCGGAGTAGAAGGTGGCCTTGCCTTCCTGGCTCGCCCCGACCTCGGGGTGGATCGGCGCGGCCGCCGCCGACCCGCACGCCCAGGCCAGCGCGAACACCCAGCAGGATCGGGCGGCGGCCGTCACGGTGCCGCGCTTCCGCACGACGTCGCGAGCCAGTCGACGAAGGTGCCCTCGAGCAGCCGCACGTTGCGGTAGCCGGCGCCGGACGCGAAGCGCCCCACGGCGCGCAGCTCCGCGTCGTCGGACGCCAGGATCCAATCGATGCCCGCATCGGAGGCGACGGCGCCAGTGAATGCGGCGCCGCCGTCGATCGGAACGCCGGCGGCGTCCAGGAACGAGGCGCGCGGCACGTTGACGGCCCCGGGGATCGCGCCGGACGAGAACGCCGCGGCGGTGCGGACGTCGACCGCCTCGTCGCCCGCGGCGGGTGGGAAGAACGGCACCGAGCAGTAATCCTCCACGGTGACGGCGGCCTCGTAGCCGGCCGCGACCCACCCCGGGTATCCGAGGACGAGCTTCCAGACGTCGGTGTAGCCGATGCGCAGCGCCGCTTCGGCGACGGCCTGGCTGACGTCGCACTCGCTCCCCGAGCAGTAGAAGGCGATGCGCGCGCGGAGATCGGGAACGACGTCGGTCAGGGCGCTTCCGCCGTCGACCAGCTCGCCGGTCACGTGGTCCATGACCGCCGCGCCGGGAACGCACGAGGCGCCCGGCAGGTGCCCGTGGCGCCAGTCGTAGAGAATCCGCACGTCGACGACGTGCAGGCCGGGATCCCCGGCGAGCCATTCGTGCAACTCCGCCGCCGGAAGCTGCCTGACACCGTTGACGACCTCGTGCGTGTCCGCCTCTCCGCCGTCCCCTTCGCACGCGAACCCGCCGCAGAGCAGGCAGGCGGCGGCAAACGCCGCCGTGGCGACTCCGCTCGGCCAGGTCGTTTCGTCGCCCCGCCCCCTCCCTCCCCATCGGTGTCCATCGGTGTCCATCGGTGGTTCCGCCTCCCCCCCGGCGGCGCCGACCCCCGGCGCCCGCCGGGCAGTATAGCGCCTTGACGGCGGGCGCGTTACCGGCAACTGTAGCGGCTTGATGGCCACCACCAGCATCCTGCACCAGCCCCCCTTCGACGAAGCGCTCTACCTCATCGACGTCTCCGGGTTCGTGTTCCGCTTCTTCTACTCGGTGCGCAACCTCACGACGTCGAAGGGCGAGCCCACGGGCGCGCTGTTCGGCGTGACCAAGATGCTGCACAAGGTGGTCGCGGACCACACCCCGCGGTTTCTCGGCGTCGCCATGGACTCGCGCACGCCGACGTTCCGGCAGGGGCTGTACCCGGCGTACAAGGCCAACCGCCCGGCGCCCCCGGAGGATCTGCGTCCCCAGTTCGACTTCGTCCGCGAGATGCTCGAGGCGTTCGGCATTCCGGCGCTGCAGCGCGACGGGTTCGAGGCGGACGACGTGATGGCGACGGTGGCGGGCCAGGTCGCGCCCGAGCGACCGGTCGTGATCATCAGCTCGGACAAGGACCTCTGCCAGCTCGTGACGGATCGCGTGCTCTTGTACGTCGCGGACAAGGACGAGGTCTACGGTCCGGATGACGTCGAGGCGAAGTGGGGGGTGCGGCCCGAGCGGATGATCGACCTGCAGGCTCTGGTCGGCGACGCCACGGACAACGTGCCGGGGGTGCCCGGCGTGGGCCCGAAGACCGCGGCGAAGCTGCTCGCCGAGTTCGGCTCGCTGGACGCGCTGCTCGAGGGACGCGCGAAGATCAAGAACCCGCGGATGCGCAAGCTGCTCGAGGAACACGGCGACGCGGCGCGGAAGGCGCTGCCGCTGGTGACGTTGCGCCGCGACGCACCCGTGGAGTGGAGCCTGGACACGCTGCGCTGGACGCCGCCGGATCCCGCGCGGCTGCGTGCGGCGTACAAGCGGTTCGAGTTCCACACCCTGGCCGCGGCGCTGCCGTCGGCGGAGGCAGCAGCGGGGGCGCCGTCGTCCGGCGAGGCCGCGGCCGAGCTGGCGGCGGTGCGGTCGATGGCCGAGCTGGAGGCGCTGGTGGGCCGCATCCGCGAGGCCGGGCTGGTGTCGGTGGACACCGAGACCACCGCGCTCGACCCGATGCAGGCCGAGCTGGTCGGCGTCTCGCTGTCCGTGGACCCCGGCGTCGGCCGATACATTCCGATAGCTCATACCGGCGCGGACGCCGTTGGAAACCTTCCGCGGGCCGAGGTGCTCGACCTCCTGCGGCCGGTTCTCGCCGATCCGGCGATCGCGAAGATCGGCCAGAACATCAAGTTCGACTCCATCGTCCTGGCGCGCGCCGGCGCGCCGATCGCAGGTGCGACCTTCGACACGATGCTCGCCAGCTACCTGCTCGACCCGGAGAAGCACCAGCACCGGCTGGAGCAGATCGCGCAGGAACGGCTGTCGCGAGGGATGATCTCGTACGACGAGGTGACGGAGAAGAGGCGAGGGCACCAGCTCCGGTTCGACGAGGTCGCGATCGACAAGGCGGCGAGGTACTCGGCGGAGGACGCCGAGGTCGTGCGGTCGCTGCTCGACCCGATGCGCCGGGCGCTGGAGGAGGCGGGCCTTGCGGGCCTGCTGACCGACCTGGAGCTGCCGCTCTCCGAGGTGCTCATCGCGCTGGAGATGACGGGGGTGTCGGTCGATCCGGCGCGGCTGCGACGGCTGGCCAAGGAGCTGGCAGTGGAGGCCGGGCTCGCCGAGCAGGAGGCGCACCAGCTCGCCGGGCATCCCTTCAACCTGGGCTCGCCGAAACAGCTCGCCGAGGTGCTCTTCGACCAGCTCGGGCTGCCCACGGTCAAGAAGACGAAGACCGGCCGGTCGACGGACGCCGAGGTGCTCGAGGAGCTGGCGGCGATGCACCCGCTGCCGTCCAAGGTGCTCCAGTACCGCTCGCTGACCCGGCTGGTGTCGGGGTATCTCGAGGCGCTGCCGACCTTGATCAACCAGCAGACGGGCCGCATCCACACCTCCTACAACCAGGCCGTGGCGGCGACGGGGCGCCTGTCCAGCTCGAACCCGAACTTGCAGAACATCCCCGTGCGCACGGAGGTGGGGCGGCGCATCCGCGAGGCGTTCTTGACGGAGGCGGGCTGGCGCATCGTGTCGGCCGACTATTCGCAGATTGAGCTCCGGGTCCTGGCGCACCTCTCGCAGGACGCGCTCTTGTGCGAGTCGTTCCGCACGGGCGAGGACGTGCACGCCCGGACGGCGCGCGAGGTGTTCGGCGCGATTGCGGGGGGGGCGGCGGTGGCCGAGATGCGCCGGCGGGCGAAGGTGATCAACTTCGGCATCATCTACGGCAAAACGGACTTCGGGCTGGCGCGCGAGCTGGGGATCCCGAAGTCGCAGGCGCGGCAGTTCATCTCCGACTACTTCGCACGCTACGCGGGGGTGCGCCGCTACCTGGACCGCACGATCGAGGAGGCGAGGGCGACCGGCATGGTCCGCACGATGCTCGGGCGTCGCCGTTACCTGCCCGACCTGCGGAGCCGCAATCCGGCGGCGCGGGGGCAGGCCGAGCGGATGGCGATGAACACCCCGATCCAGGGCTCAGCCGCCGACCTGCTCAAGCTGGCGATGATCCGGGTGCACCGCGAGCTGGGGGCGTCGAAGCTGCGGGCGCGCATGCTGCTCACGGTCCACGACGAGCTGGTCTTCGAATGTCCGGAAGAGGAGGTCGGCGACCTGGAGGCGCTGGCGCGCCGCTGCATGGAGTCGGCCGCCACGCTGTCGGTCCCCCTGGTCGTCGACGTCGGCTCGGGTCCCACGTGGGGCCGGGCGCACTAGAGGGAAGAGGAAGGGAATGACCAAACGCATCACGTTCTGTCTGTTCCTGGCGGCGGCGCTGGCCGCGGCGTGCAGCAAGTCCAAGCCGGGCCAGCCCGCGTCGGGGGGCGCACCGGCGCTCAGCGGCGCGGCGCGGGACGGGGGTCCGGCGCCGGACGGCGCGGCGGGCTTCCCGATCGCCGGGGCGGGCCCCGCGGTTTCCGGGGCGCTCGCTCCGCTCATGGCCTCGCTGCGGGCCGAGGTGCAGCCGAAGATCGCCGGGTACATCGGCGTGGCGAGCATCGACGACCTGACGTTCTACGACATCGACCTGCAGGTCGATCCGGACGCGGGCTCGTTCCGGGCCGAGGAGAAGCTCGACTTCGCGAACCGCACCGGCGAGACCCTGACCAGCGTCGCGCTGCGGGTCTACGGCAACCAGTTCGGCAAGGAAGGCGAGCCGGCGCCGGTGGAGTTCTCGAGCGCGACGATCGACGGCGCGCCGGCCGGGCTCGAGCACCCCGGACCGACCACCTGGGAGGTCAAGCTCCCGCGTCCCTTGGCGCCCGGGCAGCGGGTGACCATCGTCTGCTCCTTCACCGGCCAGGCGCCGAAGCAGGAGCAGGGACAGACGGGGATGCTCCGCCAGGGCATGGACATGCTCAAGGACCTCTTCGGCATGGGCGGCGGCGGCATCGAAGGCTACGGCATCCTGAGCGTCGGCGACGGCATCCTCAGCCTGGCCGCGTGGTATCCCGTCCTCGCCCGCTGGTACCCGGACGAGAAACAGTGGGATCTTTCCGAGCCGACGGGGATCGGCGATGTGGGCACCGAGGATCTGGCGAACTACCGGGTGCGCGTGCGTGCGCCGGGCGAGGCGGTCGTCGCGTCCAGCGGCGTGGAGGTCGCGAAGGGGACCACGCCGACCGACGTCACGTACGGGGGGGTGGCGCTGCGGGACTTCACGGTGCTCGTTTCGCGCAGCTACCACGTGGTCTCGCGGAAGTCCGGCGAGATCAAGGTCAGCGTCTACGTCCCGCAGGGCCGCGAGCCGTTCGCCGAGAAAATCCTCGACTACGCGCTCTCGGCGATCGAGGTCTACGAGCGGCGGTTCGGGCCGTACACCCTGACCGAGCTGGACGTCGCGGCGGCGCCGCTGATCGGCGGCGCGGGAGGGGTGGAGTTCCCCGGCATCGTCACCGTCGCCACGATGCTGATGCAGGACCTGTCCGAGTCGCTCGGGGCGCTCGGATCGCTCGCCCCGGCCGGCCTCAACCGCCTGCCGATCCTCGACGAGATGGTCGAGTTCGTCGTGGTGCACGAGGTCGCGCACCAGTGGTGGAACGGCCTCATCGGGTCCGACTCGGTGCGCCATCCGTTCATCGACGAGGGCATGGCGCAGTACTCGTCGATCCTGTACTTCGAGGACCGCTACGGGTCGGAGCGGGCGACGAAGACGGGCGATCGCAACGTCAAGGTCAACTTCCTGCTCTACCGCATGCTGGGCAATCCGGACGGCGTGGTCGACCGCGGGACCGGCGACTTCTCCGGCGCGCTGGAATACGCGGCGCTGGTGTACGGCAAGGGGCCCTACTACTGGCAGGCGGTGCGCCGGGCGATCGGCGACGAGAAGTTCGGCGAGGTGCTCAAGCGCTACTACGACACGTACCGGTACAAGGTGGCGGCGTCGGACGCGTTCGCGAAGCTCGCGGGCGAGGTCGCGGGACAGCCCGACGAGATGATGGCATTGTACCGGCGCTGGCTGCTGGAGACGCACGGCGACGAGGACCTCGGCAAGGCGAACTTCGCCCAGCTCATGCAGATGGTGCTGGGTGACGCCGAGGGCCTGGGCGGCCTGGCCGGGCTGCTCGGCGGCGGCGCGGACGGCGGGGCCGGCGCGGACGGCGGCGGCGCCAACATCGGACAGCTCATGGGCATCCTCCAGATGCTCCAGGGCGGCGCCGGCGCCGACGGCGGCGTGGCTGCGGGGGCCGATGGCGGCGGGGGGCCCAACATCGGCCAGCTCATGGGCCTGCTCCAGATGCTCCCGGGCGGCGCCGGCGCCGACGGCGGCGCCGGACCCGGGACCCCGGGCATGGGCGACGGAGCGTGGCTGCAGCAGATGATGGGCCTCGCCCGCGGGTTCCTCGAGCCGCTGGCGGCCACCAATCCGGACGTCGCCAGGCTGCTGGAGCTGATGGACAAGATGCAGCGCGGCGAGCCGGTCGATTTCGCCGAGGCGATGGCGTTGATCCAGCGGGTCCTGGGTTCGCTTCTCGGCGGCGACGGCGCCGCGCAGCAGATCATCGGCCAAGCCCTCGGAACCGCGCTGGGTCAGCCTCCCGCGCCCGCGCCGCGCCCGAGCCCCGACGCGGGGTTGCCGTAGGTCCGGCGCGCCGCTACGGCAGGTCGCGGCGGTAGCCGAGCGGGTCCTGGTACGGGGGCGTGGGGATGAGCAGCTCGTAGCCCGAGTCCGGGCAACGGCCCCGAACGGGGATCAACCCGATGGACGCCGGATCGATGCGGAAGGCGGTCGCCTTGCGCTCGCGCGTCGCCGGCTCCCACACCCGGCCCGCGTCTTCCAGGTCGAACACCTCGAACAGGCCCGGGCCGTCCTCGATGATCTCTTCCAGGCACAGCTCGGTCGTGCCGTCGCCGTCGACGTCCGCGACCCGCGCGCGCTGGATCACGACCCGGCTTCCCGAGTCGTGGACGCCGTGGTCCCACTGGGTCACCACGGCCACGACCCGCGCGCGGCAGCAGGCGCCGGAGTCGACCGGGCCGAGCGGCACGCCGATCGCGACCGCCTCCGTGTAGCCGTACATGCCGTCCCACTCGAACGAGCCGGTCATGAGGCCCAGCACGTAGTCCGCCCCGCCGACGCGCAGCGTGCCGGCGGTTCCCAGCCGGCAGCGCGTGGCGCCGCCCTGTGGCGCGGCCCCGAGTTGCTCGGCCGCGTAGTAGCGGCAGAGCTGGGCGTTGCCGATGCCGGTCTCCAGCCCTTCGCCGACGTACGGCAGGAATTGGGCGTAGCTGTCCATGTCCGGCCAGTCGATCTCGAAGACCTCGACCGCGAGGTCGGTGCGGGGGAGGGCGGGCGCCTCGGCGGCGTCACGACGGGTCGTCGAGCCGCAGCCGAGCACGAGGGCGAGAGGCGCCGCAAGGACGGCGGCTCGGGCACGGGAGCGGCGGGTGGTGCATTTCACGGCGCCTCCGACGCGGGCCGCGGGGCCTCGATTCAGCGCCAGGGCTGACGGGGACATGGCGACGGAGTGCGTGGCAAGGCTGTTCAGGGAGCGGGCGGCTCGCAGACGCAGACTCCGCCTTCGGAGCAGGTGCCGCCGCAGGACAGGAGGCAGATCACGGGGTCGCACGAGGACTTCGTCTCGCCGCCCTCCCACCCTTCGCTGCCGCCCGCGTCGTCGCGCGCTCCCTCGCTCCATGCGCTGTCGTCTCGCATGGCGTCCTCGGTCCTGGAATCGTCGCGCCGCGCCGCGTCCTCGACCCGCACGTCTTCGGGCCCGGTGTCGGGGCGGACGTCCGGAGCGACCTCGGCGTCGGCCTCGGGAGCAGTGTCCGGAGCGACCTCGGCGTCGGCTTCGGGACCGACGTCGGGGGCGGCGTCGGAGTCGGCGTCGGGGCCGGGGCCCGAGTCGTCCGAGGCATCGACACCCACGTCGCAGTTGCTGATCGGAACGCAGACCCCGAGGTAGCACTCGCGACACGCCGAGCACCCGCCCGGGCACGACTCGTCGCCCCGGTCGCCGCACGCGGTCACCCAGAGGCCGAACGCCAGACAAGCGATGAGGATGCGCATCATGGTCGGCTCACTCTCCCGCGCCCGGCGGACGGCCGAGGCAATCACTCCACGACGCGAGCTTGTCGCGGAATCGACCGGCCGTCAAATCGGCCGGCCGCAAGGTCCGGGTGAATTGCGCGGCGTCGCGACTGGGAGGGGAGGACGCTGAGATCCGACTTACCGCTGAGACGCTGAGGACGCCGAGACAAACGCTGAGAAGGCAGGGGAAGGGGCGGCCAGGAGCGGGAAGGAGGGAATTGCGGTGGATGGAGGACACAGGCTCGGATTCTGTTGCCCTTGCGCGGCGAGGCGCCGCGCAAGGGACCTGCCGCGCCGCGAGGTTCGCGTGTCGGCTTGCCCTGGAACCGTCCACCGTTGTACCCGGCGGCGGAGGAGTCCGTGGCGCGGCGCCTCGCCGCGTCACGGCATTCACACCCCGGACCTCCATCAGGGATCGCTCGTGCCTGTGCTTCCCCTGCCTTCTCAGCGATTCTCTCAGCGCCCTCAGCGTCTCAGCGGTGAATCCGGTCTCCGCACCCTCCCCTCCCTACATCCAGGCACTCCCCCAGGCACTCCCCCAGTTGGGGGGCTGCACTTCAGGGTCACGGCGGCCTTGACTTCGACGACCGGACCTGCGGAATTGCCGGCATGACGGAGCAATCGGGGGTGTCGGGGCGGCAGCGACCGGGCCTGTTCGCGCCGGACCTGCTGCGCGGATCGGTCGCCGTGGTCACGGGCGGCGGTTCGGGGATCGGGCTGGCCACCGCCGAGCTGCTCGGGCGGTGCGGGGCCTCGCTCGCGCTGGCCGGACGCTCGGTCGAGCGGCTGGAGGCTGCCGCGGCACGAATGGCCGGAGCGGGGATCGAGGTCTTCTTCGCGTCCTGCGACATCCGGGAGTCGGCGCAGACGGAGGAGTTCGCGAAGCTCGTGCTCGAACGGTTCGGGCGCATCGACATCCTGGTCAACAACGCCGGGGGCCAATTCCCGACGCCGGCGGAGGACCTGACGAGCAAGGGGTGGGACGCGGTCATCCGCACCAACCTCACCGGGACCTGGAACATGACGCGGGCTGCGGCCGTGCGGGCGATGATCCCCGCGCGTTCCGGACGCATCGTCAACGTGATCGCCGACGTGGAGCGCGGATTCCCGGGGATGGTGCACACGGGCGCGGCGCGCGCGGGCGTGGAGAACATGACGCGCACGTTGGCGGTCGAATGGGCCGGCTTCGGGCTGGCCGTGAACGCCGTCGCGCCCGGGGTGATTCGGACCGCGGCGGTTTCGAAGTACGGCGAGCCGATCCTGGAGGCGAGGCGGCGGGAGATCCCGTTGCGGCGACTGGGGGCGCCGGAGGAAGTGGCGGAGGCGGTCTGTTTCCTGGCCTCGCCTGCGGCGGCCTACATCACGGGCGTGACGCTGGCGGTTGACGGCGGCGCGCGGCTGGCGGGGCATCGCTGGCCGATCGAGTTGGGGCCGGACGAACGGCCGGCCGCTGCGCCGGGGGGCGCGGAGGGGGGCGGATGAAGTTCTTCGGACCCGAGCACGAGATGCTGCGCCAGGCGGTGCGGCGGTTCATCGCGCAGGAGATCGCGCCGCACGTCAATCGGTGGGAGCGCGAAGAAGCGTTCCCGCGGGAGCTGTACCGCAAGTGGGCCGCGGCCGGGTTCCTGGGCGCCGGCTATCCCGAGGCGCTGGGCGGAACCCCCGCCGACGTCTTCCACCAGATTGCCGTCTGCGAGGAGCTGGTGGGCTGCGGCTCCTGCGGGGTGGCCGCGGGTCTGGGGATCCACGCCATCGCCCTGCCGCCGATCGTCTCCTTCGGCACGGAGGAGCAGCAGCGGCGGTTCGTCGCGCCGGTCCTGGCGGGGGAGAAGATCGCGGCGCTGGCGATCACCGAGCCGGACGCGGGCTCCGACGTCGCCGGGCTGCGCACGCGCGCGACGCGCGAGGGAGACGACTACGTCGTGCGCGGTTCGAAGATGTTCATCACCTCCGGCACGCGCGCGGACTTCCTCACGACCGCGGTTCGCACGGGCGGCGAGGGCGCGGGCGGAATCAGCATCCTGGTCGTGGAGACGGCGCGGCCGGGGGTGTCAGTGTCCCGCAAGCTGGAGAAGCTGGGCTGGGCGGCGTCGGACACGGCGGAGATCGCGTTCGACGAGTGCCGCGTGCCGGCGGCCAACCTCATCGGCGAGGAGAACGCCGGGTTCGCGGTGCTGATGGCCAACTTCGCGACCGAGCGACTGTTCCTCTCGGTGATGGCGCTCAAGATGGCCGACATGGCGCTGGCGGCGGCGCGGAAATACGCGGCCGAGCGTCGCGCCTTCGGCCGGCCGCTCGCCGGGTTCCAGGTGCTGCGCCACCGGATGGCGGAGATGGCGACGCGGCTGGAGGTCGCGAGGACGTACGTCTACCAGGTGGCCTCGCGGCTGCGGGACGGGGAGCCCTGCATTTCCGAGGCGGCGATGGCGAAGAACGCGGCCGTGGCCGCGGCGATGTGGATCGTCGACGCCGCGTTGCAGATCCACGGCGGCTACGGCTACATGCGCGAGTCCCTGGTCGAACGTCTGTACCGCGACGTGCGCCTCTTCGACATCGGCGGCGGCACGCGCGAGATGATGAACGAGATCATCGCCAGGCGGATGGAGTTGTAGCGACCTCTCCTCGGCTACTTGTCCGCGAGTCGGCGCAGGTATCGGTCGCGGTCGAGCAGGAAGTCGCGCGTGATGAGGTAGTGCTCGGTCTGCTCGTACTCCACCTGCGCGATGCCGTCGTCGCCCAGCGAGTAGATCCTCGCGTTCGGGTACGCGAGCAGGATCGGCGAGTGGGTGGCGATCAGGAGCTGCGAGCGGTCCTGCCGAACCATCCGCTCGAAGGCCGCAAGAAGCGAGAGTTGCCGCTGCGGGGACAACGCGGCCTCCGGTTCGTCCATGATGTACAGCCCGTCCGGTCCGAAGCGCTCGTTCACCAGCGCCAGGAACGACTCACCGTGGGACCGTTCGTGCAACGACTTCCCACCGTAGGCGTCGTGAAGGTGCAGTTGATCGACCACGCTCGCCACGTTGAAGAAGCTCTCGGCGCGCAGAAAGAACCCCGTTCGCGGCCTACGGGCACCGCGCACGATGCGCAGGACGACGTGCAGTTCCGATTCCGATGCCCGGGTCGAGAAGTGGAAGTTCCGGCTGCCACCCTCGGCGTTGAAACCGACCGCCACGGCGATGGCCTCGATCAGGGTGGACTTGCCGCTGCCGTTCTCGCCGACGAAGAAGGTGACTTGCGGGTGAAGGCTCAGCGTCTCCAGCTTTGCGACGGCCGGGATGGAGAACGGGTACCGCCCCCACTCGGCGACCTTCTCCCGGAGCAGGACGACCTCCCGGAGGAAGGGCTCGCTCGTGCTCGCCGTCCGCTTCATCCGCAGGCCCTGCCGACTGCCGCCACCTGTCGCTCTCGAATCACGCCCGGTCATCGCGGACCTCCGTCAACGCGGTGCCGCAAGCGCTACCGCCAGTTCGGCCGGCAGGTTCTCGTCGAACTTGATCCGCATCAGAGGCCGACGGGACGAGGCGCCGGGAGATCCTCCCGCGCGGACTCCGCGGCGAACGCAACGACGGCACGGACATCCTCTTCCGTGACGGTTGGGAAGGCCTTCAAGATCGCTTCGACCGAATCACCGTCGGAGAGGCTGGCCAGGATGGTTCGCAGTGTGACTCGCGTGCCCTTGATGACCGGCTCGCCCCCGCAAATTCCCGGGTCGCGCGTGATTCGTTCGCGGTAGTTCGTCTTGCCCATCGTGCGCCTCCCGTCGCGGGCCGCTCGGACACTCCCGCGCACGGCCCACCGCTCCGACGAACAACCTATCGGCGGATGCCGTACCCGTCAACAGCGCCGTGATTCCCCTGCCGTCCTCGCCCGCGCGCCCGCCTCTCTGCGTCTCTGCGTCTCTGCGCGAGATTCCGACCCTACCGGCAGGCGGGTGCGACTCGGCCGGTATGCGGAACGTACCAGCCGGCACATGGCTCGTACGCGGTTGCCCCGGCAGCTCGTCGTATCTACCTTGCCGCTCGTGAACGTCGACGCCGAAAGCTCGCGGGCCGGGGGGGAAGAACAGCAGGGTCGGGCCCAGGGAGCACGTGCGCGCGCCGCGCGTTGGGTGCCGCCGTCGCTGCTCGCCGCCTTCCTGCTCGCCTGGGCGGTCGGCGTCCAGGGGGACCCGCCGCCGTCCGAGAACCAGCTCGATCTGGGCATGCGGTGGGCGGAGAGCAGCGTGCAGGTCACGCTCGAGGCCCAGAACGTCTCCTGCGACGGCGACCACACGTTCCTCATCGAGATCCAGGGCGCGCCGTGGCTCACGGTCACGGGGCCGCGCACGGTCACCGTGGCGAAGGGCGACACCGGAACCACGACGGCCGTCGCCGACCTGCGGGGCCTCGCTCCCGGCACGTACCACGCGCAGGTCAAGGTCTCGTGCACGTCCTGCCCGCCGCCGCCGACCTGCGAGGTCGATCGCACGACGTTCGACGTCTCCGTCGAGGTCAACGTGGCGGCGACGTTCGGCGCGGACCCGCGTGACGCCAACTTCGCCACGTTCGGCTACGGCATCGCCGACTGCTGCACGCTGCTGACGCAACTCTCCACGACGCTGGGTCGCACCGGCTTCGGCCAGGGGGCACGCGGGGCCGCCATCCTGAAGCGCCTCGACGACGCGTATCTCGAGAACGGCTGCAGCGACATCACGTTCATCGAGACGATCGACGGTGACCAGACGTGCCGCGGCGTGCCGGTGGCGACGACCGTCGAGCAGTACGGCGTGTCGCCCGGCCCCGGCGAGGCCGTCTACTTCAGCAACTCCCTGGGAGGCGAGGAGATCGGCATCGGGCTGGACCTCTCTACCCGGGGGATCTGGCAGGCCCGCAAGTCCCCGGCGGCCTACTACGTCTGCCTCCTCGACGGCCGGATGGCCGTCGTCAAGCGCCAGGATCTCGTCCACAACTTCGCCCACGAGGGCCTGCACGCCCTGCAGGAAGGCAAGTACAACCTCAACGGCCGGGCATGCCTGGAGGAGGAGCAGGACGCCTTCGCGGCCGGGAACGAGGCGTGCGCGGCCATGGACCTGCCGCCGTCGACCGACGCGCCCGGGCCCGGGTACGGCGCGACCTCGAACCCGAGCTACCAGCCGGTGACCGGGCAATGACGACCCATCGCCTCCCGCGTTCGATCCGCGCGGCGCTCGTCTCGCTCGCCGCGATCGCGGCCCTGCTCGCGCCGGGCGTTTCCCGCGCCGACGAGGCCGCGGAGGAGACCTGTCCCGAGGAGCCGACCATCCGCGTCCGGTTGACCGGCGCTCCCGGCGAGGACGCGCCCCGGCTGTCCGGGATCCATGTCTTCCTCGTGCCCGGCGTGATCCACGTGCCGCTCGACGGCGAGGACGACCCGGGATACCAGTGGGGGCTGGGTGCGGCCTGGCTGTTCCGCCCGGCGGACGGCCCCTTCGCGATCGACACCGGCATCGGCCTCGAGCACTCGATCGGCAACCCGCCCGACCAGCCGGGGTACGACTTCGAGAGCCACCAGGTGCGCGTCGAGGCCCAGGCGCGGCCCGGCGCGGTGCTGGTCGGCGAGACGCTGTGGGTCTTCGGGGAGGTCGGGTTCGGGTACGTCGTCTGGCCGACGTCGTCGACGGTGGGCTCGATGACCACGGAGAACGCGACGCACGGGCTGGTCCTGAGCCTGGGTGCGGGGGCGTCGTACCAGGTCTGGGAAGGTCTCGCCATCGGCGCTGGCTTCGGCTTCGACCTGCAGTGGTTCTTCGCCGGCGGGCAGATCTCCTCCTCTCACAACTTCGACCTCGGCGTATCCGCGGGCTGGTTTTTCTGACGCGCGCGAGGCGGCGCGGCGGCAAGGTTCCGCGTTGACTCCGCACGCCTAACGGCCGAAAGTGAGCGCATGAGCGTGAAGGAATCGCGCGGCCTGCGCCTGCTGATCGCCACGCAGAACCGGGGGAAGGCGCGCGAGCTGGAGCGGATGCTGGAAGGGCTGCCGGTGGAGTTGGTCCTGCCGGCGGACGTGGGGTTGGCGCTCGATGTCGAGGAGACCGGCGCGACGTTCGAGGCGAACGCGGAGTTGAAGGCGCGGGCCTTCGCGGCGGAGGCCGGGCTACCGACGCTCGCCGACGACTCGGGCCTGGTCGTCGATGCGCTGGACGGCCGTCCCGGGGTGCACTCGGCGCGCTACGCGGGACCGCCGCGGAGCGACCGGCGCAACCTCGAGAAGCTGCTGGCGGAGCTGCGAGACGTGACGGACGAGCGGCGCTCGGCCAGGTTCGTCTGCGTCACGGCGCTCGCGGTGCCGCCGGCGGGACAGCCGTTTGCCGGCGCGGCGCCGGGCGAGGTGTCGTTCTTCCGCGGGACGTGCGAGGGGCGGATCATCCGGGAGCCGCGGGGGACGGACGGCTTCGGGTACGACCCCGTGTTCGTGCCCGAAGGACTGGCGCTGACGTTCGCCGAGCTGCCGGCGGGGGAGAAGGACGCGCGCAGCCACCGCGGTCGGGCGATCGATGCCTTGCGGCGGCGGCTGGTCGAGCGGCTGGGGACACGACCCGCCGAGGCGTGATACCGTGCACGGCATGTGTGGACGCTCCGGCGCGAGCGCGCGGCTCGAGAGGTTGTTCATGCTCCTGGTGATGCTGGCAGCGGACGTCGGGGGAGGAGGGTGCGGGAAGCACGAGGAGGCGCCGTGCCGGTGCCCGGACGCGACGCCGGCGCCGGCCGTGCCGCCCGCGGTCGGGTCGGTAGAGAACGCGTCGGGCGCCGGAGCCGCCGCGCACGCGGCGACGGAGGCCGAGGCGCGACGTTGGCTGGACGAGGAGTACGTTCCGGCGGTGACGCGGCTGGAGCGCGCGGCGTCGCTGATGTCGTGGAACGCGTACATCTCGGGCAACAAGGACTTCTACCGCGCCAAGGAGGATGCCGACATCCTCTACCGGCGTTTCCATTCGGACCGGGCGACGTTCGAGCGGCTCAAGGAGCTGAAGGACTCGCCGGAGCTCGAGGACCCGCTGCTCAAGCGCTCGCTCGAGGTCGCCTGGCTGCAGTACCTCGACAACCAGATCGACCCCGCGCTGGGCGCGCGGATCGTGGAGCTGTCGACGGCGCTGGAGGAGCGGTTCAACACGTTCCGCGCGGACGTCGGCGGGGTCACGAAGACGGACAACGAGCTGACGAAGGTGCTGCGGGAGACGAAGAGCTCCGACGAGGCGCGGGCGGCGTGGGAGGCGCTGAAGCAGGTCGGGCCGCTGGTGGCCGAGGACCTGCTGGACCTGGTCGACCTCCGGAACGAGGCGGCGCGGCAGGTCGGTTTTGCGGACTACTACGCGATGCAGCTCGCGGTGTCGGAGCAGACGCCGGAGGGCCTCCGGGACCTCATGGACCGCGTGGCGGCGATGACCGAGGCGCCGTTCCGGCAGTGGAAGGGCGAGATCGACGCCGAACTGGCGGCGCGGTTCGGGATCGCGGTCGAGGAGCTGCGGCCGTGGCACTACGGGGACCCGTTCTTCCAGTCCGCGCCTCCGGTCGAGGGGCTGGACGCGGACGGGCTCTGGAGCGGGCGCGACATCCTGGCGGTGGCCAAGGCGTTCTATGCCGGCATCGGACTGGACACGGAGGCGGTGCTGGCGCGGTCCGATCTCTACGAGCGCGAGGGCAAGGTGCAGCACGCCTTCTGCTTCGACATCGATCGCAGCGGCGACGTGCGCGTGCTCCTGAACCTCCAGCCCACGGCGCGGTGGGCGGAGACGGCGCTGCACGAGCTGGGGCACGCGGTGTACGACCTGGGAGTTGATCCGGAGCTGCCGTACTTGCTGCGCGGGGCGGCGCACCAGCTCACGACCGAGGGCGTGGCGATGATGTTCGGGGGGCTCACCGTCAGCCCGGACTGGCTCCAGGCGGTGCTGGGGAGCCGCCCCGACGCGGCGACGGCGGAGAAGCTCCGCCAGCGCCAGATCCGCTCGTGGCTCGTCTTCGCCCGCTGGGCGCTGGTGATGACCGACTTCGAACGCGAGCTGTACGCGGACCCGCGGCAGGACCTGGGCGCGCGGTGGTGGGAGCTCGTGGGGCGTTACCAGCTCCTCGTGCGGCCCGAGGACCGGACGGAGCCGGACTGGGCCACGAAGATCCACCTGGTGACGGCGCCGGTGTACTACCACAACTACCTGCTGGGGGAGTTGTTCTCGGCCCAGCTTCGCGAGATCCTGGCGCGCGAGGTGCTGCACGTCGACTTCCCGGCGGGCGTCATCTTCGCCGGCCACGCGGAGCTGGGGCCGTGGCTCCGGGAGCACGTGTTCGCGCCGGGCAAGCGGATGCGGTGGGACGAATTCGTGGAGAAGGTGACGGGGCGACGGCTGGGCCCGGAGGCCTTCGTCGCGCAGATGGAGCCGTGAGAGAGGACAGGCGATGCAGGGATCGAGTTGCGGAGGTGGCGGTGGCGGCGCGATGCGCGACTCCGACCGCCCGTTGTCGACGTCGCCGACCGTGCCGATGGTCGACACGTCGTTCGCCAAGGCCGCCGACCGGATCCGCGAGACCAAGCCGACCGTGATCGTCCTGGCCGGGCCGATCATGGGCGCGCGCATCGCGCTGACCGGCGCGCCGACGGTCTTCGGCCGCGCGTCGGGGTGCGACGTGACGGTACCGGACGAGGGCGTGTCGCAGCGGCACGTCGAGATCGTGCTGGGCCCCGACGGCGAGTTCGAGCTGCGGGATCTGGGGAGCCTCAACGGGACGCTCGTCAACGGCGAGCGCGTGGGGCGGGAGCCCCGTCCGTTGTGCGCCGGCGACCGCATCCTGATCGGGCACACGCCGATGCGCTTCATGCACTACACGGCGGCCGAGGACGACCTGCTCAACGACCTGGAGATGCGGGCGTTGCAGGACCCGCTCACCGGCCTGTTCAACCGCCGCTACCTGGAGCAGCGCCTCGACCAGGAGGTCACGTTCGCCGCGCGCCACGGCAGCGTGCTGTCGCTGCTGATCCTCGACGTGGACCACTTCAAGGCGGTCAACGACGGCTACGGCCATCCGGTCGGCGACCATCTGCTGCTCGAGCTGGGCTCGTACCTGCGGGGCTGCGTGCGCACCGAGGACGTAGTCGCCCGGCACGGCGGCGAGGAGTTCTCGATCATCCTGCGACAGATCGACGGCGACGGCGCGCGGACGCTGGCCGAGCGCCTGCGGGCGGGGGTCGAGGCGTTCCCGTTCGTGCACGCGGGGAACCGCATCCCGGTCACGATCTCGATCGGCATCGTCACGGCCGTCGGGCGCAAGGGGCTCAAGCGGACGGAGCTGCTGGACGCGGCGGACAAGCAGCTCTACGTATCGAAGGAAGCGGGGCGCAACCGGGTCAGTGCCACCGCGATGTGAACCCCGGCCGGATTTCGCGCAAAGCACGCCAAGAAACGCAAAGGGCGCCAAGGGAGGCAGGGTTCCTCGAACTTGGCCTTTCCCTCTTTGCGTTCTTTGCGGCCCTTTGCGAGCTTTGCGCGAAATTCGGTCGCCTACGGCACGGCGGCGGCGGGGGGCGGCGGCGGCGGGGGAGCGG